>JAPYRK010000056.1 GCA_029941115.1 Dehalococcoidia bacterium | reverse complement strand
GTTGAGTAGTATTGTTCTAGTATCCAACTAGTCAGTCTTTTCGTGGTTGTTTTTCCCACACTACCGGTGATCGCTGTGACTTCAACTTGCAAATGCGTACGCCAAGCCCGAGCTAATTCTTGTAAGGCAGTTAGCGATTGTTTCACTAATATGGTCGGCAGACTGACAAAAGCCTGATTTTTTTCTTGAATCATGGCGGCTGTTGCGCCTTTGTCAATTGCCTCTTTTACGAAATCATGACCATTTACTCGGTTTCCTGGCAGTGCGACAAACAGGTCCCCTTCCTCGACTTCTCTTGAATCTATAACTGCTCGATTGAATATTATGCGAGGCTCGATGTTCGCTTCTAATATTTCGGACGCTAGCGACTCGGTAACGAATCTGCCGGTGAGTTGATTAATTCGAAGATCCATGTTTATAGTTTACTTCCTAGTGATTTGATTAGGCTCTTCAGTTGGTACTCGAAGGTAGGCCATTAATTCCTTTGCTAGTTTCGAGAACATTGGAGCTGCGGTTGATCCTGCGAGGCTGTTATTCTTCTGTGGTTCAGTGAGGCGAATTAAGATTGCGAGTCGTGGGTTCTGGGCCGGGATAAACCCGACAAAAGTTGCATCCATTTTGTCTTCGGCATATGTGCCGGTGAGTTCGTCATATCGGATTGCTGTGCCGGTTTTGCCCGCAACCGAATAACCTACAACTTTTGCTTGGTGCCATGATTTATTCTCAACAACGCCTTGCATTAACCGTTGCATTGTTTTTGCAGTCGCAGCTGAAATTACTCGATGACCCCGTTCACAAAGAGGTTTAAGTCGTTCCTCACTCTCCAGAATGAATGGTTCTATCAGACAACCTTCCGTATAGAAAGTGGTTAGCGCCATTATCGCCTGAATTGGAGTTACTCTTACTCCGTGTCCATATGACTGGGTAGCCTGGGAAATGCGTTGCCACGAGTCGCTTTCGGGGGATAATAGGTCACCGGACACCTCTCCCCGTAGATCGATGCCCGTTTGGTGACCGATGTTGTATAAGTCTAGATAGTTGTAGAAGTCTTTCGATGGGAGTTGTGTTCCGATCCAAGCTGCTCCGGTATTGATGGATTCTTTTAATATTTCCTGCACGTTTACTTCTCCATAAGTCCGTCCTTCCCAGTTTTCAATTTTCGAGTTGCCGGTGCACTGGGAATTGAAACACAAAACGCCTGTGTCTTTGTAAATTGTGTCGGTCGTGATAACTCCCAAATCTAGAGCCATTGCGACGGTGAGGGGTTTAAAAATCGATCCGGGTTCGTAGGTACTTGCAATTACAGAATTAATTGTGCGATCGATCGAGGAGGGCCCAGTTTGTGGGTCGATGTCTTGGTAGTTCAGTTCGGGCGCGATTGCTATTGAACGAATCGCACCCTCTCTATTTTTACTGAGATCGACCACTATGATTTGTCCAGAAAGAGCTTGATAGTCTTTTAACCCGGCGACAAGATGCTTTTGACTCAACCTTTGAATTTCGGAGTCAATCGTCAATCGAATGTCTTTCCCAGGAATGGTTTTTTTACCGATACTTGGTGTATAGCCGAGCGTCCCCCCCAGAGCGTTCTTTTCTTCAAGTGCCCAGCCGGATTCACCCTCCAAGAACAAGTTATAATCGAGTTCAACTCCCCATAGTGCCTCTCCAAAATTATTAACATACCCGAGAACTTGCGAGTTAAATGTTTTGTTTGGATAGATTCGTTGGGAGCGAGATAGTAATCGGACACCAAATAACGACTTTGTTTCAATCAAACTTCTCTGACCAAGATTTAAAGTTTTGAGCACTGGACTATTAGAAGTATTGGGGTCGCGCGCCCATTGAATTAGCCATTCCTGAACATGACTTTTGTGGACACCATGTTCTTCTTGAATATCGGTTCCAAGATAATGGGCTAGGTCAGCGGCAGAAGATTTAGCTGCTGTCGGATTCTCTTGCCAGTGTGTTTGATCTAGATACAGGTCCCATGATTCAACCGATAACGCTAACGGGAAACCATGTGTATCAACTATCACTCCTCTTTCTGCCGGCACCAGTATTAACCCTAGTTGAGCTGACTTAGCCTGAGCACTCAGCATTTGATGTTGGACGATTTGCAAGTCATACAGGCGAAATATGATTGCAGAGATACCGAGCGCAAACAAAATAACCAAGACGCCCTGGCGCCAGTTTATTTGCCCGGGAGAGTATTCGGACCGATTACTAGATTGATTGAGGTCATTCCTTCGAAGTCCTACCATTATTTTATCAGTCCAAGTTCTTCGATTCGTTGCATTGATTCGATGACCTCAGGAGGAAGATATTGTCTAGGAAATACCTGCCGGAATGTACTTTTGGGGGGAGGTATGTGTAGAATTATTTGGGATTGCGCTTTATTTGTCTTTGAGGTTCTCTCCAAGCTTTTTGAAATGCGGTATACATCGTCATTAGCTTTCACAAGCTCTGAGGCCAACTCAGCTCCCAAAACTCTGGACTTGAACGCAACTTCAGCAGATTGTTGTCTGCTTTCAGTTAATTTAATTGCTAGACCTGGTATTTGGGCGGTGGCCTGAATTTGAAAAATGGCTAGTCCAGCCACGAGTAAAATCAGTGACATAATTACCGAAACGGCGCGGGATAACTGGTGATTTTGATAAAAAGGCTCAGAAAAATAGGCTACTATTTTCTTGGTGAGATTATTTGGAGAATTTTCAGGCTCTGTGGAGCGACCCTGCCTATTGTCTAAGTTAAGTGAACTTTTCATTATCCCGGGAGTGCTTTCGGAAAGATCTCTGCTACGCGTAGTCGAGCGGATCGTGCTCTGGGGTTGCTATCCGTTTCCGCCTGCGATGCGGCAATGGGTCTTCGAGTCAGTTCTTTTAAAGTTGGACTATGTTGACAGGTGCAAATGGGCAATCGTTTTGAGCAAACACAGACGGATGATTCGTATCTGAAAAATGATTTCACTAATCGATCTTCAAGAGAATGAAAAGAGATAATCGCCAATCTTGAATTTTCTTCCGAGGTTTGACTTGCTCTGCTCAGGAGATCGTGGGTAGTCTGAAGAACATTTTTTAACTCAGTGAGCTCGTCATTAACTGTAATTCTTAGAGCTTGGAAAGTTTTAGTGGCCGGATGTTTTTGCCGTTGTTTTGAACTTGAAGACCCGACA
>JAPYRK010000055.1 GCA_029941115.1 Dehalococcoidia bacterium | reverse complement strand
AGGAACAGCTGGTGGTGCTGCGCCAATAGCGACTGATGCGAAATCATTCTTCTTCGGAGCGAAAAAGGGAGCGAATAAGCAAGTCGATACGACCGAAAATTCCTCCGCCCAACCAGCACAAGCTGGTAACCAGGAGGATGCGCCAACCACTACCTCTGAAACAGGATCTGCTACTGCAGAGCCACCTGCTAAGAAGGGCTTTTTCGCAGCAACTGAAACTAAATCAATAGACGACGAGGTGGATGAAAATCTGGTACAAAAGGCACAGGAAACCAAAGGATTCTTTGGTGTAACACAGAGCAAAACTACTGAAGAGGCAGTCTCAGAAAACAATGAGACCAAAGCCCAAGAGAATAAAGGCTTCTTCGGTGTGACAGTTAAAAAATCAAAGGAAGATACTGCGGCTGCAAACGCTCTCAAACGGAACTCTAAAAAGAAAGGATTCTTTAGCGGGACTACTGCAAGCAAGGATTAACAACCACGTTTAACTGAGACAGTTCTGGAGTTATCAAAGATGGCCAGTCGTTTAGACTGGCCATCTTTCGTATTGAAGCAGTAAACACTCAAGGGAAACCAATTAATTTCCATTCGTAAAACGTATATTCAAAATTCAGGAAAAAGACCTACCTCGCAAACCCACATATTCATGTGCGTCGGTCCGCATAATATTAGGGCTTGCCCGCCAGCTCACTCAGTGAAAATATTCACCAGCTGAAGCAACCGACGTTATTGAGTTAAATTAATGTTATAAATAATTTGGAAATTATCAAGTGGGAGCCGTGCACGCAAATTACTCGATGCGAAATACTTCACTGCCACGCTGGTTGGGGTGCACAGTTAAACGAGGATATGATCGACGAACACCCACCAAAGTTTGTGTTTGATCACTAGTAAGAGACTATCGGAAGAAGATCACAATGAGTCGATATGATTCGCCTGAGCCAAACTGGCCTGCAAAGCCGTTACCACCGTCAGGTAGTCCCAATGTACTGCTGGTAATGCTTGATGACGTCGGATTTTCTGATTTTGGCTGTTACGGATCGGAAATTGACACACCAACTATCGATGGACTTGCCGACAGGGGCGTGCGCTACAGTGGCTTTCATACAACAGCAATGTGTTCGACCACAAGGGCAGCCCTTCTCACTGGACAAAATCACCATGCAGTTGGTGTTGGATGTTTAGCAAATTTCGACAGTGGATTCCCAGGGTACAGAGGAAAAATTTCACATGATGCGCCGACAATCGCTGAGACGCTTCGAACTCAAGGGTACAGAAATTATATGGTTGGAAAGTGGCATGTAACTCCGCTTACAGAAACAGGTCCCACCGGCCCGTTCGATGGATGGCCGCTTGGACGCGGTTTCGATCGATTCTACGGATTTATGGATGCGGAAACCGATCAATATTCGCCAGAGCTCGTGATGGATAATAGTCACATCGAGGCTCCAGGGACATTCGAATCTGGATATCACTTAACGGAAGATCTCTTCGAACATGCAATACGAAATATTCGAGACCATATTGCTGCTCTGCCAACGACTCCTTGGTTCATGATGATAACTCCCGGTGCGTGTCACGCACCTCATCAGGCCCCTAAAAATCTGATTGATAAATACCAATCCGTATTTTCAAAAGGGTGGGACACAACGCGTGAAGATAGACTTGCTCGTCAAATCAAATTAGGGATTATCCCAGAAGGAACAGAGCTCCCTCCGAGAAATGACCGTGTACAACCGTGGGTAGCTCATAGTGATGAAGAGCAGCAAGTTTTTGGTCGTCTA
The DNA here is from genome assembly GCA_029941115.1 of Dehalococcoidia bacterium. Lineage (GTDB taxonomy): Bacteria > Chloroflexota > Dehalococcoidia > UBA2979 > UBA2979 > UBA2979. Next base: position 1,854 of record JAPYRK010000055.1, on the reverse strand, counting down.
GCTGGAGCATATGCAGGAATGCTTGAGCATACTGACACGCATCTCGGTCGACTTGTCAGCTTTTTAAATGAGTCGAGCGTCCTTGAAAATACATTGATTTTGGTGTTGTCCGATAATGGAGCCAGTCAAGAAGGTGGGCCGAATGGATTTCTAAACGCTATGGGGCCGTTCAACGGTAGAAGAGAATCTATGGAAGAAAAATTTCAAAAAATTGATGAGATCGGCGGGCCAAACTCACACAGCAATTTCCCTTGGGGCTGGGCGATGGCCTCAAATACGCCTCTAAAACGGTACAAGCAAAATACACATGGAGGTGGTATACGAGATCCTCTAGTGATCTCGTGGCCTGAAAAAATCAGCTCCGCCAACGAGGGCACGGTAAGGCATCAGTTTTGTCATGTAAGTGACTTAGCGCCTACTATTTTCGAACTCATTGGACTCGATATGGAATCAGTTACTGATTCAGGTACAACCGGTGTTAGTTTCGCGTCAACCGTAAATAATTCAGGAGCAGTAACGGGGAAAACCACACAATATTTTGAAATGTTCGGACACCGTGGAATCATTCATGAAGATTGGAAAGCCGTTGCCTACCACGAGCCCGGGACCGCTTTCGAAGAAGATATCTGGGAGCTCTACGATCTCAGTAACGATTTCAATGAATTGTCAGATTTATCTCAGCCTGAGGCTCTACGCCTAGAAAAGTTAAAGGATTTATGGTGGACGGAGGCTGAATCCAACCAAGTTCTTCCCCTAGATGACCGATTTGGACCACGATTTGCTGAGAATGCAGAACGACATCGCGGCGGACGCACAAACTATTCCTTCTGGCCCGGAATGGGACATCTTCCTAGCGATGTTGCCCCGGACCTTCGTAGTAGAAGTTATACCATCTCCGCTACAGTCGAGCTTAAATCAGACTTTGAAAATGGTGTCTTGATTGCTCATGGAGACGCGACTGGTGGTTATTCGTTCTATTTTGAGCATGGGTTTTTATGCCATGATCTGAATATTGGTGGAGATCATGAAATAGTCAAAAGTGCTGAACCATTATCGGTTGGTCGGCATGACGTCTCGTTTCAGATGAAGCGTATTATCGAAACTACAGATCCTAGTAGTCGAGTGTATAGCCAGCAAAATGTGATATCAGTCACGGGTGAAGCCTCTCTCATTGTGGACGGTGTAGTGGTCGGAACTCTGCAAACTGACCGAATGTTCTTTTTGATGGTCTCATGGTCGGGTCTAGACATAGGATTTGATCGAGGCAGTCCCGTGGGAACCTATGAGGCACCGTTCAACTTCACTGCAAAATTAATCCATGTGACTGTAGATTTAGAGGATGATCAAGAGCTTGACTATGAAGGCGTCGGCAAGACCGAGATGGCCCGTGAGTAGTAGTGATGGATCATATCTTTCTTAGATTTTTCTTAATAAACGATCGCTAACACTAACTACTATTGAGGGAGACCTTCGTCACACCATAGATTTCAGGAGAATATACTCGACCCTGCTTGAAGATTTATTCCTCGTCGAGCCGAAAGATATTCTAGGTGACCACTATCAGACTCTGCCGTTATTTACCTAGCCATCTTGTAGCAGTTCAAGGTAGTACATGTAGCTGACTTGTCGTACGGCCAGATCTATCCCCACAGTGCAGGCTTCTGACAAATCCTCGGTGTTTCCTTCGAAAAGTTTAAGAAAATACGTGCCTACATGAAATATGTTTGTATCGCTTCACGCGCTTGTACGTCCGTCATCACAGGCTTAACCGTCATGTCGCATACTTCGGCCCATGCCATTTGAAAAGCGGCGCACTTTGCAAAGTCATCGGTTTCTAAGATCATTGTTCCCGTG
>JAPYRK010000054.1 GCA_029941115.1 Dehalococcoidia bacterium | reverse complement strand
CTCTATAGCTTCGTCAATAAACTGAAATTGATTTTTTACGACTTCTTTGGTTAAATCGATCTCACGAGGTTCTTCCGACATAGTTAGGAGAATTTCTTTACCCACTGGACGCTGATATAGGCTCCTATGGTCAAACCAACGGCATAGACCCAGCCATTTAGTGCGAGTGACGGAATTGCTGAAAAGAAAGCTCCCAAAGTACAACCTAAACCCAGGCCGGCTCCATAACCCATCACGATTCCCCCAACCATAGATTGGACATATCTAATGGGGGACTTTGGTATTCGGAGCTTGAATTCTCGTGCGAACACGGCAGAGCAAAATGCTCCAGCCACAATACCAGTATTCAGGAAGAATCCCTCCGTGAACCAAGATGCTCCTTCAGTCAAAATAGGCGCACACGCTCCCAATAAATCCATGCCGTCTAAATACGGTGTTGGAATTCCTAAGCTATTCGACAGTGACGTGCTCCATCTGGATATTTCCCCTACGACTCCCAATGGACGAAAACGTATAAATAGTATGATGTTTAGGAGTCCCAGGATTATTCCGCCCGTAATAGGATTCCATTCTTTACTAAATGCTTTCTTAAGGTACGAGAATATTTCCGAAATGGAATTTGTGGGTTGCGTATCTGTCGTGAGTTTCTTTATTTGTGGCATCGTAAAGCCGGCGGAAACTTTTCTTTCTTTCCAGACTGATACGTACAAAATTGAGAGTAAGCCTATTGTGGTGATTATCAGGGCTCCCGTATACGTGAACTCAGCTGGCAACCAAACTGGTGTTTCTCGCGAAATTAAGTTATCCCACCACCAATTCCAAGTCTGATTGAGGAAAAATAAACCAGTTATGACGCCCAAGATTGCCACCCAAGAGGCGATATATCCCTCACCCATACGGTAAAGAGAGCCTGATACACATCCACCGGCTAGTACCATACCAATCCCGAAAAGCGTACCCGCAATTAGTGTGGATAGCCCAACGGGCAAGATGTTGGCATCAGACGGAGGGCTGCCAAAAGCAGGATTCGGAGAACTCATACTCATGATTACAGCGAAGCCAATTGTCGACACAGCTAAGCCAGCGAGTATTCCTTTGAGTACCCGTACTTGACCCAATAAAAAGAAGTCACGAAACGCTGAGGTGAAACAGAATCTACTTCGCTGGACTGTGACACCGAACGCCAGGCCAATCAACCAAAATACAGCGACTGAGGCTTCCGCAAAGAAGGACAATAGCGCACACAAGGAAGCTATACCCAAAACAACGACAATTGTCCAGAATTGATAGTTGGGACGACTGATGGTGAGATTGTTCGAGTTAAAAGCCATATTTAAATCATCACAATCTTTTGATACGCAGTAATAACGTGAGCCCTAAAACTACTTACTCGAAGTTCTTAGCAAGCAGTCTTAGCGCAAAATTTACTGAGCTATCTGAGTATCTTCTCTGTTGCCCCATTCGGTCCAAGATCCATCATAAACTGCAACATTCTCGTATCCTAGCAGGTCCGAAAGAACGAACCAGCTGTGAGTTGCACGGACAGCGGTTTGGCATAAGGTGTAGACTTCCATATTTGAGTTGAGTGAGGATCCTGTGTATAGAGCTCTTAAGTCTTCAGCCGGAAGAAATGTCCCGTCTTCGGCCACGTTGTTTACCCACTCCACATGAATTGCACCAGGGATGTGCCCGCCCCGCTCGGCTCTAACATCGCGACCAGTGTATTCGTCGGCACTTCGAGTATCAAGTACGGTCTTTGCAGGGTCGGTTATGGAATCGGTTACCTGATCCAAGTTAACGATCAGAGCCGAATTCGCATCGGAGTTGAAAGTGTATTCAACCGCTTCATATGAGATTACATCCGTAGAAATTTCTTTTCCTTGGGCTTCCCACAGGCCAAACGACCCATCCATCATACGGGCGTCTTCGTGCCCATAGACAGCTAAGGTCCATAGAAATCGCGTTGACCATAGATTTTTCACGTGGTCGTAAATTATGATCGTGTCCGACTCGGTGATTCCTAATGCGCCGAGCTTCTCTGCAACCAGCCTGCCCTCAGGAATCATTCCTTTGACACCATTGACCTCAACCTGAAGTTCTTTGTAGCTATAGTTGATTGCTCCAGGCAAATGCCCTGCGGCATAGTCTTCATTTTTGCGAATGTCGATAATTTTAACATTCGCATTTTCGAGATTAGCGAGCACCCAATCGGTGGATACTAGTCGAGCAGTAGACGTATATCCTCTGCTCTCTAAAGACTTGTCAGATACTTCTACGGCTCCGGATGAACAGGCACTGAATAATGCAGTTAATAGGATTATTGGGAAAACTAATTTAATCATTGTTGTTACTTCTTTCTTTTTATGAATTTATGCCTTGAAGAGCTGGATTCGCCATTCACCGGACGCGATTTCTTCGATTTCGCACCCATAACCACGCTTCATTGCTTCAGGCGGAATCGTAGAGAGTGCCGGTGGGTGATCTGTCAAAACCGCTAAAGTAAGTGGTGCTGGATCTCGCTCATCTAACTCTTTGTTAGTTCGAATCATGGGGTAAGGACATATTTCACCTCTGACGTCTAATATTTCGACTTCCTGATTGTCTGACATTTATTTTTTCCTGTCTCTCAGCTATCGCTGAATTGCTTTGCTAATACTCTTTAGTTGACCCAGAAGAGTATTGTTTGGTTTCATTGTGAGCGAGAATAGGCAGAAATTCGGCTTGAGTTACGCTTGGTTGCGACCTGGTGTCTCAGTAAAGGAATGAGCTCTTTTCCATAATCAATGGCGTCTTGGTAAGGATCCCAGCCCCGAATGAGTACGGTCTCAACACCGAGTTCATAATATTTCAGGATAGAGTCTGCGACCTGCTCAGCTGTCCCGACCAGGGCTGAGGTATTTCCGGCAGCGCCTGTCGCTGCTGCCAGAGCAAACCACAATCGCTCATCGTGAATCTCATTTTCCGCTGCAATGTCCAGGAGTCGTTTGGAGCCTGTCGAGCCAGGTCGAGCGGATCTCTTTTTCGATTTCGTGCCTTTTTGAATGCTATTAAGTAATTCGTGAGCTCTTTCCCAGGCTAATTTTTCAGTCGATTCAATAATCGGTCTGAAGGATATGCTGTAGTTCAATTCACGATCATGCGTGTTAGCGAAGCCGTTGAGCTTCTGGATATGATTTTGGATCGAGGCCCGCGGCTCGCCCCAGAACATATATATATCAGCTTGTTCAGATCCGATCTGAAACGCTAATTCTGACATTCCACCGAAATAGATTGGTAGCCCTTCTGCTTGAGTCGAACCCACGTCACTAGACGCGTTCTCGATATCATAGTATTCCCCCTTGAAGTCAAAGACATCGCCGTCCAACGCTTTCCGGAAAACCTTCATATATTCGTTCGTTCGGTGGTATCGGTCGTCGTGCAGCAAATGATCGCCGTCTCGGCGCTGCTCGGCATCGCTACCGCCGGTTATAAAGTGCACCCCGATTCGTCCTCCAGTAAAAATATCGACACTAGCTGCACGCCTGGCGGCAAGCGTCGGACTCACAAAACCCGGACGATGAGCAACCAAAAAACGAAGATTGTTAGTCGCCGCTGCCGCAGCCTGAGCCACAGCAAAACTATCGGCAGAGCCCGAGCTATACCCTACCAACGCCGAATCGAAGTCGCTCTCTTCATGAACTCTCGAGAATCGTTCAAGATAATCA
>JAPYRK010000053.1 GCA_029941115.1 Dehalococcoidia bacterium | reverse complement strand
ACTTCCTTAGTAGAATTTTCTGTGCTCTGGCTGGACACCTGCTGGGTCCCAATACTAGAACCTACGCTTTCTACATTCGTAGCCGCAGAGATTTCGCTCGATGGTGCTCCGAAATTAGAGAATATTAGAAATGCCAACGCTGTAGCAAGACTAGCACCAGCGCTCGCCATGATTGTAGATCTCGTGCGCACAAATTCCGAAACTGATCCGAAAAAGCCTGTGGGTACAGAGTGTTGGCGAAGTTCAGCAACCGTATGCAACAAGGCCGAACGCGACCTCATATGAAACGAATTAAATGAGTCCCGTGACGTAGCCTCATCAGCTGCTGCTCTAAACAGTTTCCCAAGAGACGTGAGCTCACTTAATTCCGGATCTTCGCGCTGGTCAATTTCGACCTCACCGCCACGGAACATTGAACTCAATGCGTCTTCCAGTCGATTGGCCTGAATTAATTCATCATCATTCAGTTCAGACTGCCTAAACATATTCATCTTTGACTCTCCACTCCAAGTAGATCAAATTCCCCCGCAAGAATCGTCCGCAAATTTTTTAACGCTTTGTGCTGTAGTACCCGCACGTTGCCTGGTTCTTTCCCTAGCAGGGCAGCTACTTCATTCACGTTCATATCCCCCATAAACCTAAGCTGAATGACATCCCGTTGACTCTCGGGTAATTGCTCAATCGCAGTGGCAGCTTGCTCAAGTAAAAACTTGCGTTCCGTGATTTCCTCTGGACCAGGTGCCTGATCAGCAATCCAAATAGGTTCGTCCTCGTAATGAACGTCGACTCGGTTTCTCGTGTCTTTTTTACGATAAGTCGAAATGATTTGATTTCTGGCAATTCGAAAGAGCCACGCTCGAAACGGATTAAATTCAGCAGCTTCATCGTCTCGCTTTCGTTTCGTATCACGCCAAGTAAACTTGTCAATACTTGTGATTGCTTTGAGAAAAATTTCTTCGGTGAGATCTTCGGCATCAGTCTCATTGCTGAGCTTACTAAGGCAAAATCTGTAGAGTGGAACCACGTAGATATCGTATAACGATCCGATAGCTCGTTGATCGCCGGACGAGGCAAGCTGAACAAGTTCGCGTTGATGCGAAAGAGAAGAGCCTTCATCAGGCTGAAGCGAAGTGCCTTTGCGCCCAGGCATTTTGTCCTCCGACTAGTCATACCCATCCACCTCGTTAAATTGTATCCGAATTCTTCTTAGTTGATCGCTTTTTCCTATTTCTTAACCCCAGACACAGGCTTCTTTACTGGTCCACTGCCAAGTTGTCTGCAATCTTGCTTTTATTAACGCGCGTATGGGCAATTCGTTACTTTGGGTTCTGAGAAATAGCTCTATTTAAAGGGACTTTTATTTTTGGTAAATAGAAAAATCCCTAACTGACACAACTCAGATATATGAGTGGGTGAATACCGCGCTAGAACTAAATTTCTGCTGAATAAACGTGCTTAAACACTTAAGCTACTCACAACTTCACTAAAGTCAATGATTAATCAAATTTCATAAAAAATTTCGAAACATCAGCAACATAATCATCTGATACTTCAACCGCAGGGAAATGACCACCTGAACCGTACTCTGAATAATGCACTAAGTTGTACCCTCTCTCCATCATTTCACGGGGTGGCGCAAATGGTTCTGCCGGAAATTTCGCGTAACCAGTTGGAACGGTTACAGGTTGACCGAAAACAGTCCGCTGATCCGCTGGAATATTAGTCATCTCGTAGTAAATACGAGCCGCAGACATAATCCGTCCAGTTGTCCAGTAGGCCATTACGTTAGTCAAGAAAAGATCTTTGTCGACAAAATTCCATAGAGAATATGCGTCTTCATCGTGTTCTGTCCATGCCCAAAATTTCTCTAAAATCCAAGCTAAGAGCCCTACAGGAGAATCAGTCTGAGAATATCCAAGTGTCTGTGGTCGAGTTCCCTGCAAGCGGCTGTAGCCGGTTTCGGCGGGCTCCCACCCTGCGCGGTATGCGATGAAATCCTGTTCATCTTGAGTTGGTTCCTGTCCAGCTGGAACTGGTGTGGGTGTACCAAAATTTAAGTGCAAACCAACCACAGATTCGGGGCACTGCACTGCAATCATTTTGCCGATAATCGAACCCCAGTCTCCGCCCTGAACGCCATAGCGGTCGAAGCCTAAAGCTCCCATGACGTCATTAAGCCTTAAAGCTATCTTTCCTGGATGCATTCCCGGTTCCCGTACAATATCTGACCAGCCAAAACTAGGTAGAGACGGTGTCACAACCGTAAATCCTTGGCTCGCCAATTTTGGTCCAGCATCGATAAATTCGATCACTGAACCCGGCCATCCGTGGTTGATAAGTAGAGGAAAACTTCGCTTTTCAACTCCTTCCGGCGGTTCATAAATAATTGCATGGGTCAGTTCTTCTGTTCCAGATATCTGAATTTTCACGTGACGACCTACACCATTAAGTTTTTCAAGCGACGCGCGCCAGTCATAACTATTCCGCCAATAATCAACTAAATCTCGGAGCACATCGTCGTGAGTACCGGTGCCCCAACCCGTATCCCAACCAATGTCAGGCCAACGGATGTTATCTATCCGTCCATGCAAATCAGACAACATTTCTTGGTCAAAATTTATGCGGAAATCGTCTACGTTAGCCGGCATGTTGCCCCCCTTGGCTTCTTATACGTCCAGAATACACCTTATGTAAAAATCATGATGAGTCAATTCAGAGATAATACCAGTCAGAACATTGTTAACCTCGATGGCCAGCAGGCTCGGGCGTTTATTCAAGAAATAACTAATCCTGCTTCTTTTTGTGAAGCGATCTTTTCTTTGTCATTGCCAAGTCACCAATGTGTTGTTCACCTCGCTCATTGGACAGTAGAACCTGACGATGGCGCTCCCGAAAACGCTGTTTCCTCTCATCAGTAACCTCATCAATACATTTCGGACAACTAACACCCGGCTCAAACAACGGTGAGCTAGACTCTTCGGTTGAAATGGGTTGTTGACAGGCATAGCAAAGTTCGTAACTCCCCTCAACCAATTGGTGCTTTAGCGAGACTCTACCGTCAAATACAAAACATTCACCCTCCCAAAGGCTCTCCTCTTCAGGAATCTCTTCTAAATATTTCAGTATGCCGCCTTGCAAGTGATAAACTTCGTCAAATCCGAGTTCACGCATATAGGCTGTGGCCTTCTCGCAGCGAATACCTCCTGTGCAGTACATTGCTACAGTCTTTGGTCGCTCGGGCTGTTGAAGTAGATCATCGGCCCATGCTGGAAAATCAACAAAGCTTTCAGTCTTAGGTTGAATTGCATTGGAAAAGCGACCAATTCCGACTTCATAGGTATTTCGTGTATCAACAACCAGCACATCATTCCTTGAAATCAGTGCGTTCCACTCGCTGGGTTCAACGTATTGCCCTGCATTTTTGGCAACGTTCACGTCAGGCTTTCCCATCGTGACAATTTCTTTCTTTATTTTTACCTTCATTCGCTTGAAACTCTGATCAGTACTCGAAGAATATTTCACCTGCAAGTCACCAATTTCTGGCCACTCACAAAGATAATCAAGAACACGTGCAATAGCCTCCTTTGGGCCTGAGATAGTGCCATTAAGTCCCTCATCCGCAAGGAGCAACGTTCCAAGAATTTCCAGAGAATTACAAAGTGATAACAGCTGTTTTTGCTTTTCTCTCAAATCCTTCATATGTGTAAAGTGATAGAGAGAAGCCACGGTATACATGGCATCTACCTCTTTCTCACGCGGTGCCACGTCGGTCATAGTCAGCAACTTTCCAGCGTTAAATCATTCTTCCGTTATCGAGTGTTTTACTACAGTAAATTACTCTTCTTTGTAATCCTGATCCAGGATTCCCTTTTCT
>JAPYRK010000052.1 GCA_029941115.1 Dehalococcoidia bacterium | reverse complement strand
GTCTACACGCCTACCGTCACAATCTCGCAAGTGCCAAAAGCCACCCCCGGGGTACACCCCTTTTGCCCATGTAGGTTCCATCTGTGCGTATTACATATTATTCTGGACGGGCGGTTAGCAAGTTTTAAAAAAGGGGATTGTGCATTCCGCAGAAGACTAGTTAAAGAAGGAACCGTTATATGAAAACATTTGTTTTTTTACTTGGGAGCTCGTTGTTAGTGACGGCTTCCCAATCATTCAGCCAACCAGATGGATTTGAATCAATCTTTGATGGTAAAACCCTGTCTGGATGGGAGGGAAACGCAAATCAATTCCGTGTAGAAAATGGAGCTATAGTTGCCGGTAACCTGAATTCAACTATTGAATTAAACGAGTTTCTTCGTACTACTGAAGAATATAGTGATTTTGAATTACTTGTTGAAACCAAAATTTTAGGCGATCAAATACCGGGTGTTTCTTTTAGGGCATGAGTTCGCTGAGAGCATGCTGCAGGAGAAAGATTCACTATCTCTGCGAGCCTGGCATTGCTTATATCAGATTGTAAATGAATCTGAGCCAAGATCTTACGATTGATTACATCAAGCTTTAACGATTTCTTGTTAGGCATAACCATAGATTATTCAGAATAAGTATGTGTTTTCAATATAGTCCAAAGCAACGGTTGATTACTTCAATACCTTATTTTGCCTTTCTCCTGCGATAATAAACCCTGAATTTGACACTAGAGCGCTGCGTCATGAAAGTGGAGTCCACGGAATTTTCTACTGAGCCAGTACCTGATGAGCATACCGTCAGTTGGATTAGGGTGGCCATTATTGCGTCGATGGTAGCTTTTTCGCTGCCAGTCTTTCTGACCGGCGTTGAAATAGCGATTTCTTTTTCGCCTTTGCGGACCCTTGAAGTTTTCGTCGTCGGCACCGTCATTCTTACGGTAATCGGCTGCATTACCGCCGCAATTGGAGCCAATACCCGCCTCAGTTCCTATATGCTCAATCGCATTGCATTCGGATCTCATGGTGCAGCGCTGGTCAATATAGCGTTTGCGATATCATTACTGGGTTGGTTTGGCGTCAATATTGACCTGTTCAGTGGTGCAGTCCAGCGATTGACTGTAGATATGTACGCGGTTTCTGTCCCTGCATGGCCTATTGAGATATTTGCCGGCATTGTTATGACAGTGACCAGTGTGTATGGCTTTAGAGCAATTAACACACTCTCTGCCTTGCTAGTCCCGGTGTTAATAGCGGTGACTGCGCAATTAATTGTTGGTTCTTTGACTGACCAGTCTCTTACGCAAATCATGAGTACACCCTCAGCCAACGAACTGTCTTTTGGTGACGGCGTCTCTGCTGTTGTTGGGGCGGCGATCGTGGGCGCAGTGATCCTGCCCGATATTACCCGATTTATTCGTCATTGGAGTGGAGGCATTTTTGTTGTTCTCACCTCCTATCTGGTAATACAATTTATTGTTATCAGTGCCGGAGGCCTTTCCGCTACCGCTCTTGGAGATGATGACCTGCTCAATATTATGCTGACACTGGGTATTGGTTGGGCAGCATTTGCGATTGTAATCTTTGGGAGTTGGGTACTGAATTCGCTGAATCTCTACAGCACGATGCTGAGCGTGGAATCCACAGCGCCCAAACTCAACAACACATTGCTTATCATCATCCTGGGCAGCCTTGGTACCCTCGCTGCCTTCATGAATATACTGAATGATTTTCTGTCTTTTCTCTTTTACCTGGCGGTTATTTTCGTACCGGTGTCAGGGATCATTATTGTGGATTACCTGATATTACGCCGCAGTGCGTATCACGAAGATCGACTGTTATTACAGCAAAAAAACAGACCTAAAGCGATTGCAGCGTGGGGCTTAGGCGCCTGTGTAGCGCTAATGGGTTCCTGGAGTTGGATTTCCATAACTAACATTGCAGTCCTGGACGCCATGATCGTAGCGGCGCTGGTCTACTACCTGCTGGCACTTACAGGGACGAGTGAAACACAATGAGAATAGGTATTGATGTAGGAGGGACTCATACGGATGCGGTTCTTGTCGACGGAGACAGCGTCATTTCTTCGACCAAGGCTCTTACATCCGTAGACGTTACATCGGGCATTCTTGAGGCGCTGGAGAACATCCTTTCCGACAGTGGTGTACAGGGAGATTCAATAGAAGCGGTCATGTTAGGCACCACGCAATTTACCAATGCTGTGGTGGAGCGCAAGAAACTGTCTGAGGTGGCGGCGATTCGTATTGGTCTGCCTTCGGGTGCCGGACTCCCGCCAAAAATTGGTTGGCCAGAAGATATTTCTCGGAGTCTTGGCGACCATGTTTACATGGTTCACGGCGGCACTCTCTACGATGGACGGCCGGTTGCCGAACTAGATTGGTCGGAGATTAATAAGGTTATTGCCGATATCAAATCGAAGAACTTGGATACGGTAGCCATCTCGGCGGCATTTTCTCCTATGACACCGCAGCCTGAACTTGATGTAGCAGCGCAGCTTCGCCGTGTAATCCCAGAAGTGAATATTACCTGTTCACATAGCCTGGGAAGACTGGGTTTGTTAGAGCGCGAAAATGCAGCCTTACTGAATGCTTCGCTATTGAAGTTCGCCGACAGCGTGGCCAGTGCATTTGCTGATGCTTTGCGGCAAAGGGGTCTTAAATGCCGATTTTTTGTTAGTCAGAACGACGGTACGTTAATGGACGCCGAGTTTGTTCGCCAATTCCCGGCATTAACCTTTGCCTCGGGTCCCACCAACTCCCTGCGTGGCGCCTGCAAGCTCACTGGTCTCAATGATGCAATCGTGGTGGATCTCGGTGGAACCACAGCAGATATTGGCATTCTTCAGGGTGGTTTCCCGCGTGAGTCAAATATTGTTATCGATGTCGTTGGAGTCAGAACTAATTTCAGGATGCCCGACATCCTTGCGCTCGGTCTCGGCGGGGGTAGTCTTGTGACTGATGAGGGTAGGAGTATCGGCCCTGAATCAGTGGGTCACAATTTAGTGACACAGGGACTGGCGTTTGGAGGCTCCGTACTGACCGCAACTGACTTGTTGGTTGCCGCCGGTAAAGCAACCGTGGGGCCTAATCAATGCCCAGTTCACTTGCCTGCGCAGACCGTTGAAAACGGCCTACGTACCATTGCATCAATGCTCAATCAGGGCATTGAGAAAATGATGCCTTCCAGTGATCCGATGCCAGTTGTTCTGGTCGGCGGCGGCGCTATTTTAGTGGCTGATAAACTCGAGGCCGCGTCCGAAATGTATTGTCCAGAACACTCCGGTGTCGCTAATGCCATTGGTGCAGCCATTGCTCAAATTGGCGGCGAGGTGGAGAGTCTAGTGTGCTATCAAGATATGCCGCGAGAACTTGCCATCAAGAAAATGTCCGATGAAGCGAAATTGACGGCCATTAATGCTGGCGCAGATCCAAAGACTGTGCGCATCGCCGATATTGAAGAGACAACGATTTCATATATGGCTGAGGGATCAACACGGCTTCGGATTAAGGCAGTGGGGGATATTTCCCCTCAGGCTAAGGGGTTCAAAGTATGAAGAAGCTTGGTAGTGAATCACTGGCAGATTTATCAGCCGGCGCGGTTTTTTTGGCCACAGGTGGCGGTGGTGACCCTTATGTAGCTGAACTGATCACTAAGGCAGCACTGGATAAGTTCGGGCCGGTTGATCTGCTCGATCCTGATGATTTAGATGACGATGCTTTTGTAGTCGCCCTTGGAGGAGTCGGTGCGCCCACCGTTAGCCTTGAATTATTGCCGTCAATAAACGATGCCGTGGATACTCTCAGGGCGTTTGAAGACCACTTTGGTAAAAAGATAGATGCGGTTGTTTCTTTTGAGATTGGCGGTGCTAATTCATTAATTCCTATTATAGCTGCGGCAGGTATGGGTATACCGGTTGTCAACGGTGATGGTATGGGGCGTGCGCTGCCGGAAGCGCAAATGATGACTTATCCTATATTTGGTGTACTACCTACGCCTGCGGTGACTACCGATTACAGAGGTAATATTACGGAATTTCACACCAAGGATATTTTAGAATTTGAACCTGAGATCAGGCAGTGTGCATTGAGTTCTGGTGGCATGATCACCTCTGCAGAACACCCCATGACAGGTAGCCAGTTAAAAGCCTCCATTGTGCCAAGAACAATCAGTTTTTCTATTGAGTTAGGTAGAATTCTTAGAGAATATCGCGGAAATGCTCACCGGATATATGAGCCTTTAGCGGCCTTATTTTCAGACTCTATTTATGGTGATATTTATCACTTATATACGGGCAAGGTGGTCGATAGCACGACCAAAATTATCGGCGGTTATGACATCGGTGAGGCGACTATCATGGCGTTTGATGGTAATACTGCACCGCTAAAAATCAGTATCAAGAATGAATACCTCCTGGCGCAAATCGATGGGAAAACCGTTGCATCGGTGCCTGACCTGATAACCATTTTAGATTATGAAACATCCACACCTATTAATGCCGAGCGTTTGCGATTTGGCCAACGAGTGACCGTTTATGGTGTTGGCTGCCCGCAGTTTTATAGATCGGAAAAGGCGCTGGAGTTTGTTTCTCCACGTTGCTTTGGCTTCGATCTTGACTATCAGCCAATAGAGACGTTGGCCTGTAAACTCGATATAGAGTCTTAGACTAATCACTTTTTAAACAGTGTTTATTTTTAACAGAAACGAGGAGATAAATTTATGAATAAGTCATTTGCGCAAA
>JAPYRK010000051.1 GCA_029941115.1 Dehalococcoidia bacterium | reverse complement strand
AATTGAACCAATATTAGATGAGTCTATCCAGGCAATCAATACGTGAAGTCCCGAGCGCCTGGCCTCTTCAATAGAGTGACTAAGGAGCTTTTTGCCTATCCCTTTGCGCTGATACTCTGGATCTACATATACAGTGCTCTCACGTGTATATCTGAAGCCTCCACGAGAACCACGATAGTTTGTCAAATAAGAAAATCCAAGTACTTTCTCCTCCGTAGTGTCTTCCTGTACGTACACAAAAATCGGTTCTGTATCACCCTCGGTGTGTGACGAGAACCAGTCAAGTCTTTCTGACAAAGACCACTCGTCCGTATGCCACGTGGCTGTTCCTTCACGGATTTCCCGATTGTAAATCTTATTTATAGCATTTAAATCGGAGCGTTTAACTGGTCTGATTACATGATTCATAGCAGTTATAATAATCAACTCGACAAGATAATGGATAAATAGGGGATTAAATGGACCGTGATTCGACAAATCAGAGTCAAGATAACCTCACTTGGCTAATCGACGGTGGAGTGACATCTCCGCCCGACTTTTTGGCTGGCGCGAGTTATGGTGAAATCAAAAACTATGGTGACGAGCCACGACTTGATGTAGGAATTTTGGCTGGAACTGAAAATTGCACGGTAGTGGGTATGTTCACCAAGAGTTCTGTCACTGGATGGACGGTGCAACGAAGTAGAGGATTACTTGAAAACAAAAATTCGTTTAGAGGTGTTGTAGTTAATTCGGGAAACGCAAACACCATGACTGGTGAACAAGGTAAACATGACTCAAGTGAAATGGCGGCATTTGCATCAGCTGTCCTGAAAACACGTGAAGATTTTATTTTGAACGCGTCAACTGGGGTAATCGGCAGACCACTGCCTATGAAGAAGCTCAAGACAGCCATCGAAGCAATTGACATGCATCAAGATGGGGGAGATGACTTTGCTCGGTCAATTATGACCACCGATACCACCACTAAACAATGTGCAATTACATTTATTGTTAACAATGTCGAGTATGTAGTCGGTGGGTGCGCCAAGGGCTCGGGGATGATACATCCTAATATGGCCACTATGCTGGCATTTATTACGACAAATGCCTCGGTTCACCCTGAATGGCTAAAAAAAACACTCGCGGAAAACGTCGACCGTACCTTCAATATGCTAGACGTCGATATGGATACCTCGACCAGCGATACAGTGTTACTTTTCGCCGCAAACAAAACCGGTAAACAAATCACTAGCAATGAACACCCAGCGGCAAAGTTATTGTCAAAGGCGATTTTTGAAGTGTGCCAAGAACTTGTTAGAAAAATCGCCTTTGACGGCGAAGGCGCCACGACATTGATTGAAGTTGTCGCGACAGAGGCTGCTTCAGAAAGTGACGCCAAAGTCGTTGCAAAAACCATCGCTTCATCGCCGCTTATAAAAACCATGGTGACAGGTAAAGATCCGAATTGGGGTCGTGTCTTGATGGCGGCCGGACGTTCAGGTGCTGACATTGATCCTGACCTGCTCAACGTAGAAATTGCGGGGACAGAAGTTTTTAAATACGGCTCTCCAGTGGATGTTGACTTAGACCAACTATCAGCTCAAATGGATACACAAGAGCTAAAGATAGAAATATCTCTGGGCAAGGGCGCCTTTGAGGCAACTGCTTGGGGTTGCAATCTCACCAAGGAATACGTGTCGATCAATGCTGACTACACTACCTAACGGTCTAGCGGAGAGCTTTTTATGAACAAAAAAACAGTCCCAATTAGTGTTGTTAAGATCGGGGGATCTACCCTCGGCTCGGATGATACGTCACTCCGTGACATCGTAGCGCAGCATGGTAAAGATCGGCTATACGTAGTTGTTCATGGTGGGGGCTCACTAATATCTGAATGGCTAGACCAACTAAATATAGAAACCAAATTCCTTGACGGGTTGAGAGTGACTTCGGAGCCTGCACTCGACGTAGTTATCAGTGTACTCAGAGGGATTGTAAATACATCTCTGGTTGCCGAACTAAATAGCCTTGGTGGCAGAGCTATCGGCTTAAGTGGAATCGATGGCAATCTTATAGTTGCACGCCAAACTAGTCCAGAACTAGGATTGGTCGGAACAATTACTCAGGTTCGTACTCATATTCTGACCCACCTATTAAGTGAAAAATATATCCCAGTCGTTGCCCCTCTCGGTATTCAGCCCCCTAACCAAGCATTAAATATAAATGCGGACTCGGCAGCAGGTGAAATTGCTCGCGAAATTAATGCGGACGAACTGGTCTTCATGACCGACGTTGATGGCCTACAAGATGAGAGTGGCCATACATTGAAGAAGGCGGATCAACACTTAATCGAAAAACTCACCCGTAACGGAACTCTCACTGGTGGAATGATACCTAAAACAGATGCTTGTCTGAGAGCGGCCGAGGTCGGGATCAATGCGCGAATTATCAACGGAACAAAGCCGAGTGCTCTATTATCATTAGAGTCGGAAAGTAATGGAACCAGTGTTAGATGGAACGGACGCCCTTGAAAATATACAGAGGTGAATCCTATCGCGCTAGTTAGCAATCTAAAAAGCCTATGAATCTGAGGGAGCGGTATGACATTTTTTGATGATAAAAAAGACGGTGATTTAGGTCCCCCGCCAGATATGTTCAGATTTGGCGGCAATTCAGGTTCGGGTGGAGTCCCGGTGAAGTGGTTTGTAATCGCCGGCTCAATAATTCTTTTATTCATTGGCTTAAGTACTGGGAAAACAATTTATGCAAATATTCTGTGGTTTGACTCGGTAGGCTTCCGCGGTGTCTATAGCACGGTAATCGCCACGAAGTTAATTTTATTTGCGATTGGATTCGTTACTGCTGGCGTAGTAATCGCTTTGAACGCAAAACTTGCTGAACGTTTAGCGCCTCCTGTAAACATTGATCTCCTCGAGGGTGAGTTCAATCCTGCCTCACTAAAGAAAATATTAACGGTGCTAGTTACAGGAATAACGATATTTCTTGCAATTCTCTTTGGCGTGGCGCTTTCATCATCATGGGAAGTAATACTGCTCTGGTATAACGGCATGCCTTTCAACATCGAAGACGCACAATTCGGCCGAGACCTCTCGTTCTATATGTTTGACCTACCCTTCTTCAGATTTATTCAAGGGTGGATCACCTGGCTGGTGATAATCAGTGGAATCGTGGCGGGTGGAATATATGGACTAACCCTTTTCGGTAGATCACTTGAACAAATGACATCGTCATTGCCGCGCGGCCTCCGAATTCATGCGTCCACAATAGTAGGCCTATTAATTATATTAATTGCGTCGCGCACTTTCTTTGATCTAGCTGATTTAGTAAACAAAGCCGGAGGAATTGTTTACGGAGCGACATATACCGACATTAGCGCGCGGCTTCCTGCCATGTACGTGATTATGGTTCTCGGTGTCTTTGCCGGAGCAGCAACAATTGCAAATTCATTTCTCAGCGATAAAGGATTCAGATTACCTTTGTTCACTATTGGGCTTTGGATCGCCGCTAGCTTTGTGGGTGGAGCTCTTTATCCGGCCAGTGTTCAAAATCTTCAAGTGAATCCAAACGAGCGGGAAAAAGAAGAAAGTTATATAGAGCGCAACATCGAAGCGACTCGTTTTGCATACGGCTTAGATAATATTGATGAGAGGCAATACCCTGCCAATGAAAATGTGACTCCCGCTGAATTCGCGGCAAACCCCAAGACTCTACAAAATGTGCGGGTGCTCGATCCGATACCGGTGCGGGACACTTTCAATCAAATACAGGGAATCAGACAGCTCTATTTGTTCAAGGATGTAGACGTAGATAGGTATCAAATTAACGGCGAGGTAAGACAAGTGATGATCAGCGCGCGCGAACTCGATATTATGCGGGCGCCTGACAGCAACTGGACACGCGAACGACTTCAGTACACTCACGGATATGGCGCAGTTATTTCGCCTGTTAATGAGATAGAGCTCGACGAAGGACTCCCAGTATTGTGGACAAGTGACATCCCGCCCGTGTCCGATGTCTTGCCATTGAGTGAGACAGGAGCTCGTATTTATTTTGGAGAGCTCACCAACCATCATATTGTTGGAAACAGTAATGAACCCGAGTTTGATTACCCAAAGGGAGAAGGAAACGTAACTACAAAATATGGGGAAGATCGAGGAATTCGCCTTAATTCTTTGGCAAAACGTGTAGCACTATCATGGGAGCTCTCTGACTGGAATCTAATGATTTCCAGTCAGATTACCTCGGGTTCAAGACTTCTCATGAAACGTAATATTAAAGAACGTATTTCATCAATTGCGCCATTTCTTTCGTTAGACAGTGACCCTTACTTAGTCAATATTGACAACGAGTTACTCTGGCTAGTTCCTGGATTTACCACTTCTAGTAATTTACCCTATAGCCAACCTCGAGGAAAAATTAACTATATTCGAAATTCAGTAGTCATCACAGTTGATGCTCAAACTGGCGATGTAATTCTTTACCTAATGGATGAGATTGATCCGGTAGTTAATACCTGGGCAAAAATTTTCCCTGATCTTTTCACTTCTAAAGATCAAATGCCAGCAGACGTATTGGAGCACTTGCGCTACCCACCAGATTTATTCCGCCTGCAGCGAGATCTCTACTTGAAATACCACATAACAGATCCCACTGTATTCTTCCTTTCAGAGGATTTATGGAATATTCCGACTGAGAGATTCCACCGCGCTGAACAACCAGTCGAACCATACTTTGTTGTCATGACTCTTCCAGAGGAGGAACAGTCTGGAGCTGCCATCGAAGAGGATCTAGAATTTGTGCTAATTACACCATTCACGCCATTGAATAGGCGTAACACAATCGCGTGGCTAGCCGGCAGATCTGACGGCGAACACTATGGGGAACTCGTCTCGTACCGATTCCCGACCGATTCAAACGTGTTAGGGCCGGGTCAGATAGAGTCGCTTATCGATCAGGATCCTGTGATCGCACAACAATTAACTCTCTGGGATCAAGCTGGTTCAGAAGTTATTCGCGGGAATCTTCTAATGATTCCCATTGGCTCTTCATTTCTTTTCGTGGAACCAATCTACCTACAGGCTGAAGCATCCCGCCTACCCCAATTACAGAGAGTGGTGGCCGCCAACGGAAATCAAATTGTCATGGAAAAAACACTCCCTCTGGCCATTGATGTTCTATTAGGTAAGCGGAGGTCTTCGCTGGATGGGAAACTGCTCAAAACTGGAACAAGTTCTGGGACCAGCGAGGATAGCTCGCCTGACTCTTCAGCCACGCAAAGTTCGACTGATATATCGGATCTAATAAATGAGGCAGAGAATTCTGCACAGCAACTTGAGCGGGAAATCGAGAGACTACGAGGACTTATCGATGCATTGCAGAAAGCGCTCGAAGGGTCTACCGATTAACTACAGTATTTCTGCCTCTGACTGAAAGGATTATGATGTTATCTATCCCAGAACGTGAAGCAAAAATTCACATGAATATGTTCAGGCGAGCCCCTATGACG
>JAPYRK010000050.1:5463-5529 GCA_029941115.1 Dehalococcoidia bacterium | reverse complement strand
TAGGATCAGACTGTAATTTTTCAAGCGAAACTTCTGCTTGAGAAATAGCGGCTTCCGCTGCCGCAA
>JAPYRK010000050.1:0-5363 GCA_029941115.1 Dehalococcoidia bacterium | reverse complement strand
TAGGATCAGACTGTAATTTTTCAAGCGAAACTTCTGCTTGAGAAATAGCGGCTTCAGCAGATGCAATCTGCTGATCCGCCGACAGCACTTCAGCGTCAGATACAGATCTATAAAAGCCGTAGACTACCGAGCCACGCGTTAGGCGAGCGCCTTCAGTTGCAATCGACGTGAGAACGCCACTCCCAAAGGTGGCAACCGCAACCGTTTCGCCGTACTCCAATACTCCATCAAATTCTTCGTACGTCACCAAGTCTTTGCGCTCCAAACTCACTTTCGAGGTCGTAAGTGACTTGACTTGTAATGTGTCAGATTCCCAAATTCTTAGAGCTTCTTGGGGGACCAACAAGACCACCGAGGCCGCCAAAATACCGGTCAACAATATAACGAAAAGTACCTTCATTGATTCTTCACCCAATCCAATCGATTATTAGAGCCTATGACTAGAACTCATCTGTTGCATACTATTCACTGAAGTACACCTCGCGACAGGTGGCAATACTCGCTTCTACTTTCGCATCCTGAGTATCGATCCCGGCGAACATCGAAGTGATCGCCGATCTAGTGCCTCCAGAAAAATCAGGATCAGACACTGGCACGTCATCAGCTCGCAGACACTCGGCGAACTTTAGTAAATTATCTTGAAATTCGACTTGCTCCTCGGTGCTATTTTCTTGGGCAAATGTGGCACCTTGCAATAATGGCAAACACTCCCCCAATATCTCTTGTGTCTTAGGATCTTGCCAATCAAATTTTGGATCTTGAATCACACTCTCACGCAACGCCACTGTGTCCACGGTACCATCGGCATTTAACTCTGGATCAGGAATACTGAATCCATTCTTGCGCATACAAGTGGTGAAGTCGGTCGTTATATCTTCATCTGT
Source organism: Dehalococcoidia bacterium (assembly GCA_029941115.1). Classification (GTDB taxonomy): domain Bacteria; phylum Chloroflexota; class Dehalococcoidia; order UBA2979; family UBA2979; genus UBA2979. The sequence goes on along the minus strand of JAPYRK010000050.1, from coordinate 4,479 downwards.
GCGCACTGCAGAATCGTTGACTTCAACTAATTCTGGAGCGCAATCTGCTAACGCATCACGGGTAGATTTATCTTTCAGATCAAACTTTGGATCTGATAATACGGCTTCACGTAACGCTTCAATATCAATTTCTCCATCACCGTCTAAGGCAGGCGGGGGAAGATCAAAGCCATAATTTGCCATACAGGCCGTGAAGGCGTCTGCTGTCGCTTGAATTGGCTCTTGGGAGACTTGCTGAACGGTCGCTACTTTTGCTGGCACCGCTTCAGCATCGTCAACTCGTGCGACGCCGCTATCTGGCTCGGAGCTTCCGCCACAGGCCAACAATCCAAGCAAAGCTCCAGAAATAAGTATTAACCTTAAATACCGCTTGCACAGCTGACTAATATTCATCGAAGCAACTCCAATACTCTCAGGCCTTACCCATTAATTTAATCATAGTTTTTTGAAAAACATTAAGAAATACTTAAGAATCTATGTGACCTTCTGATGCTACACAAAAAATGAGATGGGATTAATCTAAGAAGAAAGCGAATCTTAGGGAGTTTTGAACATGTGGCGATAAGAATAGCAGGACCTTGGTCACTAGATACAGTTTGGACATATCTAGCTGAGGCAGAAATTCCCGTCCAAATCGCTGTATTGAATAATGATAATCTTCCAATACTTATCTCCCCTTGGTTTAGTTACGACAATAACCATATTCGGTATACGACTCAGCGCGATGCTCACATAGTAAAGTTGCTATTCAACTTGATATAGTCTCAGTGACCAGTTGGAATTTCTCTGGCAGAATGGCAAATTCGTAAATACACCGAACTTTGCTACTATTCACTCAACATTTATGTGCCTACATGGAATTAATACGGCCAGCCAGTAAATAACTAGACAGCACCGGGAGTTGAATTTTGAAAGTTACAGGCCTAAACACATTTGTTGTAGAAAACGAGGAGCCATTCATCGGAGGGCGTTATTTCCTTTTTCTCGAGCTCACCACAGATGAAGGTATTACCGGAATTGGAGAACGCGTTGTCGGAAGCTCATATGGAGAATCGAACATCGCAGCCACATTTATACAAGGACAAATAAGCTTGCTCGAAGAGCTAGTGAGTGAATACGTCATTGGTGAAAGCCCGTTCAATACTGAACGAATTTGGGACCGAATGTATGCGTCAAGACATGACTATCGGCACCCAAGTCTCTATGCCACTCCAGCAATGAGTGCCATAGATATCGCTCTTTGGGATATTGCCGGGAAAGCAACTGGTCAGCCTATCTACAATCTTTTGGGCGGTAAATATCATGAGAAACTTAGAGCCTACGCCTATATGCCTCGGATGCGCGAATTTAATGAACATCCTGAAATAGCAGGTGAGGTAGCGGCGCAGCTTGTTGCGGAAGGAAATACCGCATGCAAATTTGACCCATTCATGCCCCTCTACCCAATACCTAGAGATATTTCATTGCGCGAAATGGAAAATGCCGGAAAAATTTTTGAGCAAATTAGAAAATCTGTCGGGAGTGACTTAGAAATCGGTATCGGCACCCACGGCCAACTTACCACTTACAGTGCCATTCGAGTAGCAAACTTTTTAGAACCATTTCACCCGTACTGGTTTGAAGAACCCGTACCGCCAGAAAACTTTGAGGAGATGGCACGAGTCGCAGCCCACACCAGTATCCCGATCGCCACGGGAGAACGACTTGTTACAAAATATGAATTTGCTCAAATATTAGAGAAAAAAGCAGCTCAAATTATCCAATTAGATGTAGGTCAATGCGGGGGGATTACCGAAGCAAAAAAAATAGCCGGTATCGCGGAAGCGCATTATGCGGTGATTGCCCCACATATGTATTGTGGACCAGTTGCAGCGGCGGCGGCAATTCAAATTGACACCTGCAGTCCGAATTTTTCCATACAAGAGGCTAACCAAGGACCACTCCATAGGTCAATTTTTCAAGAACCCCTAATATTCGAAAATGGCTACATAACCCCACCAACCGGACCGGGTTTGGGTGTCGAATTTGATAAAGCGGTACTGAATAAAAGGCTCGTCCGATAGAGTAAGGAATCTTTAAAAGATGTCAGCTGCAAAAGACTATTCTCGAAGAGACCATACCAATTAAAACCAGTCTCACACCACCTAATACAACTATCTTGCTGACGAGCCTGGCGGTCGCGGCCGCTTTGCTCGGTGATGCGATGCTATATGTAGTGATGCCCTCTAGACCCGAACTCTGGCATCTCACAATCGCTGAAGTTGGAATACTACTCTCTGCAAATCGTTTTGTACGACTATTAACTAACCCCATGAGTTCAGAGATTATTCGAAGGTTTGGAGTCGGCAAGCCCTTTGCATCTGCAATGTGGAGCAGTCTAATTGTTCTTATTATCTACGCGTATTCAACGAATTTTCTAGTACTGCTACTGGCGCGCTTATTATGGGGAGCATGCTGGTCAGTTCTAAGGCTTGGGGCACAATGGACAGCGCTTGAACATAGTTCAAAATTCAACTTAGGCCTCAATCTGTCGTATAACGCCTCAATTATAAGAATAGGTGCTATCGGTGGTGCGCTCTTTGGCGGAATACTTTCTGATTACGTTGGCTATCGAGAAGCATTACTGATTTTTGGGTTAAGCACTCTAGTAGTCACGGGTATTTGGTCTAAAAAAACACTCAAGCAAATCTCTGAGCTGACAATTCAGACAAAACAACAAAGACGTCAGTACAGAAACATCTTAGGAAACCCACGGATTATGGTTATAAACTGCTGTGCCTTGGTGGTAGGACTAATTTGGGCTGGAATACTGTCGGGGACTATCGGCCATTATTTGCGCTTCAGGTACGGCCTCGAGTTGAATTTTTTTACGATTGCGCTAGGAGTCACTAGTTTCACTGGACTAGTCTTAGGACTGCGAAGCTTTGCAGAGGTCTTCGTGGGACCCATGGGTGGATATCTATCTGATAGATATGGGCGAGTTCGAGTCCTTCTCATTACTCTTATATTCTCGGCTGGCTGTGTCATGGGACTAGGAGTTGATCTGAACGTATTGAATATGCTCATTCTTCTAATACTTGCATTCACTGGTGGAGTATTGCTCAACATGCAACTACTTGCCTTGGCTGGCGAAATCGCACAGAAAATATCTCGCACAGAAACACTCTCGGTCTACGCTACATTCCAGGACTTTGGTTCCGCACTAGGACCGATCATCGGACTCTCAGTGATAGCGTCTGCACGCCTCAGTCTTCTATACGAGACAAGTGGAGTTATCTTATTAATCTTTGGTTTGATTTTCTTCATGGCGTTTCGACGGGTGTCGTTCGAGTCGACACCCACCACGTCAATATGAGATGTCCCGATCGAACACAACAATTTAAAATTCAGATATATTTCTGCTAACTCGGCAAGCTGTGACAAATAAACTTAAATGAGAACGGGAGAAACAATATGGTGCGTGTTAAAGATGGTGTACTACAACTGGATAAAGAAGCTAATGGTCGTATTTGGGTTATGACCCTAAATCGACCGGAGCGCCTGAATTCATTTAACGGAGAGTTACGAAAAGCTCTTTATGAAACATACTGGGAGTTTGCGCATGATGAGGAAGCTTGGGTATCAATACTCACTGGAAATGGTCGGGCATTTTGTACGGGACAAGATCTGAAGGAACGAACTGAACGGAATGCTGCAGCGGCGGCTGGACTCCCCGACCCAATGGTACAACTCCCAGATTATCTGAAGGACATGTTTCCACTCTCTGAAAAAATCAACTGCTGGAAGCCGATGATTGCCGCTATCAATGGTCTCGCTATTGCAGGCGGGTTCAATCAAGCAATGCAGTGTGACGTGCGTATCGCATCCTCGAAAGCTGAGTTTGGTATTGCAGAAGTACGATGGAATCAAGGCGCCGGTTGGGTACATCATCTACCTAAAATTATTGGGCTAGGAAATGCGCTGGAGTTGACTCTCTGGGGTGATGAGCGTATCTCTGCTCAAAGAGCCTACGACTGGGGATTCGTTAACAAAGTGGTGGATCCAGATGATCTAATGCCTACTGCGATGGAATGGGCGGAAAGAATGACTCGTTTGGCTCCACGTTCTGTGAGAAATCTAAAGGAAATCCTTTATCGCAGCACTAATATGAGTTCAAGGGAAGCACAACGCTACGCCGAAAATCTGGAGAAAAATCTAATAGGTATGGAGGATTCAACGGAGGGGCCTAAGGCTTTTTCGGAAAAACGGATACCTGAATTCAAGAACAGATAGTTATACGAGCAAAATGCTAGACGGCTAAGAAAAAACAGATACTTCCGGTTTATTCCTTTTCTTTTGAGGTTTTCCAGAGGCCTTAAGATTTCGCTTTAAGCGTTTCCCGTAGCTAGCCTTGCCACTTCGCTTAATATCGTTTGAATCGTCTCCGAATCGTGACTCCGATCGTGGGGCACTGCCTCGCTTAGGTTTACTGCGAGATTT
>JAPYRK010000049.1:3938-5561 GCA_029941115.1 Dehalococcoidia bacterium | reverse complement strand
GCTCATGGTGGAGCCGCCGAGAATGTAATGCAAATGGCCATCGATATTGGGGAGCCCGAAAACGCAGCAGACTACGTCAAAAATTTACGTAAAAATAGACAGCCTGTGATGGGGTTTGGTCATCGGGTATACAGAGCTGAAGACCCTCGCGCTCGCCATATGCGTGAAGGCGTCAAACAGCTCTCTGAGAAAATGGGACAGCCAAAGTGGTATCAAATTCTCCAGTCTGTGGTGGATGCAATGTCACCCTATTCTCGTCTGGGAGTGAACGTTAACGTTGATTTCTATGCGGGTGTAGTGTATTACCTACATGGAATTCCAGAGGACTTCTTTGTGCCGATCTTTTCAGTAGGAAGAACCCCCGGATGGTGCGTCCAAGTTATCGAACAATTTGAAAACAATATCCTTCTTCGACCGCTTACCGTGTATACCGGCCCCGAGCCTAGGGAATACACCTCGATTACGGAAAGATAGTTTGTACCAGGTAGAATCAGCTATAAAGTGCCTAGACCTAATAAATTGTTAAATCTACAAGTGTTTTGCAATATTTCGACAGATAGTTATCTCTAGTTATCCCACGCTGACAGCTTTAACTAGGTTTCTAACCAAGCGAATTGCCTCATCATGGGGTACACGGCCGCAACCGCATGAGGTCGAAACAAGTAAACGATCAACTGCCACAATCTCAAGGAGAGCGTGAATCTTACTGGAGAGTTCGTCAACCGAAGTCGCCGGATTAGTGGACTTCACATCAGCAATTCCCGCAATAATTTCCATGGAGCTTGGTACCTCTTTAAGCACGGATATATCTTGCCATTGTCCGGGATATGAACACTCCAGGTGAACTCTATCTACTGTTCCCTCCAGCGCCTGAAGAAGCGGGATTAAATTTTTAAGATTCTGATCTTCGGTGGCAGTCTGTCGTGAAATATCCCCTAAACAAAAATGTACCGTCCGTGTGATTTTCTGCTCCCCAGTATCTGAGCGCGCAGGTTCTAGGGGTCCTGTTATTAATTCAACAAGCTCACTCACTGCTCTGGTGCCAGACACTAAACCGACAGCCTCGCTTGGAGCGTCTAACTGGATTTCAGTGGCCCCGGCGGCCACCATATCCGTAATCTCAAGCGCAACTATATCAATTAAATCCGCGAGATGATCGTGATTTGTTTCATTCGTAAATCCTCCGCCAATAGTTAATGGCGATGGCACTGCTGCCTTGCTAAGTTTCGGTTCAATGGCACTTTCGCGACGATATGCGATAGCATGACCGGTCCCTATAGGTGCCGATATTCGCTCCAAGACGCGATATTGTCCCACTCCCGCATATCCCTTTGTCGTATCCCTGGTCTGAAGTGTTTCTAACCCCGCTAATCGGGGTGGAATATGATGATAGAAATCTGGCGCAAACACCTCCCCGCCCATAATCTGGTCGACTCCGCACGCAATCTGCTCGTCCATCGCAACTCGCGCGGCGCGTTGAAGCGTGGAATATGCATCTATATCCGATATTAAATTTGAGTAGTAATCCTTGAGAATAAGCCTCTGTCCAAAAGGTATCGGCCAGGATCCAACCATAACCGTTCTTATCGTGTTTGACATAATTCTCTACCTCAGAACTAGTAT
>JAPYRK010000049.1:0-3928 GCA_029941115.1 Dehalococcoidia bacterium | reverse complement strand
CTAGTATCTATCGCAAAGATTCGACCGCCATCTTTGCAGCTTCATCCATACTGACCGCTCTATCAACATATTTCACTGAATACTTATCTAGAATTGCAAATCCTTCTTCTTCCCATGATCCAGGAATCCGAAACAACGCTATCTTCTCAGCAGGGTCATATCCGGCATCTAGACATCCTTTTATTACACCACGAGCAACTATGTCGACACGAGTATTTGATACTACATTCATCATCACAGCAATCTTCTCTATACCGGGCTGTTCACATATCAACTTGGTGAGTGCGGCAGCCTTTGAAACCGACGGATTTCCGCCAATTTCGCAATAGTTAGCCGGCTGCCCACCCGCATCTCTAACCGCATCAAAGAGCGTTAGTGAACCTCCACCAGCGCCAATGATTAAACCAAGATTTCCTTCAAACTCTGTAAGATTACCAGCAACTCCTCGGGGATCCGCAGAATCTACAAAAGCTGCGTCCTGTTCAAATTTAGTTGGTGGGCGAGCTTGCCTTTTCTCATCGACACCAATATTCATCGAATCTAATAAGTCCTTATGGTTCTTTGTCGCTTCCTGCTCCATATCTAAATGGCAGTCCAGCGCAATAATCCGGCCATCAGCGAGACGACCGATTGGATTTATCTCAGCTAGTGTCATGTCACGATTTAGTGCTAACCGAGCGAGAGCTGACACAACTCGCGTCAGTCCATTCAACTCTGAACCAGCAATCCCTACGTCCGCAACCGCATTCTTCGCCACATATTCAGAAAAATCGCCAAGAGCTGAAAAGTGAGTACGTGATATATGTTCAGGGTGGTCCTCAGCAACTTGCTCTATATCAATACCGCCCATGTCACTAAAAATCACTAACGGGCGTTTGGCACGTCCATCGTATGTGACGGCCGCATAGTACTCCTGCTCAACCTCAATTTGTTCTTCGACCAGAACTCCTACAGGTTTGTTACCACTGATCGATAATGCCAAAATGTCTATCGCGGCGGCGGCGGCCTCATCCCCTGACGTAGTAAAACGAATACCCCCGACTTTCATTCGTCCACCACTCAAAACCTGTGATTTAAGAACGACTGATCCCTCAATTTCATTGGCGGCAGACAACACTTCCTCAGCAGTTCTACAAAATATTGATTTTGGAATCGGAATACCCGCACTCGCAAGAACTTCTTTTGCTTCAAATTCGTAAAATCTCATGTTTCTATCTTCTCCCCTGACGACTAATCACAACTGGCCTTAGATTCCGTAGGATTTTGCTATCTCAGGATCCCGCTGGGCAATCATGACTGCTAAATCGTATATAACTTTAGCTTGCTTCCAGGTCGCATCATCTTGCATTTTTCCATCAACCATAGCCACGCCCGAGCCATCTGGCATGGCATCCAATATTCTTTTTGCAAGTATCACTTCATCGGGATCAGGAGAAAAAACGGTCCTAGCTATGTCAATTTGTGACGGGTGCAGCGACCAGGCTCCAACACAGCCAAGCAAAAATGCTGAGCGAAATTGATCTTCGCAGCCGTCAGGATCGCTAATGTCACCAAAGGGACCATAATAAGGATAAATTCCAGCGTTTACGCAAGCGTCCACCATTCGGGCGATGGAATAGTGCCATGGGTCCTGCTGCGAGGTCGCTCGTTCAGAATCAGGATCTAATGGATTCGGATCTGTGCGAACCCTATAAAAAGGATGCCCACCCCCAACCCGAGTCGTTTTCATCCGACGTGACGCTGCCAAGTCCGCAGGACCAAAGGACATTCCCTGCATACGGGGTGACGCAAGGGCAATATCGTCGACTGCTACCACTCCACCCCCAGTCTCTAATATTGCGTGAATCAAAAGCGGCTTCACAATATTGTATTTCGCCTCTAGTTGCGCTAGCAGTCGGTCTACATAATGTATGTCTTCAACCCCAAGGACCTTTGGGATCATAATCACATCTAAATCGTTACCGATTTCACTCACGAGCCTATATAAATCGTCCAAAAACCAAGGTGAATCTAACGCATTCACTCTCGTCCAACAACCTACCTCATTCGCCTTGAAATCGTTTGCCTTAACAACCTCAATAAATCCCTCTCGTGCGTTCACTTTTTCATCGACAGAGACTGCATCTTCCAAATTTCCCAAAAGCACATCGACTTGCTCAAGCATTTGAGGTACGCGGGCCCTCATGCGTTCGTTTGCGGCGTTCATGAAGTGAATCATCCGAGATGGCTTCATTGGAATGTTGCGCAAGGGATCAGGGGCACCAATCGCAAGTGGCATAAAAAAATCTTTTGGACTTCGGCTCATAATTTACCTACCTACTTTAGTCCCGTCATTCTAATCCTCACACGTTATCGGTGCTTAGTTTGGAGGTCAATGCAGACGGATTAGAAACCGTCCGTTATACCATCGAAATAAATAGAGAAACGATAACCAGACTAATCCGGCGCAGCTCATTAAGAGACCATTGCGAAATCCTTGCCAAAGAGCGATATGGCCAAGGTCACGCATCGTCCCGGGGAATCCGATTCCTGTGGGTGCAACGATATACCAGCAAATCATACTCAATCCGAAAATCACAATAGTTGGGATTCCTGCTATCAAAATTATTAGGCCGCTCGCAAAAAAACGTTCCCTCCCAACCCCCGCGATAATTATCAAAGGGAATAAGACAGCAGATACTATAAAGCTCACGTCCGCAAATCCTGAGGCAGTTTCATGCGTGCTGAGGCTCCACACGGACCACACTCGTAAAAAAACTCCAGAAACTGTAAACCAACTCTCTTGACTCGTAGTTCCCTCAGATAAAATAACGCCAGGGCCATTCTCGTAAATCGATTTAGCAGCTTCATGGCTCAAAAAATCAGCCCAGTCTTCAACTTTGGAATCAAGAATCATGCTGGCTGGAAGACCAACTAGAAATGGCCAACTCTCAGGATAAATAATATGAGAGGGTTCCTTGAGCAGTGATCGTTCACGAATCATATTTTCCTGTGCCAGTAGTAAGGACTCAATCCCAATCAATGAGTCTAAGGACACCTCAATCGCAGCAATCGTGGGCTCAGAGCTTGATATCGCCTGTACGCTTGAACTCAAGACCCATATAGCAAATGCAAACGTAAGAGTTAGCGCGGCGAGTCTACTAAAAAATACACGAATTGCCAGAATTAAACCCTTGTTCCCAACGAGTGGCTTAATTTCACGGTCGGGATTAGCTGATAGAGAATTCATATATTGATACCCAATTAACTTCTGTTAACTAATCCTACTCAACTAAGCACGGTATGCAACCGATCATAAATGATCAGGATTACTCTAGGACTATGAGTGTTCCGAAACTGACAAATTGGAAATCTAGAATCCTCTCGATTTTATTGCTCGCAATTACCTTTGTAGGGTGCGTGACTTACCTAAACAACCGATATAACGACGAGAAATGGCGGGTTGAATTATTCGAAGCTCAGCACTTAGCTAGATATATTTATTCCCAAGTCCTCACGCCCAGTTATCCGGTAAAAGTAGTTAACAATGAATTTATTAGTTTTTTCTCTCCGGAAAATAGTATCGGTCCTCGGCGAGGCTTATTGGAAGAATCCATCATTGAACAAGAACTTTCGAGCAGAGTTACTCAGGCTCTGGCACAGCTGAATCTTAGTATTGTTGAAACTCCTTTTTTTGATGTGTTCCCACCTGTGTCAGTCGAACTCGCGATCCCTCCGAAATACGTCGTGATATCACCTCGTTCGAGAATTGAACATACGGATGGCTACCTACTAAAACAAGATCTTTCTCTCAAGCAAATTGAGGCTGTTGAAAAAGATATTGAGGCCTCAGGTAAAAATTCAGCGTACGTGGTAAAAATCAGTGGGATTGCGACTTATCCAGCCCTAATCGCTGACAATCTCTCTTACGCGCGGACAGTCTTCGCTG
>JAPYRK010000048.1 GCA_029941115.1 Dehalococcoidia bacterium | reverse complement strand
GGGGTGTAGAATTCGCCCGCCTTCTTGCCCGCACCACTGGCGAATTGACCAATGGGGTATTCGTAGGCATCGCCGAGCACATCAGCCTCGGTGTCATCCAACTGGAAATCGATCTGATCGAGATGAACGAGCACCTTGGCAATGAGTTTGTTTTTGGCCTTTTCGGTTTTACCTAGTTTGGAGGAGCCAAGGTCGAGATCTTCAAAGAGTCCCTCGAAATCTTCCTCGCTGTCGTGGCCCATCGTGCTGCCCTCAATGTGCTTGAGGATATTGGCAATGTCTTCGAGGATGAAATTGTCTGTCTGCTGTCCGCCTCGCTCAGCTATCTTGGTGAATAGCTCGGATGGCTTCATGAAATAACCAAGTCGGTCGATCGCTTCTTCTTGGATCGCGACAAGCGTCTCCTTCCCGTCGGTAGTACTTTCGTCGATAGTGTCGAATTTGATCCCGTCGTTTTCGAGGATATTATCAGCGAAGAGGCTCATCCGCTCTGATAGGTACTTGTAGAAAATGAAGCCAAGAATGTAGTCGCGGAATTCATCCGCCCCCATTTTCCCGCGTAGGGTGTTAGCGATGTTCCAGAGTTGGGATTGAAGCTGTTTTTTATGGTCTTCTGGCATTGGAACTGCATTATTTCAAAAGGATGTGAATTGACGCGATTAAGTGGGAACTTAGACCAAAGAGCTTGGATTATCCGCATGTTAATCGTAAAGGATAAGCCAGCCACGAGTCATAGTTTGCGATTATACACCATTTGATTGCTTTTGATAGTTTTGATAGTTTTTACTCGTTGATAAGAGGGCTCTACCGCTAGCCATAAAAATGCTTGACTTTAATTCTAACATCTGAATAAAATGGTTCGTATTCAATCTAATGCTATATTTTTGGAACCTTCACAATGACTAGAAAAATGATTTTGTTGTCTTTGCTTGTCCTCAATGGATGTCAAGAACAGACCGAGGTTAGTAAACAAGACTTGCCTTCGCCTCGTAGTCAAGTCAAAGAATATGTGGATAATTTAACCGACGCCGATTTTCAGGAGTCTCTTAAGAAAAATAGACGATTTCAACCAATATCTGGCCTGTCCAAATATTTCTTATTCCCGGAATACGAAAGCAGACCAAATGGTGGGCAATATATTTGGGGTGACCGTCATGAAGATTTTCACCGGCTAACTTTAACAATCAAGGACTACAGTTTTAACAATTCCGAGCAGGAAGGGGAGATAGTTTTCGATGTCGGTGAAGGGTATGGTGAAGGGCATGGTGCTCGCTTCAGCGGCGGAAGCAAAACTATTAGCTATAAGGTCTCCTTCTTATGTGAAAACGAGCGATTTGTCTTGGACAAGGTTCTCGTAACCGATCGTGGTTATAGTGGCAACAATACTACGGAGGAGCTATGGAACCATCGTGATGAGTCACCAGCCATTGAATCTTTACTTGGCAAGCTGATCGAATTTTAACCAATCCCGACTAGATGTGAGGTTTTGTCCCTTACCTTCTCCGAAACCATGGGCAGCAATGCCTCGGGGCGGCTGTTTTTTTGTATATGTCGGTATGAATTAACTATTCACCCAGTACTGTGCGTTCTTCGAGCCACGGATATTCAGCCGCGAGAATTTGAGTGTAGTCAGCCTGCCGTGCTTGGACTTCAGCAGCGATCTTACCCTTTAGCCGAACTAGTTTTACTTCACGAATACGATACTGTTGAAGTACGCGGACGGACGACTCGAAACGGCGGTTGGCGGATTCACGAAGTTTTAAATGGAATCGCGACCTCCTAAGTGATTCTTCACCGAGGGAGGTTGATTTCTCAATTGCCAATTGGACCTCAAGCCACGCACAAACAACCCCGCTGATCAATAAACGCTCGACGGTGGTTGGTTGCTGCGACTCGGATAGATCAAGAGTTAGCTGTTGGACGGATCGGATAATAGATTCGTGTAAACACCTGTTTTCGCCTGCAATCATGCGCACTAGCGACATAACGGAATGCTTGCTCAGATCTCCAAGTTGATTCCAAATCTCCGGGTGTTTATCGAGCAGTTGTTGAAGTTCAAGTAGCTTGTCGGTGTCGCCTAAATTGGCCCCATCCACTGCATTTTGAAAGTCCTCGCGATCCGGGCACTCTTTGAGGGAATTGTTAGATGAGTCTGTTGATTGAATCAGTAGATCATTCAGCATTTGTTTGTCTCCACTCGCTGCCACGATTATGCCGGATGAAACCCGCGAGTAGCCCATCGGCACGTGCTAGACGATTAATCCACCACTGAAGGTTTATGTATTGCTCCAGGTCGTTGGATAACTGGGTTATGTATATTTGATCATCATGATCTTGTTGCAGTTTCTTACCGGTCTTAAATGCATCAACGTGAGAAGCTAGCGCTGCTTCGGCGCCGCGACCAAAATATTCAGTAGTGATTATGCCATCGGTATTGGTGCTGCGATAATAGTATCGATGCTCGTTGATTTCTTGCCATCCCATGCGTTTCTCCAATTAATTGACCTGCAATTAATTATCAAAATATGAGTGCACCAGGGGAAGAGTAGTTTACAAACGAACAGCGAGATAAAACTATTGTGATACCGAAAGGTAAGCCTGGCACATGATGGGTTTGGTTCATGTACTGCCTCGTGTCACTGATCCTGCTTATATAAATAGAACATCAGTGTTGCGACAAAAAGACAGCGCGCAGATCGCCACTGTGAGACCTCCGTTACTTAAGAATGACTGTCGGTGCAGGTTGGCAGTTGACAGGCGTTAGGAGAAGCGTGCGCCCCATTTAAGACAATATCATCGATCAGGTTACAGTCGAATTATTACGCACCTAGATCGATCAGCCCAGTAGAGTTTAACTATCAAAAAAGTAACAAATTCAAATTTCTAGTTGGTTGTCAGTGCATCTAAGATGCTGACAACAAGAATAATTTAAGAATCTCGAAGCCGACCCTTAGGGAGGCGAAGAGAGATTCTTAAATTATAATATGTATATATAATACATACGTAGTATGTGCTACTAAACTATAGTTGTTGTATTTAGTTGTAGATTGGTGTTTGTGTTATCAACTAAAGACTACTATGGTGTGAGTATAGTTGTTGGAGCCGTTTTAACTACCGCTATGTTTGATTTAGCATTTTTTTTAAGGTCAATATGACTGCAGATGAAGACCATAATATAGAGAGCTCGTTTAAAGAGTTTCGTTTCAGAGCCATAACTGATACACCGTTATCTATGGCTATGAAGTATGCGTTAATACACCCTTTACGGTCTCCGGGTAGTCCAGATTTTCTGTTTGACGATGAGACTGTAAAGTCAGCAATACGTAAGATTCAGGCTGATTGGAGATGTAAAGTTATAGATTTAGGGGACGAAGGTTGGTCGCCAGCCACTGGTATTGGTTTAAGAGTGGCTGTTAATTGTCCCCCTACTTTTTCAACGTTTGGGATTGCGCGTGGGTCAAAGAGGGCTTCAAATAGGGCGTGCCGTAAGTACTTGGTATGTCCTTTTTGCTGGACTAGAAAAGTGGTGGGCGAGACTTTCGCCCGTCTAGAGTATGACCTCTACGGTACCTCCCGTAGTCAACGTCTTACGCCTTACGATAGGGGAGACGCAGACGTGGATCCCCTGCCGTTAGACATTATCGAGATACGTCGGACAGATATAGTAGGAACAGAGCACACCCCAGAAGAATTAACGGAATTAGCTTACAAGAGTCGTGCGGACTTTCGTAAGGGGTTTGATAAGATTAGGGGGGCTTTGTCGTTATCTACGATCGAGCCTGTTGCTAATACTTGGAAGCTTACTCGTAGATTCCTTATAGTGCTTCACAAAGGACACGGTAACGAGATACCCGAAGAGTCTGACTTCCTAGAGGTTCGAGTCCATAAAGAAAAGTTGCCTCTTGAGAAGTTGGCAGCCATAGTTGGTCGTGTGTGCGCATACCCCGCAGGTATGATGCGAGGTGACCCAGAGATGGTTCGTAAGATATTGCACGCTAGACGTGGAAGCAGGAAAAACTCGAAGGGTAACTTACGAGGAACTTCCAAACGCCTTATGAACTTTTATGGCAAATTAAGGAACAAACAAGATAGGTCAGCACAATCTAGTTAGCTGCTAGAACCAAAACTTTGATAAACGTTTATCACAGCTGTTCTTTCCCGATCACCCTCTCCTAGATCGCTGATTAGCTTTCGAATTCGAGTCCCAAAATTAAAATAAAATGACGCTCGAAGCGGTAACCGGCAAAAGAAGTTCTAAAATCTTGGATCACTAGTCCTTCGGTAATATTAGGATCGATGATAAAATAGGAATTGCATCGAGAAACGTCACCAGATTGTTCGAGATATCGGTCATATTCGTAGATGCATAAGTGGCGCGAAGCGGCTCGGAGATGAGCCCATCGCAGTCACCTCAACGATAGTTGTTACGAGAAAGTATTGGGTGGCCGCATAGAGTGTTGGTGGCTACAAGTTGGTAAATCGTATTGAGAATACAGTTCTTGAGCAGTAGTAGATACTACGAACGCCTGCGGGTGTTTTCGCTCGTTCTGGGCAGTCTTCGTAGATTAGGGAGGCCTGCAAACGCGATTTCTAGGCCAGCGTTCCAACAGTAGATGGAGTGAGATAACGGGTTGTGCAGGAGGCACGGCATATACTGTAAATCGGTACAAGATCACAAGGAAGCAATTCAATGGAAATCTATAAGGAATCTATTCCACTTGTTCCAGTCCGGGACAAAATTCTAGTCAATAAGAAGGAAGCGTCCGCCTTAATTAATCTAGGTGAGTCAACGATTGAACGGTTAATGAAAAAGAATGCAATCCCCTATCTAAAGATCGGTGGACGAGTGTTGTTTTCAATCCAAGAATTAGTTAACTGGGTAGCGTTAAAAGCTAATGCTACTAGCGAGAACACGCCCTGCTCCGCTTCAGAATTTCAAGGAGGTTCAAATGAGTAGAAGTACATGGATAGAGAAGCCATCGAAGAATTCGAAACGACTGGCGTGGAGATCATTAAACGGTAAACGCCAATTTATTGCCCTTGGTAAATGCACTCAGAAGGTTGCCAAGCATTTCCAAGTTCGTCTTAACCAGCTAATTGAGTATCAATCAGTTGGTATGCCACTGAGTCCCGACCTAATTGAATGGGCGAACCAGATAGCCCCGGCGATACAGAACGAACTAGTGACGAATGGACTGCTAGGCCGCGCCCACGGTTACACATTACAAGAATGGATTGCTTACTATTTTGCGCACAACAAGAAAGCGGGTCCGGAAACCCGAATTAAATGGGGTAACACGAGAGATCGCCTGCTACAGTTTCTTGGTGCTGATGCGATGTTGTATTTGATCACGGCAGCGGACGCAGAGGAGTTCCGAGAAGAATTGGAACTCAATGGAAAAAAGAGCGGAGGTGGTCTCGCCCCGGCTACGGTGAACAAGCATTGCAGTATCGCAAGCCAGTTCTTCAATGGTGCCATCAAGAAGCGAGTCATTACAGAAAATCCTTTCGCCGGCATTGAGACTTGCAATTTACCCAACAAGGAGCGTGAGCATTTTGTGTCCGTTGAAGAGACCAATATGCTCATAGAGGCTCTTCCGTTATGGCAGCTTAGAACCTTCGTGGCGCTGGCGCGTTACGGTGGCTTAAGATCCCCCAGTGAATCTGTCATGTTGAAATGGGAGGATGTGCATTTTGGAAACCAAGTAACAGGAGATCCTGGATATATGCTGGTCCCGAATATTAAGACGCGCCACAACGCATCGGTTGACGATTACCGTAAGGTTCCTTTGTTTCCCGAGTTACTCCCACATATCCAAGAGGCCTGGGAACAGTCATCCGAAGGCGCTGAGTATGTACTGCAAGGCTACGAGCATATTGATGTGAATAGATTGAATTCTAGGGCGCTGAACTTGCGAACACCGATATTACGCGCTATTCGCACCGCGGGCCTAACCCCGTGGCCTCGTGTCCTGCAGAATCTGCGTTCCACTCGCGAAACAGAGCTGTGCAGTGTCCATCCGCTGCATGTTGTTGTTTACTGGATGAATAACTCAGAAAGCATGGCTCGCAAACACTATCTACAGATCACCGACGATCATCATTTAGCAGGTTGTGGAATTGCGCCAGAGCCAAAAGCGGTGTCACCCGCGGTGACAGCAGCGTCGTTCATACCTATTCATGCTCCGTCAGCAAAAACACAAACCCTACAAAACAAGGCATTCCCCGTCACAGATCATCATGATCCGTCACAAGAAATGCCTAAGTGGGCGATGAGGGACTCGACCGGAT
>JAPYRK010000047.1 GCA_029941115.1 Dehalococcoidia bacterium | reverse complement strand
GATTCTGTTACACGAGACTGAGACAGTAGGTAATTTCGGAATAGTAGAATTGGGTGTTGGCAGGCGAGTTCAACGATTTCTAGAGAAGCCAGCATCTGGAATTACTAGATCCAAGCTGATAAATGCGGGTATATGGATATTTTCCGAACAGATTATAGAGCGTTTACCAACGGATAGATTTGCTAGAGTCGAGGAAACGTTATTCCCGAATCTCGTGAAAGAAGAGGAGAGCCTAATAGGTATTATAGGCAAGGATGCGTACTGGGCTGATTTAGGTACACCGGAGGCGCTTTTGATAGGTGCTAGTTATATGCGCCGTAGTACAAATCCATTAATTAATGAAAAGGCCGAGATTGAATTTGATGCCGAGATTAGCGATTCCGAAATCGGAGCCTATACCACTGTTAGTTCGAAGGCAATTGTTTCCAATTCCTTGATCTGGGATTCTGTCGCCGTTGGTCCGAACACCGAGATATACGATTCAATTATAGGAAATAATGCAATAATTGGAGAGAACGCGAGACTAAGCGGTGCCGTGATCGGACCTTATGTCCAAGTACCCTCAGGGCTTCGCGTGAAGAATAGTGTGATGAAATCGCAAAAAGAAAGCAGATACTAAGTTTAAATGCCTGATTTGCCTGAGACACTTTCGATTAAATTTGGTACGGATGGTTGGCGTGCCATAATAGCTGACGAATTTACCTTTGAAAATGTCCACAGCGTCGCGTTCGGCATTGCGCGTTGGGTACAGGAAGAATCTTTGGGCGATGGACGTGTTCTGGTTGGTTATGACACTCGATTTCTTTCACCACAATTTGCGGAGATTCTGGCTAATACTTTTACCAGGATGAGTATCCCGATCCTAATGTCTAGTGATTTTTTACCCACTCCTGCTTTAGCTTGGTCTGTAGCTGAGTATGGTGCTACAGCAGGTGTGATGGTAACCGCAAGTCATAATCCAGCAGTATATAACGGGATCAAAGTACGACTTTCATCTGGATCAGCAGCGCACGTAAGCGACACCGACTCGATACTGGAGTTTCGGGATAGCTATCTTGCTCAGGGAAAGAGCTGGCGCGACTTTAAGTCTGACGGCGAGCATGTTCTTTCGAAAGTTGACTTCATTGAAAGTTATCTCAGGCATATTGAAAATCAGGTCGACATAGAACTCATTCGGTCTGCCGGCCTTTATGTTTTGGCTGACTCGATGCACGGTGCCGCAGCGGGCCTTCTTTCTCGAATAGTGAATGGAGGAAAAACTGTTGTAATCGGTTATAGGGCGGACGTGAACCCGAGTTTTCCAGGTATGCGCGCTCCCGAGCCAATAGCTACTAATTTAAGTGAAGCGATGAGAATGATAGCTCAGCCGAGTGGCCAAAAATTTGACTGCGGGTTTGCGTTTGATGGTGATGGCGATCGTATGGGCCTTATAGATGAGCGAGGTCAGTTTGTCAGTTCTCTCGATACATTTTCTTTACTCGTCTACAGTTCACTCCAAGTCCGTTCTGAAGTCGGACCGATTGTTCGTTCGTTAACTATGTCTAAATTAGTGGATAAGATAGCCCTTGCATGTGACCAAGAAGTTTATGAAACTCAAGTTGGTTTTAAATACCTAGCACCAGTGATGATTGAGAAAAATGCTGTACTTGCTGGTGAAGAATCGGGTGGTACAGCGTTTCGCGGACATGTCTGTGAGCGAGACGGATTATTGGCGGCACTTCGTATTCTTGAGTTAATTGCGATCAAGAATGAGGGCCCAGGGACTTTATTACACAGATTAAGGGTGGAGCACGGAGATCACCGATACAGACGAGTTGACTTTCCTGTCGACGCAAACGAACTGACTAATATCTATGAACGTTTGATTAACTCTGTTCCGAAAAAATTAGGTGGTATACGTGTCTTAGATACGGACCAAATAGATGGATTCCGTTATCATTTAGAGGATGGTTGGTGGGTCTCCGTGCGAGAGTCAGGTACGGAACCTCTTGTACGCATATATGCGGAAATGGAAAATGATAGTGCGACAGACTCGGCGATTGCTGAAGTTGCGAGAGTACTTGGGCTCGATCATTGATTCAGACTAATATGAATCACTATCCCGAGATTACGTCGGACACTTTCGATGTTTCACCTTCAGTCGTGAGATTAAGTGAAAGATTTTCAAAATTACCGGCTATTGAGCAGATTGATAAAGATGGTTTTAGAGGCACATTAATTGGGCTCAGTGCTCAATGTATGGATGCTTGGACACTTGGTCAGAGTTGGCTTTTACCGCAAGCTTTAAAGCTTCCGCGGCGAGTTATTTTTGCAGGAGTCGGCGGATCTGCAATTGGTGCGGATGTAGTAGCAACTTATGCTCGATTATTTTCATTAATTTCGGTCGAAGTAACGCGCGACTATAGCTTGCCACCGCTGGATGAGGATTGTCTTGTCTTGGCTTGCTCATTTTCAGGAGAAACTGAGGAGGCGATTAAGCCTTTTCAAGCAGCCGCAGCAGCGGGTGCTATGTGCGTAGCTGTTACGACAGGTGGAACTTTACAAAAGGAAGCGGTTCGACTCGGACAGCCGTGTTTGACATATTCTTGGAACGGTACATCCCGGAGTGCAATCGGATATGGCGTGTTTTTACCGCTGGCGATTCTTTCTCGGTTAGGACTGTTTGAAATCAGCGATGATGATATTCAGTCAGTAATATCCGATTTGCTGCATCTATCAAATGAATGGGAGTCATCAGTGATAGGCAATGCTGTCACCTTGCCAGCACTAATAGCAGGTGAAATGCTGGAAAGAATTCCGCTCATAGTGGGGTCAGGGTTTCTGGAAGTCGCAGCTCGTAGGTGGGCCGGTGAGTTGGCGGAAAATTCAAAAAGACTGGCAGTTCCTGTTGCGGTTCCAGAGTTCAATCACAATCTTTTAGAAGGGGCAGTTGCGGACGCTCTACGATATCAAATGAACGAGACGTCAGATCCGTGGTTTGTGATTTTACTTGATGCTGGGCCTACTCATCCACGGAACCGCCTGAGAGTGAATATAACAAGAAAGCATTTCGAGAGCGCGGGCCGAAAAGCTTGGCACATAGATGTAGGTGGGAAAACACCTCTTCAATCCATCATGAGAGCATGTGCTCTAGGATCATGGGTTTCATTTTATTTGGCTTTATTTTCCGAAGTCGATCCTACTAGAGTGGATATTTTGGCTAAGTTTAAGCAAGATATTGCGTTGGCTAATGAGGAAGGCTAAGTTCTCAATTTAATAGTTAGTTTCACTTATTTGATTTAATTAAGCTAATTCATTTTAATCGCTAGCGCAAAATCACTCCAAAAACTATCATGAGCGCTCTGACTAAACAATTGGTTGTAACAAAGAAGATAAATTACCCAGGGGGCTAGGCGATGAATACTGCAGATTTTTTAACAATAACTAATGCGATAGTCCCTGATCGGGTTGCCCTCGCCGGACCTGATGAGCGACTGACATATGGTGAGTTGCAATCTCGAGTCAACAGATTGGCGCAGTCGTTGCAGGCACGCGGTGTAAAAAAAGGCCACAATGTAGGGGTCATGGCAGTCAACTGCTTGGAATATGTAGAGATTTATTACGCGACGGCATCATTAGGCGCCACGTTCATACCGCTTAATTTTCGAGCTAAGTCTGATGAACTTCAATATATGATTGAATCTACCGATATTCAGACACTTTTTGTGCAAGAGCGTTATATGCCCATCTATGAGTCAATCGAAAATTCACCAATAAAGAATGTCGTGACGCTTGATTTTGAGAAAGCACCGTACGAAAAATATGATGCATTCCGTGATATGGGTGAAGATATACCGGTCTTTGTTGATATCGAAGAAAGCGATATTACTTTGATTATTTTCACGTCGGGTACGACATCTCTACCGAAGGGTGTTGAACTTTCTTATCAAGCACTTACAGCGTTGGTGGTTAACACGCAGTCTCCGCCAGATCCCAGCTCGGATCAACAAGTCATGCTCGTATCAGTTCCTTTTTTTCATATTGCCGGGGCGACTACTATGATGTCCGCGGTGTTTTCTGGCCGTCGTTTGGTTTTACTGCCCGCTTTTGATCCGAACGCTTGGCTCGATATGTGTCAGACAGAGGGGGTGACCCACTCATTTGTCGTTCCGACTATGCTCAAACGAATTATGGAGGTGGATGATTTTGAAAAGTATGATCTGTCAAAACTGGAGTTGATTACATATGGCGCTGCGCCGATGCCTTTTGAGGTAGTACGGAAAGCAGTTGATGTGTTTAGCCCTTCAGGCAAGGACGTTGGCTTAATGAACGCGTTTGGTCAAACTGAAGCAACTGGTTCTATTACATTTTTAGCCCCTGACGATCACCGACTAACGGGTGATGAAGCATCCGACCTTAAAGTGATCGAACGACTGCAATCAGTGGGTACACCTATGGCAGATATTGACGTAGCAATCATGTCGGTTGAAGGAGATGTCCTGCCGTCAGGTGAAGACGGTGAAATTTGCATCCGAGGCGATAGAATAATGCGGGGTTATCACGGTCGCGAAGATGAGACAGAGAGCGCGTTACAGGATGGTTGGCTTCACACGGGAGACGTGGGGCGTATTGACGGCGGCGGCTATCTCTTTATCACTGGGCGAATAAAGGACATGATTATTAGAGGTGGAGAGAATATTGCCCCAGCGGAGGTAGAGCACGTACTTGAGGAACATTCTTCTGTAGCTGAAGCAGCCGTTATCGGTATTCCAGATGTTGACTGGGGTGAGGTGGTGAAGGCGGTATGTATACCGGCGAAAGGTACAAGCAGTCCCTCTGATGATGACATGACCGTGTTTGTTAAGACACGCCTTGCATCCTATAAGGCCCCATCTTCCTATGAGTGGGTAGACGAGCTTCCCAGAAATCACCTAGGCAAAGTGTTGAAGACGGATCTGCGAGAAACTTACAGCAATTGAAGTACGGGTTAAAGTAGAGAATGACTACCAATAGGACAGTATTTTGACTCAAGCCCCCTTTAAAAAATCAAACGATGGACCACAGTCGAAGTTGTTTATTGGCTCTGTAAAATTACTTGGTGCATGGTGGGCTCCAGCTTTATGGCTGTCTGGGATGGGTGTATTTGCCAGCTCAAGAGCTAGCGCCACTCCTGGTAGAGATACCTTTTTTAATATTAACCAACCATGGATTGTTTATGTGTTTTTTGCTGCTTTAGTCGGACTTTTGACTTATGGCTTTGTTCGACATGCATCATTGTGGCTTATTGGTCGACCCACGGATGGGGTACTTAAGAATTTTCGCAACCGACTCCAGAATGTAGGGCGATTCGGTCTGGGCCAAGATAAGGTACGTCGTGATCGATATGCTGGAATAATGCACTGGTGTATTTCGAGCTCGATAATAGTTCTAACAATTGTCACAGCTCAGGTTGCAATTCAAGATGATACTCCGCTTGATTTTTTGCACGGTCCTTATTATTTATTTTTCTCATTTTATGGTGATCTATTTGGATTAATTGGTCTTATAGGCGTTGGTATGTCTCTCTATCGACGGTACTTCGTGTCTCATCATCGGATTCGCTGGGATGAGAGACTTGAGGATCACCTTATTATTGTTGGGCTTGGATTAATTCTTATAACTGGATTTGCTGTCGAGGCGGCACGAATTATTGAGACGGAATTAGTCTCTCATCCAGATTGGGCACGATGGTCCTTCGTTTCCTGGGGCTTAGCTCACCTCATTAATAGTTTTGGATTCAGTACTGGAAGTATCGATAATCCTGAAAGTCAGATACTAAGTTTTCATAAATGGTCTTGGTGGATTCACGTAATCTTTGCTTTTTCTTGGCTTGGTATGATTGTGTTTACAAAGCTCGATCATTTAATTTTTGCCCCGATCAATGCCTTCTTTTTGAGGACTGATTCACCCGGAAGGCTCAGTGAGATTAAGAATATTGAGGAGCAAGAAGTTTTCGGTGTTGGGTACATTCAAGATTTTACATGGAAGCAATTATTTGAATTGGATGCATGTGTTCGGTGTGGAAGATGTACAGAGGTATGTCCTGCAAATATAGCGGGCCAACCCTTATCTCCGATGCATCTAATTCAAGATCTTAAGGAACATCTTGCTGAGGTTGGCCCGTCCATACAAGAGTATAGACACGCTACTGGTGATGCCGGTCGAGAAGTGTCACCCATTGCAATGGTTGGCGATGTAATTAAAGACGAATCTTTATGGGCTTGCAGAACTTGCGGCGCCTGCGTTCAGGAATGTCCCGTGCTTATTGAACATGTTCCTACAATTGTTGATATGCGGCGCTTCCTTGTTATGAATGAGGCGCGTTTGCCTGCGACTGCTCAGCAGACTCTAGAAA
>JAPYRK010000046.1 GCA_029941115.1 Dehalococcoidia bacterium | reverse complement strand
CCGGCATCAGACTTGAGGTCTATAGCGATGCCACGTTTGTTGCGGTTGGTTATCATGAACTTACCGTTCTCGCCTTTGTACGGGCCGAGATCTTCGGCATCGGATTTATTCGAATCAGATGATTTCTTTTCCACTGCCTCAGATGCTACAAGCCTCATATCTGCAGCATGAGGGTTCTCGATTTTTATTACGTCCGCACCAAGATCAGCAAGTATTAGAGAGGCATAAGGCCCTGCAAGCGCCAGAGTGCAATCCAATACTCGTAGATCCTGTAAGGGTCCTGTCATTTGTTCCTCGTTAGAAATCGCCGTGAGAGGCTATTAAAACAATTAGCTACTTTAAAAAAATCAACACCAGACAACGGGCCAAGACTTCGCAAAGTACCACGCTAATCACACGGATTCAACGCTTAAATCAAGGAAATTAGCGCCCGCTCATTAAATTGATTGACACTGACACTTGGGGGTGGTTTCGTGAGTAATATGAACACTAATCTTTTAAGAATTGCTAAGACATACATTACATTCGATTGCATAGCCATAGGTTTTGAAAAGTATGATCGAACACGGTTTCGAAATTATTGATTTCCATTCACACTTCCCAGTCCCTACTGACTGGTCGGGCAAACAATCATCTGCACCCAATAGCGAGAAACAGGAATATTTAACTAAAGCACGCTCAGAAGAGTCACAGGAAATTCTTTCAGATTACGCTCAGAAATTACGCGCTGAGTGGAGACTCGCTCACGGATTTGACGCTCCGGAAACAAAGGAAATGTCCGATGATGAGCTCGCTGAGAAATGGTCCAAGGAAGTTGATCGATACGGAATAAACAAAGTTGTCTTTGTTACAGGCGGCGGTAACGAGCGACTCGCAAATATCGTCTCACGTTATCCAGATAAATTTATAGGATTCGCCCATCACAACCCACACGAAAAAGGTGCAGGCGATCTGCTACGCAAATCAGTTAGCGAAATGGGCTTAAAGGGCTACAAAATTATCGCTCCGGCCCTCGATACACCAATTGATCACCCTTCCGCTTACCCAACATGGGAAGCTGCGGCAGATCTACAAATACCTGTGTTAGTACACTTTGGCGTGCTGGGTGGTGGTGGTGGCGTTTCGCATCACGTGAATATGTCTCCCCTCAGTTTGCATAATGTAGCCAGAGATTTCGCATCAGTGCAGTTCGTGATACCGCATTTGGGATGTGGTTATGTACGAGAACTTTTACATCTGATGTGGTCTTGTCCCAATGTGCATGTCGATACATCCGGATCCAATCAATGGATACGCTGGATGCCGGAAGAAATTACTGTGAAATCATTGTTGCGCAAATACCTCGAAACTGTAGGACATGAACGAATAGTTTTCGGAAGTGATTCAAGCTGGTTCCCGCGCGGATTTTCTGTCAGGTATTTTGAAGATCAGGTAAGGGATCTGCGTGAGCTAAATGTTTCTCATGACCAGATGGAGGCCATATTCAACGGCAACGCCCGAAAACTACTAAAGCTTTAAACGACCCTTCAACTGCAATTACCAATAAAACTAAGTAAATACCTGTGACGATTTCAGTAAGTCCAAAAAAACTCATCAAATCTCTGATCGAAAACATCAGCACCGTGATTGTAGGAAAGGATGAAACGGTCGAACTGGCGCTGATAGCGCTAATCAGTGGCGGGCATGTCTTAATAGAAGATGTCCCAGGTGTGGGTAAGACTATGCTGGCACGATCAGTCGCCACCTCGACCGGTTGTGAGTACCGTCGGATGCAATTCACACCTGACCTACTACCAAGCGATGTTACGGGAGCTTCAGTATTCAATCAGAAGACCGGCGAATTTGATTTCAGGGCTGGCCCGATCATGGCGCAAATCGTCTTAGCAGACGAAATCAACAGGGCCACGCCAAAAACCCAATCTGCACTGCTCGAAGCTATGGGTGAGCACCAAGTCACGGTAGATGGCACCACGCGCATCCTACCTGATCCATTTATGGTCATAGCAACTCAAAACCCGATCGAATATGAGGGCACTTTCCCGCTACCTGAGGCTCAACTCGACCGATTCTTCATGCGGATTTCTCTTGGATACCCCAACGCCGACCAAGAAGTGACAATCATGGACCAACGCGAACAAACAGATCCAATAAACCAGCTCGAAAGTGTGTGTACTCCATCTGAAATTGTTGAACTTCAATCAAAAGCCAATGACGTCTATATCGATCCTCTGGTGAAGCAATACATCGTCGAGATCACTCAAGCTACCCGCCAGCACCCAGAAGCAGCGCTGGGAGTATCCCCCCGAGCCTCAATCAGCCTAATGAAAGGGGGTAAGTCACGGGCACTTTTAAATGATCGTGACTACGTTAATCCCGACGATATCAAAGACATAGCTACCTCAACACTAGCTCATCGAATACTGCTAACGCCTTCCGCCAGAATGCGAGAGGTAAAGCAAGAAACGGTAATTGCCGACGTGTTAGATGCAATTTCAATACCTGGTGCTACCGCTAGGAAATAGCCGTTCGCAGGCAACAGATAAATAAACCCGACAATTCACACTCTGAGCAAATGTCTCGCACTTCAGTACCAACTGAAAACAGAATGATATCTACCAAGGCTATCGGTGGTAGAAAACGTGTGGTTCGGCGTTTAAAAAGACATCCCATTCTCTATGGAATTTTGGGGGTTATAACGCTCGAATTCCTAACAGGGCTGGGTACCGGCTTCGACTTATCGGTAAGGCTTTACTACGCACTTGGAATTCTTTTATTGGTTGGTTGGTTCTGGGCACGCAGCAGCTCTAACCACCTCACAGTCGAAATCGAAAGATCCAAAGGGCCTCATACGGTGGGTGGAAAGATTTTTGAGGTCATCACTTTACGTAACCGGGGTGGAGCACCAAAGGCTTGGGTTGAAGTCGAGGATCGCACTAATCTACCGGGCATCAAGTTCAAACATGTAGCAACCCTGAGCTTGACCGTAGCTTTCGATCGTGCCGAAATGTCTCAAGTAGCCACCCACAGAGGAGAGTACACGATCGGCCCATTGGTCGTGCGTACATCCGATCCATTCGGAATGTTCCCACAAGAGGTGATTTTCGGTACTGAAGAGACCATCCTCGTAAACCCGAAAATTGTAGCTATCCCAGATTTCGCAACACCTTCAATCCAACACCTCGGAGATACTTCTCGACGGCAACGTACGAGGGTTTTGAGCACAGATGTTGCATCTGTGCGGGAATATGAACCCGGTGACGCCCTGAGTAAAATTCACTGGCTGTCAACGGCCAGAACCGGACAGATGATGGTCAAGCAATTTGATCAGGGGTCATCAAGTGACATGTGGGTGCTTTTCGATCAACATCGGGATTCACATGTCACTCACGAGACTGACTCCACCGATGAAATCGGAGCTACGGTCGCTGCATCTGTAGTAGATCGATACACCCGTAGTTTTCTACCAGTCGGATACATATCTCACGGAAGCCAATCACTCGTTGCGTTACCGGATCGTTCTTCACATCACAAGGATCAGATCATACGTCATATTGCCACGAGCAAACCTGTGGGCGAAATTACAATACTCGAAGCCCTATCAGCCATCGAAGGTGAATTCGGACAAAACACATCGCTGGTTGTGATCACAGCGGCCAACGACGGACCATGGATCGATGCCCTCGCAGGATTGTCAAAACGAGGAATACGCATCAGTACCGTATTAATAAATCGCTATTCATACAGTGGCAATTCGAACGAAAGTACTCTAGCTCACTTGGTGGCATCAGGGATCACTGTCTATCCCTTGAGTATGGGTCAGTTAATTCCTGATGCATTGAAAAGTCCATTCGGCAGAGGAAAAGACAATGAATTCAGCCCAAACAACTCTGCCCACACATCTAAATCAGGTACGAATTCCAATCAACTTGAATTATCCGATATTAAACATTGAACATAGCCACTGATTTTCTAAACCAGCCCAGTCAACCTCCCTCCAAAAGAATGGATGAGGTAAATGGAACAGGTCCATCTGGTTGGGCCATCATAAAGTTCGCACCGATACACGAATGGATCAGCTTAACGATTTTATTAACCATGATGATCATCGTTGGATGGTCCGTTGAGCTCGCAGGATGGGGTGATCTACCCTCAGTTATCCCCACGCTAGTAATGGGAACGATCACTGCGTTTGTTATTTCGAGATTAAGTCTTCACCTGTATCTCAATTGGGTTTTGATGATATTGCTCGGAATATCAGTGGCCGTTTGGCAGGCTTCAGCACAAGCCTTTGGGGACAATCCAGTCACTCGCGGATTTGACTCCATTAATCGTCTAGTTTCGTGGGTAAACGCGGCTCAGTCGGGTGGAATAAGCACGGACACCGTGCCGTTCGCATTGATGTTCATGGCGGCCGCATGGATCGTCGGATACACGGTGACGTCATTGACGCTTCGCTTCAGAATTCCATGGCTTCCAACTGTCTTATTATCGCTGGTGATTCTCACAAACCTTAGCTACAGACATGGAGAACACGAACATGCATTCTTTTTGTTCTTGATTGCTGGAATCGTACTTTTCGCCCATCTGACAACCGTCCGTCGTCTCGAAACATGGAAGTCAGAAGGCATCAGTTATCCACGCTACCTCGGATGGACGACGGTGTCGGATGGCTTGGTATTTGCCATTCCAATCGTTGTCGTGAGCATGTTTCTGCCACTTTGGGAACCGCGATCAGATCAACTAGAAGACACCTGGGACGTCATTAGAACGCCCTTTTACGCATTAAGAGACCCCGCAAACAGGTTGTTAGGAGGGGTAAATGGCCCCCTAAAAGGAAACTTGCTTTCAGTGCCTTCACAATCTAGAGCATTCGGCGGTCCATTAAAACTGACCGATGAACCACTAATGACAATTAGATCTAAATACGTCGTCCCATATGCAAGCCGGATTTATCAACGATACACATCTGAAGGATGGATGACCGATCCAAACGCAGAGGTAAAAGCAGTCTCCGGAGCGTCACTAATGCCGCTCGTCGATAATCTCGAAAGAGAACAGGTTTCTCAGGAGTATGTACCGCTGATGGACACTAGGGTGGTTGTCCCAGCAGGTGGTATTTTCTCGGTTGATCGTGCGGCGAGTTATGAAATGTTACGACCTATGAAATGGCAGGTCCCGTTATCAACTTCAGCCGATGAACTAACCGAAATTCCCGTTGACCTGCGCGATCTCGTTATCACTATTCAGTCCTCATTAAGCGATCTTGTTCCATCTAGACCTGATGAAACAAATCAGTCAGAAAAGTATGAAATGGTGGAACAAGAATTAGTAGAGCGAGTATTGAAGGGTCTAATGGCCGCCTCTAGTGCTAACGAAGATCGAACCATCACTAGAACTGTAGAAGATGAAGTAGGGAGAAAGAATATTTTTGAAACTGTGCTTTTGCCTATTAAGTCCGGTGACCAAAATCTGAACTGGGATACCTTTTCGGTGGGGATCGCGTCGGATCGTCAAACGGGCCTTGTCCGATGGATCGAATTAGAGCGGAAGCCGGTCGTCGAACAAGTTGGTGTTCAACTTGTAGAACAAATTTCCAAAGACGATACATTTTCTGTGAAGACATTCATATCTCAGGCCAGTGATAAGCAATTGGATGGTGCGGGCACCGACTATCCAGTCGCCATTACTGACCGATATCTTCAATTACCGGCTTCTTTACCCATTGAAGTGAAATCCCTTGCAGACCAGATCATCAAAGATGCCAATGCCATAACCCCATTCGAAAAAGCCGAGGCAGTAAAAGCATTTCTTACCAATCAGGAATATTCTCTGGAAATAAATGGGCCAGATTTTGGTGTGGACGGCATTTATTATTTCCTATTTCAAACTCCCTCAGAACCATGCGCCAGTAATCGCAAAAATTGTGATGCCGACAAAATAAAGGGCTACAGCCAATATTTCGGATCTGCTGCTGCGGTTCTTTTGAGATCTGTCGGAGTTCCAACAAGGTACGTTGCCGGGTGGGGGCCCGGTGAGTACCTTTTCGCTGAAGAGATATTCCTCATACGAGATGACGACCGTCACGGATGGTCTCAAGTTTACTTTCCCGAATACGGATGGATTGACTATGAGGTCACACCTGGCCGACCAACAATTGGACGTGGCCAAATACCCGATGCCCCGAGAAACAATGGAGGCTTAGGACCTGGAGCTGTTGGATCGTCGGAGGAAGATCCTGACTATCTTGCTTACCTGTTGGATCTAGAAGAATTAGAACAATTTGAACTGGATGCAAGAAATATATCTGGGGGATCAGGTCCGACAGGTGATACCGCAGTCATAAACAAATTGAGACCATATCTCGTTATTAGCGCGATTACTTTACTGACATTGATTCCCGTGTTGAGTTGGAACTTAAGTCTCAGAGGGTTAAACGCACCGTCAAAAACCTATGCGAAAATGGGCAGAATAGCTTCATTAGTCGGAATGAAACGGAAACCAGAAGAAACGGTTGCTGAATTCATAAACAATCTGAGCGACAAGGTGCCTGACTCTAGAGAAAACCTGAATTTCATCGGCAGAACATATGAACAAAATGTTTATGCCAATGCAGATACAACCCAAAGCATTGAACAAACAGAGATCAAACAACTTAACAGCGCGTGGAGGCAATCTGCGAGAACGCTGATCATGCACCGGGTACGAAATTTGATTCGCATTTAATAATCGAGTCGTGCAGATCTTGTTTTCGACGCGAATCTGCTATTAGCTCAATTTTTAACGACGTTCACGCTAGAAATTTTCCATGGTGGGAACAAATATTAGATCCCAGATGTTTGCCCGTCAGCTAGCTGTTGTTTGCCAGTCGCGGGTGTGCGACGATCTGTACATGCCCACCCGACCACTTATTTTCGTACTTGCATTTTCGCTGACATTGTTTGTTGTCGCTTGCTCCAGCGGATTCACCGTTGAGG
>JAPYRK010000045.1 GCA_029941115.1 Dehalococcoidia bacterium | reverse complement strand
AATGCTGCCAAAGCACCCACTAGTGGGGCAAGTGTGACACCACTGTGCATCAGGGTCAGATAAATATTATTATGCTCGGGTGAAAACCCTATTACCGGAAGACCGTCCTCTGGCATAGGCCTTAAACCGACAGGAACCCTTATTGCCTCAACACCAGATAGCTGATCAAAATATAGAGCTGCTCTTTGAATAAGCTGATCAGCATATTCTTGCGAATCATCTTCCGCTTCACTTTCTTGATCGCCAGCACCGATCATCACCGCACCATCAATGTCTTGTCTGATATGTATTTCTTTTTCTTTTTTGCTGACAGCCGGCAGATATATGGTGGCCAAACTATGGATGAAGGCGGGCAGTGGTTTTGTTTTTGCAACCACTCCAGAGCTCCTCCTCTGAGGCAAGTTTATATCTGCAGTTTTCGCCAATTTAGTTGAGTCTATTCCCGCAGCTATCACTACTTGGTCAAATTCCATTTCCTGATCATCCAAGCGCAGAAAAACTTTATCCTCACTTTGCGTAATGGAATCAACAAGAGTATTCAAATAGGCTTTTCCACCAGCCTCCTGAATTTTACGCATACAGGCCTCCACCACCTTAACTGGTAAGACATGTCCTTCGTCACGGGTGTAAATACCAGTATGAAATCGTCCAATTTTTAAGTTCGGCTCCAAAGTGGAGAGTTCCTCCGATGATATTAGCCTCGCTGAATATCCCCATGAGTTAAGTCGTTCAGACTCGGAAGCCAATCTTCGACCCTCATCGGGATCTGAGCAGTAGGTGACACTTCCACCCCATCTAAGACCAATATTATCGTCCAATTGTTCGGCAAATCTAGACCACCGATCCAACGACCGATAGTTTAAATCGTAGTAGTGCCTAGGCTGTTTTGAAAATGCGTTTAGCCACGCAAATGAGTGGCCGCTTGCTCCCGATCCAGGCATATTTTTATCAAATACCGACACCTCAACCCCATGTTGAGACAAATGAAAAGCTACTGAAGCCCCCACAATCCCAGCGCCAATGACTGCGATTTTTTCGTTGGTCATATTTAAGCCCGCTCTCTTCTTTAGTCGTGCTGTGATTGTAGCGAACTGTTGGAGACTGTTTTGCATGCATATTTTGTATGCGGGTACCCCTCCCATACATACTGAGAGGGTTGCAGATAAACTGGTTAAATCATGACGATAGATAATTTCCGGTATAAACCGGTGACCCTAGCGTCCGTTCAAGCTTGCTGGAACTTCCTCTGCATCAACAAGCTCGAGTGGCGGCATGCCGAGCGCCTTGCGATACGTCGAGTGGTAGTGGTGCAAGGCGGGTTCGTTTCTACCGAACACAACATATTCGAGCGAACCATGATCGGCGGAGCGCTGCTGGCTCGCCGCTTGCACGTAATCTTCATCTCGTACTATTTCGGCAAATCCCTCGGCCACGTCGCGTAGGCCGCGCTCAAAGTCACTGCCAGCTTCAACATTTGGCCATACGTAGAAAGAAATTCGGCTGATGTGACGATTCGGCTCACCGGGAATCGGGTAAGCTCCAACGAGATAGCATCCGGAATCTGCCGGCATCAGTATGATATTGGGAAATATCCAGTAGACGGGCAGACCGGCTGTGGTGACGCGCCACTCATTCTGCGGTTGTTTTAACATCTCGTCGATAGCACGCTGGCAGAGGAGCATGCGGTGATTGCGACCAAACGTGTCGTAGCACTGAACGTTCCCATGGAACGATAAGCCGAGCGTTTCGCTGTGAAGTACGGGGAAGTGGTAGGTCTCACCGAACGTATCCATGGCTAGCTTCCAGTTACATTTCACGTCGTAGGTATCGCCGCCGATGTAGCGCAATTCATCCAAATTCCAGTTCGCAAACTCGGCAGTAAGCTCGTCCCCAAGAAGCGCGTCGACGTCGATCAAGCCCTCGGGATCGGGATGGATCCAGAGCAGTCCATCTCGCTCAACTGAAGGTAGTTCGATCAGGCCGAGACATGACGTATCGACTTGGCCATAATGACTTGATTTGGTCAACCCAATGAGTGACCCATCGGGCGCGTACGTCCAGTTATGAAACGGGCAGCTGAAGCTTTTGGCTTCTTCGCCGCGCTCGCGTGTTTCGACTAAGGCGCCACGATGACGGCACGAGTTGACCAGTGCATGGAATGTACCTTCGCTATCACGCGTCGCCAAGATAGGTTTGCCTAGGTCGTCAATCGTCATGAATGAGCCGGGCCCAGCAAGTTCACCAGACAGACCTACAACCTGTGGATGTTGAAGAAAGAACTCATTCCACTCGTGTTCGGCGAGATCTGGATCGGCGTACACGTTCGCAGGGTTGAGCATCAGGCCACCAGCATCAACGTTGGTGCCCGCATCAAGATGTGTTTCTAGCTGCTTGATGAGTTTGATCTGGGTCTTTATTTGCATATCTACCAACTTTTCTTTTGTCGATGGTGCCGTCGACCTCATCAAGGTAGGCATCAATAACTCGTTTTAGTATAGGCAAACTGGGATATTTTTTTCAGATATTAGGACCAAAATCACATTTTTAGTACACAAGATATAAACGGTAAAACTGGTTTCCCTTGCTATATACAAGGAAACTATGGTGGACCCGGAGGGGCTCGAACCCGCTATGCTTCCCTTTGTACCTATCTGAATATATGTGAAGGAATAAAGATATGAGCGCTACTGATTTCAAAGGAAAAATAGGCACTACCTTCTCAGAATCTACTCCTGACTGGCCAGAACCACCTTCTTCACATGACGGAACCAGTCCAAACGTCTTAGTCGTACTTCTCGATGACACCGGCTTTGGAAACTTCGGTTGTTACGGATCAGTCATAGATACACCGTATTTCGACGAACTTGCTGCTGGTGGTCTACGGTATTCGAATTTCCACGTCACACCGCTCTGCTCCCCGACTCGCGCCTCACTGTTGACAGGACGAAATCATCATGCGGTTGGCATGGGGAGCCTTGCAAATATGCACGATATTGGCTTCCCAAGCCGACGAGCCCTCGTTTCCCGCAATGCCGGAACTCTCGCAGAGATCTTGCGAGAGGAAGGATATTCCACCTACGCTCTCGGTAAATGGCATTTAAATCCGGCAGAACATAATTCAGCAGCAGGCCCGAGGCACGGATGGCCCTTGCAACGTGGTTTCGACAGATTTTATGGTTTTCTTCCTGGAGCCACTGATCAGTACTATCCTGAACTCACTCACGATAATCATCCTGTATTCCCTCCGAAAACACCAGATGAGGGGTACCACGTAACTGATGACCTCGTCGATCATGCGATTGAATACATCAATGACCAAAAGTCGATATATCCTGACACTCCGTTTTTCATGTACTTTGCGACAGGTGCAATGCACGAACCCCATCACGCCCCCAAGAACTATATAGATAAGTATCGTGGGAAGTTTGATGCAGGTTGGGATGTGATTCGGGAAGAATACTTCCGCCGGCAAAAAGAATTAGGCATCATACCCAATGACACAGTCCTCCCGCCTCGGAATCCTGGGGTCAAACCATGGGACGAACTAGAAGACAAAGAAAAAGCTTTCATGTGTCGCCTTCAGGAAACATGGGCTGGATTCCTCGAGCATACCGATAGACAAATTGGGCGCATTGTCGACCATTTGAAGTCAATCGATCAATTTGATAACACTATAATTGTTCTGACGGCAGATAACGGAACCAGCCAGGGAGGTGGACCAACAGGTGTCATGTATCTCGGGTCAGGAGGTGGATTGAGTGCCTTGAATGACGGTCGTGCCGTAATCGAGGCGCGAGGTCGAAAACTCAATGAAGAAAATATGGATGAAATGGCTGACGTTATGGACGATATCGGGGGGCCAAAAAGCTTCACAGATATTCCATGGGGCTGGTCACAAGTAGGCAACACGCCGCTCCGGTGGTACAAGCAGGACACTCACGGAGGAGGTGTGAGAGTACCAATGATCGTTCATCATCCAGAGTCAATCAAGAGTGGCGGATCTATCCGGAATCAATTCCACCATGTGTCTGATATCACACCAACGATTCTAGATATGCTCGATATAACGCCGATGGACAGCTACAACGGGCATGCTCAACTTCCAATCACGGGAACAAGTTTCAGATATACCTACGAAAATCCCGACCAGCCGTCCAAAAAAGGTGTGCAGTATTTTGAAATGATTGGACATCGGGGCATATGGCATGATGGCTGGAAAGCAGTGACACGTCACGCACCAGGTGCCTCTTATGACGATGACGTGTGGGAGTTATACAACCTGGCTGAAGATTTTTCAGAAATGAATAATCTGGCTGAGTCTGAACCTGAGCGTTTGAGAGAACTCATAGATCTCTGGTGGATCGAGGCCGGTAAAAATAATGTCCTGCCACTGGCAGATCGCACAATCCAGTCGGGAGGAAGTAGTCCTCGCCCGGGCGCATATCACGAAAGTCTTCGATATCGGTTCACACCGCCGATTTCGCATATCCCGAGTTCACTAGCTCCGCAGATAGGGCGTGGAAATTGGCAAGTCGACGCCAGTATTGAAATCTCAGGAAATGATTCGGAAGGCGTTATTTATTCCCAGGGATCGGTTATTGATGGTTTTTCACTCTACATAAAAGATAAGCAAGTATGTTTCGCCCATACCGCACTAGGAAAAGGCATGTCGGTATCTTCCCCTTTCGAGCTAAAGCCAGGGCCGATGCAACTTTCAGTCAGATTTGAATACGCTGAGCAGGGCCGCGGGGGTACAGCAACTATCATGGTCAATGGAGAACCGCTCAAGAGCTTAACTGTCCCAATCAATCGCAATGCTCAAAAAAATGGCGCCGATGTCGGGAAAGATATCCTGTCACCTATCACTGATAACTATTCAGCTCCATTCGCATTCACGGAGGTGATTCATTCGGTTGAAGTTGTCGTAGATCCTAGAAAGTAATCACATATTCAATCCGATTAATCGTGGGAGGAAATCGAATGCCAGAGCTCGTTAAAAAGGTAGGCACTACATCCCGTCGAGAATACTGTAGCGAGGGTTGCAGAGCCAAAGCTAAGCGCAGAAGAGACGCTAAATAGAGCTGTTTTTGTATAGGTAAATTGGAACAATTCTTAAGAAATTGTGACCAAATTGTGACCATTTTCAGGATTATAGAACACATGTTATAGACGGTGAAACTGGTTTCCCTTACTACATAAGGGGAAACTATGGTGGACCCGATGGGGCTCGAACCCATGACCTCCACACTGCCAGTGAAAATTAGCAACATTCTGGCTTCCCTTTTATTGTCCGCTTTCCCATCTATATAAGGGATTCCAGTGACCACACGTTAGCTGGTGTTGTCTGGCGTTGTCTGGTGTTGTTGCGGCACGTTTGCGGCAGGGGGCGGGTCGAAAGGTTGCACCCCTGCCTCTTCATGGTGGGGGGTGGTCGAACATATTATGCTGAAATCACGGCCCACCAGTTAGGGTTGGCAATTAAAAACAGGTATATTTCTTTCTGTTCTCTTTTGATAAGCATCATAAGGAGGGTAAAAGGAACAAATTAAAGGCCACAATTCAGTCTTTTTATCATCACTCACCTGTTCTGCAACTAAGTTTAATTTTTTTCCTTTTGAGTAAACTAAAATCTCTGGATTCGCTTTGATGTTCCAATACCATGACGGATTAACATCTGAGCCACCCAATGAGGCAACTAAGATTGCCCCTTCTTCATAAGGGACATGCATTAAGGGGATATATCTAATTTTTCCTGATTTAGCGCCCTTAGTTCTTACGACGCAAAAATCCATGCCTTTCATTTGATTCATGAGCCTACCGCTAGTAATACGAAAAACAAATGCATGAAAAGGCACGAATATTCTTTGAAGCAACGAGTTGAGTAGCCGTGTCATGTTTTTAATACTAGTAGTGCGAGTCAACGGTTGCTCAGCTCCTACTTTAGGTGAGGGGCACCCGCATATAAAAGTTGTATAGCAAATTTTCAGAAGACCATCATTCAGTTTCAATCATTCACACATGAGACTTTGACACTGAGCTAATGTGCATAGTCAGCGAACTTTCATGTTTTAATCCCTATGATCGAGGAATCATACAAGACAGGAACCTAAATGTCGGCACGGTCAAGTACAATAACCATCATTTTTATTTTTGCCATTGCGCTGATTTTAGCCAATGCTCCACTGGCTTTTTCTGGTATTAGCCAATCCTGCTACTACCTTACTAACATAGGAATACTCCCGTCAGTCCCATTAATTTTGTATTGCTTAATTTTTAGAACACGATCACGTAATGAAATCATATTCGTTGCTCTCGGTGTGCTCGTCATGATTGCGTATATTAATTTTTTACCACTACTCTACGACCTACCTCCAGGTCTTCCATACTGTGAAAGTTTCACGGAATCCTTCCAAACTGACTCGCTTCAAATTGCGCTGATTTATACACCCCTAGTTATGTTCTTTTTTCTTGGAACCAGTTTTGCCGGCTTCAACCTGATGAGAGGGTTGCAATTTCTAAGATATGCAGGAGACGTCACGCTTCTTTGTTTGTTATTGGGAATTGGCAGTGGCATCTCGTTGGCAATGACTGCTCTGCTTTTCAGCACCATCCAAATCGAACTTGAAGAGACACTTGTCGTAGCAATAATTATTTCTACCGTGTCCGTCACGCCGGTTGTTGCAAGTTTAATTCTTCGCCCAAACCCAAATCTTCTACGCAATTTATTACATTTACTTGCAAGGATTTTCTCGCCAATAATTTTTGTGATGGTATCCATCTATTTGCTATCACTAGTTTTGGGCGAGTCAGACTTGAGAAACGACCGAGACCTCCTCATGGTGTTCAATCTTCTACTCGTGGGAGTTATGATCATTGCCATTTTCTCGATAATTGAACCAAATCATCTCAATAATAAAATAAATCTACTGATCACACTTGGACTAGTCGCTATAACTCTAATCGCTGACTCTTTTGCCCTATTCGCTATTATTTCC
>JAPYRK010000044.1 GCA_029941115.1 Dehalococcoidia bacterium | reverse complement strand
TACTGCCACAGCAACAGCTACTGCGACACCGCCACCTGGGCCACCAGGCCCCGCGCTGAACTAGGAAATGAGCGGAGAGTGTAAATGATCAAAACTAACAAGCCAACTTCTAGAAACCCTCGAGTAATCTCAGGAAGTGCAGGAGGCATGCGTCTATCTGTCGCTAGTTCACCTGGTGTTCGTCCGACTTCCCTTCGATTACGAGAAACCCTCTTTTCTATTTTGGAATCGATTGAGACTGATTTTGATGAGATTCTTGATTTATATGCGGGAAGCGGCGCGCTTGGTATTGAGGCATTATCCCGATCGACTGGGTCAGCCGTGTTTGTTGAAAGGGATCGAGCAGCTGTAGATACGATCAGGAGCAATTTAACTAGGTTGCGATTTTCAAGCCGTGCTTCGGTCCAGCACTTAACCGTTGAAAAATGGTTACCTACCTCAGAAGCTTCTTTCACACTTGTATTTGCTGACCCTCCATACCATGAGTCGAACCTTCAGGACACTCTTACCGATAAACTTAAAGGCTTTTTAGCAGATCAGGCGGTATTAGTGCTGGAGCATGCTGGAGACCAGTCGGTACCCGATTCAATTTGCGATATTCCATTGTATAAGAATCGGCAACAAGGACGTGGAGCAGTTGCGATTTATTGGTGGCGGGACAGAGTATAAATAAGGAGTCGAGAGGAAAATTATGGTTACAGCGCTATACCCAGGAAAATTTGATCCAGTCACGATGGGGCATGTCGACATAGCTGCGCGTGCGTCAAGCTTGTTTGACGAAGTTGTTATAGGGGTTGCTTATTCGCGAAGCACAATTTTCACGCTTGACGAGCGGATGGCATTTTTCCAGAACGCGACCGACGAAAAGAAACTGACTAATATCCGAGTTACGCCGATCGAGGGTTTGACCGTGGATTCAGCAAGGTCAGTGGGTGCAGCAGCAATTGTCAGAGGCCTACGAACGGGTGATTTTGGATACGAGTTTGATATGGCTTTGATGAATAGGCATATGGCTCCTGATATAGAGTCAATCTATTTAATGACGTCATTGGAAACGTTATTTGTTTCAAGTACTCGAATTCGCGAGTTAGCAGGATTTGGCCGAGATGTGAGCGATTTTGTTACAGAGCAAGTGGCAATCGCTATAAGTGAGAAATTTAATAACAAATAGAGAGTAATTGATTAGGAGGAGGATCAAGTGGAGCTAATTGATGCATTATCAGCAATACACGAATTGCTTGAAGGAAAAACACAGGTTCGTGGAAGAATATGGGTTGAACGTTCAGATTTGCTCGAACTAATTGATGTCGCAGTTACAAAAGCATCACAAAATGCAAACTCCCGTTTGGAAATTGAAGCTTTTGCTGAACAAATAGCGGCTGAGTCTAGGTTAAAATCGGAAGAAATTTTATCCCAAAGTAGTGCCCAAGCAGAAATGATCATCGAGAATGCTAGGGGCATGGCCAGTGAGATAGTTGCCACGGCTGAAGGAGAGGCAACTGAAATTTTATCGGAGGACAATAAAGTCAGACAGATTTTGGACTTGCAAGAGAAAATTAAGCACAGCAGTCAAGCACACCTGGATCATGTTAGCCAAGTTCAAAATGAGGCTGTTGAGACACTTATTAAATTGTCAGA
Organism: Dehalococcoidia bacterium; assembly: GCA_029941115.1. Lineage (GTDB taxonomy): Bacteria > Chloroflexota > Dehalococcoidia > UBA2979 > UBA2979 > UBA2979. Next base: position 6,974 of record JAPYRK010000044.1, on the reverse strand, counting down.
ATTCATTAAAGATCAAGCCGGGGAAATCAGCGATCACCTTGATGTTGATAACCTTGACGGCGCCAGTGGATCGGTTAATCAGGTAGCGGCAGACATAACTTTTAGAACGTTAGATGACGAGCCCGAATCCCAGTTGGTCGGTGCATTGTCGAGGCCTAGTCCATCAAATGAATTCTTATCTCAAAAGAGCGATCAAGAACAAATTATTCCATCACTGCAAGTTGTGAAGCCAACTATCGATGAATCATCCGTTCAGCTCAAAGATCGAGAGAATTATTTGGAAGACAGTCAACTTCCATTTATTTCAGATGAATTATTTGAACCTTATGATGAGTACTCGAAATCAGATGATTAGATAACTATATTTAGTAGACGATTTTCAACATAGACTATTCTCTTGATAGGCTGGGCTGACAACACTTTTCCTATCTGATCCGTAGCTTTTGCGATTTCTAACACGGTGTCTTGAGTTGCATTCGAGGGGACCATAATTTTCGACTTTACTTTACCGTTGATTTGAACTGGAATTTCAATCTCGCTGACGATCAGAGCCGACTCATCCACTGTGGGCCAACTTTCAAGGTGGATTGAGGTTTTTACGCCTGCTCTCTGCCATAATTCTTCTGAAATATGTGGCGCAATCGGCGCCAACAAAAGTAATAAGGACTTTATTGAGAATGCCCAGTTTTCATGCGTGATATTTCCGCTCTCTCGACTGGTTGAAAGTTCATTAGTCAATTCCATTAGAGCAGCAATAGCCGTATTAAATGACTTTTCATCTAAATCACGCGTAACACGCTGAATGGTCTGATTCACCAATCGTAGAACTTCTTCATCGTGCCCAGGTATGTCTTTTTGGCTATAGTCTGAGTTAGCTAGAACCCAGATTCTATTCAACCATCTGGAGATTCCAATGATCCCTTCTGAGTATGGTCCCCCATTTTCCCAAGGGCCCATGAACGCGAGGTGTGCTCTGAACGCATCACTTCCCCATTGATCGACGATTTCGTCAGGCGCTACTACATTTCCCCGGCTTTTAGACATTCGTTGTCCGTCTTTACCAAGTACTTGGCCCTGAGCAAAATAGTTTAGGAATGGCTCATTTCCTCGTAGAACGCCAATGTCTCGTCCAAATTTATGGAAAAATCTTGCATACAGTAGGTGCATAACGGCATGCTCCGCTCCACCTGTGTACTGATCAACGGCGGGCCAATTCTCTGTTGCGATGGGTCCAACAGGTGAGTTCATATTGGCTGGATCCGTATACCTGTATACATACCAGGAAGAACACATAAAAGTATCCATTGTATCGGTTTCACGTTTAGCAGGTGCACCACATTCAGGGCAGCTCACGTTCACAAATGTTTCAGCTAGTGACAGAGGGCTTTGACCTGTAGGCAGGAACTCAACTTCGGTCGGCAATTTAATGGGAAGCTCATCTTCATCCACAGGGACGGTACCGCAAGCAGCACAATGAATTATTGGGATAGGGGCTCCCCAATAGCGCTGTCGAGAAATCAACCAGTCACGTATACGAAACTGTGTTTTTTTGCTACCAAAATTATTTCTTTCCACATGCTGAATAACTTTTGTAATCGCGTCGCTCGCGTCGAGTGATGTGAATTCCTGGGAATTCACCAAGTTACCTTTACCTGTATATGCCTGTTCTAGCTCCTGATTTTCAGACCAATTCTCTGGCGCGATCACGACTCTAATCGGCAGTTCGTATTTCTTCGCAAATTCAAAGTCTCGCTGGTCGTGCGCGGGCACCGCCATAATTGCTCCGGTTCCATATGTCGCCAGTACGTAATCAGCAATCCAAATAGGGACTCTTTCGTTGTTCATGGGATTCAGACAGTACGTACCAGTGAATACTCCAGTTTTTTCACGAACTGTCGACTGTCGTTCTATTTCAGTAACGCGTGCTGAATCCTCTTGGTAAAGTTTTATCTGTTGACTAAATTCTGGAGTGACCAACTCATTTACTAGAGGGTGTTCTGGTGCCAAGACCATAAAGGTAACGCCGTACAGAGTGTCTGGCCTGGTTGTGAAAACGGAAAGAGATTCACTTATATTTGGACTATCGATATCGAATACAATCTCAGCGCCTTCTGATTTTCCTATCCAATTTTCTTGCATCCGAAGTACAGAATTTGGCCAATTCATATCACTAAAATCCAATAGTTCCTCAGCATATTCAGTAATTTTGAATAGCCACTGTGGCATTGACTTTTGCGATACTGGTGATTCGCAACGTTCGCAAACGCCTTCTCTCACTACTTGTTCGTTTGCTAGGGTTGTTTGGCATTTTGGACACCAGTTTGCCGATGTTTCGGTTCTGTATGCCAAGCCATTCTTAAATAGTTGCAGAAACCACCACTGAGTCCATCGATAATAATCCGGTGACGAAGTATTTATCTCACGAGACCAATCAAACATGGCTCCCATGCGTTTTAGTTGCCCACGCATCCGCTCGATGTTAGTCGTAGTCCATTCCTGAGGATGGATGCCTCTCTGGATTGCGGCATTTTCAGCCGGCAGGCCGAATGCATCAAATCCCATGGGAAAAAGGACATTGTATCCGTTCATTCTATAAAACCTTGCGAGCATGTCCGAAGGTGCCATAGCCCACCAATGACCGATGTGAAGATCACCGGATGGGTACGGAAGCATCGTGGCGTGATATCGATTGGGTCTACTGGTATCAGTATCGGGTGTTAAATAAAGACCCTGCTTATCCCAGTTGTCTTGCCATTTTTTTTCTAATACCAATGGCTGATAATCGTCGCTAGATTGTTCGCCATCTTGAAGAGTTGTATCGACAATATACGCGTTATCGTTATTGTTATTAGTCATTGTCTTTTAACCTTTAGTCTTAGTATAAATTGCAAAAATACGAGGTATGCCCTCCCGGTTGCTCTATGCAACGGAGGGCCGCTGAAGCGACAAAGGTAATAGTAGAGACAACAATCGTATTTTCAAAGAAACCTCTTAGTGTTCTATACTGAGCTCCATAACTATAAGGGATAACAAGGTTGTTTACCTTCATATCCTTATGTTGCCGAATGTGTCATAAAACTTAGCATTTTTGACTCATTCCACACTAAACTGCGCTCCAAGGAGTTTTTGATGATTTCAGTATTTCTTTCGCTTCTAGTTCTTCATTTGATCGGCCTTATTGTTCTGACCGCGAAAATTCGCCAAGTTACTGATCCTGAGTCAAAACAACGGCTTAGTAAGTTTTTGTTGCTCTATAGCTCTCTTGGGGCACCTGTTGCGATAGGAATTCTATTAAGTGTGTAACATGAGACGCTGGATATGACCTATTTGGACTCATCACTCAAGAAATAGTGATTGAATTGATTTTGATTCTGCAAGAGCTTCAGGTGTAAGGCCCCCATTATCTTGGACTGTTCTGTCTGATCCAGCGTCGAGCAATGCTTTTATAGCGTCCGCATTTTCATTTACGGTTGCTAGGTGTAGTGGTGTGTGGCCATTGTCATTTTTCAGATTAAGAGCTGCTCCGGCTTCAACGAACGCTGTGATGATTTCTACTGGGGCGTCAATTGCGGCACAATGTAACGGAGTCCAGCCAGATGTCGCGGGTGTGGAGGGATTTGCTCCATAGCTCAATAGTGGACCTATTAAGTCAGGTCGTTTTCTGTCTACGGCCTGATAGAGAGCTGTAAACCCTCCCTCAATCGTTGATTCTGTATCAGCTCCTGCTTCTAACACTTCTAATAAGCCCTCTCTATCGCCACGGTCGACTGCCACGTGTATTGGAGGCCAGTTTAAATTTACGGAATCGCTAAGCAGTTCTGAAACCTCATCAATCGAATCATTATTGTCATTGACTTTGATATTTTCGGATGTACTTTTTTTAGCTGGCGCGGGCTCATCAGCCCCAACTTCGGAAGCTTTTAGAATGGAGGCCAAATAAGCCCCTAGGGTTATAAAGAGACCGATGAATATGATTAATCTTTTCATGATTTAGTATTTCCAAACTTGTCCAAATTGAACCAAGGGTAGGGGGTACCGAATGTAAAAAATATTGTCTGATATCTAGACATTCCGTCCTACCGCAAGCCCAATCATCATCGCGAGTAAACCTAACCCGAGTGTAGCGAGTAATATCAATCCGCTCCAGAGCATGTCGTCTAATTCCTTGTGAAGAACTACTTCATACATATAGGACGAAAATGTCGTGAATCCGCCAAGTACTCCCACCGCGACAAGAGTCACGAGATATTTTGGGACTGCTGTTCGTGATTCGACGTAGCCAAAAAAAATACCCAACAATAAGGTACCAACGACGTTCACGACGAGCGTCGGGAGTCCGGAGATTATCAATGGCCCAGTAAGGATGCGGATTAGTGAGTAGCGAAGTGTGGCACCAATCGCACCTCCGGTCGCAACAGCAATGAAAATTAACATGATATAGATTGTATTGCTTGTTTTTGGGTCGCGCTTTTCGCTCAACCATGCGATGCTCCGTTGTACGTTTAATTTAATTTGTGGATTAAAAGAATATGTGGAGGGAATTATGACTTTAGATTTCACGGGACGAGTTGCCATTGTTACTGGTGCGGGTAATGGTTTGGGGCGTTCATATGCCCTTGAGCTTGCCAGCAGGGGAGCGAAAGTCCTTGTTAATGATTTAGGTGGAGATATTTTTGGGAGCGGTGACGATGCTGCGGCCGCACAAATAGTCGTTGACGAGATTAAGTCTGCGGGCGGTGAAGCAATCGCGAACTTAGGATCAGTTTCTGACTATGAGAATGGACTTGAAATGGTTCGTCAATGTATGGAAGCATGGGGACGAGTTGATATTGTTATTACGAACGCGGGAATTCTGCGCGATAAGGCCATGCATAATATAACTGAACAGGACTGGGACATCATCATGGATGTCCATATGAAGGGTACTTATGCGGTCCTTCACCATGTATGGCCTGTGTTCAGGCAACAGGGTTATGGGCGTGTAGTTTTGACATCATCTTCGAGCGGTATTTGGGGTAACTTTGGTCAGGCAAATTATGGAGCTGCAAAGTCCGCTAACCTCGGTTTGATGAACGTCTTGAAGCAGGAAGGCTTGAAGTACAACGTTACGGTTAACAGCCTTATGCCTGGTGCTGGAACACGGTTAACTGCGACAGTTATGGACGAAGAGCGACTGGAGCAGATGAAGCCAGAATTTGTTACTCCAGCTGTTGTTTACATGTGTTCGGAAGAAAATAAAGATAGCGGTATGATGATTGAAGCTGGAGCTGGTAACTTTAATCGTGCGGTAATGGTAAAGGCCCCAGGTATCCAACACGGCACTGATTCGTTGCCGAGTGCTGAGTGGGTTGAAGAGAATTGGGGACAAATCATTAGTCTCGAAGGAGCTACCCCAATGTGGAATGGCCGTCAGACTGTGGATGAATTCAATGCATCCGACGCATCTTTGAATGGTTAAATTGCACTTAGATTGATGGCGCTTTAGCTAAATAATCAGAGATGATTGAAAGAGTGGGAGGACATGTCCTCCCACTCTTTTATCTTTTATATCAGTTAAGCAACAATTCCTTGGTCTCGTAGCGAGTTGATTTTGCTGGAATCATATCCCAAATCCTCTAGCACTTGATCGGTATGTTTACCAGGACTTGGAGCCGTTGTTCTGACCTCTCCTGGAGTGTCAGAGAACTTCGGTCCTATGCCAACCTGTTCGACAGTTCCGATCACGTCATCTTCAACTTCGACCATCATCTGCCTGTGCTGCTGATGGGGATCGTGTAGAGCCTCATCAATATTTAGAACAGGGGCTACACAAAGTTCGATATCTTTTAGCTCAGCAAACCAAGTGTCTCGATCTTTCTTAACGAACATATCTTTCAAGTGTGCTGCGAATTCTTCATGTTTACTCGTGTCAGCTTCTGATTCAATCAAATCCTCACGCCCTGATATTTTGCAAAGATTTTCCCAAAATCTCGGCTCAAGGGAACCAAGAGATATATATTTGCCGTCAGCACACTCGTACACGTTGTAATGAGGAGATCCACCACCTAATCCCGGCATGCCTGGCACAGGGGAAGCTCCGCCAGCCAGTACTCCTCCGCTTTGGCTAGCTAATAGATACAACACATTGTCCGACATCGACATATCAAGATATTGGCCACGATTAGTGTTTTGTCGAGCTAGAAGGGCACTTGTGATTGCGAAGGCGGTCATTAGTCCCCCACCAGCGAAATCAGCAATTACGTTTTGGGGAATCGACAGAGGTTGTCCTTCTCGCCCAATCATCGCGAGAGCACCTCCGACTGATATATAATTGATGTCATGGCCAACCATGTCAGAGTAAGGGCCAGTCTGCCCAAAACCTGAGAGCGAAGCATATACGATTCTAGGATTTACTCGGGAGATGGCGTCATAGCCTACACCTAGACGATCTGTGACACCGGGCCTGAAGCCCTCAAGGAAGACGTCAGCATTTTTTGCTAATTCATGGACTATTTGCCGACCTGCATCGGCCTTTAGATTGACGGTTATTGATCTTTTGTTTCGGGATAAAGGGTTGTACGCACGCCTTCTCTCTTGTGCGTCCTTCGAGCCTGGGCTTCCGGCCGAACCTTGCACGGTCCCCGGAGGGGCTTCAACCAAAAGAACATCCGCACCGAGATCAGCCAGTAACATGGACGCGTATGGCCCAGGTGCGAGTCGCGAGAGATCGACTACTTTAATTCCTTCAAGTGGCCTCATATTTTCTCCTTTTGTTTTTATTATATCTATCTGTTGGCCTGAGAATGAGTCTAACCGACTATTGACTATTTTCGATATCAACAGTGGAGAGTTTTAGTTTTAGCTCTGACTCGATCAAGTAGGTGTGGTGCGCTAAAATTATGTTTACTACGGGGGCCCGTAGCTCAGCTGGGAGAGCGCCACACTGGCAGTGTGGAGGTCGTCGGTTCGATCCCGATCGGGTCCACCATAGTTTC
>JAPYRK010000043.1 GCA_029941115.1 Dehalococcoidia bacterium | reverse complement strand
GTGCTGGTGCTGGTGGAGGATCACCGCCACCGCCACCGCCACCGCCGCCGCCGCCACCACCGCCGCCGCCGTCATGACCGTGCGCAACAGCTATACCGGCGCTTACCTGAGAAAACAATATAAAGATTATTAACACGAGTGAGAAAACTTTTTGCAATTTCCGTCTCATACTTTTACGAATTAGTAGCCCACTCATAAATCTACTCCGAAAATCCCTCTAACATTAATTTCTGGTCTTTTTTCTATTTTCCACAACGGAAGCTATCTGCAAAGTAGAAAAATGAACCTGATACCGCATCTAAATCACCGCCCGTTACGGTTAAGGCATAACTTCGAGCGCTGGATTGACAGATCCATCCGCCAATAACGGCGACACCATCAATCCCTCCATCTGCATCATATGCAGCGAACGTAGCGTATGATGCCTGTTCTCCGTCCACTTCAAGTCCTTCTGCACCGGCGCCTGTGACTTGGAAATTCGAACCGGTAGCCGCTGAAACGAGCTCAAAAGCACCAAGTACCGACTCCTGCGGGGTTAGCGGTGGGTCAGTTGTGATCCAAGTCATTAACAAGCTCACGCCACCGGCGCTTGCAAGCAGTGTTCCGCTCTCTTCAGAGGCCTCACCACCACCAATTCCGGAAGCCACAGGTTCAACCGTTGCGGGAAACGGGATGACAAATCCGAATTTGTCGTAATCGACGATTGCGACCGGAGTTGCTGTGGCAAATTGAGCACTCCCATCGGGAAGTTGTAAAAAGAGTCCCTGTAAACCCGTATTTCCTTCGTTAGCCTTGGTTATTTCTTTGTTTGCCTCGGTTATTCCTTTGTTTGCCGCACTCACATCAGCCTCGAGCGATGAGATTCGACCTTTTATATCAGCAAGGTCAGACCGAATTGCAGCAATATCCTCTGCACTAGCGCCGCCGCTTACGACGGTTTCGCCCGAACATCCAATTAACACGAGGCCAAGAAGTGCGATTAATAAATTACGGCCTACTGGAAACTTAAGTTTCATTGAAGGAATCCTCATTTCTCTTGAATACTGATTTAGTGGTAACTCAATCCTTAATAGTGCACCTTACTTGGCTGGAAAGCAAATTTTCTCACGACATGTATAGGAGAAGGTATTAAGAAAGAGTAAAGTAGGCGTATAATTTCGATAGCTTAGGATGACTGTCCTGCACGCGGCGTTGTGAATCGGACTTGTATATTGATGGGTTGATTTACGAAATCTGCTATGAATCACAATAATAATTTTGAGAACGACCAGGGAATATTTCAAAGGATCGTTGCGGCTTTCAGAACGAATCCTTCAAACGGCTTTTATTTATGGGTAGCGATGTGGCCCGCTCTCGCATTAATTGGTGTGATACTTCTAAAGCTTCCGATGAGTTCTACAGGGGATACTGAGGTGTCACTGGTTGACGCAATCTTCACGTCAATTTCAGCGGTGACATTGACGGGTCTGGTAGTGGTTGATACCAATCTTGTCTGGTCTACGGGTGGCTTGCTGATCTTGCTTGGTTTGTTTCAACTAGGCGGTTTGGGAGCGTTCACGGGTTTGGCCGCTCTTCTCCTTAGGATTGGACAGTTAACCGGTCTGCGGGAGAATCAAATCAGGAGAGCACAAGGCCTGAGCGCTGGTCAGGATGAATCGCGATTAGGTCTTTGGTGGATTCTCAAGTTTATGCTGGGAATGCAGTTAGTTGCATTCATACTTATATTCATTAGCTTTTCTATCGCAGATGGGCAGGTCCAGCTGAGTGCCTTATGGCCTTCGGTATTTCTCGCTATTTCTGCTGTTAATAGCGCAGGTTTCGTATATTGGGGAGAATTCAGTGCGGTAACTGATAACAACTTGCTCATGGCAATTTTTAGCTTTTTTACGGTTATTGGTAGTTTTGGATTATTAGTGCTCCACAATCTGCTCGGATCGTACCGCGAAGTTTTTAAGATGCGATTAGGAGCCACCAGAAGTATCAGGGCCTACGTTCTATCAATCAGACCTCAGGCTCTTCGCGAAATTTGGCGAAGATTGTCGCTTGACGGCAAGATAATATTTTCCACGTCACTCTTGTTGTTGACTGTGGGTGCAGTCTGGGTATTTGTGCGTGAGTATATCGGAAATGGAGTACTGTCCGACAGGGGTGTGTTTGACGCACTATTTCACGCCATCACTGAGAGTTCGTTCACACGGAGTTCAGGATTTTCAACAATCGATTGGTCCACACCCGATACTGGAACTCTCCTGGTTGTGACGGCATTAATGTTTATCGGCGGCGCCTCAGGCAGCGTTGGAGGTGGCATTCGGCTCACAACGTTTGGGTTGGTGGCACACAAATTTTTAAGTGTCCTCCGAGGGGATCAGCAGCAGGCGATTTTTGGACGTGGGATAACCAATCATGATTTTCGTATTGCACTGACATTTCTTACATGCTCATTGATTTTTCTAATGACAATGGTCTTGTTAATTTCACAAGTGACGACCGCGAACCTTGAGAGTGTTATTTTCGAGACGGCGTCCGCATTTTCGAAGACCGGATTTTCTACTGGATTGACTGCTGAATTAGGTGATATTGGGAAAATGCTACTGGCTACTACCATGCTCGTGGGACGTATCGGTCCGCTTGCGGCTCTGACCGTGTTGGCCGGTGATCCAGATCGACAGCAGGTTGCCGGAACTATTCGTTATCCTGAAGAATCAGTTGTGCTGGGTTAGTACACCTCTATTTTCCCATGTCGGGATTGTGTTTTCGAATGATTGACTTCATTAAATTGAGTAACCGGAGAATATTATGTACGTTATCGATATTTCGAGCTTGAAAAAAGAGGGTGAATTTGGGTCTAAAGAGTGGGGCGAGGCCTGCGCGGCTGCAGCTGTAAAAATTCTTAAGGCGGCTGACCTACCTGCTGATTTTGAATGGGCCTTTACTGAACGCTATACCCATCCACCAGATCGACTGATGAAAAGTGGCCGCACACAGTGCGGTTACTACATCATGGTTAAGAACGGTGAAGTAACTGGTGGTGATGGCGAACCCGAGGACGCACTTGCGATCCGTGGATTTCACGTTCGAGCACACTGGGCTGCATTGTGTAACCAGTCCGGTGCCTTTTATGGCGCCGAAGGGAAGTTAAAGCGCGGTGACGGTGAAGTTGCATTGCGTGAGGCAATTGAGAGATATCTTGGGCGTGAAGATCCATACGGTGAGGTGCAACCGTCAGAACGGTATTTTCCAGAAACCGTGCGTGGCCCGTTGATGGCGGGATCAGAGGAAGGCAATGGACTTCACAATATTGCGGCATCTATGCAGGCCTCATCTCCGGAGTTTGCTGATTTTCCAGTGACAGAGATGCTGGTTCCTGTTTTTGATGAGATGAGCGAAGAGCAAAAGAAGAAATTTATCAAACTGCTTGGCATCGATATATAATTTATCTTTTAATTTTCATGATTTTGAGTAACTCGGCGGACCACTCGAATGTGATATAACTCTTGAAAAGAGTGGGATTACTTGTTCGGGAGAAATATTATGACTCAAGACGAGCATCCGTTGGTCACTAAGTATCGCCTATTTAGCCCTGCCTCAGAAGCATTACACGTGAAGGCCCGAAAAGTATTTCCTGGCGGTGATACAAGATCCAGCGCACATTATGGGCCATACCCTCTGACTATCACCGAGGCGTCGGGCTGTGTGATGAAAGACGCTGACGGACATGAAGCATTGGATTTCATGAATAATTTCACATCCTTGGTGCACGGACATGCGCGTCAGGAAATAGTTGAGTCTGTGCAGAAACAGATTGCTCTTGGGTCGGCGTACGCCGCGCCAAGTCAAAACCAGATCGATCTTGCCGAAATAATTACTGAAAGAATTCCGTCCGTGGATCAAATGCGTTTTACCAGCTCGGGAAGCGAGGGAACGACGATGGCGATCAGGTGTGCAAGGGCGGCTACTGGGCGGCAAAAAATTATGAAGATGGAGGGCGGCTATCACGGTAGCTTTGAACTTGCTGAGGTGTCATTGGTACCCATGCCGGATTCACGAGGAGATCTAAGTGAACCTAATTCACTGCCAATTGACGGAAGTTTTCCCGACAGCGTGTTACAGGAGACCGTGATTTGCCCATATAACCAGCCGGAGATGGCTAAAAATCTCATTGAGAAACATAGTTCTGAACTAGCGGCAATAATTGTTGAGCCGGTTTTGGGTTCGATGGGCATGATACCCGCCACGCGAGAGTTCTTGCAGACACTTCGTGACGCAGCCACTGCGAATGGGATTATTTTGATTTTTGATGAGGTTATTTCTTTGAGGATAAATCACGGTGGGGCTCAAAGGTTTTTTGGAGTCACACCCGATCTCACCTGCATGGGCAAAATAATTGGAGGTGGATTACCTGTCGGAGGAGTAGGTGGACGGACGGATCTAATGCAATTATTTAGCCCGGATAGTTCCAGCCCAGTGGTTCACGCGAGTACTTTTTCAGGGAATGCCCTAACGATGTCTGCGGGTCTGCCGGCTATGCAAACGTTTAACGAGGATGAATGCAATCGGATTAATGTATTAGCAGATAGATTGCGCGATGGGTTCAACCAAGCATTCATACAGGCAGGAATTTTGGGGAATGCGAGTGGTATCGGCTCACTGACTAATATTAATTTCACGAATGGACCATTAAATGACTCGCGTGATTTCTTGGATGGACTGATTGTCAGCAAACACATTGGACAATTGTTGCACCTTGGAATGTTACGGCATGGAGTAATGTCGGCGTCACGCCTAATGTTCTGTACAAGTACAGCGATGAGTGACCGGGAGATTGAAAAAGCAGTGGCGGCTTTACAGGCAACCCTCGACGAGTTGAAGCCATTTGTAGAGAACGAGTGCCCCGAGTTGATCGCCTAATCGCATTAAGTTGTATAGAGTTGGACTATACGGTGCTAGCTCTTCGCTGCGGGCGGCCTTTGCAGGTGAAAATCAGTAACTTTTTGAAAATTATGGGCGATCTGTAGCGTTAGACTATCGGTGCCCTGCGCGGTTGAAATCATGAGGCCCGTTGGTAGATCGTCACTGTCAAACCCGTTTGGTACTGAGATGGATGGCTGCCTGGTTTGATTAAAGACACTTGTATTTCGAACTTTTTTTCCCAAATTTTCTGGATCATCGGTAATTGGCTCGGCTACCTGCGGGCAGGTGGGGATGATGTATCCGTGGATTTGATGCGTATGTAATGCGTTCTCAAAACTGGCTTCCACCTCGCGCCGATAATCTAGGGCGCGAACATAGTCATGAAGTGACGCATCAAGGCCAGTAAGCATCTGGGCGCGGACTCGCTCGCCGATTAACTCTTTATTATCACGGAGTATGTTTTCGATATAGGTCGAACCTTCTGCAGTTGCAATAGGTGAGAGCTTTCCGCGCGTATTTATATAATCAGGCATGGGTTCAAGTTCGGTGATTTCAACGCCAAGCCCACGAAAAATAGATATTGATTTTTCGAATGAATCTAGGACTCCTGATTGACAGCTCTCGAGCAAACTTGGGATGATTGCTAATCTCAGACCCGCGATTGAATCTTCAAGTTGATCAACGAAAGAAACACGTTTACTAGGCTCGAGCATCCACTCAAGCATTAGAGCACATTCCTCAACAGACCTTGTCATGGGACCTGCGTGGTCTAAAGTTTTTGAGAGAGGAATAATTCCTTTTGTGCTTACGAGCCCGAAAGTAGGTTTGTGTCCTGTTATCCCGCAGAAGGCAGCAGGATTTCTTACGGAGCCACCAGTATCAGTTCCCAGCGCAGCTGCTACCTGACCGGCGGCAACGGCAGCTCCTGAGCCGCCCGAAGAACCACCGGGGACTCGGGTCAAATCCCAGGGATTCCGAGTAGGACCATAATGTGGGTTGTTAGTGGTCATACCCATGGCCAGTTCGTGAGTGTTTGTCTTGCCAACAACGATCATGCCGGCCCGCTGCAGTAGATCAATGACGTCAGAATCCTCATCGGGGATTCTGTTCTTAAAGGCGGCCGTACCTCCGGCAGTCGTTATGCCAGCAGTGTCGTAAAGGTCTTTTACGGCAAGCGGAATCCCATCCAGTACGCTTACAGGGCCAGTTGTTGCAAGGCGTTCATCAGCCTTAGCGGCCTGACTTAAGGCAAGCTTTTCCGTCATCAGTACGAAGGAATTAAGCCCAGGGTTACTCTCTTTTATTTTTCGAAACGTATCATCTACGAGCTCACGCGCTGATACATCTTTGTTATCGAGGAGTTCTCGTAACTCCATGATGGAGCAATAATCGTTATCGAGTGCTGTCATATGTACAGACTAACGTGAGAGGTAAAACTAGCCATTTCAGCGACTAGTCTCGATTTATCTCAGCGAGACCGGTTTCCATACCTTGTAACGCCCATGGGGCCCAAGGCATCGTGAAAAATTTAAATCCCTTTTCCACGTAGAAATTTGGATCCATTCCAGGCGGAATGAAGTACATCCCGGGCACTACACCATGCTTTTTGCAGGCTGCTGCAATCGTGTCGAGCCCTTTTTGGTAGGTATCACTTGGGTAATCAAGCGGAACATCGAGTTCAATTGACAGATCGGATGGTCCAATCAAAAGGACATCGATACCGGGGACACTGAGGATTTCATCAATATTGTCTATAGCCTGCTGTGTTTCAATCATGGGAATGATAAGAAGCTCTTTATTAACTATATCTAAGTAATCTCGATAGTTTTCAAACTCACCCCACTCACCGCGAACTCCCGCATTACTGCGATCACCAAGTGGTGAGTATTGGCAGGCTCTCACCATCTCGATAGCCTCTTCTTTGGTATTTACCATTGGTACGATGATTCCTCTGGCGCCAAGGTCCAATGCGAAACAAATCAGATCCGCACGATTTGCACTAACTCGTACGATAGGTGCAGCCTCTTTGCCACGCATTGCCGCCATTGCATCTTTGTACTCTTTAAGTTCTATCGGTGAGTGTTGGGTATCAAAAAGGATGAAATCTAAGCCTGAATTAGCCAGCATACTCATGTTTTCTTCTGATAAGGAACCCGCGGTGCCGACGACAGTCTTTCCGGCCTTTAGTCGATCTCGTATAGCATTCATTCGATACAACCTCTACTTCTCTAATATAAAATTCTTATTCTTAGGTCATTGGTTATTTACATTTATAAGTTTATAAACCAACGCCATCCTACACGAAAAAACGACGCGGTGGTGGACTGATCTGAGACTAATTTTTACTCCTTCGGTATCGAGACTGACTCATTAGGTTTCGGATTCATTTTTTCACTGGATGAGGCGAACTTGGTATCTAGCAGTGTGGACACCTAATCGGCCTGCCTGCGAGCTCTGAGTTACTTAAAATACTCTTAACTATTTAGGGTCATAAAATTTCGAGTACTGGGGGATCACCGCGATGACAGCAGTAGAATCTCCGCTAGAGTGATTTTCTCCATAAAAATCGGCGAGTAGCGGCTAGAGTGACTGCCGAGAGCATTACGATGAATCCGATTGCGGTCATGGATTCACCGGCCGACCAGAAACCGCGAAGAACGAAGATTACTCCGGCTGATAACGGTAACAGTCCCGCGTTTGCGAAAACATTTACGCTCATCACTCGTGCCATAACATCGGTAGGCGTGTTTTCTTGAAGAAGAGTTCGCTGGGTAGTCGTGAGTATTCCGCCACAAAGACCCCAAAAGGGCAGAAAAATAAATGTCAGTAATGAGGAGGTTGACAGACCTATAAACATGAGGCCAGGCCCAAAACTATTCAGTGCAAATAATAAGTACCGGCCTTTTGCCGTTAGGTTCTTGCGTGACGCAATAAAGAGAGTTGAAATAATCATTCCACCGGACATTAGTCCAAACATCAGGGAGGTCATACCCGCGTCTAGTCCAAGTTGATATCGGCCGATTTCCGGCACTAGAGTTTGGTAGGCACCGCCCCCAAAACCCATAACGAAGCCAGCCAGTGTCAGACTGCGCAATGGTTCATTAGAGAACGTAAACCGAATGCCAGTCAAGATGTCTGGAACAAGTGAACTAAGAGATTTGTTCGATTGTGTTCGATCAGTTGTGTCATAGTTCATTACAAAAAACAACAAAGTACTGAGCAGCATAAGCACTGCCCAGGTCAGAAACGATAAACCCATTCCTAAGAATTGGATTAGACCTCCGCCAAGTACTGCGCCGATTACCATGCTCGCCATCATGCCTAGGTTTTGCAGAGCAACCCCGGAGGCAAGTAGTTCACTTCCAACCAACTTCGGAACCATAGCTTGGTATACTGGCATTCCCGCAGCCCCAGTGGCTCCTAGCAGGAACGACATTAAAACTGCAAGATACAGATTCAATAAGTCTGTGAGGAGCAGAGCTCCTGTTAGAAGAAGGAGTACTGCGGTTGCGGCACTGAGTATGGTGCAATAGATACGATGATTCATGCGATCCGCAATAGCGCCCGCTGGTAGTGACACTATCAACGCGGGCAGTGCGGTTGAGATGGCCAGTAATGGCACTGTCCAAACAACGTCACCAAGATTGGGCGCATGCCAAAGGAATGCAAACCTTAAAGCGCCCGCTATAAGTTGGGCGATAAATTGAGCCACCCAAAAAGATCTGTAATCTTTCAATTTCAGAACTGAAATTAGCGGGTTGCCGTCGTTAGCGATTGGTTCGGTTTGAACGGACAAGTGGTTTTCCTCTCGCCAATTTTAATAAGTCGGGTTTTGGCGCCTTGACACCTGACCGTTTGTAGCGTCACTGAATGATACTTGGTTACAGTTGTAGAAAATAACCACGTATCTCCTGATATGGCTTCACACGTAGAGCCGTTAGAGTGATTTTCTCCATAAAAATCGGCGAGTAGCGGCTAGAGTGACTGCCGAGAGCATTACGATGAATCCGATTGCGGTCATGGATTCACCGGCCGACCAGAAACCGCGAAGAACGAAGATTACTCCGGCTGATAACGGTAACAGTCCCGCGTTTGCGAAAACATTTACGCTCATCACTCGTGCCATAACATCGGTAGGCGTGTTTTCTTGAAGAAGAGTTCGCTGGGTAGTCGTGAGTATTCCGCCACAAAGACCCCAAAAGGGCAGAAAAATAAATGTCAGTAATGAGGAGGTTGACAGACCTATAAACATGAGGCCAGGCCCGAGACAATTCAGTGCAAGTAATAAGTACCGGCCTTTTGCCGTTAAGTTCTTGCGTGACGCAATAAAGAGAGTTGAAATAATCATTCCGCCGGCCATTAGCGCAAACATTAGGGAGGTCATGCCTGCGTTGAGCTCAAGTTGATATCGGCCGATTTCCGGCACTAGGATTTGGTAGGCACCGACGCCAAAACCCATAACGCAGCCAGCCAGTGTCAGGCTGCGCAGTGGTTCATTCGAGAAAACAAACCGAATGCCT
>JAPYRK010000042.1 GCA_029941115.1 Dehalococcoidia bacterium | reverse complement strand
ACGGGTGCAGAAAATACTTTAACTGAATACAGTGTTAAATCTGTGACGGAAGGTCTTGATGCTCAGGGTGAGGTAACTATTCGAATTGAGTCGAATGGTTACAGTTATATGGGAAGAGCTGCTGATCCTGACATACTGGTTGCTAGTACACGTGCGTATATATATGCGATGAATCGTTCATTGAATGACCAGATGGCTTCGTAAAGATAGTTTGAAGTTAAATTGTGGGCGATAGATAAAGGGGTTGGTAATGGATGTGAAAAAAACAATTATCGAGAAAATATGGGAGCAACATATTGTTCGCTCTCACACTGGTGAGCCAGATCTGCTTTATATCGATTTGCATTTGGTTCATGAGGTCACATCTCCTCAGGCATTTGAGGCTTTACGCTTAACTGATCGCCCAGTTCGTCGCCCAGACCTTACGTTAGCTACGGTGGATCACAACGTACCTACTCAGGGTCGAGATCTCCCAAATCCAGACCCACTTTCTACTAAACAAATAGAGACTATGCAGAAAAATGCAGCGGAATTTGGTATACCTCTTTGGGATATTTTTGATACGAGACAAGGGGTGGTACATATTATTGCACCTGAGCACGGTTTGACTCAGCCTGGCATGACTATCGTCTGTGGCGACTCGCACACATCAACTCACGGCGCCTTTGGATCATTGGCCTTTGGGATAGGCACGTCAGAAGTTGAACATGTATTGGCGACACAAACACTACCGCAGGTACCTCCTGAAACTATGTCGGTCGAGGTAACCGGTTCCCTTTCACCAGGAGTTACATCTAAGGATGTAATCCTTGCAATCATCCGACGAATGGGCGTCGACGGAGGAGTTGGACGAGTTATTGAATATCGAGGCGAGCTGATTGAATCTCTTTCTATGGAAGCTCGAATGACGGTCTGTAATATGACAATTGAGGCCGGTGCGCGAGCCGGACTAATTGCTCCTGATGAGGTAACTTTTGAGTATTTGAAGGGAAGATCGATGGCTCCGCAGGGGGAAGCCTGGGACGCTGCGGTGAAAGATTGGAGTTCACTAAAGACTGATAATGGAGCTGAATTTGATCACTCGATAGTGCTAAATGGTTCTGAGATTGAACCACATGTGACTTGGGGAACAACACCTGCTCAGTCAGTTCCAATTTCGGGCCGTGTTCCTGGACCTGAGGATTTTACGACCGCGGCTGGTAAGGAAACGGCTGAACGCGCTCTTACGTACATGGACTTGGAGTCCGGACAACGCATAGAAGATATTAATATAGACAGAGTTTTTATTGGATCTTGCACGAATGGACGTATTGAGGATCTTCGAGAGGCCGCATCAGTTCTGAAAGGCAAGCGAATATCCGAGACTGTTAAGGCGATGGTTGTGCCTGGGTCAGGGCCGGTGAAAATACAGGCTGAAGCCGAAGGACTGGACTCGATTTTCAAGAATGCAGGTTTCGAATGGCGTGATCCAGGATGTTCAATGTGTTTGGGTATGAATCCCGACATTTTGCTTCCTGGAGAACGGTCTGCTTCGACTTCGAACAGGAATTTTGAGGGCCGTCAGGGCGCCGGTGGAAGAACTCATTTGGTTAGTCCCACTATGGCGGCCGCGGCCGCAGTCGCTGGGCATTTCGTAGATATCCGTGAAATCTAACTGGGGAGCAATAAAAAATGAAAACTATTGAATCGATACAAGGTAAAACAATTCCACTTAATCGAGCAGATGTTGATACCGATCAAATTATGCCAAAACAGTTTCTAAAGAGAATTGAAAGATCTGGGTATGGCCCGTTCGCTTTTTACGAGTGGCGTAAGGAAGAATCCTTTGTGTTGAATGATTCGAATTATACGGGTGCACCGATAATGCTTGCGCAGCAAAATTTTGGCTGTGGATCTTCGAGAGAACATGCTGTTTGGGGTCTAGAGGATATTGGAGTGCAGGCGATTTTAGCGCCATCATTTGCTGATATTTTTCGAAATAACTGTTCCAAAGTGGGCCTACTCACGATTGTTTTAGACCAGTCAGACATTGATTATCTTATGTCGCGTGCTGAGGAGTTGCCGGATTCGCAAGTGCGTATTGATTTATCCAGTCAGACTGTGAAGTTAGAAGGGTCCGATTGGCAAAGAAGCTTTGAAATAGATCCATTTGTTAAGCACAGACTTTTGAACGGCTTGGATGACATAGGCATAACTATGCAATATGAGGATGAGATATCAAATTATGAGTCAAGCAGGTCTAGTAAGAAACCGGATACGAGTTCTGCTTTTGAAGATACTATGAAGGTCGGTTGACAGACTATTATTTTAGTGAACGCGGGATAAATTAAGGCTACGGTTAGTTCGGCGTGTCTGTCTAGATAAAGCAATAAGAATATTTATTAGGGCGTGGAGTCATCTTCGGCTTTTTCAGAAAGCTCGTCCTGACTCTTTACTTCATTGAGAAATGCATCCAGCGCTGGTCTCAAGAGGGGTGGTGTTAGCATTTTTGAAGCAACCTTAGCGCTTTCGCTCGCACCTTTTTTTAGTTCGGTCTCGTGTTCGGTAGCATAGTCCTTAACGCCTTCTAGCGCTTCTGAAACTTTGGGGCTCAATTCAGCGGCTGCGTGCTTAGCTTTTGATACCAGGTCAGAACTCTTTTCTTCAAGGGCAGCTTGACTGATCCCTAACTCTTCGCTGAGTTTTTTTACTTTGGGTTTAGCGTACTTTATCGCAGACAGAGCCTCTGAAAGAAAACGGTTTACTCCTGGTATTTTGTTTAGGTCATGCTTATCCACCATGAGTTGTCCTTAATTCTAATTAACTGTCACGCAATCGGGAAACACTATGCGCCTGTTTCACGGATCTTTGCGGCTTCTAATGCTCTCACAATCATTCCCACTTCTGGATAAGGTTTCCAACCTGCCGGAGTATTGAAATATCGTTGTCCGGCTGACCTTTCTTCTGGTTCTCTTTCCTGATACTCGACGTCAAGTCCGTCGATTCGAATTGTGGGCGATGCGATGCAATTAACAGTGATAGCTTCTTCATCCTGGTGAATCACTGTAACTTGAATTTCCGCCTCAACACCGGCTTGTGCCATAGCCTCTTTTAGGATCTCTTGAGTTTCTTCGTGGTAACCACAGGTATCACTTAATACGACGCTGATTTCCATTCAATTTTCCTCCATACTTCTTCTTATTTATTTGTTGGTTTCCAACTATAACGAAAGTCGCAGAACGAAGCACCTTCCATGATGGTTTGTGTTCTGGTGAGCTCAATGTCGTTAGAATAACCCTGTGACAGAGCGAAGTCACGCCCGCAGGAGAATATCGCTCCAAGATCAGTAGATCCTAACGATTTAAATAATTGCGCAAACCGACATCCAGTGACATTAAAGTGAAACGAGTCATCATTGTCCTTAATTACCTCGATGTCGAGATCGGAGCCGGCTGCACTCCAGGTATCTTTAATAGTTCGGAAACCATTTAGATCTGTCTTTTGAATCAGTTTAGAGAATTGCTTGCCTTGTTCACGAGCCATTTCATAGATAGTCTCCCTCGCGAGTTCATGGGCTTTTGCCTGCCCTAATTCTTTTTCGAGTCTTCTCACCAACGGAATAAAAACTTCTGCCTCAATACCTCTCTGTTGCAGGAGTGTTATTGAGGATTCTTTGAATTCAGAAATCACATCTGCTGAGATGTCTTTTCTTGGAGTTGATTTGTTAGCCATTGATTACGCTCAATCTAAATTAATAGTAAACGAATGTTACTTGTAGCTCTATCTATGAAGATTTTGTCATGTGGAAAGGCTAAGGTGGGTAGACGTGTTAAGGGGTGCCATGCAGCCATCATTAATTCCTCACTAATTCGAGGTACTTGTTTGTCCTTCAGGGGCAGTAACGATGAGTATGCGATGAATATAATTTCTTCGGTTGAGGTTAAGCCTAATAACCCACTCACTTCAACATGTATTTGAGTTTCTTCAAGAACCTCTCTCTGGGCTGCGACCGATGGTTCTTCCTGTCGATTAACGAAGCCAGCAGGGAGGCTCCAAAGACCGCTTTGTCGCTCATTTTGCCTTTGGACTAGAAGAATTTCATCTTCACGTAACACGACAGCTCCGGCGACTACTTTCGGATCGCGCCATATTTTGATGTGGCAAGTTGAGCAATCTATAGGCAAGTGCAAGCGAGTTGGGTCAGTTGCTTTCAGCGCAGAGCCACAGTTTTGACAATATTTTGGCTCTAAATACATGTATTTTTACGCCCAAATGTCTAGACGCCGAAACTCTTCGCGGTATCTGCCGTCAGAATCTTGCCACATTTGCCGTGATTGATGAGCAAATAGTTTTGGACTAGGAAATTGTGATTTATGTGACAGCAGTGCTGATATTTTTTGGTCGAGCACATCGGATATGTCGATATAGATGTTTGGTTTTTCTGTGTCCCATAAGTATATGGTCTGTACATTATGGGTCGTGAGACCTTGGACAGAATGTTCTGGGAAATTCAGTATATCCCTAGCCGCTGGATAGACCGCATCAATAACCATTTGACCAGTTACTCGATGATCAGAGTGATGAATCCATCCAGTTCCCGAGAACATTGATTCTGGGTCGTGTGTGAAAATAATTTCTGGTTTGAACTTTCTGATTTCACGAACTATTTCACCAAGTAAATTTCTGTCTGCTACTAACTCGCCATCGACATGGTTTAGGGGTTTTACCTTCGAGATTCCAAGAAGGTTGGCGGCACACTGTTGTTCAGTTAGCCGCGACGCACCCAAGTCATTTTTGTCTACGTTTTTGTCTGAACTGCCCTTGCTACCATCTGTGATCACGAGATATTGAAAATCCCAGCCACTGGCCGTAAGTAAAGTAGCAGTTCCGGCTGCTCCAAACTCACCATCATCGGGATGAGCTGCGATGATCATAGCTTTTCGGTTTAGAGCTTCTACAGTTTCGTTTATTTTTGATCCATCGAATAGGCTCATTAGGTTACTAGGCATAAAGTTTAACAATTTTCTATTTCTTTATTAATTGTGTGGAGATGACCTAGTTAAATCTTAGTAGCAATACCGATAAGATCGAGGCCTTGACCAAAATGACCTAATAGCACTATTGTTCTTATTAAGAACATACGTTCAGTTAGTCAGTGTGATTGATAGAATTTAGGTTTTGGAATTTGTAACTGCATAAGGTAGACAACTATGACTGTTAATCGAGATAAGTTGAGCGATAAGCAGATAAGAATTCTTGAGTTCATTGAGAGCTATTTGGACGAGAACCAGATCCCACCTTCCATCCGTGACATACAGGCGGCTTGCGATCTTTCTTCGACATCGGTTGTTCAATATAACATGCGAAATCTAGAGAAATTTGGATTTATTTCTCGTCGAGTTGATGTCGCACGAGGAATTCAAATCAACAGAGATGAGGCTTCTCGCACAGTAAATCCCTCTGATAATCTGCTTTATATTCCTTTGATCGGACGAATCGCGGCGGGTATTCCCATACCTGTAACTCCCCAACAAGCGGAACCAGAAGATTTACTGCCTTTTTCACGAAGTCAATTAGGTGTGAAAAGTGAACGCGCGTTATTTGCTCTTCGAGTGCAAGGCGAATCAATGATTGATGACGGTATTTTCGATGGTGACATTGTAGTTATTGAACCGCGTCAGACTGCGGATCCTGGTGAGATGGTAGTCGCGTGGATAAAGAGCAGAGAAGAGACAACTTTGAAGCGCTGGTATCCCGAAGGCGAGCGGGTTCGTTTACAGCCCAGGAACTCGTCTATGCCACCTATTTACGAGGATGCGACAGATGTTGAAGTACAAGGTCGATTTGTATTATCTATGAATAACGGCTAATTTTAGTCGGTTTGTGTTTGAAATATTCTTGCGAGTTTAAGAACAAGTAGCTCTAGACTGATTTCAGGATCACGAGAACTAATTTTCTTTATTTGACCAGTTTTTGACAATTTATCATGTTCAGCAAGCAGCCTTAATGCTGACTTGCATTTTTGGCTAGAGGTATTCCGAGACTGCTGAATGAGCTTCTTGAAAGGGAAACTGCTATTGTTCATTGCAGGAAAGGCGTTGCTCAGGTTTAATAGAGATTCTTTACTGTTCTTTCCAGATTCTATAGCTTCGCAGGCAACAACCATCCGACGGACCTGATTCGTGATTCGAGTTTGAAGTGAAAGCGGATTTTCTTCGTTTTGTTCAAGCATTTGTCGGACGAGATAAAGTGCTTTTCGAGGTGATCCTTCGATGATCGTGTCCATTATTGTGAAAGGGTTTTCGTCAGCTTCCCGTGGTGTGAGCAGTAGCACTGATTCTCTTGCGATATTACCGGAGGTGCTATAGGTAGAAAGTTTTTCTAGTTCACTAGCCAGAGTTCTTGGCTCATTTCCAACACGTAGCGCGAGCTCAAGGGCAGCATCATGTGTTATATCAAAACTATTCAGTTTGCTGTAATTGCTAATGAACCCGCGAGCCCATGCTGTTTGTTTCTCAAGAGATCCGAAGTTTACCGGTCTAGGAATGTTATGCGTTTTAAACGAAATAGTGAATTCCTTGTTTTTCTCGGATTCAGCCAAGGTCTTAATCTTTTTATATAGTTTATTCGCCGCGAGGTTTTTGCCTGGTGCGATGATTTCGTAGAAAACTACATGATTTGTTGAGGGAAGTGCTAGAAGATCGTCTACCAGTAGACTCCAGTTATCTATCTCACTATTATCGATGGCACTGAAGATTCCGTTAATAAGAACGAGAAGGCTTCCGCCCATAAATGGCAGAGTATGGGTATGTCGTCGTACTAATTCTAATGTGATGTTGTCTGGGCTTATTTTCACGAGATTGTTTGCCAGGGAATCATCGCCGACGTTTAAATCGATCTTTATCTGAGAGAGCTCGTTGAGGATGGCGTATTCGTCATTTCCACTAAGGACGTAGAGCATTCTTAAAGCCTAATCTATTTCAAGTTGCCAACCCAGCCAGGCCGTAACTGTCACGCCGAGAAAGATCCCAGAGCCCGGCCAAACGATGGTTGAAAGTATTAATTTAGCATGGTCGGATTCAGCAGTAAGACCCATAAAAGTTCCGAAAATAAGAGTAATGAGTAGTCCTGGTATTGGGATCCACAACGGCAGTCTAGCGTCTGCTGCATCAACAAATGCTGACTTAAGTATTTCAGAGGCGCTAATCCGAGTTGGTATTCTGTCTTTATTAGTCATCTGAGTTACTCTTGTGTTTCTTCTCGGGGGACTCAATTTACACCTATGGGAACAAATCTAGTGGTGTTTCACGAACTATTTCAGAGGCGGAGCCTTGGCTTATTTCAAATGGGTACCCTCTCACTATCGCTGCGGGTACTGCGTCCAGCTTGCCCATCACGAGTTCAGCTGATCCTGCGATTTCATCGGCTACGCATATGGTTGTTACTCGTAGCTCTTTTCCGTCGAGATCGTTGGCACCCACGTAGTCCCTCATAGGTTGCATTCCTGCCACACCGATGGCAACGTTAGTCTGTCCATGTCGCCAGGGTCGCCCAAACGTATCAGTCATAACCACCCCAACATCAAGTCCAAGTCTTACCTTGATGAGGTCACAAACCTCCTGGCAATCTTGGTCGGGATCTTTCGGTAGCAGCGAGATTAAATCATCCCCGCCAACATTAGAACCATCTACGCCCGCATTTGCGCACTTGAAACCATGTTTTGTTTCGGTAATGAGGACACCACCCACCTGCCGGATGATGCGTGTGGATTCCTGAAGCACAGCTTCAACCAATCGGGGGTCTTTTTCAGTTCGTTCTGCATATTCAATCGCGAATGAACTAGGCTGGTAGTCATCGAGCGGAACGACCAACCCCTGTGCCTTGGAGAATATTCGTTGTGTGATGACGATGATATCCTTGTTTTTCAGCGGGGTACCTTGGTTATCCGCGGCATTGATAATTTGTTCTACGATATCGTCACCCGCCTCCACCATCGGTAAATCACGTATTGCTATAATTCTTATTTCGTCGATATTTAAGTTTCCAGCACTTGCGCTTGGTTTCGATTCACTCTGATTTGTTTCACTCAATTTCATTACTCCAGACCGCTAACGATGACACCTGTATGTGTTTTGTACCTTGAATTGATTCCGATAAGTAAAATAGTAATGCCTTCGATAAATCGCGAATATCTCAAGGGCCCAGAATCAACTGCTCTTGCACCTTTTATTTCAGAAGCGAGCTGTATAGCGATTTCCTTGGCAATTCCCGATCCAGTAACGAGTACGTCAGCATTGAGGTCGGCAGTTGGGTCCAATAAGACCTCAGCTGACAAGTTGTGGAATGCTCCAGCCACCTTTGAATTCGGCAAGATAGCCGCAGCTTCTTCAGTCGCTGATCCTGCCGGCACTTCAATCGGCCGAGGACCTTTCTCGAAATAAACTGGCACCACGGCGTCGATCACAATCTTGTCTGTTAGTAGTGTTTTCAGGCCCTTTAGAGTAGCCTGATGCCCTCCGTAAGGGACGGTGATGACCACTACATCAGCAGCGCTAACTGCGTTGTCGTTTGTATCGCCGGTGATATCTATATCCGATATAGCATTTAATGTTTGGGTTAAGTCATCTGCAGCTTCCATACCTCGTGCTGGGTCTCGACTTCCGATAATTACTTTATGACCCGCAATCGCAAATCGAGTAGCAAGACCCTTGCCTTCTGGACCCGTCCCCCCAATCAGCGCAATGGTGTGAAGTGTTCTATCGGTTTCTGACATACTTGATAACCTCAGTTTCTTTAATTGCTTACCCTAATTCTATCTGAGTTTATTTAGTTAGTTCGCTTCCACTGTTCGTCCAATTTGTTTAATTATTTCGCCATTTAAATAAAGTTCGAATTCCCACCAACCAGGCCACAATGGTTCAGCGGGATAGAAGCCAATCCAGAATTGATTTTTTTCTTTGAAGACCCATGGAATCTTTTTAGACGAATAAATTAAATCAGGACCGTAGTAGACTTTCCAGCCAAAGACCATTGATTCGTCAAAGTACTGATACTTAAAGCCGAGCAGTATTTTTTCAATTCCGGCTTCAACAGTACCAATTATTTCACCATTGAGATTTGCTTCTGTCCCCCAAACGAAATCAGTAATCTCGGGTCCGGTCTTTGGGCCTGGGCTATCTGGTATCAACGAGCTCGCCCGCGCCGCTTCACTCACTTGTCGGCCTACGGTGAATTTATTTTTTGCGACTAGACTTCCGTCGATTAATATTTGCAATTCCCAATCACCTTTGGGGAGACCATTTGACTCGTCACTATTATTCGCTAGCCCTATAGCCGCAGTGGCTGCCACACTCTTAAGTGATTGACCATGCCATGAGGCATTTCTAGAAGAATGCAGACGAGATTGAGAGAGCGCATCTATAACAACATTGTCAAATAACCAAATCTCAGATAATTCAATTTGTCGCTCAGTTTTTGCAACGAGATACTCGTAGAAAACCTCAGATCTGCTGGTGAATTGGTCGTCATATTGGGCTAACTCGCGCCCAAATTTATTAGTTATTGCGAGCGTCGCGAATTTTGGTGTGGACACGTAAATCTGCTCACTGGCTGTATGTTGTTTGCTTGGGCTGTAGCTAAATTCTCGTCTGTAGGATTCACTGAGAGCTGACACCACGTTATCACTGGCGAATGCTTCTGTTATGGAATCAACGCTTCTTATTAATACCTTTGGCCCGTCCGTCTCTGTTGGCATGGGAGATAGGAATCCGACGAACGTGCCTTTTGTTGTGAACGCTGCTCCTTTCTCAAGTAGATTTGGTCCCTTCATCAATTTTAAATATTCCGGGAATTTATTTGACCCATTAACATCACTGTCGAGCAGGAGGTTGATCGACTCTAGATTAGAGTTAATCAGCCCAATTAAGTGTATTTTTTCAATTACGATGGGCTCCAGAGAAGTGCCCACGTGACCTAATACTCGAAGCTCTTGTCCCGAATCACGTGGCACGGTCGCGGCTATTTTAGCCTCATTAAAAGGCGCATAGCTTTCAATTTCTGACCCATCAAC
>JAPYRK010000041.1 GCA_029941115.1 Dehalococcoidia bacterium | reverse complement strand
CTATATAAGGAGTTTAAGGGAATGGACAGAGTTTTTAAAACTTATAGATCTCGTCAATAATCATCGCTCCAAAGAGTACTGAAAGATAGATAGTGGAGTATCTCCAGAGCGTTTGGGTGTGTTCCAACTGTTCTCCTTTTGCAACTTGGATGGACACGTAAATAAATCTGAGTCCGGTGATAATAGCAACTATAATGAAAATCAGTCCCATTGAAGCAACGAAGAAAAACGCAATGGTCGACGCCACAGTGAGGAGTGACCAAAGCACAATTTGCCTTTTTGTATATTCGTTACCAACCACATTTGGCGCCATAGGAATGTCAGCATTCTCATAATCCTCATAAAGACCTAGTGCGAGCGCCCAGAAATGTGGGGGTTGCCAGCAGAACACGATTACGAATAAGGCAATGCCTTCGATTGTGATCTGATTGCTGATCGCTGTCCAGCCAATTAGCGCCGGCATTGCACCCGCAATACCGCCAAGTACCGTGTTATGGACAGTTTTTCGTTTGAGGATAGGACTGTATATCCCCGCATAGAAGACGTAAGCAGAGATGGACAATATTGCTGACAAAGGATTGACAGTAATCCACATCCAAATACCACTCGCTATACCGAGGATTAGCCCAAAGATAACCGCGTTTTTTTGCGTTATGGTACCTCGTGGTATTGGACGATTGCGGGTTCGTTTCATTAAACTGTCGATATCGCTATCGATTGCCATATTGATCGAGGACGCACCACCGGCAGACAAGATACCCCCAATCATCGTCGCCGTAACAATCATTGAGCCGGGCCACGCTCCCGCAGCCAGGAACATAGCTGGGACGGTTGTGATTAAAAGTAACAATACTATTGAGGGCTTCATCAGAGTTAAATAATCTCTCAGGATCGACCTGAGGCGTCTCGAAGAGAGAGAAATTGAGGGAGATTGAGTTTCGGAGCTCATGTTTTTTACTTATGCAATCTACTCTTACTACTGTTTCTATAAAGTAGTGACTTAGGACTTAAATCTCATCGTGGTTTTCGATAGTATTTTCTAGCATATCTACTTGATTTTGTAGATTCCGGATTCTTACCTGTAATATAACTAGATAGGTGAACATGCCAGCCCAAAATACTGCAAACCCGGCGAATAAAAAACCAACTTCTGACATCGTCTAACTCTTTTCGGAAATATTTGCTTTTCCAATGGCTTTAAGTTTAAGAAGACGTTGGGATAGTAGCTCAGTTTCTATTCCAAGCGTAATAAAC
Source organism: Dehalococcoidia bacterium (assembly GCA_029941115.1). GTDB lineage: Bacteria > Chloroflexota > Dehalococcoidia > UBA2979 > UBA2979 > UBA2979. Next base: position 9,800 of record JAPYRK010000041.1, on the reverse strand, counting down.
CAAGCCGCCACCAGGATCACCGCTAAAACTGAAACTAACGTGACTAGGAGCATTTCGTCGGGTAGTGCTGGATTCAATTTCGCAATTATTGGCTGTGGGTGTAATGTCCGCCACCAGCGGACTGACATGTGGATAAGAGGGATATCGAGAAATCCGATAATCGCATATATCGAGCAGAAACGTGCTGACTTGTCACTATCGAGGCTAGTCGATTTTCGAGCTATTAAATAAGCTGAGAAAATCAAAAAGAGGATTAGTGTCGTGGTGATTCTTGGATCCCATTGCCAGTAAACGCCCCAGATCGGTTTGCCCCACAATGAGCCCGTCATCAAAGTCAGAAGGGTGAATATCAGTCCTACTATCGCAGCTCCTTGAGCTGCGGAGTCCCATTTGAAATCTCGTTTTAACAAGAACAACACCGAACAAACAGCCGTGACCGAAAAGGCGAAATAAGACGCTAGTGCTGAAGGTAGATGGACGTAAAGCAGACGTTGAACATCTCCTTCAACCACCTCAGTCGGAGCTGTTATTAGGGCAAGTGCAGCCATCCCAATCATCGCTACTCCGGCAGCCGGGGGAAGAACTTTCCAACGTAACTCATAAATATTATTTAGAATCATAACTCTACTATCTCAGTGATCACTTCAATCGGCCAGAGGAAACATTAGCGTGGCAATTGCAGCACTCCATATCGTGAAAAGACTTAGAAGTAAAATCCACGGCGCAGTGTTAGCTTCTTCCTGCAAGCTTGCCGAAGTTGCCTCTACGGACGCGATGAGCAGAGGGACCAGAAGAGGAAGTGCCAAGACAGGAAGTAGAAGGCCACCATTGTTGCGATCTAGATTTATAGCAGAGAGTAGGGTGGATAAAGCCGTATACCCTATTGTTCCGATCGTGACGATTAGAAGGAGCTGGGGGATAAAGAGCGGTTCCGAGAATAAAATTGTTGCCCCTAGTAATAACGCAAACTCGATGAGTAAAAGCATCAATATGTTTGTCAGCGTCTTTGCTATATAAATCGTCATTGGGTGAATTGGACTAATTTTTAGTGCATCGAGAATTCCGTTTTGCCGATCTTGTTGAAAGGACTGAGCTGTCGCAAAAATCCCCGAAAATAAGAATACGGTCCAAATTACACCAGGTAAGAGGTTTCGTACTAATCCCCCAGTCAGATTGAACGCAAAGGAGTACAGAAGAAGTGCTGTTATCGCAAACATGCCAGCGGTCATCCAATTGGTTTTGTCTCGCCAAGCTTGCTTGAGATTAGCGTTAAATAGCTTAAGTCCAATCTCTAATTGTGTTGTGAAGGTCATTCAGTGTTCTCACTTAAGGTGGTCTCTATTATCTGTCCGCGTTCGAGTCGAACGAAACCTGTTGCCCACGTATCCACTCGCTCCTCCCGATGTGTCGCAGCTAGTACAGTAATCGGTGAGGAATCTTCCTCCTTACGCATTAGTATGAGCTCGTCCAGCACTCTTAAACCGCTTTGATCTAACCCAATTTCGGGTTCATCCAGTAGCAGTACTTTTGGTTTATGTAGGAGCGCTTTCGCGATCATTAATCGTTGCTTTTGTCCACGTGAGAATGTTCCAATTGCCTCGTCTCGGAGGTGCCATATTCCTACGTTGGTGAGCAATCTTCTGATCTGCTCGCGAGCATCGGACACTCGATAGATTTTTGCAAATAATTCAAGATCTTCGACAGGCGAGAAATTTTCATAAAGCATAGGTTGATGGCGAATGAATCCGATCATATTTCGGAGAGCTGTACTTTTCTTAGCGACGTCGTAACCAAGAATTGTCGCGGAACCCTCGGAAGATTGGAGGAGGGTTGAAAGTATAGTTAATAGAGTGGTTTTGCCTGAACCGTTATTTCCCAGTAGTGCAATTCTCGATCCTGAAGTAATCTGAATTGACACCCTATTTAGTGCGGGGAGGCCGTCATATCGACGCGTAAGACGATTTGTTTCGATGGCTAGATCTTGCATAGGTTTTAATTTGTTCCACTTCGTAGACGATTTATAATTAAGAATATAGCTGTCGTAGGGATTATCACTGACGCTACTGTCCAACTCCACAGCCAGAGATTGAATCCTCGCGGAGCCAGCCCAGATCGTATTTGTGTCCCATAAGATTCTTCAAAGAAAAGTAGAATATTGTCAGGACTTCGACCTTCAGCAAGCTGTGTTCTAATTGAATTTTTAATATCGTTACACAAGGCTAGCGCACAGGTCGTCAGACCTTGATTAACGCATACTGGGCACCGAAGCTGATTTTCAATAGCTAGAGCTTGAATCTCGATCGAACTTTCAGGTGTTTGGGCTGTGGCGGTAGTTGCTGCGCTCAACGAAATACTCATGATCAGAGTGAAAAGCAAGGTGCTATTAAATATCTTGGTTTTCATGAGTTTTTCAGCATACTTTTGTCTCTGGCACTAAGACTAACTAAGACTCCTCCAATATATAACCCTGCTCCTATCCATAGCCATTGGACTAGTGGTTTTATCAGGATTTGTATTTCTGCGACTTGTTGTTCGTCCCAACCCTGAGTAAATACGTAGACATCTCGAATTAAACTGGTATCGATATCTACAATTGCAACCGGTTGATTAGGTGCTGCGTAAAAAAAACGTCTTCCTGGCCGAAACACCTTCACTACTTCACTATTCTCAATTAACGTAACTTCAGTTCCGGCTTCGATTTCGATTCCATTTTTTTCAGGCTTGCGACCCCAGAGTCCTTGATACTCGAACGAATAATCACCCAACGCAAAAGAGTCGCCCGGGCTGACAGTAAAACGATTCCTGCTTTCATATGCGGTTGAGGAAATAATACCGATCGCCATAACAGCTAATCCGATATGAGCAATATATCCTCCGTAGCGACGTGGATTTCGTTTGAAGGGTTGCAATACCCGATCGTATGGGCTCGAAGCGACCCCAGTATTTTTTGTAATTGCACGACAGATTTCAAATGAGTGTATGAGAATACCAAATGCACAGGCAAAAATCGCTAAAAGGTTAATTAAGCCGTTAGCACCTAATATCACCGCGAATATCGATATTAGAACCGCGAGACTAATTGGGAATTTTATCTGTTGCAGGTAATTTTTTTTCAGCGTTTTTGTCCATACCAGTGGAGCCGTGAAGGCCATGAAAATTAGTAAAATAGTAAGGAGTGGTCCGACTGTGTCAGCGAAGAATAAAGGCCCCACGACGATGCGTGCACCGTTAGCAAGTTCTGATGCAACTGGAAAAAGCGTCCCTCCCAGAATAACTAGGCCGATTGAGAGGAGGAGAAAATTATTTATTATTAGTCCTGTCTCCCTAGATAGCACTGAATCATAATTGTGCGTTACCGATTTGACGCGAGTTCCTAGTGTCAGCAGGATGGCTGGTGTCAGCAGAGTTACTGCGAGGAGTCCCAGGAAATAGGGGCCGATATCAGACTCTGCAAATGAGTGAACAGATGTAATTAAGCCAGACCGGACATTAAACGTGCCAAAAATTGCCAAAACAAATGGCAGGCAGCCGAGCATTAAATTCCATGTATAAAATAGTCCGAGCCTTTCTTGTAGCGGCTTGCTATGTAGCAGCATCGCCAATGGAATCAACGGTAGGATGGCGCAATTCTCTACAGGATCCCAACCCCAGTAGCCTCCCCAGCCAAGCACGGTATATGCCCACCAAGCACCAAGGAAATTTCCTGCTGAGAGTATGAGTAGCGAGATTAGGGTCCAGCGTCTCAGCGAGCGCGACCATTCAATGTTCGACGTTTTCGAGATGATCATGCCAAGACTAATCGCGAACGGGATAGAAGTACTCGCCAGTCCTAGCAGCAGAGTGGGTGGATGGATAAGCATTGTGGGATCGACAAGGAGTGGATTTAGCCCTATCCCTTCAGTGAAAACTCGACTTGTCAATTCGAATGGTGAGCTGAGAAATGTAAGTGGAAAAAGGAACGCCAAGATGATAAACGTCAAGATGGTGATTGCATTTAGGCCGCGGGCTTGGAAGGATGCTGTTCGAGTGCGACTTAACAGCAATGTTCCTAGGCTGATGGCAAAGGTCCATATGAGTAACGATCCAGCTTGGCCCGAGTATAGTGATGCAATTTTGTACCAGACTTGCATTTGAGAAGATGAATGTTCAACAACGTATTTGAGAGCAAATTGATCTGTAACTATTGAGTAGGTAAGGATGCTCAGTGAAACCGCTAGTCCAATAAAAATCAGTATTATTAGATTTTGTTGTCTTGTATAAGTTGTTGCTAGATCAGTCGCGTTTCTTGAAGATATTCCAAGTAGCACACACAGTATGCTGCTCGCAAGACTCACACCTAAGGCGGTGTGTCCAGCAACTCCGAGAATATTGGCAATTTCTGGCACGCTCACTCCTAAATTGAGTATCTAAATCGTACCGTTGATTTTATGATACGGCTTGCGTCGGGTTAATCAGGTTTCACGAAATTGGAAGATATAGAATCTTCGGGAACTGAGCCCGCAAAAAATTCATTCTCATGTTTAATTATTATTAGATCCGCGGTGATGCCGTTTGGATAGCCAACACCCTCGACGATTACGAGAGCGTATGGCCCAAATAATGTCGGTACGGTTTTCCCAATGAAATTGACATCTATCACGTCATTTTCGTCGCCGATAATCCGAAACGATGAGAGAGTGCCACTTTTCTGCATAATTGATTGATCTACAACTCGACCTGCAACTCGGATACGCTGGCCTATTTTCTGTTCATTTTCTAAATATTCGATCGGCGTCAGGTAATAGCTCAGGTTCGAACTCGCTGACCTAATTACTAAAACACTGATCGCAAGGGCCGAAATCAGCAAAACTAATATTAAGGTAATTTCAGGTGTTAACTTAATGCGGTTCAAATTTTTGCTTTCTCACTAGTTCACTTGGCTAAAAACTTCTAACTCACTCAATAACGTACGCAGGGTTTGTTCGGATAATTCGCCTTCATACCTCTTAAATATGCGTAAGTCTGGAGTCAATAATAGGATAGTTGGCAAACGAGTTATTCCGTAGTCGATATGAATTCTGCGTTCCTCGTCAATGAGAACGGGGAACGATACCGGAAATTGGTCAAAAAATTTTTGAGCGTCTGATGTTGGTTCCCAAATGTTAATCCCGATGAATTCATAGTTTTTACTTTTATAAATTGGATATATCTTTTCCATCATCACAGCCTCACGTTTGCAGGGAGCGCACCAAGACGCCCGGAACGACAGCAGCACATGTTGGCCGCGGTTGGATTCAAGTGAAAGTGTCTCTGGAGAACTGAGATCTGTTTTCAATATGAGACCAGTGAACTGCGGGGCGTGTGCTCCCTGCTGTTCCTCTCGGTTCAGTGACGTGGTGGAACTTTTGTTTTGCTGCTGAAGTCCGAAGAAAAGGAAGAGTATCAGAGCTACCGCTGACAAAGTAAAGACCGACGTAGAAAGTTTTAAGCGAGCCAAAGTTTATCCAAGTCAACCAGCCTTGATTCATGCAGAAAGTTATTCCTCAATGTTACCCATAATTCTATTTATATTTTGGTAACCCATTGCGAAAAGGACTGTTAGACTATCCCTCAACGTCATTTAATGATAAAAAAAGTTGCTGCGCGAGTAATTTCTTGAGATAGGGGAGGGAACAATGACAGCTCGTTCAAGGCAAATTGTTATCGCCGTAGCCTCTGTCGTTGCAGTGGCTTTCGTCTCATGGCTTATTTTTATAGCATTTGATGGCGCGGCAGTCGACAAACGACTTAGTACACTTAACCCCCTGTCAGATCAAACTCAGTTGTATCACGATGTGTATGTGCTCGTGTGGTGGCTATCAGGGATAGTGTTCATTGTCATTATGGCAGCGACACTCATATTAAGCGTTCTATATCGAGAACGCCCAGGGGTGGAATCGAGACGTGAGATTCATGGGAATACACGTCTTGAAATTTTATGGACAATTATCCCGATTGTGATAGTACTTATCATAGTGGTGCCGACTTTTGGTGCGGTGCTATCTGTGGAACGGGACGCTGAAGAGGGCGCTCTGGAGGTCACCGCTACTGGTCACCAATGGTGGTTTGAATTTACTTATCACGATTCGGATGGGAATGAGCTTTTCAGAACAGCGAACGAGATGCATGTTCCAGTAGAGCAAGCTGTGAACGTAAGTTTGGTATCTGATGACGTTATTCATGCATTTTGGGTTCCAGCTCTGTTTGGCAAGAAGGATATGGTGCCAGGCCATAACAACCGCTTGTGGTTTAAGAGTAAGCCGGGTACTGAAGGTATGCACTATGGACAGTGCGTTGAGTATTGTGGTGATTCTCATGCCAATATGCGGTTTAGGGTTTTTGTTGAATCACGAGCTGACTATGATGCCTGGGTCACCAATCAAATTGCCACTGCTAAATGGTCGGATGACGAGTTGGTTGATGCCGGCCGTGAAGTTTTCATGGCTAAGGCCTGCAACTCTTGCCATCAGATTGAGTACAGTAAATCAGATGCGCCAGACTGGCTTGTTCCACCGAGAGTTGCGGCGATAGGACCTAATCTGTCTCATTTAGCTAGTAGAACAACTATCGCTTCCGGGTTGCTTGATCGAGACGAATCTAACCTTCGCGCTTGGTTAAAGAATCCTCCTGGTATAAAACCAGGTTCGAGAATGCCAAATCTTGAACTGACAGACGATGAGATAACCAAATTAATTGCAATGTTGGATAGTCTTGAATAGCGGTATTTGGGAGATTTATGAAAATGCTCATGCTTTCTGAAGGAGAGGATCGTTAAATGGCTACAGCTACTGACGGTGTAGGAGCGGTTCAGGCTGAACAATCTAAAGTCTGGGAGTGGTTAACCACAGTTGATCACAAAAAAATCGGGACGATGTATGGACTTACCGGTTTTACTTATTTCTTGATTTCTGGATTGACCGCTTTGGCTATACGAACCCAGTTGGCTGTACCAAATGGAAATGTTTTGAGTGCTGAACTCTATAATCAATTTTTTACGATGCATGCCTTGATGATGATTTTTATGGCAATCATGCCTATGGGAGCATCGTTCTTTAATTTTTTCATACCTCTTCAAATTGGTGCCCGTGACGTAGCATTTCCCCGACTCAATGCGCTCTCGTATTGGGTCTTCTTATCAGGCTCGCTTATCCTTTTTTCCTCATTTTTCTTGGGGGGCGCACCTGATGCAGGCTGGTTCGCATATGCACCGCTAACTGACTCTGAGTATTCGGTCGGATCTGGGCTTGATTTTTATTGTGTCGGCTTAATTATTTTGGGACTTTCTTCGCTGATGGCATCCCTGAACTTTGCTGTCACTATTCTTAATATGCGAGCACCTGGAATGACAATGATGCGACTTCCAGTTTATATGTGGATGACCTTGATTGTGTCTTTTCTTCTTATCCTTTCACTTCCAATTGTTACAGTTGCGTTGGCGTTGTTGTACTTCGACAGAAACTTTGCTACTAACTTTTTCACACCCGAGACCGGAGGTGATCCGATTCTCTGGCAGCATTTATTCTGGCTATTTGGCCACCCTGAAGTGTACGTCTTAATATTGCCATCTATGGGAATTGTGTCGGAAGTTATCCCAGTCTTTTCTAGGAAACCCTTGTTTGGTTACTCCGCAATTGTTTTTGCCGGAGCGGCGATTGGAGTTCTTGGTTTTGGGGTCTGGGCTCACCATATGTTTACCACTGGTCTTGGAACCGTTCCTACCCTAGTTTTCACTGCTACCACTATGGGAATCGGAGTTCCAACGGGAGTCAAGATATTTAACTGGCTTTCTACTATGTATGGCGGAAGTATTAGGTTTACCACCTCGATGTATTTTGCGGTTTCATTTATTGCCATGTTTACCATTGGCGGAATATCGGGCGTGATGCATGCTAGTCCTGCAGTAGACTCTCAGCATCAGGATACATACTTTGTTGTGGCTCACATACATTATGTGCTGTTTGGTGGCGCTATCATGGGAATATTCTCCGGTATTTTCTACTGGTGGCCCAAATTGACAGGGAGATTCCTTAGTGAAACTATGGGAAAATGGTCGTTTTGGATGATGTTTACCGGAATGAATCTAACCTTTTTCCCGATGCATTTTTTGGGCGTTTCTGGAATGCCGAGAAGAATTTATACCTATGATGAAGGATTTGGTTGGGACGATTGGAATATGGTGGCTACGATGGGATCCTATCTTCTCGGGGTCAGTATCCTGATATTCCTAGTTAATGTGTTTAGAACGATGCGACAACCAGCGACAGCGCCAGATAATCCGTGGGACGCACCCACGTTGGAGTGGGCAACAAGTAGCCCGCCTCCTGAACATGACTTTGATGTGATCCCGGAAGTACATTCGTCGGTTCCACTTTGGACTAATAGAGAAATGGGAATAGTTACTCCTGAGGCGCCGGAGGGGCTACATATTCATTTGCCTCCGCCTTCATATATGCCTCTGATTCTGGCGATTGGGGTTGGATTAATTGCTGTGGGATTGTTGGCACATCTGGCTCTTGTGGGAATTGGGGTAGCTATTGCGACTTATGGGGTTTGGGGATGGTCAATCGAGCCTACTGATTAGCGAGCGAGTGAAGATTTCTTTCGGTAGATTAACTGAGAGTAAGGAGAATAAATGAGCGCAGCAACACACGAAACTGAGCATCATACCAGTTTAGGCGTTGATAATCGTAAATTACTGATGTGGATTTTCTTAGCATCAGAGTGCCTTTTTTTCGGGAGCCTTCTTTCAACATATCTGATTTTTAAAGGCGAATCTCTTAGCGGCCCAGGGACAGATATTTTCGCATTTGAAATAACTTCAATTTCAACTTTTGTACTACTAATGAGCAGTTTGTCGATGGTATTGGCAGTCTATGGTGCTCAGCACGGTCAACTTGGTCTTATGAAATTAATGCTGCTTATCACGATCCTTCTTGGATTAACGTTTTTGGGCTTTCAAGTTTATGAATTTAAGACATTCGCATCCGAGGGACTAACCCTTTCTACGAATCAATTTGGTGCCTCTTTTTTTGTGTTGACTGGCACTCACGGCTGTCACGTTGGTGTGGGTGTTATCTATCTGACGTCTCTCCTGATATCGTCAGTTAGGCGTAATGGAATAGGAAAAGAGACACCGCTGTATATTGATATTGGCGGCTTATATTGGCACTTTGTCGATATAGTTTGGATCGTACTATTTACAGTGGTCTACTTGATCCCTGCGTATTAGTAGTAGAATATTTGAGGAAGTTTGGGCGGAAGGAGCGACTGAAAATGGCTGAAATGGACGCTGTTCATGATGCTCACAATGAGCATCCAACCACGACAATTCGTGAGTATTTACTTATAGGGCTAGTGCTGAGCGTGATTACGGCGATTGAACTTGTGATGTCGCTTTACACTACTGCTTTGGGCGCCATTCTTATTCCTGGATTATTAATATTTTCTGCCATCAAGTTTATTATCGTCGTTGCGATGTTTATGCATCTGAAATTTGATTCAATCCGCTTCACTCAGATATTTGCATTTGGGTTTGTGCTGGCAGCTAGTTTACTTACTGCAGTTGTTGTTTTATTTGGGATTGACGCATCTGATGCTATTGGTGGTGGATTTATCGGTGATCCAATTGAGCATCACGACTGATTCAGTCGGTCCAAACCTTTTCATATATGGGAATATTCTATAAGTCGATGTGAGGCTTATGATTTCAGTCACAGTTGTTCGGTCAATTTTTTCACTTCCCAGTCATGCGGGTGTCACTCATGACTCTTTTGATCCTTGGT
>JAPYRK010000040.1 GCA_029941115.1 Dehalococcoidia bacterium | reverse complement strand
TTAGTTTCAGTATTAAGCGTGACGGTAGCAAGGGAGAGTATATATGGGTCCAGGTGTGCCTCCATATGTCCTGGGCGCCCGAATAGTTTCGATAATGGGTATGTCATTGTCACTATCGCTAGGGTTATTGTTTCTCATTGGTGGCTGGTGGTTGATATGTGGTATTGCCTTTATTGCGTTCTTACCTTCACTTGGGTTGCTTGTGTTTGTCGAACGGTATGCCCAGCAAGCTGGGCTCTTAACAGCCGAGGATGAGATCGATCTAGATCTACCGTAACTCCGGGTGTTTTAGACCTGTTCCCGTGTTAAACAGCACTACGGAATCATTTTCTGAAATGGCTCCATCTTTTCTCAGGTGTGATAGTGCCGCAAAAGTTGCGGCTCCCTCAGGACAGACGTCGATGCCTTCGGATGTGGACACTGTTTTCATGGCTGCTATTATTTCCTCATCAGTTACGGCTATAGCACCTCCATTACTTTCATGAAGTGCGGAGAGAATGAGATCGTCTGCAAAGGGTGTTGGGATTCGAATACCAGGAGCGATTGTCGCTGCATTTTCCCATGGCATGCTGCGCTCAGTCTTGGCGTTAAAGGCATCAACAATAGGGGCACAACCAGTAGACTGGACTGCATACATTTTTGGGAGAGTTCCGATAAATAGACCCATTTCTGAAAGTTCTTGAAAAGCTTTCCACATTCCAATCAATCCTGTACCGCCTCCCGTAGGATACAAAATATGTTGAGGGAGATTCCCATTTAGCTGTTCCCACAACTCATACCCCATGGTCTTCTTGCCCTCTAGTCGATAGGGTTCTTTTAACGTAGATAGATCAAACCAATCATGCTCGACGACACCCTTTCTAATTACGGTCGCAGCATCACCAATCAGCCCGTCGACCGTATATAGGTCTGCACCATATGCCCTTACTTCATCCATCATGGCAGTTGGAGTGTCCGAGGGCATCGCTACATGGCATTTTATTCCAGCGCGGGCGGAATACGCGGCAGCAGCGGCACCAGCGTTTCCTGCTGTCGGTAATGCCGCGTGATCGCGGCCTAATTTGTGCATTACGGAGATTGCCATACATAGTCCACGCGCTTTAAAACTTCCTGTTGGATTTGCTGATTCATCTTTCACAAGGATTGTTGGCTGCGTACTTGAATTGAATCCAGCAGCGGCACCAAGGTTCCGTGCTTTTAGTAAGGGAGTAAATCCTTCACCAAGTGTTACTGCATCATCCTGATCAACCAGAAGAACCTCTTCATATCGCCAAAGTGACGCGTCACGATTTTTTAGAGATTTGAGATTTAATGTGGCCTTTGCCTTCACTAAGTCGTATTTAGCTAAGAGCGGCCGCCCACAATTAGAATCCTGGCAGATTGTTTGCAATTCTTTAGCAGAATACGTAGTTCCGCATTTCGAACATTCGTAGCCTAAAAAGCTCGATCTAGTCATGGACTATTGCCTTTCGATATGTTACCCGAAGAACTATTTTAATCTTTTAACGAAGCTCCACCAGTCTAAACGGATTCCAGCGGTAACAACTAAGCCAATAGCTATTCCAAACCAAGTCAGAGCATACTCAAGATGCGGAGTTGTATTAATGAATGGTTGATATCCGTCTATCAGATATGACTCTGATCGAACACCAGAGAATCGATTTTCGGTGAGCTCGCCCTTGGTAATTGTCCAGAGTGCTACATTTGTCATTGAGAGATTTTCTTTCATATCCTGTGGAGAAAAAGTGGTCCAGTTGCCACCAGGTGTTAGCTTTCCTCGTACTTCAGATCGATCAGTTGCAAGTCCGTTCAGGGTATCCTGTCCAACATATTTGGTCTTAATTTCGTCGAGGACTGAGTCTATATTTGTCTCGCGACTCCATCCCAGATTGACAAAAACGACTAGATTTTGAGTAAGCTTCAGAGGTTTGATATATTCCTTTCCTCTTACTCCGGATCTCGCACTATTACCGACTATAAGCACTGGTGGTAGCCACGAGCCCGAAACACGTACTCGTCGCCAGTCGAGATCTTGCGGCGTGAGCTCAGTCGAATTGGTAATTTCAGTTACTGAGCCGCTGATTCCCTGATTTCTCTCTGTAGCTATGTTGTTTTTCCAATCCAGTCTCATCAATTGCCAGAGTCCGAGTCCACAGAGGACCGCCACAGCAAGCCCAATTACCAACGCGATAAGTACCTTTTGAAAGTTACTCATGGTGTTCGTAATCCGTTTCTCAGGGACTCTCGCAACTCTCGTCTCAAACGACTGACACTCTTTTTTGCGGATCGAACACCATATTGAACGATTTGCCTAGTGTTCCTAATTAGATCCGTATGTCGACGGTCCCTCACTTCCAGAGGATCCAGGCAAGGAGCGATCACGATGTTCTGTTGCCGACTCGTAAGCACCTCGGAAATCTCGAAACGGACCATCTCTCCATTCTAGCGCAGCTTTTAAACCCTCTTCAGTACTTCGTCTACCGAATTCACCTGCTGCTGGTCGGTATGTGGATAATGCCTGTATATCAGATCCTGATGCTAGGCCAGTTCGAATCCCCATAATTTCATACTGTCGGTTTACGGCTCGCTTCGAATACATCAGCATATCGTTATCAATAAATGCCATTCGGGCAGCAAATTTGTCTACAAATTCGTCGAGCTGTTCCGCGGGAATTGAGTAGTTTGCCCAGCCAAGAGTCACCATTTCTTCGGCTGAATATGAATCACCGATATAGGCGAATTCACGAGCTTTTGCCATAGGCATATGCCATGGAGTCCACATCATATCCATTGTGGTCATTGCACGAACTGGCGGATATCCTACTTGGGTGCCATCAGCAAGAATTCTAAAGTCACAGACTGAAGCGAGCTCGGTACCGCCGGCAAGGCAGTAGCCGTGAATCTTTGCGATTACTGGCTTCGATAGTTCCCATATGAACCAATTGTTCATTGTCACATGGCGAGCCCATTCCTGTGGTCCGGGATGCGTAGTTCCAGTGTCAGGAAGCAGTGACTTAGGATGCACATATTGGTTGTCGTCTCCAGCTGCTCGTGATGGAGTCAAATCATATCCGGCTGAAAAGGCTCGACCTGAACCGGCCAGCACGATAACACCCACCTCAGGTTCTGATTCGGCCCATTTCATAGCGTGTATTAGCTCAGCCCGAAGATTATTTGAGAGGGCATTCAGTTTCTCTGGCCTGTTCAAAGTGATATACGCGATTCTGTTTTTTACCTCGTACATAATGTCTGTATATTCTGGATCGGTACCGCTCATAGTTGTCCTTTCATATATTTAGTACTCGTTGTCATATTGGAGGCAGTGTAACTCGATTTTTTCAACAAAAACGTGTTCTAGGGCATCTCTTGATCTTCTTGTCGATACTGTCTGATCGGCTTGTTGAAGACTGCAATTAGCAGAGTCGCTATTATTGCCAACATTCCTCCCATGTACATCGTGTCCTCGACCCCGAAACGTTCGGAGAAAAACCCAATCCAAAGAATTCCAAGGTTATTGGCTGTTTGTGCTGCTAAGACCATAAAAGCAAAAGCACGGCCTCTGAGATGATCTGGGGTAGTGAGTTGCACTGTTGTCTGCCTTGCTACGACTGTAATTGAATCGGCGGCGGCTAGTGCTCCCACGAAAAATGCACCAAGCCAAAGCCAATCAGATGCACCGAGACCAATTAATAAAATCGCGTATGTAAATGTGGCGCCTAGAACTATCCAACCTTTTGGCCGTGCTTTTGCAAGCAAAAGCGCCAGAATGGATCCAATTAGTGCACCGGATGAGCTGGTCCATCCGAGAACTCCGGTTGCGAATGCCCCTCCAGCAAATAATCCCGTCGCTAGCACAGGTAGAATCTCGCGATAAAATGAGACAACAGTTATTCCCCAGTCGAGCGCAAATAATCCCGGAAGAATTGGATGCTTTCGAACGAAGTGGAATCCTTGCAGCGCCGATCGCAGTGGCGACACCGACGTGACTTCTTGAACTTTCCCGTTTGCCTTGATGAATAGTGGTAACAGAGATGAGATTCCAGCGATCGCCGTTGCTAACCCAAATGAGGCGTTAACGTCAGCAGTCAAAGCTAGTAATACAAAGAGCAGACTGCCTGATATCCAACCGGCATTTTGCGCTGCGACATCGGCCGTGACGGCGACACTCAAGTATCTTGTAGGTACGACTTTTGGGGTCAGCGATGCTCGAGCTGGCGAGGCGAGAGCCCAGGATGCAGATAAAAAAGCAATAGCTGTGTACACATGCCATACCTGTAACACATCCGTGATATCGGCTAACCATAATAAACCCAGGGCTAGAAACGTGGCAAAATTTGCCGCAGCCATCACGTAGCGCCGATCGAACCGGTCGGCAATAGTCCCACCCCAGACTACTGCGATCCCTTGTACAAAAAGCTGAACTAAACCGATCAGTCCCACTTGTGCGGGGCTCCCAGTTTCTGTAAGTAACCATTGAGGAATGGCAAGAAACCTGATTTGCGACGCGGTAACCTGCGAAATTGTCGCACTCCAGAGAAGACTGTAATCTCGAAACCTTGGGAGGTGCCATACTTTTGGAGTTTGTGTTGGATTATTCTGTGATGCGTCAGCTTGCATTAATTTTTAATTCGGCTAGCTGAGTTTTAAATTCTTTGATATTGTTGGCTGGAGTATTACACACCATATCGCGACATATGTAAGCAGTAACCGGTGAATTAGAAGTTTCTCTTCCGGTAAAGATATCAAGTGGTTGGTATGTTGACATTTCGTCCGGACTCGTTAGGGCGAGGAGCATCAAAGGGACGTATCTGCGCGCTAATTCGCGCTCATAAATTCGCCGATCTTTTGGATCTCCAACAATGGCGATTTCTTGGTTTTCACTGGTTAAGTACAAAATTGCTTGAAGCGATGTTCCAAGTGCAGAGACTCCCCGTTGGACTGATGCTGCCGCTAGAGAAGTTGCATCTTCAGCAATATTCAGCCAATGATTGTTGTTGAAATAGCGGCCAAGGATCGCTCCAAGCTTTGCAGCAGATCCGTTGCCGGCCGGAATGGAAGCATCATAAATTGACTTTGGTCTAATTATGAGAGTTTCAGCATCAGTAGATGTGTCGAAAAAGCCGACTGCTTTTTCATCATGGAATTTATCAATTATTATGTTGAAAAGCTCTCGAGACCAATTTAGATACGATTGTTTTCCCGTAGCCCGATATAGATCAATCAACCCAAGACCTAGATATGAATAGTCTTCAAGTTGTCCGAGTACTTTGGCTTGGCCTTCCGCGTAGATATGCATTAAGTATTTTTGGGAATTTTTTGAGTCTATCACCCAAAGATTTCTATAGATGAATTGTGCTGTTTTTTCTGCATTTTCTATGTATTTCTGATTCTCAAAAACTCGCCCTGCTTCCGCTAGTGCCCCTATGAGTAATCCATTCCAAGATGTGAGCACCTTTTCATCACGATCTGGCGGGATACGATTTTTTCTAATTTCAAATAGTCGGGCACGAATCGAATCCACTTTACCGGAGAGTTCGGCGCCGTCCATTTGTAGATCTTTTGCGATCTCGAAAATACTATTCCTCCGGCTAAGAATGTTTCTTTTGACTAGTTTCGGGTTATGAGGGTCAGTAAAATTTCCGCTCGTAGATACGCCAAATACTTTCGCCGCTATCAGCGCTTCCTCCGCACCGAGCGCCTCTTCGAACTGGGCCGTCGTCCAGAGGAAGAACTTACCTTCAATTCCTTCGCTATCTGCATCTTGTGCTGAATAGAAAGCAATTTCTTCATTATTAATACTGAGGCACATTTCTCTTTTCAAGTATGCGATGGTCTCGTGGACCGCCTTAGGGAACTGAGACTTATCAGGTGCTACCTGATGAGCTTGCGTTAAAACCTTAATCAAGGACGCGTTGTCGTATAGCATTTTTTCAAAGTGTGGCGCTAGCCATGTGCGATCAATAGAGTAGCGAGCGAATCCGCCACCTAATTGATCGTAGATACCCCCAGAAAGCATCTGTTCTAGAGTATGTACAGCCATTTCTGTCGCGTGATTTGATCCAGGCTTTTCAAGGGATCCATATGCTAAAAGGAATTCCAGGTTTGCTGGACTGGGAAATTTGGGAGCATTTCCAAATCCTCCCCATTCTGAGTCGTAAATATTTGTCAATGCTTCTACCGCTTGGTCTGAAATTGATTGATGTAATTTCGCCTGATGCGCAGCATGCGACTGATTTGACTGTATTATTTTATCTGTTATGTCGGTGGCTTGATCCTCAATTTCAGTGCGTTTTTCTTGCCAAGCCTTAGAGATCGATTCAAGTAATCTCGAAAAGCTGGGTCTACCGTGATTGTCAGTTGGTGGAAAATAGGTTCCAGCGTAGAAAGGTTTTTTATCAGGGGTAAGAAAGATCGTCATAGGCCATCCACCCTGGCCCGTTAGTGCCTGCGTATAGGTCATGTACACGGAATCTATGTCGGGTCTTTCTTCGCGATCTACTTTTATATTTACGAAGTTGCTATTCATTAACTCGGCGACACTATCGTCTTCAAAAGACTCATGTGCCATAACATGACACCAATGGCAGGTTGAGTATCCGATCGATAGGAGAACTGGAAGATTCTCT
The DNA here is from genome assembly GCA_029941115.1 of Dehalococcoidia bacterium. Taxonomy (GTDB): domain Bacteria; phylum Chloroflexota; class Dehalococcoidia; order UBA2979; family UBA2979; genus UBA2979. The sequence goes on along the minus strand of JAPYRK010000040.1, from coordinate 4,665 downwards.
TCATTGGCTTTTGAAAATGCCTCGTCACCCCATGGGAACCAATCAACCGGATTTCCTGCATGCTGCTTTAAGTACGGGCTGATTTCGTTAGCGAGTCTATTCACTCAACATCTCATTCACTTGTTCATAGATCGTTGTAACCTGACTATTGTAGGGCGCACGGGAGATTAGTTTATGAATGTTAATGTTCGGCCTGCCCAGATCAACGATGCTGATTTAATAGTGTACTTTGTTCGTGAGTTAGCTAAGTTTGAAAAACACGATCCGAATTTGGTCCTGTTAACTGCAGAAAAAGTGCGAGCTGCTGGCTTCGGTGAAGTCCCTCAGTTTGAAGTACTAATTGCTGAGTCTGAGAATTTCAAACCACTTGGTTTTGCCCTGTTTTTTGGTAAGTATTCGACTTGGGAGGCGGTACAAAGTATTTATATAGAGGAGTTATACGTTGAAACTGAGTTTCGTATGTCAGGCGTTGGAAAAAAACTTTTGGATGCCGTATGTAAGTTAGCTGTCGAGCGTGATGCTGCTCGGATTGAACTATCGGTCCTTGATTGGAATCCGGCGAGACGATTTTATGAAGGCAATGGGATGAAATACGAGTCTGACTGGCTAACTTATCGAATGGAGCGACCGGCAATAATATCTAACGCCAGCTAAGCAGATTTTCCACTCTCGTCGTCGGTTGAAGCTGATACTGGGGCCCACCTTTTCACCGGTGTCTTAGGTAGATCGTCTTCGGTATTTTTGCGATACTTATTCAGCAGGTCTTGCGTGCGTGCCCGAATCACCACGCCGAACGGCGCTGCTGCTGCCATCAATGGTACCCATATATGAACTGGACATCCCATACTCGATACGATAGCTCGATTTGAAGATTTAGTCGAGGATTTCTAGTATTTCTTTTGGGCTTATCCAGCCAGGTTTCAGGGCCTCGTGAGCAGTTTTTTGGGCAAGTTCTTGAATTAGAGAATTCGCTGGTGCGTCGAGCCCCATTTTTTTTGCAATAAGTACAATTTCACCATTCAGAAAGTCGACCTCTATTTGACCACCGCGGACGACACTTTGCCAAGACGAACTTCCCCCGCGGGGAGCTCCCGACACTTCTGCTCTCCCGAGGAGAGTATATTTTTGAGTTTCTCGCTCACGATCGAACTCGATAGCCGCTTTATCCAAAATGTGTAATGCCTCATCCTTTAGGCGCGAATAGATGCCCTTAGTGTCAGATTCAAATCCACAGATTGCCCCAACTGCGTTATTTAGGTTCGTAATAAGTTTCGCGTATTTCAGTTTCATTATCTCAGCATCTGGAGTTGCACTAAAACCTGATGTGGTTAGATCTCGGCAGATGGCATCGACATAATCATCAGTACCAAAAGGATATCTTCCAGTATCGAGCACGCCTAACGCACCTGATTTTTGCGACACGTGGTGGATAACTTCACCAGCGTTCAGGAAAGTGGCCGGGATCAAAAGGAGCATCGCATATACGTTATCGAACCAACGGCTTGCCGTAATTTCGTTTGCAACTCCATTTTGTCCAGAAATAATCGGAGTCGATCGCGGCACCAGTGGTTGAAGAGTATCAATTGCGTCTGCTGTATCTTGAGCTTTCATGGTCAGGATAATTGAATGAGCACCAGACCATATTATTTCGTTTGGATGGCCAACCGTGGGTATATTAAACACTTCTATACCGTCTGCTGACACCAACCTAAGACCTTCAGATTGAATCTTTTTTAAATGGTCTCCTCGTGCAATCAGAGTTACGTCGAAGCCGCTGCGATGCAGGCATGCCCCAATAACTCCGCCGATTGCGCCAGCTCCATAAATTACATATTTCACATAGCGAGTGTAACGCGAATCCAAATTTAACTAAAAGTAAGTACTTCAAATTTCCGGCGAATTCATTTGCACATATTTCTGTAATGCACGCTACACTCGCCATATCAAATACATAGGATATTGTCCTGATTCACACAGAAGGAGTTACCAATGGTTGAAAAACAGCCCACTAGAGTTCACCTAATAGCCGGGGGATACCCACCTGGCCAACACGCAGGGCATGACATGGACTACGCCCGTTTGCGACTCCTGGAAAAACTTGGTCAGGACGATTCTATTCATACAACCGTTGGTGGAGACTATACAGATATTGATAAATGGCTTCAGCCAAATGTGTCTCTACTAATCACCTATGTTGCCGGCCCATTTGCAGGTGAGAAGGAGAATGAAATTCTCAGGGACTGGATTGATCGAGGCGGCAGATGGCTATCTTTGCATGGGTCCAGCGGCGGACAAGCTCGAAAGCAAGAGAGTGGTAATCGGAAAATGATCAAGCATGATCATCATCATACGATGGGTGGTTTTTTTATTAACCATCCTCCGATTAAGAAGTTTACCGTCGACGTGGCGGATACGAATCATGTCCTCACTCAGAAACTGCCTGCATCATTTGATGTAGTCGATGAACCATACATGATCGAACTGCAACAACCGGAAGAAACTAATATTGTTCTGACTGCTGCGTTGGGTCCTGACGATTCTCCTCCAGGATTTGGGTTTGAGTACGAATCAGATACAGCACTTCAACCTGACGGAGTAACTCGTGTAATTACGTACGAGAAGAAACTTGGCGATGGTGCGGTCACATACATTTCATTGGGGCATTGCCATACACCGCTTACCAATCAGCCGGGATACTTTCATCCAAACGTGGCCGAGGCAGGCGTTGATACTAGCTCTCTGCGTGAAACCTGGAAGACTGACGCATTCCCTCAGTTACTAGAAAATGGTATTGAATGGGGAAGAAGATAAGCCCAACAGGCCAGATGTATATAGTATGAAAAGTGATTTTCTCAAGACGATTGTAGGTAAACGAGATCGTCGAGTATACGACCCCGACTTAGAGGTTAATGGGGATATTCTGGATGAAATCTTACAGGCTGGGCGTATGGCAGGCTCTTCTAAGAATGAGCAGCCGATCCGATCAATTGTTCTGATAGATCCTGTTCTTAAATCAGGCATTGCGGACTGTGCTGATTATGGTTTACATGTTCCCGAAAGCCCAATAGTTATAGTGTTAGTGAGGGCGCCCGGCAGTAGACCCTTTGATGCTGGTCGTGCGGCTCAGAACATGATGCTTGCGGCGAAAGCAAGAGGGATAGATTCTTGCCCAGTTGGTATTCAACATGATGACCGCGCAAGATTGTTATTGAAATTTCCTGAAGATTGGGTTGTTGCTATGGCGCTTACTTTCGGCTATCCAACTGGGGACGCAGATACACTCGCTCGGACTGGCGATAATAGAATTGCAATGGGAAGCTGGGTCAAATGGAATACCTGGTCTGAGGATTAATAATAAGTGTTAAAAGGCGCGCCGACTAACAGAAAAATGAGTGATGATCTCGCTCGATAGAACACGAAAGGTACGAGATGACTTACGAAAATATTTTGTATGAAGCGGACGGACGAGTGGCCTACATTACGCTCAATCGTCCTGAGAAACTCAATGCACTTTCGAATGAACTGCGTGGTGAACTATTTCATGCGTTAAAGGAAGCCGAGGCTGATCGGGCAGTTGGGGCGATTATCATTAGGGGTGCAGGACGAGCATTTTGTGCTGGTTACGATTTATCTCCTTCTCGGGAAGCGGGTGATGATTCCCCGTATGTTAACCCGCGGTCTCTTTTACCTGATACAAATACTACTCATCCTGCTCACTACGATTGGAGCAGACATGTATTAATGGCAAATTGGACTATCTGGGAGTTGGCTAAGCCAGTTATTGCCCAGATTCATAGTTATTGCTTAGCAGGTGGTACTGAACTCGCGTCTTTCTGTGACTTCCGAATAGTGTCGGATGATTCCCAGATTGGATATCCACCGGTCAGGGCCATGGGTACTATGGACATAATGTGGGCACCTTGGCATTTACCAATGACAAAAGCTCGCGAATTTGCGTATGTAGGGGACTCGTTTAGCGGAGCTGATATGGCAGAGATGGGATGGGCAACTTATGCAGTGCCAGGAGATCAGCTGGTTGATTTCACAGAACGTTTTGCGCGACGAATATCAAATATTGATAACGATATGCTTATGTATTCGAAGCGAGCTGTGAACAGACAGTATGAGGCCATGGGTATACGTAACGGACTAATGTCGGGTACCGATGTTGAGGCAATGAGCAAACATCGACCAGCTGCTGAAGATTGGAATTCGAGACTTCGCGAGCAAGGACTAAAAGCAGCTCTCGAATGGAGAGATGGCCCATTTAGAGATTTCCGCGCAGCTAAAGCCAGTCAGCATGCAGAGCGTGATGTAGCTGGATTAGATCGAACAGACGCGACCAAGGCTGGAAAATCATACACCGATTGAGATCCGAGCATTTGGTGTACTGACAGCGAAGAGAAATCTTATTTTATCGGCTGCCGGGAGTCACACCGTAAGGCTGTGATGCGGCTTCCTGTCGGTCAACACAATCTGGGCAGAGCACTGACTTTTGTCGGAATCGGGTTCCGCCTTTGATGACGTACGTACCACAAAGGCCGCATTTCCCTTCAACGCCTGCTTCACCAAATTTAAATGAAGTGGTGTAGGCACCCCAAGGTGCGTCCGCAGTAGCGTCTGGCTCAGCGGCAACTTCTTCTTCAGTGGCGGTTTCAGTTGTAG
>JAPYRK010000039.1 GCA_029941115.1 Dehalococcoidia bacterium | reverse complement strand
ATCTGACGACACAGTATCTGACGACACAGTATCTGACGACACAGTATCTGACGACACAGTATCTGACGAGGAAACTAGCTGAAATAATATTTAGTACAGAGGTTTGTAGACATGCTTAATAAATGTCAAATTATCGGGCACTTAGGTTCGGATCCAGAGATGCGGAATTCCGCAAATGGGTCACTAATTGCAACTTTCAACGTGGCTGTGAATCATTGGTTTAGAAATATTGATGGTGCTAGTCAAGATCAGACTGAGTGGTACTCGGTCGTTGTCTCCGGTAGAGAAGCTGAATTATGTCAGCAGTATCTCGCAAAGGGGCGCCGCGTATATTGTGAAGGGCCGATGCATACTCGCCAGTATCAGACTCAAGAAGGCGAACTTCGTTATGCAACAGAGTTACACGCACGAACGGTTAAATTTTTGTCGCCTCGAACAGACGGAGCATCTGGACCCCAGAGTCAAGAATCTAATTCTGATTCTTTTGAAAGCGCGGGGGCGGAGCCTTTTTAATATGTCAAATGAGAATTTAGATACGAATAGCACTGGTAATGAATCATTTTCTGGTCTATCTGGAAGAGATTACTTAGCTCCGCCTATTGAAGTGAAAGCTGAGAGTGGGATAAGCCCGTCCTTAAATAACTGGACCGTAATAGGAGTCATATCTTCGGACATAGAATTAAACTCGACACAGTCAGGGTCTTTGGTTGCGCGCTTTAACATATCTATCGAGCGATATTACCAAACGAGAACTGGCGAGAGGCGTGAGGAAGTTGAACTGGTTAATGCAGTGGTTTTTGGGGATTTAGCTAGCGAGTGTTCCCAACTTTTACAACCAGGCGAGAAAATATATGCGGAAGGACGACTAGAGCAACGTACATGGGATGACTCATCGGGATCAAGACAATATATAACGGAACTGATCGTCGACAATATATGGTCGCTGGACGCCCCGGAGGGGAATACCGAAGCTTCCGCGCCGGAGATTGATGATCCTAAAGGATTTGTAATCCCTTCACTGAATTCAATTATGCTCATTGGAAATTTAGGCCAAGACCCGGAATTAACATACACAGCAAACGGTGTTGCGCGGACTAATTTATCGTTGGCGACCAATCGAAGGGTTAGACGCGACGGAGATTTTGCAGATGAAACTTCTTGGCATCGTATAACTCTTTGGCGCGATATTGCGGAAAGAACTGCTCAATATCTCGAAAAAGGGCGGAGAGTACTTGTTGAGGGAAGCGTGAGCTCCTACAAGTATACGGGTGACGATGGAAATGAAAGAGTATTCACCTCAATAACAGGTCAGAGGGTTCAGTACTTTCCTAAGCAAGAAGCGATACAAGGCAGAAATAATTCAAGTTCGGGAACAGAGGGCGTAGGGGGAGCATCAGATACTCTAGACCCTGATGACCTTCCATTTTGATGATGTTAATAAAAAGAGGTAATTAAGTATTGATGGGATGTAGTAATGACTGAAGAATATGGACGTAGCTCGGAATTTGGCGGCGATCGAGGCGATCGAGGCGATCGAGGTGATCGAGGTGGTTTCAGGCGCTCTTTTCGACCTCGAGGTTGTGAGTTTTGTAAAAGAAAAAATGGTCGGGTAATAGACTATAAAGACATTGATACGTTGAAGCGTTACATAACCGAGCGCGGGGCCATGGAGCCTAGACGGAAGTTGGGCGTATGTTCCCGATGCCAAGGACCCTTAACTTTGGCAATCAAACGTGCCAGACATTTGGCATTATTGCCCTTTACGAGTGAGCACATCAGGGTAACTGGAATCGACTTAGGTCGGAGTCGTTCGTACAACTAGTAAGGAGTTTATCTGCCGTGAAAGACCGGTATACAGGCTCATTGATTTCATCTTTTATCGTCTTGGGTCGAAGATTGACGAGTAAATATAGCTTGTCTGAGTTAGCTATTTCAAGTTTGTTATTGCTCGCGATAATTGTTGTAGGCATTGGTTATTTATCTCAAAGTTTACTCACTAGCCAATCGACGATACTGATGGTTAATGGAAGTACTTCTTATTCGAGAGATGACATAAGTAGACAACTGGACTTATTTGCTGCAATGGATCCCAACCCAATAACTAGCAGGAGTATAGGGAACTTTCTTGAGTTTTTGATTGAGTCAGAGGCCCTACGCTTGGCGGGTTTTGAAAAATATGGTGCGCTTAGTGAAGAGGAGATTCATTCCGCAATTGTGGAAAGATTTGGTTTACCATTTAATCAATCACGGCAGGAATTTGCTCTTGCATATGCGGAGCTACTCAGTAACCAATCTGTAACCAAAACTGAACTAGAAATAGCAATTTCTGGCTTGGTTTATAGGGATAAGTTACTAGTTGATATCCGAAATGAAGTACCAACCAGGTCTCTCGGATACAGAATGGATGCTATTTTTGATTCACCAAGGCGCGTTGAATTGCTATTGACTGCTATTGAGTCGGGTAAAGTTTTTCCGGTTGCCTCTGATGAGCTAGGGATGGAAATTGTTCCAGCGTCGGATAGCGGAGAGTTCTGGGTGCCAGATATTGAACTGCAATATAGATTCAGCCACGAGGTTGTTGCATGGGTGGAATCTGCTCAAGAGGAAGAAGTCTCCGGAGTATTTTCTCTGGAAGGGATTGACGAAAATAAAGGAATTTATCGTGTCAGCTTAATTAAAGAGATTGGTTTGTCTGATAAATCGATTGATTTTTTGGTGGGAAAGCGCTTTCAGCAGCTTATAAAGAAATCTAGGACAGCCATTTCGATAACGAGTGAGCTGAGCTCGGATGACCGTGATTGGTTGATTTCTGAGACTGCGCTGCAGTTACGCTAAGATGGATAATAGTCGATATAAGTGAGTAGCTGATTTAGGAATTTGTTATGAGTCAAGACCACACTGTCGGTATATCTTTTCTGGGCGCTGGTAATATTGGATCCACTGTCATTTCAGAACTTGCTCGTTTACAGATCGATTTAATTGGTCTTTCTGGCACGTCAATAGATCTACGGTATGTGTTGGTTAGGAGCGTTGACAGAGAAGCTCGTGAAGCTCAGGGTTTTGGTATATCCGGCGGTCAAATTACTACAGATGTTGAAGAAATATTTTCGGACGAGCAGACTCATATAGTGGTAGAACTTATGGGTGGTGAGGATCCGGCAGGTGAGTATATTAGTAGATCACTTGAGGCTGGCAAACATGTGATTACGGCAAACAAGGCTGTGATGGCTGCTTCGGGTGCGAACTTGTTTGAAATAGCTAACCGTAACAATAGGCACCTGCAGTTTGAAGCTTCGGTGGGAGGTGGTATTCCGATCATATCCAGCCTTCGACGTGATTTAGTAGCAAATGATATTTCGTCTATTGAAGCCATAATTAATGGCACTACTAATTTTATTTTGAGTAAAATGAGTGTCGGTGATGACTACGAGTCAGCTTTAGCTGAAGCTGGACGGTTAGGTTATGCGGAACCTGACCCTTCTGCCGATGTGGATGGACATGATGCAGTTGCCAAGTCAATTATCCTCGCGATGCTTGCCTTTGGGGCATTAATTCCAAAAGATAAGGTGGTCAGTCAGGGTATTCGAAGCATTGTCAGTGCCGATATGCAAGCCGCACTCGAGCTTGGTTACACGATAAAACTTCTCGCCAGAATTCAATCAACAGAGGGTCAAGTGTCTGCATCTGTTTTGCCAACTTTAGTTGGTACGACGACTCAGCTTGGAAACGTAGGTGGAGTAACAAATGCGGCTGAGTACAAGGGAGATCTGGTAGGTACTCTTTTTTATGAAGGACCGGGTGCTGGACGCGAAGCTACAACATCAGCTGTGCTCGCTGATTTAATCGAGGTTATCAGAGATGAGACTGTTGGACGAAAGCCACTACCGTTTGTTTTACCTAAATCTTTGCCAATAAGGACGCCGGCAGATTTGAGCTCACGCTTCTTTATGCGTCTGATTGTTGCCAATACCCCAGGTGTGTTGGCAGAGATTTCGAAAATCTTGGCAGTGGCGGGAATTAGTATTGCTTCGGTCGTGCAAAAAGATATTCTTACTAACAGTGAAATTCTAGAGCCTCTACCTGAATCAGCTCAGCTGATTTTGACGACACATGTCAGTAGTCGCGGTCAGATTGAGCAAGCCACTAACGAATTTAATGGCTCTGAGGCGGTGCTGCAGATCGGCAGTGTCCTGCCGATCTCTGGATAAGCTTTCAAATTCAAAAAGGAAGAAGGTGCGAGGTGCAGCAGAATCATCTAATTGAAAAATATGCTGAATTTCTTCCGATCACGGCGGATACTTCCAGAAAATCTTTAGGTGAGGGCTTGACGCCTCTAGTTCAATCAAACCGATTGGGTTCTGAATTAGGATTGAAGAGCTTATATTTTAAACTTGAAACCTTAAATCCAACCGGATCATTTAAAGATAGGGGAATGTTTTTGGCGGTGGCAAAGGCAGTAGAGTCTGGATCAGAGGCCGTTATTTGCGCTTCGACGGGTAACACGTCGGCTTCAGCTTCTGCATATGCAGCCCTTCACGGCATTAAAAGTTTTGTTGTGGTCCCGTCAGGGAAAATCGCGTTAGGAAAATTAGCTCAGGCTACTGTGCATGGAGCGACAATAATCCAGATACAAGGATCATTTGATGACGCACTTCAGATAGTGAGGGATATAACTGAGCGATTTCCAGTTACGCTTGTTAATTCCGTGAATCCTCATCGAATTGATGGCCAAAAGACAGCCGCATTCGAAATAGTTGATGAACTAGGATATTCACCAGATATTCTTTGTATTCCCGTTGGAAATGCGGGAAATATCGTGGCGTACTGGAAAGGATTTACCGAATATCAATCAACTGGCAAGGCTTCGAATCTCCCGAGAATGTGGGGGTTTCAGGCCGCGGGTGCGGCACCGATAGTGCTTGGCCATAGTGTTAGTAACCCTGAGACAATAGCCACTGCTATACGGATTGGTAATCCAGCATCATGGACTGCGGCAGTTAATGCTCGCGACCAATCAAATGGCCAAATAGAGAGTGTGACAGATGATGAAATCCTGGGAGCATATCATCGACTCGCCAGAGAGGAAGGAGTTTTTTGTGAGCCGGCTTCTGCGGCCTCAGTTGCAGGATTGATAAAGCAGTCTCAACAGGGAGCAAACCTCTCACAACTAACAGCTGTCTGCGTTATAACTGGTCATGGTCTGAAAGATCCGGATACTGCCTTGAGTATTGAGGCTGATAGAGTTGAAGTTGCGGCTGATGCGCTTTTAGTCGAAGAAGCGATGAATTTACACTAGATATATTTTACGAGTGGATCAAAGTCTTATGAGTAAATGGAGTTGACGATAATGACACGAAAAAATATAGACCGCGAGCGCGTTATTTCGTTAGTGCAAGAGTTAATAAATGAGCTAAAGCTCGGCGATCATGAGGGACTCACTGATACTCCACGCCGGATCACTGATATGTATTTGGAGTTGTTTAGTGGAGTTGGCGCTGATCCAGGTGAACTCTTGGAAGTTCAATTCAACGAACATCATGAGGAGTTGGTTATTCTTAAGGACATACCTTTTTACTCAATGTGTGAACATCACTTTTTGCCTTTTCATGGCACAGCTCATGTCGGTTATCTGCCGAATGGTTCAATCGTTGGCTTGTCTAAACTTGCTCGTGCTGTTGAGATTTATGCTAGACGCCCACAGGTACAAGAGCGCTTAACAGGCCAAATAGCCGACAGTATTGAGGTAGCGTTGAATCCACGAGGAGTTGGCGTCGTAATAGAAGCTGAACATCTCTGCATGACTGCCAGAGGTGTTAGAAAGCCGGGTGCACGAATGGTGACCTCAGCTCTACGAGGGCGACTTCGCGAGGACGTCAATTCACGACAGGAATTTCTTCGATTAATTGGTGAATAAATCAGTTTATGATCGATAAACCTCAATCAAGCTTTGATTTGAATTCTCGTTCAGGTCTGCGTATAGCAGTGCTTTCGATGCACACTTCTCCACTAGCACCACTAGGTGGTCGTGAAACAGGTGGAATGAATGTTTACATTCTAGAGACGACAAAAAAGTTGACAGAATTAGGAGTTATGGTCGATATATTTATTCGACGTGATAATTCAAGTTCCCCAGATATTGAGTTTATTAACGAGAGAGCCAGACTTATCAGGATCTCAGCGGGCCCTGAATCTCGAGTTGAGAAAGAATTAATGAGTAAATTCACATCGGATTTTTCTAGAGGAATCAATATCTGGACTAATACGGACCAGAAGACCTATGACGTCGTACATTCTCATTATTGGTTGTCAGCATTGGCAGGGGTTGAGCTTGCGCGTAATTGGCAAATTCCACACGTGGCGATGTTTCATACGTTAGCGAAAATCAAACTTTTACACGGAATTTCGTTTGGGGAATCCCCCGATCGGTTGGAGAAGGAAAAAGAAGTCGTAGGTCACATAGATAAGATTGTGATTGCGAGTGATCACGAAAAGCAACTTTTAGACGAGATTTACGCCGTTCCCACGGAGAAAATTATAACTATTCCACCTGGAGTTGACTTGGAAAGGTTTAAACCGGGCGAAGTATGTGACGCCAGAGATAATTTGAATCTTCCGCGGAACAGCTTAATTTTTCTTGCGGGCGGGAGAATGGAGCCGCTGAAGGCCCTTGATAACTTAATAGATGCTCTGTCGATTTTGCCCGAATCTGCTGATTATCAACTTTTGTTATTTGGTGGTAATGATCACCCCGCGTCGATTGCAGAGCGTAAACGGCTTGTGTCTGTCGCCGAATCAGCAAATATTAGCGGTAAGATAAAATTCTTAGGACCGCTAGATCACGATATTTTGCCGGAATATTATCGAGCGGCTGACCTTGTAATCGTACCTTCACTATATGAATCTTTCGGAATGGTGGCTCTTGAAGCGATGGCGTCAGGTCGACCTGTGATTGCATCTAAGGTTGGTGGGCTAGCTGGGATGTTCTCATCCGACTCAAGCAAGTTAAGTGACCGAGCGGGTATATTAGTTCCACCTGATGATGTGGAACAGCTTTCGATCGCGATTTCTTCGCTTGTCCAAAATGTGGAGCGCATGCGAGGCATGGGTAATGCTGCTAGGATTCATGCTCTGGGTTTTTCGTGGAGTGAAAGATCTCAATTATTGAATAAGTTGTACAGGGAAATGAGCGAAACTTGATTGAAGCCTTGGATCCAAGCGAAGATTTAATATCTGAAGTCGCGACAAAAGCATCGAAGCGTGCTCTATGTATTTTTGCCCATCCAGACGATCTTGAATTCACGTGTGGTGGATCGGTTGCAAAGCTAGCACTCGATGGTTGGTCGATAGATATCGTAATAACGACCTCGGGTAATAAAGGAACTAAAGACCCGAGCGTTACGGGACAGCAACTTGCTGGTGAGCGTGAACAAGAAAGCCGTGCTGCAGCGTTTATATTAAAGGCTAATGAACCGAAATTCCTTGGATTTCCTGACGGAATGCTTCACGCCAACGATGAACTTCGAGAGATACTTGTTCGAGAGGTTAGGCGACTTCGGCCGGAACTTGTGATTACGTGGGATGGGTTCAGGCCGGGATTCAATCATAGAGACCATCGTGTCACTGGGATTTCCACTTATGATGCGATATATCCGGCTGCAGACGATCACCTTTTTTACCCAGATCACAAGGACGAAGGCTTACAGCCCCATAGACCCTCTGCTATGTTGCTCGCTGGAACAGATGAGCCGGATTATCACATAGATATTGAGCCATTTATGGATATAAAAATTAACGCCTTATTGGCGCATGTGTCCCAGATGGGTGACAGAGATGCTGAAGGGTTGAGGAGGATGTATCAGGATCGAATTCAGGCAAGTGCTCCTGACGGGGACAGTGCTAACCTTCCCAAATTACGTGAATCATTTAAGAAAGTGATTCTGCGTCGATAGGTTGTGTGCCAAAAGACTAATTAGCGCCCCTAGAGAGCCTTTCTATCACCTAGGAGTCACTTGCGCATAGGTCAATAGGCAAAGTAGTATTCTTCTTCTGCGTGGTGAATAGACGCACGCAGTATCCGAATAAATATTCGAATAATTGTTTTATCGTGAACGCAGGCGAGATAATGGTTGCGCACCCGGTATTTGAAGAATAATTAGTTTCTGGAGAATGTACTATGCCGACCATAAATCAGCTGGTCCGCAAACCAAGAAAGCGTAAGCTAAGTAAGACTAAGTCTCCTGCGCTTAGGCTTCGTTTTAATACGTTGAAGAATCGCATGTTGCGTGAACCAACAGGTGCGCCACAAAAGCGAGGTGTAGTCACTCAGGTTAGAACCGTGACGCCAAAAAAGCCTAATTCAGCTCTTCGGAAAGTCGCTCGGGTTCGTTTATCTAACGGCTTAGAGGTCACTGCCTACATTCCGGGCGAAGGACATACTCTGCAAGAGCATTCTGTTGTTCTGGTAAAAGGTGGGAGAATTCGAGATGTCCCAGGTGTTCGTTACAGGGTAATTAGAGGCGCTTTAGACGCGACAGGTGTTGAAGGCCGTAAGCGCGGTCGAAGCAAGTATGGCACTCGAAAAAGTTAGGTTTTGGAGCTTTAAGACATGAGACGAAATACTGCCCCTACTAGGTTTACTCTTCCGGACGCTCGATATCAGAGTCAGACGGTGACGAAACTGATAAATGGGATTATGCGAGGTGGCAAGAAGGCCACGGCCGAGGGTCTGGTATACGGCGCTTTTGAACGAATTGAGGAAATGAGCGGCCGTCGAGGTGTTGACGTGTTTGAAATCGCGGTTCGAAATGTCACTCCCATGGTGGAGGTAAAGCCAAGACGAGTGGGTGGAGCGACTTATCAGGTTCCGATCGATATTCGTGCAGAGAGACGCGAAACGTTAGCGTTGCGCTGGATTAGAGATGCAGCACGAAATAGAAATGGTCGTTCGTATACTGAAAAACTTGCGGCTGAGCTAATGGAAGCTGCAGCGGATCAGCCGACAGGTGCTGCGATTAGAAAAAAAGACGAGACGCATCGTATGGCTGAGGCGAATAGGGCGTTTGCTCATTATCGTTGGTAGAGATTTATAGATAATACCGTTAACGCTAAAAGAAATTTAGCGTTTTCTCTTTTTGAAGCGTTATTTTTTAACGAACGATACCAAAGGATGTTTGTGAATAGCTCGATGTAATGTAAAAAATCGTGGCAAATTAGGATAGAAGGAAACAAAAGAGTGACTACTACAACGATATCAGGTGCGGTTGAGGGCTCATTGGGTGCGATGCGGATGGGTGCGATGCGGAATATTGGCATTATTGCTCACATTGATGCTGGTAAAACAACTGTTACAGAACGTATCCTATTTTATACAGGTAGAACTCACAAAATTGGTGAAGTTCACGACGGTAATACAACGATGGATTGGATGGAGCAAGAACGTGAGCGCGGAATAACTATCACGTCGGCGGCGACTACCGCTATCTGGGCAGGTCATGTAATTAATATTATCGATACACCGGGTCACGTTGATTTTACTGTTGAAGTTGAACGTTCACTGAGAGTACTTGATGGTGGAGTTGTATGTTTTGATGGAGTCGCTGGAGTAGAGCCTCAGTCAGAAACAGTTTGGCGTCAGGCCGACAAATATAGTGTTCCTCGGATATGTTTCGTGAATAAGCTCGATCGCACAGGCGCTAACTTTACGCGATGTGTTGAAATGATTGCGGATCGCTTGGGCGCTATGCCTCTCCCGGTTCAGATTCCTATAGGGCTAGAAGATAAGCACGAGGGTGTAATCGATCTCGTTGGCATGCGAGCTCTTTATTTCGAAGGTGAGCACGGATTGGATGTCGTTGAAAAGGATATTCCGGAGGCATTGGCTGGGGAGGCTGCCTCAGCCAGAGAATACTTAATAGAGACTATAGCTGAATATAGTGATGACGTAATGGAGTTATTCTTAGAGGGCAAAGATGTGCCTGAGGATGAATTGAAATCTGCAATACGAGAGGCTACGATTTCAAATCAACTTTCTCCGGTGCTTTGCGGGTCAGCTCTTAAAGATAAGGGTGTTCAGCCTCTACTTGATGCAGTTATCTCATTTTTGCCTTCACCCCTAGATGTGCCACCAGTTATTGCGACCGTTGTGGGCTCGGATGAAACCGTTGAGCGAAAAGCTGATGACAGCGAGCCACCTACGGCAATCGCGTTTAAGGTCGTCACAGATCCTTTTGTCGGTCGACTTGTGTTTTTCCGAGTATACAGTGGCGTGTTGACGCAGGGCCAGCAAATTTTTAATGCTAATAGGAACAATCGAGAGCGATTAGGCCGTTTAGTAAAAATGCATGCTGACTCTAGAGAAGATGTTCTCGAGGTGCGAGCAGGTGATATTGCCGCGGCCATCGGTCTGAAGGATACGTTTACGGGTGATACTTTATGTGATCGTGAAAATCCGGTTGAGCTTGAGCGTATTACTTTCCCTGAACCTGTTATATCTATCGCCGTTGAGCCGGCTACTGTTAAGGAAAACGAGAAGCTTACGGAGGCGTTGATAAAACTTCAGGAAGAGGATCCAACATTCAGGGTTCGCTATAACGAGGAGACTGGTCAAACATTAATTTCAGGGATGGGTGAACTTCACCTTGAGGTGGTAGTGGATCGCGTGAAGCGAGAATTCGACGTGATAGCTACTACGGGTGCTCCCCGAGTTTCTTATCGAGAGACCATTACAAAGACGGCAAAAGTTGAAGGCAAATTTATTCGGCAGAGTGGTGGTCGCGGACAATATGGTCACTGTGTTTTAGAAATCTCTCCGCGCAGTCCTGGTGAAGGTTTTGAGTTTGAAGACAAAATCGTAGGGGGTTCTATTCCTCGCGAGTACATTGGGGCAGTTCGACGAGGAGTTGAGTCAGCGCTTGTTAGTGGCGTTAAGGCTGGATATCCAGTTGTTGACGTTCACGTCGCTTTGTTAGATGGTTCATATCATGATGTTGATTCGTCTGAAATAGCATTTGAGACAGCTGGATCTATTGGAATGAAGGAAGGCCTCAGGCGTGCGTCGGCCATACTTCTCGAACCTATTATGAAAATGGAAGTTGTCACTCCGGATGATTACTTTGGTGATGTGCTGGGGGATATTAACTCTAGGCGAGGCCGGGTTGAATCTACGGAGGTTCGTGGTAATACGCAGGTAATTGACGCAAAGGTGCCTCTAGCAGAGACATTTGGGTATACGACTGATCTACGGTCTCGATCACAGGGTCGAGCCTCTAATTCAATGGAATTTTCGCATTTTGAGCGAGTTCCAGCGAGTGTGGCTGAAGAAGTAGCTGGTCAACAGAGTAAATAAGAGAAGAAAACGATACGTAGATTGAGAAGA
>JAPYRK010000038.1 GCA_029941115.1 Dehalococcoidia bacterium | reverse complement strand
TGTTGCTGTGGCAGTAGCTGTTGCTGTGGCAGTAGCCGCTGGTGTCGCAGTAGCTATTGCTGTGGCAGTAGCTGTTGCTGTGGCAGTAGCCGCTGGTGTCGCAGTAGCCGCTGGTGTCCCATTGCGCAAAGAATCCACTCGAAAAATTTCTTGCGTAGAAACGAAAGATTCACCGTCCGATATTATTAATTTCAGTGCATAGACGCCAGGGGTAGCTGGAGTAGTCCAAACAGCTGGTTGGTGTCCATTATTTGCGGACCAGCAGCGTGGTGAGACTGAACCACCACTGACAATCCAGCAAGGTTGTAGATAGGGACCGAACGGCTCCACTGGCTGAATTGATTCTCTATCGAACCATCCTGAAACTACTTCAGCTATCCCCTCAGGCACGTTCCCTGAACTAGAAATGTCAAGAACTAATCCTCTCAAACTCCAAAAATCGATGAAGTCTAGTAAAAATGAAAACGAAAAGCGATTCGGAATAAAATAGCTCTCACTGTCGATCCGAACCACTACCGATCGTGCGATTTCATCCCAATACACATCCCCGTCCCGCGTAGCTGAGGTATTAGTATCGAGAATAATATTTTGCTCGGTACTAATCAATCCAGGTTCGGCATCAATCTTTATTTCATTCACTGTCTCAAGGAGAGATCTGGAATCATCAAAGTTAGATGCTCCACCTTGAATGGCGGTGGACACTAACAAAGAGATCTTCCCAATGTCATCACCGCCAACGATATAAGGCAGTAAAAAAGAATCTAGAATACTTAATATGTCCCTATCAGAGTATCGGACTGAAATCCATAACCCGTCCACAATGGCAATTACTGTCGACCAGTCATAATTATGACCCTCTGAAGGTCTTGTAACTACGTTGATTTCCCACCCATTTATTGAAGCTTTACTGCGTAATTCAGAGATAAATCCGCTTAACAAGGCTTCTGAATTCGACGGCAGTAGTCCAAAATTTATAACCACACCACCATAATCATTATCACGAATGAGATCCGTGATGGCTCTCGAATAAGCGCTCCGGATTTCAGGAGTGGAAAGTAGTCGCTCAATATCTTGGGTGTTGCCTAATACTTCAAGTAGACCGGTCGCATCCGTTGCAATTTGATCACTAAAAAGTTTAGAAAATATAAGGTCGCCAGACTCATCTCGTAGATAAATTTCTGCCCTGCCCGCAACAAAACTGTCGATCCTGTCACCTACTGAAGAAGTAAATAACGGACCCAGCGATCGATAAAGAGAAACTCTCTTCGTAGAACCTGTTCGCTCAAGCAAAACCATATTCCGGAGTTTTGGAAGTTGCACAGATGCGAGCAACCGCTTCTCAGATTGATCGATCAGAGAAGACTTCACTGAAATCCAACGACCAGACTCAAACGTGAAAAGATTCAATTCGGCTATATTCCCGGTTTCAGCAAAGTACGGAATGCTCACCGAATAACTGATGCCATTTCTGCACAAAATCTCCGTTGCACATGAAGCCTCAAATTTATCGATAAATCTATGGCTAAGAGTATAGAATTCACTCCTTGCCTCATGCCCATGCGGTAAAGGGCGGAACTCATTTTCGTTCGTTACTATCCACTCGGGTTCAGTGCTAGATGTTTTATCATCAATAACAAGAATAATAATTAACGCTATAGCACCTATTATAAAAATTATTGTGGCATATTTTCTCCACCCAATTCCTCCCCGCTGATTAGGTGAAGAAAATTTAGATCTTTTGTGCCCAAGAATCCAAAATCGGGAAACGTCCTGTTCATCCTTGTCAATCAGTACGGATCCATCCGGCCATTCGCTTCGAGTGAGGATAATATTAGCTTGATCCTGGTGCTCATCAGTATGCTCATATAGCGCAAAAAAAGGCACCGCAGCATCGAGGCCAGTCGATACCTTATTCAACTTCGAACGATTTACTGCTTGTCGATAGCTGTCAATAGAAGGCCACCTTTTATAGTGCGCCCCCGCCACTCCACTAGTTTAACAGATATATCCATTAATCCTCCTCCCATCCAAAAAATAAATTCTATTCGCTAACTACTTTGAGACATTGAAACCCGTGATAGAGTATTTACTCAAGAGATGAGCCGCAGAGGCAGGATGCAGTCTCTTTCGAAGGCGAATATGTGATTTTTGGGAGAGGTAGTATGTCTGATAATGGAGACTTGGTAAGCCTAACCCTTGAGGGGAAAGCTCGACTAGAAGCTCAGCTACATGACCTAAAGACCGTGCGAAGACCTGAAATTGCTTCTTTGATTCATGAGTCACAAGGAGGCGGACCTGAAACAATTGACGCGCAGTATGAAGACGCCAAAAATCAGCAAGCATTTAATGAAACTAAGATTAATGAACTTGAGCGTTTGCTTGAAAATGTCGATATCATTGATGAGACTGTACAGTCTGCGACAGTCCAGCTTGGATCCCATGTGATTCTTCGAGACCCTGATGGAAAGCAGTATCGGTATGTCCTAGTCGGAGCCGCCGAAGCGTTACCAAGCCAAGGTAAACTAAGTGAACAGAGTCCTCTGGGGCAAGCATTAATTGGCAAAAAAAAAGGTCAACAATTTTCGTTTGCAGCTCCTAAGGGAGAACTTACCTTCAAAGTGACAAAGGTCGGCTAGTCATCTATGCCGAAAAATCCTCAAGAAACTCCGTCTGAGGCGTCAGAAAACCTCGACGACTTAGAAATCTCAAACGAACGATTGGTAGCTCCACGTTTAGAACAACGGAAAAAACTGCTCGAACTGGGTAACCCATACCCTGCAAGGGTAAATCGCAGCCATACAGTTGCAGCCGCCCGGGAATGCTTAATTGAAGACACAGAAAATATTACTGACACAAAGGAAATCAACCCAACGGTTAGTATCGTCGGAAGAATTATTAGCGTCCGACGTGCTGGTGGAATGATCTTTGCCGACTTACGCGATTATTCGGGCGAGATACAGGTTCAGTTCCGAACTGATGCCCTAGTAGATTTTGACCAATTGAACCTTGTTGCCCCTGGAGATTTTCTCCAGGTGAGGGGTAATGTATTCAGAACGCGACGAGGCGAGATTACTGTCGGCTGTGAAGAGTGGTCAGTGATAACAAAGGCCGTGAGGCCATTCCCCAGCACCAAATACCCTATTGTCGACGAAGATATTAAATCCAGACAACGCTACCTCGACCTTATGGCTAATGAAGAGTCAAGAAATATCGCAATCACTCGCTCTCAGATACTTCACGAAATTCGACAATTTATGCATCATCGCGGTTTTATTGAGGTAGAAACATCCATGTTCCCCAGAGTTGCTGGTGGTGCCATGGCTCGACCATTTACTACGCATTCAAACGCGCTAAACAGAGAGCTGCTCCTCAGAATTTCGCTTGAACTCCCGTTAAAGAAGCTACTCGTAGGTGATCTTCCACCCGTTTTTGAGATAGGAAAAGTGTTTCGGAATGAAAATGTCGATCGGGATCACTCGCCGGAATTCACCATGCTCGAGTCCTACGAACCCTACACCGACTATGTAGGTGTTGCAGACATGGTCGAGGCCTTGCATTCTCATCTTGTCGACACCGTTCTTGAAGGTTCAGAGATTCTTCTACCTGAGATTTTACATCCCGAAACACGCGATGTAATCAAGGAAGCACGAACCATTAATCTGGCACCGCCGTTTGAAAAAATTAAATATCGCGATTTAATGCATAAGTACGCTGACAAATTTGATGACAGAAACCATAAAACCCTTGCTGAGTTGATCGCTCGAGCTCTGGCCCTAGGAGTACGAGTTGATAAAACTATGTCACGCGGCAAGATTCTGGATCGAATATTCAGTGAGAAAGTCGAACCGCTGCTCATTCAACCTACTTTTGTAATGGATTATCCAGTGGAAAGTACGCCTCTAGCCAAACGAGTTCCAAATGACCCAACGTTGGTCGAACGCTTTGAGTTCTTTGTCGATGGTCGTGAAATCGCTAATGCCTATAGTGAACTCAATGATCCAGTAGATCAAAGAAGTCGAATGACTAATGAAGAAGACTCGGCATCCACTGATCAAGAAATTCCACCAACCGATGAAGATTTTCTTATCGCAATTGATCATGGCATGCCGCCGGCAGGTGGAATCGGAATCGGGATCGATCGACTGGTTATGCTGTACACCGCGGCTTCAAATTTGCGCGAAATTATTCTATTTCCAACTCTTCGCGAACCTGAAAAATAGACCTAAATACTGTATCCGGATCACATTAACTTGAATCATTCTTCTCACATTGCCAAGAATATTTGTACCCTTCGTGAAGATATACATGTACATATAAAATTTTCCGTCGCGTTTAAAGTGTTGACTAATCCTGAATATTTTGAGCATTTCCTAGCGCCACAATTCGAAAACGTTCAAGTTAATGTTGACGGGTTTTCATCCAGCTTACGACTTCCCATGAAAACGGAAATATTGACTATGTCACGGAGGGGCGGAGATTCTGACACTATTAACTATCAAGGTGAATTGGGCTCTGGATGTGCCCTACTCGCATGGAAAATTAACCCTGAAACAACCACTGAGGTTCATATCGCGGCAGAGTTAAGATATGCGGTATCATCCGGTATTATCAGTAAGCTAACTGAATCCACTATTTTTAAAGCACATCGACTTCAATCAATACGAGATTCCTTATGGTTATTAAAGCAATATCTAGAAAATTTTGAGAATGACAAAGCTTAGTTCTTTCGCACTCGGGACGGAAGCAGTCATCTTTGATCTTGATGGGGTGCTAGCTGATACAGAGCCTGTTTCTTTCCAAATATTGCGTGATTTCATAGCACCTCAGGAAGTCACCTGGGCTACATATCAAACCCTCATCGGCAAATCAAGTGTTGATTTTGCCATCTGGCTAAAGGAGACCTATAAATACAGTGAGTCTGCAGAGATGATTCGGTCTACCGCAGAACAGTATCGTGAAGATAGAATCAGTGAAATCTTGGTGCCGGAAATGCCTGGAGCATCTGCTCTTATAAGTCAGTTAAAGCAAAACGGCCTAAAGCTAGCTGTGGCATCCCAATCATCAAAGCAATGGGTTAAGGCCATTCTTAAGTCCTCGAATCTCGAACAATTTTTTGACTTAGTAATCAGTGCTGACGAGGTAGACCAACCAAAACCAGCCCCTGACATTTATATTCAGGCTGCATCTCGGCTTGCAGTATTGCCAAAAAAATGTATTGTTTTTGAAGACTCTCTTACAGGAGTAACTTCAGCCCTGTCAGCAAAAATGCTAACAGTGCAACTTCGTCAAGCTACCCCCCAGCCACCTATGGCAGTTGAGGCTGACTTAGTCATAAATTCATTCGCCGAATTTTTCAGTGAGTATCTGAAAAGTGAAACATAATGGATTAATCCAACTTAAAAGAGTAAGAAATACATAAATCGATGAGAAAACATTTCACAGTGACAGGGTTTGTTGTTCATAAAAATGAGATAGTTCTCCACTGGCATAAGCACGTTAAGAAATGGTTACCACCGGGTGGACATATCGAACTAGATGAAGATCCTATCAGTGCAGTTCACCGTGAAGTTAAAGAAGAAACCGGTCTAAATATCCAGATACTCGGTCGTCTTCCTTATGACTACGACGCACCGTTTCAACTTGCAAGGCCTGAAGCCATGGCTATTTATGATATGCCGTCAGGTGACGGAAGTTTGAAAGACTCACATCAGCACGTCGATCTCATATATTTCTGTGAACCAGAAAATGGTGCTTTATATGGATTTCATTCCGATGGATGGCTTTGGGTAGATGAAAAAACTATCCAAAGCGGAAAAGTAGTAGGCTTAGGCCATAGTGCAGAAATAGCGCAAGATGTTCAGGAATTAAGCCTGAAGGCGATTGAACGATACAAAGAAAGAAAGATGCTTGATATGGAGCAAGGGCTACTTTCATGATCGGAATCAAAACCATTCGCGAGCAAACCTCCCTAGTACGAGATGCGCTCAAAGCACGCAATATGACGGGACCGATTGATGAGATTCTGGAGTCAGATCTAAAAAGGCGAGCTTTACTAGTTGAAGTGGAAAATGGACGAGCCGAAAGAAAAGAAGCTGGCAAGGCGATAGGAAAGGCAAAAACTGAAGCCGACCGTAATGAATTGATTGCGGCACAAAGATCTGGAGCTGACCAATTAGATGAACTTGAGTCGCAACTGAAAAACATCGATTCATCATTGAATGAGTTATTGCTAGAAATACCTAATCTTCCTCATCCAGAGCTGCCTTTAGGAGGTGAAGAAAGCGCCGAAGTAATACTCATAGGTGATGGAATGAATAACGAAGAATTATTCAGCACTCCTAAATCC
The DNA here is from genome assembly GCA_029941115.1 of Dehalococcoidia bacterium. Lineage (GTDB taxonomy): Bacteria > Chloroflexota > Dehalococcoidia > UBA2979 > UBA2979 > UBA2979. Next base: position 6,189 of record JAPYRK010000038.1, on the reverse strand, counting down.
CTCGATGACTTCACAATTGAACCGGCAAGTTCAATACCACATTGGGATATAGGGCGAGATTATGGCTACATAGATTTTGAGCGAGGAGTAAAGGTGTCAGGATCTACTTTTTATATGCTCAGAAGCGATGGCGCACGAATGCAACGTGCCCTGATCAATTGGATGCTTGACTTGCATCATGAGCACGGATTTGAAGAGGTTTATCCCCCATTTGTTGTACGCACCGAGTCTCTAGTTGGAACCGGCACTCTACCAAAATTTTCGGATACTTTATTTGGTATCGAGAATTCCGATCTCTGGCTTATACCTACGGCCGAGGTCCCCATCACCAACATGTACCGCGATGAAATCCTTGATCACGCCCAACTCCCCATACAACATTCAGCATATACTGCTTGTTTCCGGCGTGAGCAATTCAGTGCAGGCCGTGAAGTAAGAGGAATAAAAAGAGGATACCAATTTGATAAAGTTGAAATGGTAGTGTTTACCCGCGAATATGAATCCTGGAAAATGCTTGAATCACTTCTCCAGAATGCTCTGGACGTGGTTAGAAAATTAGGCCTCCGCTATAGGGTGTTAAGACTTGCAAGTGGCGACATTGGTTTCTCAGCATCAATGACATATGATATCGAAATCTGGTCACCAGGGAGCGGTGAATGGCTTGAAGTTTCATCCGTTTCAAACTTCACTGACTTTCAGGCACGAAGAGCTGGGCTACGTTATCGATCTGAAGACGGAAGCGTTAAGCATCTTCACACTCTAAATGGGTCAGGATTAGGAATTCCTCGCACGTTCGCTGCCATATTGGAACAAAACGTATTGCCCGATGGAAGGGTACGTATTCCAACCGTGCTTCAATCCTATCTAGGCAACCAAGAATATTTGTTGCCTGTCAAAAGTGTGTAGGTCTTCATTCGTGCGGGGTGTAGACTGGATCCTCGTGAGTAGTTTGGAGGGGTGCCGGAGTGGTTGAACGGAACGGTCTTGAAAACCGTCGCTCGCGGATTCGTGAGCCGTGGGTTCGAATCCCACCCCCTCCGCCACACCAAACTTTCGACTCCCATTTCTCAATTTTACAGAGCGGTGATAATGACTAGCTTACTGATCATCGGAGATACTCATGTCGGAGCATGGGAAGATGAGATAAATCCGAAGCTTCGTGATTTAATCGCTAACGCAGATCTTGCAATTCACTGTGGAGATTGGATATCGCTTGATGCGGTAGAAGGTTTTATACATGACGCAAAAAATCATGCGATCGTTTCTGGAAATTCCGACCCGCGGGAGCTAAGGGATACCGTTCCGTATCGAGAAATTATTGAAATAGAGCAAGTTCGAATAGGCATCACGCATCCCGCCTGGGCCGGTCCTGAACCACTGCTTGACGAGCTTCTTCTGGATTTTCCTGCCGAAAAATTTGGAATACTTGATGTTATTTGTTATGGACACACCCATGTTCCAGAAATTAATTCACACAAAAACATTACTTTTGTAAATGGCGGTCAAGGATATTCGTCGCTTTTCGTACCAGGAACATATGCAACTATAGAAATTTCAAAATCAGGCGATATCGATGCACAAATCCATGAATTTGCTCCGGCACTATAACTCGTAGTTTTTTATACTATCTTTACGTAAGGACAATGGAATTCCCGTGAGTTAGACTTATTGATCAGTTGTCAACGATGGAGGGGTCGCATAGTGGCCTAGTGCGGGCGCCTGCTAAGCGCTTGTTCGGTTTTTTCCGGACCGTGGGTTCGAATCCCACCCCCTCCGCCATAGAAAATTGAAGCAATAGAATCAAGAACAAAAGGTGACAAAAAATGCCAACTTTTAACATAACTACGTTGGGCTGTCAGATGAATCAGGCAGATTCTCTTAAGCTCGCGGCTGGCCTAGAACAACTCGGCTGGCAATCAGTTAAAAAAAATGAGTCAGCAAATTTATTCGTTATCAATACGTGTTCAGTTCGGCAACATGCCGAAGACAGAGCATATTCGCAATTAGGAAGACTTAGAAAACAAAAACTTTCCGGAGAAGAACTGCATATCGCTGTTATGGGCTGCATGGTTGGGCCAAAGACAGATCAACTATCCAAGAGATTTCCCTATGTAGATGCATGGGCACGGCCTCAGGAATTTGAGCCAATTCTTACGTTAGCTGAGACAATTAAAGACCCGTCTGAAGGTGACTTGGGATCTCTATCTGTGCTCCTCGATGGCGGAATGACTAGAACTTATGCTTTACCGGCTGGAATATCCGCATTCGTCCCCGTTGTTCACGGTTGCGATAAATTTTGTACGTACTGTATTGTCCCTCTACGACGGGGCCGTGAGCGGTCTCGCCCTGTTGCCGACGTACTCGATGAAATTAATTGGCTCGCGGACCGCGGAATTCGAGAGGTCACCCTGTTAGGTCAGACAGTAGAAGCTTACGGTCATGATCTTGCGGATCGGCCCAGTCTAGCAACCCTGTTCAGAGCAATTGAAAAAATTAAAGGCATAGCCAGAGTGCGGTTTCTTACGTCGTACCCGAAAGACATGACTAATGAAATTATTGATTCAGTGGCTGACTGTCAAAAGGTATGTGAGCACTTCAATATCCCTGTGCAATCAGGATCTAATTCAATGCTGGAAAGAATGCGGCGCGGTTACATGGTAGAAGAATTTGTCGAGCGTGTAGAAAGAATCAGACTAAAGATGCCTGATGCCGCTATAGCAACTGATGTTATCGTAGGGTGTCCGGGAGAAACCGATGATGAATTCCAAGAAACATTAAGTCTGCTGCGTAAAATACGATTCGATACCATACACGTGGCTGCTTATTCGCCCCGACCAGGAACTTTTGCAGACCGCGAAATGATTGATGATGTTCCAAATAAAATCAAGAAACAGCGCTTACATCTTGTGGAGGAGATTCATCAGGATTCGAGTCTTAATATCAATCAAGAACTACTAAACAAAGAAATTGAAATCCTGGTTGAGTCGATGACTGAAACACAGGCGACTGGAAGAACTAAACACGGAACAATCGTTCATTTCAATACAAACGGTGAAGTTAAAATCGGAAATCTAGAAAATATCAAAATAACCCAAACAACGGCGTGGTCGCTTAAGGGTCATATAGCCGACAGCCTTTCTCTTTCGGTTGTTTGATTTAACTCCAATGGCGAATCCTTTTTAATAATATTTCCTTCGAGTGATTGTTATCCTAAATATTATGAACCAAACAGAATCTGAACTATCAATTGATGTTGCGGTGATACTCGTAATAGTTGGAATTATCGGCGGGGCGCCGCACGTATTACTTGTCCATAGAACTGCAACACCTGAACAAAATAAATGGGCTCTACCGGGAGGAAAATGGAACAAGACCGAGTCTCTAGAATTTAGTGCAGAAAAAAAACTCGTTCAAGAAACTGGAATAGACACCTTATATCTTGAACAATTGTTCACAACTACTGGACTCGATGATGAAAACTCTTCCGTTGCAGTAGCCTATTTTGCTCTTACAGATTTCACAAGAGTGAGATTGCGGGCTGAGGAGGAATGGAAACCAGACTGGTTTAACGTCAACACATTGCCTGAACTGGCTTTCAATAATAATCAGGTCATACAACAAGCAATAACGCGCATTGCAGCCAAACTCCAGTACTCAAATATTGCATACAGCCTGCTACCGGAAGAGTTTTCGCTTCGCCAACTTCAGGATGTTTATGAAGCTCTTGAAGGACAAACTGTGGATCGCAGAAACTTTCGAAAAAAAATGTTAACAGGGGGATTAATAGAAGCCACTGGGAAAACTCGAAGAGACGGAGCACATCGACCTGCCCAACTCTACGCCTTCCTCAAACGAGAGGCTGTAATCCTTTGAACTAATTTAGGTGACAATGTCGTCGCGCTAGACTACACACGTGTGGATGATACGCTCGAGGCGCAAGATAATTAGTTCTACTAATGAGGTGATAATAAATGAAATTACATGAGTACCAAGCTAAGCAGCTTTTGGCGAGTTACGGAGTACCTGTGCCGGAAGGCAAGATTGCAACAACTCCCGAAGAAGCACAAATAATAGCTCAGGAAATTGGCGGAAAAGTCGTAATAAAAGCGCAGGCCCACACTGGAGCCCGTGGAAAAGCAGGTGGAGTTAAAGTCGCTGAAACACCTGCCGAAGCCTTCAAAATTGCCGAGGAAATGATAGGTATGCAACTTGTGACAAAACAAACTGGATCGGCCGGTCTTCCAATCTCGGCTGTGCTAGTTGAAGAGGCAATAAGCATAGAAAGAGAACTTTATCTGTCAGTTGCGATCGATGGGTCAATGGCAATGCCAGTGATTATCGCTTCGCAGGAAGGTGGAATGGATATTGAAGAAGTAGCAGAACAACGGCCAGAAGCAATACTAAAGCAATACGTCGATCCTGCCTGCGGATTCCAAGGTTATCAAGCTAGAGCTTTAGCTTTTGGGCTTGGACTGTCTGGCAAGCTAAACCGACCTGCTACGGCACTTATCGAAGCTCTGACTAAGTCATTTTTAGAGACAGATGGATCTATTGCTGAAATCAATCCGGTTGTCGTAACAACTGATGGAAGGATTCTGGCGGCTGATGCTAAGTTCTCGATAGATGATTCTGCTCTTTTCAGACAAAAAAATCTCGCAGAGCTCAGAGATAGATCACAAGAGGCTGATAAAGAACTCGAAGCCCAGGACGCGGGAATTGGTAACTATATTAAACTGAACGGCAATATTGGTTGCTTGGTAAATGGTGCCGGGCTTGCGATGTCTACGCTAGATGCAATAAAAATGGCAGGTGGTGATGCAGCCAACTTTCTAGATATAGGAACAGCAAACTCGCCTGAAGCGGTCGTTGCTGCTTTAAAAATTATAGGAACCGACCCTGATGTTGAAGCCGTACTGGTAAATATATTTGGAGGCCTCGCTCGGACAGATATTATTGCCCAAGGCGTAATTGACGCAAAAAATCAGGGCCTAATCCCGCAACCAACTATCGTTCGCCTAGCCGGATCCAATGTAAATGAAGGCAATGAATTACTCGATAATTCCGGACTTGATTTTGTTCGAGCAAATGGTTTTGCAGAGGCGGCACAATTAGCTGTCAGCGCAATATCATAAAAATATGAAAATACACTTAATTAGTAATAAATGAGGAACTTATGAGCCTACTTCTAGATGAAAATAGTAAAGTCGTAATACAAGGGTTTGGGGCTGCCGGACAGCGCGAAGCTATTATCTGTCGAGACTATGGAACCAACGTCGTCGCCGGAGTCACGCCGGGTAAAGGTGGTCAGGAAATCGAAGGCTTCCCAATTCGAAATACAGTGCAAGAAGCAGTGGATGAATTCCATGCAAACGTTTCTCTTATCTTTGTACCCGCACCCTTCGCTGCCGATGCAATACTTGAGGCTAATAGCGCCAATGTTCCGGTCATTATATGCATCACCGAAAACATACCAGTCCAAGACATGATGAGAGTCAAAAGAGTCTTAAATAACTCCAACTCAACTCTGATTGGACCGAATTGTCCCGGAATCATCAATATAGGAGCCCATGCCCGTGCGGGAATTATGCCTATCGACGTCTATATGGATGGCAATGTGGGCGTAATTTCGCGCTCAGGAACACTCGTTTACGAGGCTGTTGATCAACTCACAAAGGCGGGTATCGGCCAATCCGGTTCAATTGGAGTAGGCGGAGATCCGATCATCGGTACCAGCCAGGCTCAGGCCTTAGCTCTCCTCGAAAATGATCCTAACACTGCAGCAATAGTGCTAATCGGTGAGATTGGTGGAACGGCAGAACAAGAAGCTGCTGAGTATATAAAAACGATGAATAAACCAGTAGTAGCATTTATTGCGGGAGCAACGGCACCTCCCGGTCGACGAATGGGTCATGCGGGCGCCATTATTGCCGGTGCTGCTGGAACTGCTGAGGCAAAGCAGCAAGCTTTGCGTGATGCAGGTGCGACGGTGGTCAAAAATCCTGGTGAAATTGGATCGCAAATGCTTGCAGTGCTTAAAGACCAAGGTCTAGCATAAAATAGAGGTAGATTTCATCCAAGACTAAGAGTAGTATGCGCGGTATAAACTAATTTCATAAAATATGGAGACGGCGTAAAAGTGACATTTGTAATCACTCAGCCATGCATAGATACGATGGACAAATCCTGTGT
>JAPYRK010000037.1 GCA_029941115.1 Dehalococcoidia bacterium | reverse complement strand
AATCGCTCAATGGTTTGACGAACTCCGTATCGCGATCCCTGACGCTATTATTGCCAGTGGACACACTATTGAAGAGCGAGATCTCCATCGAGCCTGTGCTCTGATCTTCCTGTCAAAAGAAATGCCAGAAGCTACACAAATATTACCCAGGCTAATCGACAATCTCAGCATACCCGTTGACTCGCTTGAAATCGCTAGCGTGTCACTCAATCAATCAGCGTCATAACTGTAAGACCATTGTCCCACTTAAGCACTCGACGAGGTTCGGCTTGCTCAATCCAAGCCGAACGAGTTGCTCGTCCCGATCGGATAAGAACTCTCCACACGGCAGTATCACCGAAGGGCATTTTTAACACCTCAGACTGAGGCACCGTAATACTGACCAATTGCCATTTTTCCTCGTACGGATCAACTGTCATATAGCTTGCGGTGTAGCCAATTTCTAGCGGTAATTGTCGCCACAGCCAAAATGAGCTGGAGTTAGCATATATGTCTAAATTTGGTAATTTCTTAGTCCTGACTGTGCCTGAATCAGTCAAGTTACCAGTCTTCCGAAGCATTTGCTTTTCTTCATTTGTTTTCAAAATTTCCCAGCTATAAGAAACCGGTTGAATTTCAAGCTGTGCCACTTGTTCTACCGCCCGTGTGCCCCCTACCGCTGAAAAGTCAGCTGACGAGACTCGAGTTGTAATTATGTCACTTGCTTCACCATTGTCAGCTCGACTGTAGCGTTCTTCGAGCACAATGAGGGATGAGTCAAGTGAACTGATATCGGACTGAAAAATACCGAGTCCAACGAGTTCACCTGTGTCATTAGTCAATTCGTAACGTAATTTCTCTGGAAGTGGTAGTTCATGTGCTCGAGTCAATAGGTCATTAGAAATCTGATTAACATTTGAATCTGAACAGTTGATAACGGTAAAGAGCAAAAAGATAGCGGCCAAATTCCCTAGAAATAGCGGCCTTCTGAGTATTATGATGACTCGTCCTCCATCTCGTGCAAGACTTGCCCGATGAATTTCGCAGCTCTCTCGATGTCGGTCTTGGAGACATCCAAATGACAAACCATTCGAACTCTTTGTTTGCTCGTCCCTGAGCACCGAACGCCGCGTTCACTGAGTCTGGACCGGAAAACATCTCCACTAAATTGTGAATCAAGTTCAAAAAATACTAAATTGGTGTCGCATCCGGCAGGATCTAATGTGACACCTGGTAATCCTTCGATTCGTTGTCGCAGTAGTTGTGCATTTTCATGATCTTCCGCCAAGCGATCGAAATTATGGGTAAGAGCGTAATATGCACCCTCGGCAATCACGCCACTTTGGCGCATCGCTCCACCTACCAGTCGTCGGTTGTGGCGTGCTTCTTTTATAAAGTCTTGAGTTCCACACAAAACTGAGCCGACTGGGGCTCCCAATCCTTTCGAAAAGCAAAATGAGACCGAATCAGCATCGTCCACTAAGGAAGCGACATCCGTCTCCAACGCGACTGCCGCGTTTGCAATACGGGCTCCATCGATATGCAACTGTATTCCGCGCTCACGGGCGAGAGCGCTAATCTCTGCAATCTCACTCTTGGGAATGGCACTACCTCCGCAGCGATTATGTGTGTTTTCGAGGCATATGACCTTGGTGGTCGGCCATTCAGTTCTGCACGCTTCGCGTATATCAAGCGGGTTAATCCGACCTCGAAAGTCATTTGTTACCGTGCGAACTGAGAAACCACCCAACACGAATGCACCCATACCTTCGTGGTTACTAATATGAGATTCACTACCAGTGATCACCTCATCACCCCGTTGGCAATGTGTTAGTAGTGCAACCAAATTCGACATCGTGCCGGACGGAACATACAGCGCGGCCTCTTTACCAGTGAATTCCGCAGCAACTGACTCCAGTCGATTAACCGAGGGATCTTCACCTGAGTGATCATCGCCAACATCTGCAGTCTGAATCGCAAGTCGCATATCCTGGGAAGGCTTGGTAACTGTGTCAGAGCGTAAATCAATTATATTATTCATATTTTCAATCATGGTACTAATCCAGAAAGACTATCAGAAGACTGACAATGGATCTGCTATCTGTCTCGTTCCCAAAGAGTTTCATAGCCAACATCACCTCGTATAATCGCGGCTAACTCTACAACTTCCAGGCGTTCGATCTCAGTTTCAAGCTCTCCTATCAGTTGTCTCGCCGAGTCACCGGCGACAGTCATAATTCGAGAACTAATGTTGCCCCACAGGCCGAGTCTCTGCATTTCGTTGAACGAGCGAGGCCAGGGAACCACCATAATTCTCTCCGGAGGAGCGACTTCAGGTCGAATTTGTCTAAGCTCGGTATAGCGCTGTTCCGCCGAAGAGACGGGGCCGACCATCCGTACGAGCGGCTGGTCATCTCCACCGAGTCTCATATCTAACAGCAGTCGCTCCTCAAAGTTCTGAAAGCGAACAATCAGCACTTCTTCCTGTGCAATTGCGTCTATTAGTTCGCTCAAGTTCAAGCCGTCAAGATCTTCACTCATAGTACATCCAATTCTCGTCTGATTTCGCTTCGGTGGCAACATGCCTAGTTGTCATAATTGATAGGTTCGATTCACGAAGGGCAGGTTAATTAATCCAAGTGTATTCAGACCAAGAATAATGACTACGGCCCCGATCGGCCGAAGGGCCCAATCAATTCTTGAGAGAACCGCCCCCCCAGCTAGTCCCACTGACGCGCCAAGGACCGCAAATGTGACAGAGAAAGCGAGGATGAATATCAAGGTTTGGAAAATAAATCGTCTTCGTTCTTGACGTATTTTGGGAGCGAGTGCTAACTCACCCCCAATGTGAACGAAAAAGACCGGGACCATTGGAAGTACGCAAGGCGACGCAAACGCTAAGATTCCAGCAAGAAAAGCAGTAAGTAATCCTACCGGGCCATCAACGTATTGAACTAAATTTTGTTCAAATGTCTCGAATTCTGACATACTTGATCCCAACCGTAGAAGTTTCGTAGTCATACTGGACCAAATATCAACACCGCCTAGTAATAAAAGTGCCCCGAATGAAGTTAAGAGAATTCCATTGACTAATGTATACCGTCTAAAAAAATTCTCTGAACGATGAATCTTTGGCCAGATTTGTTGAAATCCAAGAGCAATAACTAAAAACCAGGTCCCCAAACCCAGACCAAAGAACAGTAATAGCAGGGCACCTCTTGTCACCTGCTCACTTGTAGCTGCAAGAACTAAAACGAATCCCAGAATCGGTCCAATACAAGGAGACCAGCCCAAAGCTATTGCACCCCCAAGAAATATAGCTCGCACATAGCCTGAGTCAGACTGTATCGGTTTAAAAGCCATTTAATCTTCTGTCGTATGCTTTGTGGAATCGGAATCAAGTCCGAGCAGTTTAAGCCGGGCTAGGTCGTATTTCTCCTTTGCATTGGCCTCTCGGTTCAGCAGGCCTTTGACTTTATCCGGGCGTAGCACATTTTCGTCAAAGAAAAAATTATGAACTGCCTCAATCTGTCTAATCCAAGTCGAATATGCCGCCATGTACTGGCTGCGCAATTCTTCTGATACCCGCATAATAATCCTTTGCTCTGTTTTACCAAACAGATCTATCACATTATTGTAGACTCTTATACATATAGGTAATAAACAAAGGGGTATTTATGAGCACAGACAGACCAGTCGCATTTATCACCGGAGCCAGTCGCGGTATCGGGAAACAACTCGCAATTGACTACGCCAAGGCGGGTTATGATTTGGTACTGGTTGCTAGATCTACGGCAAATTCTCCCACCAAGCTGCCTGGGACCGTAGATGCTACGGCAGATCTTGCTCGTGCAAACGGTGCAACAGTTTTGTCAATCGGAGCAAACCTAAATAGTCCTGATGAGTGTGAACAGTCGGCTAAGGCTGCTCTAGCTGAATTCGGAAAAGTTGACGTCCTGATTAATAACGCGGCCATTGCTCCGATCGGATCAACCCTAGACGCTGGCATGAAGCTATGGAGATTGGCGTTAGAAATAAATGTCAACGCCCCTCTAATTCTTATGCAGGAGTTGTGTCCTGGAATGATCGAGCGTGGGTATGGTCGGGTGATTAATATTTCTTCCAGCGCGTCAGTGAATCCGGAAATGGGCAGAGTTTCGTACACAACAACAAAGCGTGCTTTGGAAGGAATGTCTGAGGCGTTAGCGAGCGAGCTTGCTGGCACCGGGGTGAGCGTCAATGCTATCCGGTTGGATTTGTCAGTCTGGAGTGAGGGTTATGTATTTACACTGGGAGATCGGGCCAAAGATATGGACTTCGAAGACCCTATCGTTATGACAGATGCGTGTCTTTGGATCACAAACAATAGTAACGATTACACCGGGAATGTAGTAACCATCGCAGACCTTCGTGAACTTGGTGCTGTACGTGGCAAGACTCATTATTCTGCGTAAATTCAAGATCCTCGGGTACCAACTTTGACATCAGGTATTACCTGGAGAGTGAAACACAAAAGTGGAGAGATCCTCTACTCTTTCTGTTATGACACAAATATGCGTAATACCAGGTGATCAGGCAGCACCCGAGGCCATGGCGGCCACGGTACTCGTGCTACGAGAAATCGTTCCAGACGTCGAGATTCTTCTAATCGATGAAGGCATTGGGCCAACTGGACAGTTTGGCGAAACACTGAGTGAGCATTGTCGGGAGGCAATTGACTCCTCAGATGCAACTCTTTTTGGCGCTACGTCCCGTAGAACGGGAGCCATTTCGTATCTGCGGTGGGGCAAAGCTACGTATGCAAATATACGCCCTGTTTCATACATCGATGGGATTAAATCACCTCTCAGCGAGCCAAATGATATTGACTTCGTAATAGTGCGAGAGAACACAGAGGATCTTTACGCTGCGGTTGAAGGGGACCTTGAACTACTGCGCCCATTAGACCTCACTTCATATCGAGGGACTGGGATTCCACACTCAGGTGAGGGTCGATTCGCTGTGAAGGTTATTACACGCGCCGCAACCGAACGCATCGCGCATTATGCATTCCAAATGGCGCGAGAACGAAAGCAAGCCGGCTATCCAGGTAAGGTCACCATGTCATGCAAGCACAATACTTTGCCCGCGTCTGATGGCTTTTTTAGGGAAATTGTTACTGAAATCGCGGAAAGCTATCAAGATATCAAATATAACGACTTCATTATTGATGACTTTGCACGTCGAATCATCGTGGAACCGGAAACGCTCGACGTTGTTTTGCTCCCAAACCAATATGGAGACATCTTGTCTGACGAAGCGTCCGCGTTAGTGGGTGGATTGGGGGTCGCCCCTTCTGGCTGCTACGGAACCGAGTACGCCTATTTCGAGCCAGTTCACGGGTCTGCTCCTGACATCGAAGGACTTGGAATCATCAATCCAACCGCTACCATGCTTTCTGCGGCAATGATGTTAGAATACCTCAACCTGCCAGACGCAGCGACGACCCTAACGAATGCAATTAAGAACGTCTATGCTAGCAGAGAAAATTTGCCAAGGGACCAAGGTGGAAATGGGTCTACTGAGCAATTTACAACGTCTGTCATAGCTCACCTTTAGACACATGCTGTAGCGCTTCCACAGCTCAGCAACACTATTCCTCCCTCGTGCGCTACCCTAAGCGCACTAATTAACCAATTGAACATGACAGGATGGGACTAAATGGCAACAGCAGATGAAACACGAGAACAAATAGCGGCCGGAGCGCAGGCTTTTCGAGAAGCAATAGAGTCGTTCAGTGGTGATTGGGAAGCCAACGCAGGTAACGATGGTGGCGAGGAGACATGGTCGGCCCGAAAGGTCGCTGAGCATACTGTGGGTGCGGTAAGCTATTTTGCTGGAGTCATCGCCACGGCGATGGACGCACGAGCTGCAGAGAAAACTGGCGGCGAGTTTGCGGCGGCGGCAGATGCGATACCGGCCCTAGATGCATCTCTCGAAGTACTAAACCGCGTATTTCGCTACGTCGAAGACCACGACATGGTCAAGCCGGTGGACCGTGCAGACAGCATGGACTGGGAAGCCACCATTGGGGCAGCCATGGTTCGTGCTGGTACTCACTTCACGGAACATGCAGCGACGATTAACGAGCGCAACTCCTAATTGCTGGCCGACAGCTCGTCTAACTGACGTTCTAATCGCCGATTTAAAGCGCGGTACTGAGGCTCTTTATCTATCGTGCCCTGCCCTAGGTATTCTCCGTAGATCATCCATCTAGGAAATTCATCCTTAAAAGGATCCCAAACCGGCAAAGTAGCCTTATTTGGGTTGCCTGATTTAGCGAACTGTGCCCAAGTCTGGCTCATTACTGCCGCAAGTTGTTTGCCAGATCGTGACTTCGGGAATACAGGTGACTTGATACCAAATACGTAACCAATTTCCGCAGCATGATAGGCACCGGCTGTTTGTTTATTGGACGGTGGCACTTGATTAAAGTGGTACAAGAACGTGCTGGCATTCTTCCTAGAGTGTAAAGATGCGTAGTAGAACGCAGGTGCACCAAATAGTGAGTCACCAAGTAACTCTTGTTGAGCAACTGGGTCACACTCCGTAATTTCTTCATAGACGTCATTGATAAGAGATGCGTCCCCATGAAATTCAAATTCAATGAACTCTTTCATTCGATCCACGCTAGGCGCTCGTTCCCGATATTCAATCAACGGGCTCTGCAGGTGGGGCCAAAATAGAGAGGCCTCATCCGAATTACTCCCCACAAGAAGAGGTACATCGTGTTCTTTACCCTCCCTGAATGCCTGAAACGGGCTCATCGGCAAAATCAGACCATCGATTACAGGAAAGAAACTTCGACGTGCGAAATTCTCTTCCCCACGCACCTGATCCATTATCTCGGCTGCAGGAAGTTTTCGGAGAGCTTGAATCTGGTTAGATCCTGGAGCTAAGCGATCCACAAGTTTTTTTCCAATCTGTTCGCCACTGTCATGGTGCAAAACTGCTGACGTTTGGTGAATCATCTGGCCACCATTAGCTGCACTTTGAATGATTGCTCGCTGGAAGAGTCCTTTTGCCAGTGGAGAAGTAAGCAAGTGTGCAACAGATTCTCCACCCGCTGATTCACCAAAAATTGTTATCTGCTTCGGGTCTCCACCAAACGCACCTATATTTTTCTGAACCCACTTCAATGCCGCAATCTGATCGAGCATTCCATAGTTGCCACAAATTCCATCTGGGGACTCAAGACTTAATTCCGGATGACATAAAAAGCCCATCACGCCGAGCCGATAATTTATAGTGACTAGAATTGTCCCCTCATCACAAAACACATCGGTCTCATATGGAAATCCATTACCCGATCCGTCCTGATGATCACCACCATGAATCCAAACCATCACCGGCAACCCAGTCTGTTTCTTTTCGTTCGGAGTTCGAATATTAAGGTAAAGGCAATCTTCGGATTCGCTTGATTGGCCAAATCTGCTAAACAGCGTCTTGAATAGATTTCGTTTGATGGCACTGAATCCAGACTGATTAATGATTTCAGCAACGAATAGCTTTGTGTCTACTCCTAGCTGCCAAGCAACGCTCGAATACTCCTTTGCCTGAATCGCTTCAGGCCATGGATCCTGTTCAACCGGTGGTCGCCATCGCAGTTCGCCGATGGGCGGCTTTGCATAAGGGATACCTTTAAACACGGCTGAATTCCCTGCAGTTGAGCCAACCACAGCTCCGTTATCTAGTTCAATGACAATATCGTTCATATAAAATCTGCAACAAGCAGCCTTTCCACTATCACAATTCCATCAAATATTCCGTTATACGCCTTCTACAACACGAAAATCTCGGATTACGGCATCACCCAATACTGTCAAGGCTTTTTTATACATTTCACTTTCATAAAGTTGTAGGGCCGCGTCATAACTCTCAAATTCAATAACCACAGTTCTTTGATCCAGGCCGTGCTCGTAAGCAGTAACCGACCCACCTCGAGCAAGGAATCGTCCTCCAGCTGCCTCGACAGCTGGGCCGGCTAATGCCCCATACGCTGCCAATTTTTCAGGATCGTTTATCTCTCTGTAAGCCGACAAAATATATCCTTTAGACATTATCTCCTCCAAATCAACTATGACCGACCTGCGGTTTGGTATGTTTCAAATCCACCTCTGGCATCCGCAAGAAATGCTGCCTCGACTTGTGTAGCCAGATCGCTCAGGTCATACATCGCAGCCAATGACTCCGGAGTTTGATTCTTGTTTAAAACCATCTCTTCAACACCCTCGATGATTATCCAGATCTCGTTGGGGTTACCCCAGTAATATTTAGCGTCCTCAACTTCATCTCGAGCTCGTTGAGCCCGACAGAACGCCAATGCGGCCAGTCCCAGCTCGTTTAGTGATCCTGATTCTTTCCGTCGCCATTTTGTAACTTGTAACGGCATCTGGTTGCACCTTTCTACTTACTAATCATCATTTGTTTTCGACTTACCCTAACAGATGCAAGTGCTCGTTATCTCAAGTTATGTCAGGAAAAGTATCAAGACAACGTATGATGTTTGCACTATCAGCTGAGTACCGCTACTTTCTCAATCAACAAACCGTGCTGGATTAGATTCGTTTAAAGCGGGATGAGCCGCACCTCGGGCAATGAAGTCTGCAATTAACATACCGGCTCCCGGTCCTCGCCCGAAACCTGAGGACGCCAGCCCCGTCGCGACGAACAAATTTTCATTGTGTGGCAATTGGCCGATGATTGGATGCCCGTCCATCGAAAACGGCATAAGACCTGACCAAGTAGTCGCGATAGGAAGATCGGCAAGTAGTGGCAGTATTTCTGTAGCATGACCCTTGTTAACATCAATCCCGAAACCTTCGATAGTTTTGTCAAAGCCCACATCTCGTCTATCGCCACCAAATATTATTTCACCGGTTTTCCTCTGCCTACCGTAAAGGTGTCGTGTCAGTCGTTGGTTTCCTAAATGAGTTAGTTCTGGAGGAGATCCGGTCCCCGCATACAAATCTTCACTCCAGTGAAAACTAGATTCAAACGAGCCAATCGTTCCAAAAATTCTCGGTGGAAGAGGTTCCGTGGACCACATCTGACCAACAACGGGTTCAATCGGGATTTCTACTCCTACCATTCTTCCAAGTGCTTTACACCAGGCACCGGCCGCAACCACAACAACGTCTGACTCGTATACACCCTTACTAGTCTCTACCATCCACACTCTGTTCTGACATTTCACGGCGATGACTTCGGTACCCGTTTCTATGGTCGCACCCGCTTGAATCGCTGCCTGTCCAAACGCTCGAGTAGTTTTCAATGGATCAGCTTGTCCTCTAGAACGACTGTATACATATCCCAGCATATCTAAGCTCAATTCCGGCTCCAGCGCTCTAGCCTCGTATGCGCTCATTAGTTCAAGATTAAATCCGTTATTTTGTGCGTCTAGCACTCGTTCCTTGGCATAGGCATATTGGGATTCAGTATGAATCGCAGTGAACGAGCCCGATTGGCGGAACTCAAGATCGTACCCTAACTCGTTCTGGAGTCTTTTAAAAATATTGAGACTCCCCATGGTCAGATGTTCTTGAAGTGACGGAGAGTTTCCCCAGCCAACTCCTCCAAGTCCCCCCATATTCACCCCCGAGGCTTCGCCAGAAATTTCACCCTTCTCCAAGACGAGAGTAGAAATACCTGCCTCCGCAAGATGAAGAGCAGCCGAACAACCGGCTATGCCGGCACCAATAACGATCACATTTGCATTCAATTTCTGTGCTCCAATCTAGTTTCGTTTGACCCAATACATCGTAAAGCACGTCACCAACTCAAATCTCATGAATTATTGCCCTACTATAAGTTCATGAGAACGTGCACTTGGGCGGGAATTGCCCTAAAAGGAATGGGATTGGTCTCAGGGGCCTCGAAGCCGAATGCCACACCAAGTGGTCAGCAACTGTTAACCCGAATCAAAGGCAACGTCGAGAAATACGAGAAAATGGGACTGACTGATCTCCTGATACCACAAAGATGGTGGGGAACCGGTGAAGAAATTGAAGGCTCCTCATTCGATTGCCTGGCGATGACTGCATTTCTTGCCGCACATACCAAAAGATTAAATCTCATTACCGCAGTTCATCCTGGATTTTTTAGCCCGGCAACGATCGCCAAATGGGGGACGACCCTGAGTCGGCTCACGGATGGACGGTGGTCAATCAATGTCACGAGCGGCTGGCACATGGAAGAATTTGATATGTTTGGGGTCGATAAACTTGATCACGACACGCGCTACAAGCGAACTGCGGAGTTTGTAGAAGTACTACGGGGCGCCTGGGATAAGGAGGTTTTCGATTATGACGGCGAATATTATCAGATCGACAATCTGCAACTCGAGCCCAGGCCATTTTCGAATCTAGAGGTATTCCAAGGCGGACAGAGTGACGCGGCGATTCAGCTCGCAGCACAGCACTCGGACTGGATGTTCCTCAACGGTGGAGCTCCTGAACGAATATCCGACATTATTCAAAAGGTAAGGAAGGCTTGTGAATCCACGGGAAGAATTGTACGATTCGGCATGTATGCCATCCCGCTGTGCCGCGATACTGACGAAGAGGCTTGGGAAGTTATTGATGACATGCTGGGGCGAGTGGACAAATCTCTAGTAGAAAAACGGAAAGAGCGAACTTCCGGAGCTGAAGGAATGTGGGCTAGCGACGATCCTCTCAGTGCAATAGATAGCAACGAAGGATACGCTGCGAGGTTTGTTGGGTCACCCGACACGATTTTGGAACGTATCTCTCTCTACAAGTCCCTAGGAATTGAAATGCTACATTTAGGTCTCGGTGATTCACAGTTTAGTGAGGTGGTTTTCCCAGAATTAGCTAGTCTCTAGGAATCCATGGTGTTATGCAGATCTGTGTCATCAATGGATTGAGGTGATTGATGGACCTGTATCCAGATCGCACAGACACCACCACCTGGCACTACGGGTTAATTGCTCGTTGGTGGGGTGAATTCAATGACACGTGGGAAATTGATGATATCGACTACTTTCACCGGGCCATTACCGCCCAAGGTGGACCTGTACTGGATGTTGGCTGCGGAACCGGAAGACTCACAATACCTCTATCGATAGCGGGTCTGGAGATCGAGGGAACTGATGTTTCCGGAGACATGCTGGATTGGGCTCGAAAACGCTCAAAATCCAATAATCTCAATATTAAATTCCACGAGCAAGCCACTCAAGAACTTACTCTGCCAAGAAAATATCAAACAATCATTATGTGCGGAGCGTTCGGGCTTGGCGGGAATCGGGCAACTGATTTGGAAGGATTAAAACGCATACACGCCCATCTCCGCCCAGGTGGAACATTTATTATGGATCATTATCCGACAAATGGCGAAGATTTGGCGTCCCGATTTACTACTGCAGAACAGTCTTGGCCAGATTCCGGAGACAGAAAACGGGCGGTTGATGGGGACGACATCGAACTCAAGACTCGCTCGCTCGACTTCGATGCCAAAACCGGATCTGAGACACGAGAAATCATGGCACTGTTGTACAGAAACAATCAGGAAATACAAAGGCAAATTTTCACACTGAAGATTGGACACTACTCCGTCGACGATGTGGAAAGTATGTTACGCACGGCCGGATTCGACGAGTTGCAAGCCACAGTTGGCCTGACGGATCTTCCGCCTAAGGGCAAAGAACGAAGGATTGTATTACGTGGGGTCGCGTAGGACATCTAATCCTGCGCAGGTCAATCGATGGCCGGTCTACTCCTTGATTATCAAAATATCAAAAACATTTTATTTGGAGACTCACTTACTACTATCGAACCGAAAATATTTATAGAAAGCGATTTGTAATCGCATATAATGCTTGATCAGAGTTCTCAGCACCCAATCTATCCAGTTCCAACGACAAGAACATATGTGAGAATTTAGAAAATGGTGACTTATTGGAAGATAACATCAGCATTTATGCGGTAGAATTGCGAGATTAGACATGAGGGATTTGAATTTGAAAGGAGTGGGAGCACCATGCGATTACTAAATAAATTTTGTTTGCTCTTAATATCAGTGATGCTGGCCGCCTTCGCACTTGGATGCGGAGTGCTCGGTGGAAGTGAGACGATTAAGATAGGGCTTCTAAGTCCTCAAACTGGCCCAATCGCGCAATACGCTCCTGGATTTGAGGATGCTGGGAGAGTGGCAATAGCTGAGCTTAATGCCGCACATGATGGGGATTACACGTTTGAATTGATTATTGGTGATTCAGGCTGTGATGGTACTCAAGCAGCAACAGCTGCACAAACTTTAATAGATAGTGGCGTAAAAGCGATTGTTGGCGCAGCCTGCTCTGGTGCCACGCTTGGTGCAATCGCCGTGACTGCTCCTGCTGGAGTTCCAATGATATCGTACGCAAGTACCTCACCAGCAATTTCTGGAGCTGATGATAATGGTCACCTTTTCCGAGTTGTTCCTAGTGATGCTCAACAAGCAGTTGCTTTAGCCGCAGTTGCTTCTGCAGCCGGTGTAAGTAAACCTGCAGTCTTGTATATGACTAACGATTACGGTGCGGGACTTGGTGATAATTTCGCGTCAAACTGGTCTGGTGATACATGTGTCCAAGTCGGGTACGACCCAGCTGAAGGTTCGTATGATGCATCTACCTTGGCTCAATCTGTAATTGATGGTGGATGTGATTCTGTCCTGTTGATGTCCTATGCAACTGATGGAGCCGCCATTATGGAAGCACTATCAGCACAGGGATTCAGCGGCCAAATCATTGGTGCTGACGGCATAGCTGATGCTGCATTTATTGAATCGTTTACAGACGCCTCAGCAGTTAGTGGGCTCATAGCAACAAGACCTCGGCCGGGAGAAGATTCTAGCGCCAAGTCGAGTTTCGAAGCTGCATACGCCGCTGCCGGTGGGGCAGACGGGGCGATATACACTAGTGAGACATATGATGCGATCAAATTAGTGGCAGCCGCCATTGTCTCTGACTCCGATGACAACCTGGTGAATGCTATAAATACGACAGGTGTCAATTATGCTGGAGCGAGTGGTACTCACACATTCGATGCAAATGGTGATGTGTTGGGTACTGGGTATGAGGTCTGCCAGTTTGATGGCACTGACTTCTCCTGCCCTCGTGTTTGGACAGCCGATAGTGGGTTAGCTGGTAACTAACTTCCAACTGACAATTATGTAGAGAATCGGTCTGCTTTCATGATGAAAGCAGACCGATCTACTCACACTCCCGTGTACCCAAATATTGAAAATCCCACTGAG
>JAPYRK010000036.1 GCA_029941115.1 Dehalococcoidia bacterium | reverse complement strand
CTTTCAGGAGTGCCTCAAAAAAAGATAAAGCACAAAATGCACCCACGTCAAAGGTTGGTCTATCAGAGTCGTCGGACTCGAGGCCAAAGCCACTGACATGCCCATAAATTAGATCTTGATTAATGTTGTGAAGTGATTCGTAGTCAAATCCTAAACGCTCAAGACCGGAATACCTAACATTGCTAAAAAAGACGTCTGCAGTTTTTATCAACTCATATCCGAGTTCTCTTCCTTCGGGTTTAGACAAGTCAATAGCCATGGAGCGTTTACCACGATTATCTAATTCAAAACCAGATGAAAGTTCTCTGACCTCGCCCGCATAGCTCAGTCCACGCAGAGGATCCCCTACTAGCGGCTCTATCTTCACCACATCTGCTCCCCAGTCGCTGAGTATCCCCCCAATAGCAGGACCCGCAAACCACACCGCTAGTTCGATAACCTTAATATTGGCGAGCGGTCCGGGCATCTTTGCCTCCTGAAATTTCAATATGGTCTCTCGGCTCGTCTCGCAACACCGTGACTTAGCACATATTTTCAAATTCGCAAATCACAAAATATTACCTGCCGAAACTCGCCATTAATTCTTCTCACCAAGATAATATCGATTCCTCATCAGTGCGTCGGGTCTATTGTTCTTAGATAAACTGTCGCCGCCGATATCGTCATGTGGATTCACATAGCCAACCCCATAGCCAAGCTCACGCATCAAGTTAGTTTCGGCGTTACGAAGATGCAACGGAACCTCGGAGTTCGGCGTGGCACGTGCATCTTCAGCGGCTCGGCGATAGGCCTGATACGTGCTGTTAGATTTGTTCGCCAACGACAAGTACACCGTTGCTTCTGCTAGAGGCAATCGAGCCTCTGGCATACCTATAAAATGGGTGGCCTGTTGAGTCGCTACCGCCATCGATAAAGCAGTTGGGTCACCCAATCCCACATCCTCACTCGCAAATATTACAAGGCGTCTCGAAATGAATTGAGGATCTTCGCCAGCTTCAAGCATTCGCGCCAGCCAGTACAACGCACTGTCTGGATCTGACGCTCTCATAGATTTAATAAATGCAGAGATTGTGTCGTAGTGATAATCCCCGCGCCTGTCGTAAAGCATGGTTGGTGCCTGTATCGCTGCTTGGATATCCGTTATTTTGATCTTACGAACAGAGTTTTGTTCTCCACGCTTAACCGCGATGCCATGGACGGCCTCAAGTGTATTAAGAGCAATTCGAGCGTCGCCTGACGCAAAACTAGCAATAACCAAGAGCTCTTCGTCATCAATTATTATCGAGTTTTGTAAACTCATATCACGACCTACAGCATCTCGAAGTATCGAAAGGATATCCTCCTCTGTGAGGCCTGATAGTTGAAATACTCTGCAGCGAGAAAGTAATGGAGCAACTAGGTAAAACGATGGGTTCTCTGTTGTAGCGCCTAAAAGCGTAATAGTCCCAGCCTCAACATGTGGTAATAATCCGTCCTGCTGAGCTCGATTAAAACGATGAAGCTCATCAATAAACAGAATTGTTCGGTGGCCACCAGCGGAAATCCTATTTTCTGCATTCGAAATTTCTTCACGTAGATCTGCGATATTATTTGTCACTGCAGACAGTGTCACAAAATGCGCGTCAGTCGCAGAGGCCACAATCGACGCCAACGTCGTTTTACCTGATCCTGGTGGCCCCCAAAGAATCAGCGATTGAGCACCGCCTTGCTCAATAAAAAAAGAGAGAGCTCCTCCCTCACCCAAGAGGTCCGCATGGCCACGAACATGACTGAGTCGTTCAGGTCTAACTCGGGCAGCAAGAGGGACATTAGGATTTCGCCGCACAGCCGATTCTGCATCAAACATACCCTGTTGCAAGCCTGGCGTTACATTACGGTTCGAATCACTCATTGGCTAAGAATACGGGCTCCAGTCACCCATGTGTGACCTCTCACCTGAAATTAATGATTCGCTTATCATCTATGCATGTTTAGGCGTCCTATCAATAAGGTCAAACCACGGGTCCTAATAGACTGCGATCCCGGTATCGATGACGCGATTGCACTAGTGACAGCAGCAAAATATACAGAGATACTGGGCATAACTACTGTCGCCGGAAATGTTTCACTCGAATCCACGACAAGAAATACACTGGCACTGTGCGAGCTTCTCGGTCTTGACGTGCCGGTTCATGCGGGCGCTGCTCATTCACTCCGAGGACAAGTTGTCACAGCAGAAGAAGTTCATGGTGATGCTGGATTGGGTACCCTCACACTACCGACACCAAAAAAAAATATTGCTTCAGATGATGCCGCGACCTATATTATCGAGTCCTTTACCCATCATAAAAACCTACACTTAGTGGCACTAGGGCCCCTGACCAATATCGCGAAGGCGATTGAGCGCGAACCGAATATAGTTAATCAGATAACAGACCTCACCATCATGGGA
The DNA here is from genome assembly GCA_029941115.1 of Dehalococcoidia bacterium. Lineage (GTDB taxonomy): Bacteria > Chloroflexota > Dehalococcoidia > UBA2979 > UBA2979 > UBA2979. Next base: position 11,481 of record JAPYRK010000036.1, on the reverse strand, counting down.
GGAAGTGCTCGCGGAATCGGAAATGTGACGGCCGCAGCCGAATTCAATATATTCGCCGATCCAGAAGCGGCCTCGGTTGTATTCTCATCGGGCGTTCGGTTAAAGATGATTGGCCTTAACCTTACCCATCAGGTTCAGATGGGACTCTCTGAATCAAAACGTTTAACGAGGCATAATAGTGTTATCAGCCGCACCGTTGCAGAGCTTCTACTTTCATATCAAAGTCTCATATACTCGGGAAATCTAGCTAAGACCGTTCCTATGCATGACCCCTGCGCCATACTTGCAGTCAGTCACCCCGAATTTTTCACCTTGAGTGATCGAAATGTGAATGTCGAGACAGCGGGCACTTACACCCGTGGCCTAACCTTAGTCGACGAGCGACGCGTACCTGCAGAACCAAATTGCCGAGTTGGATACGAGGCAAACTCAAGGCAACTCATAAAATTGATCTTGAATGCGAGTATGACTTAGTCGCACCGCACAGCCCAACATAAACACCTTGCTCAACCAATCAAACTTAGAAGTTTGTTATCAAAACTCGATTTTCCTACGTAATCAGTTATCATGGGATCAGTAATCAAAAAAAACGCTACGTAGCGTAGTTAGTTAGGTGGAGTCAAAATGCTGATCATTATTGCCGGAGTTGTGGTCGTTCTCTTTGTGGTCACGCTTATCCTATTTGCGGTAATTTACAAGCGCTGTCCATCAGACAAAATTTTAGTGGTCTACGGAATGATCGGCGGTGATGATTCTGCTCTTACACTTCACGGTGGCGGAAAGCTTGTATGGCCGATTATTCAGGATTATCAGTATCTCGATCTTACGCCGTTACCCATTGAGATTCGACTCGAAGGAGCGCTCTCCCAGCAAAATATCCGGGTCAACACGCCAGCAACCTTCACTGTCGGAATTTCGACAGAACACGAGGTCATCCAAAACGCGGCAGAGAGGCTACTTGCTCTCAGGTTGGAAGAAATAGAGGAACTTGCTCGAGACATCATATTCGGTCAAATGAGAGTTGTTATAGCAACTATGCCCATCGAAGATATCAACGCGGATCGTGAGAAACTGGTTGATAGCATTACCGAATCACTCGAAGTTGAATTACGCAAAGTTGGGCTTCGGCTTATCAACGTAAATATTCAAGACGTCACTGATGAGTCAGGTTATATCGAGGCACTCGGACAGCAAGCTGCAGCTCGAGCTATCAACGATGCTAAAGTGCAAGTTGCTGAGCGTGAACGAGACGGTGAAATAGGTCGAGCTGAAGCAGAGCGAGAACAACGAATTCAGGTAGCAGCAGCAAATGCTACTGCTACTGAGGGTGAGAACTCAGCTGAGGTAACGGTCGCAAATTCGAACTCAAACAGGCGGCAGGCGGAAGCCGAAGCTGAGCGAGCTGCGACCGCCGCTGAACGTGTAACTGTTGCACGCGCCGAAGAAGAAGCGTACAAAGCGGAAGAAACCGCAGAAAAACAACGAGCAGAACGTGAAAAAGCCAGTCAGTACGCCGACATCGTTGTACCCGCGGAAATTGAGCGAGAAAAAATTCGAACACTTGCTGACGCTGAGGCTGATCGAATTAGACGAATCGCTCAAGGTGAGGCAGACGGGCAACGCGCTAAAATGGAAGCTGAGGCTCTCGGACTACTGGCGCAACTAACCAAACGAGCAGAGGGTATCGGCGAGATGGTTGCCAAATCAGGAGGAACTCCTGAACTTGCGTCCCTACTGATGATCACGGAACAATTGCCAAAACTAGTTGAAGAGCAAGTCAAGGCAATTTCAAATTTGAAAATTGATCAAATTACAGTTTGGGATTCCGCTGGTGGTTCGAAATCTGGGCGGGGCAACTCAACAGCAGACTTTCTGTCCGGCTTAGCCGGTTCACTCCCACCGATTCATAAACTCACTGAAAATGTAGGAATTAAACTTCCAGCGTTTTTAGGGTCAATTGGTGACTCATCTGACGGCTCAGAGGACTCAAGTGAGTTTCTAGATTCGGTCAATCAGATAGCGAAGAGACTTAGTGAAATCGAGGGTGAATTGTCCGGCACTACTGAGCAAGACACGCCGGACGAAGCACACTGATCAACCACTCGTGTCAGTCGCTCTACCAGCCGACACAAGTCCATATTAATTGCTCCGTGGTTCTCTTGAGGTAGTGGCGCAAGCCGGAGCGAGACTTCTCTATTCGCGAGTATGGTATTCAATACCACCGAAATTTTTCTGCTTTGATGCTTGTGCCTTCTAGGTTGCTAGTTGACTCATTTGACGGAATTACCGGTCCAATAACTTGCAGTTTTTTTGGCCATACCTCAACCGCAACCTCAATTCATTCAGGTGGTGCTAGAATCAGCCGACACCACAAGGAGGATATTCATGAAATACGACTATGTCATAGTTGGAGCCGGATCAGCAGGTGCAATTCTTGCCACCAGGCTCTCTGAAGATCCTGGTACTAGCGTTCTCTTGCTTGAGGCCGGACCTGACTACAGCGGTATTGAAGATCTCCCTGAAGAGGTCAAGTACGGCTATAAATCGACCACGTCAATTTGGGATAGTGATCATAACTGGAAGTACAAAGCGACCTCCACTGCGGGAAATACAATCGACATACCACGGGGCAAAGTCACCGGCGGTTCAAGTGCTATAAATGGGACTATTTTCTTAAGAGGTATTGAAGAAGATTATGACGATTGGGCAGAAGCTGGGAACGATAAGTGGGGATTTCAGGATCTCATGCCGTATTTCAATAAAATTGAGACCGACAAAACGTACGAAAATAACCCCGGAGATTTTCATGGAAGTAGTGGACCGATTATTTGTGTTCGCTATCCAGAAGATACTTGGCTTCCTGGTTCTCGGGCCTTCACTGATGCGGCACTTGATGCGGGATTCCCATTTTGTGAAGACGCCAACGCCCCGGATACCACTGGAGTCGGACCTCTCCCTCTGAACAGTCCTGATGGAATTAGATGGTCTACGGCCATCGGATATCTCGGGCTCTCACGTCACCGACTTAACCTAACAATCAGAGCAAATGTTTTGATAAAACGAGTACTCTTCGACTCCACAAGTGATATCCCGAGGGCAACTGGCGTCATCGCAGTCTCAGATGGAGAAGAATTCACGGTAGAGGGTCACGAAATTGTACTCAGTGCCGGTGCCATCGGCACTCCACAATTATTAATGTTATCTGGAGTTGGTCCAAGAACGCACCTGGCAGAATTTGGTATAGAGTGCATAAAGGATGTGCCCGGCGTCGGACAAAATCTAGCCGATCACCCCCTGACCCAGGTCACCTGGCAAACAAAACCTAATGTCGAATTAGACCCTGTGGGGCCTCGGCTCCAGGTTTTACTTAGGTATACCGCCGAAGGATCAGAGATCGAAAACGATATGATCGTCTACATGCAACATGCTGCGAGCCGTGCTCGTGAATTAGGTGAAAGTTTCATCGACCCAATTGGGATCTCTGCCGGGTTAGGCCTTAATCTCGCACTCTCAAAAGGAGAACTAAAACTAGCTTCTGCTGATTACCGGGATTCACCTTTGTTAAATTACAACATGCTGGATGATGAGGAAGACATGCGCAGGTATAAAGACGGAATTCGGATGCTCGTTAACCTGGAAAATCATCCATCGATGAAAGAAATTATTGAAAGTCGGCCATATTTGCTCGACGCTGACCTAGAGTCTGATGAAGCACTAGAGAGCTGGATTAAGAGAAACGTCGGAACAGGACATCACATCTCGTGCACAGCGAAAATGGGACCCCAAACAGATCCAATGGCGGTAACCGACCAGTATGGAAAAGTCCATGGATTTGAGGGTCTGCGACTTGCTGACGCCTCAGTTATGCCCGAGTGTGTTCGCGCCAACATCAATGTAACGGTGATGGTAATCGGAGAACGTATCGCTGATTTCATTAAACAGGGACACTAGTTAAAATGACGTACCTTGCGGAACAAAATACGAAAGATAGGAACAGATAAATGTCAAAACTAAATGGGAAAGTTGCAATTGTCACGGGAGCAAGTCGCGGCATCGGACAAACCATTGCAGAATTGTTCGCCGAAGAAGGTGCCAAGGTGATCTGCAGTGCCAGAACGTTGGTCGAAGGCGACCATCAGCTCGAAGGCTCAATTAATCGCACGGTTAGTTTAATCAAAGAACGCGGTGGCGAGGCTCACCCGATTGCGGCCGACGTCTCAAATCCCGATGATTGCATTCGGTTAATTGACGAAACTCGAAAGGTCTATGGGCCAGTCGATATTCTTATTAATAATGCTGCACTGAATTATTACATCCCCATTCAAGACTATCCACTCAACAGGTGGCTTCGTGCCTTCTCGGTGAATCTTCATGCACCCTTCATGTTATCGCAGGCGGCTCTGCCGGATATGATTGCAAAGCAATCCGGCTCTATCGTAAATATTTCCTCTGGTGCCGCAATCGGACCGGGACGGGGTCCATACCCTAATTCAACTGCGAGAGGTGGGGTGATGTACGGCGCAAGCAAAGCCGCACTCGAACGATTCACACAAGGCTTAGCAGAAGAAGTTTTTTCTGATGGCATAAGTGTTACGGCCTTATCGCCATCCCAAGTCGTCCCAACACCAGGAACTATCTACCACAAACTTGTGGATGGTTTGGATGACCCACGTGGAGAGTCGCCAATGCTTATGGCGAAAGCAACTCTTTTGCTGGCGTCTGAGGCAACCGAAGTTATCTCTGGCCGAGTCACATATAGCCAAGAAATCCTACAGGAGTTCGAATGGATAACCGATGGACAAGGACGCGGTATTGATACGAATGGCTCTGGTTACAGCCAAATTTGAGAAAGAATAGGTGACAATATATGCTGGCCAGGCTCGGAGTAGATCAGATCTCCACTCTGTAAGATAAGACTTCGAATATTCTAAAGACAAGGTATAGTCGACCAAGAGGAAACATGGACAAAGAAAATAACTCGGACGTGATCAAGTTACTGGATGAACTGCCACTATTAAGAAATCCCATTTGTATAGCAGCGTTTCAAGGATTTACTGACCGCTCCGGAGAAACTGTCGATGCTGTTAAGTTCTTAGTAAAGGAATGGAATGCGGCTCCGTTGGCCGAGTTTGAATCCGAGGCCTTTTATGATTTCACAATGAATCGTCCTAAAGTTAAAACAGAGCAGGGATTACGAAAGATAGCTTGGCCTACCAATCGTATTTACTACGCGAGTCCGCCCGGCGCAGAACGAGACTTTATTTTATTTGAGGCGACTGAACCAAACCTCCGTTGGCAGTTATTCACAAACTCAACTCTCCGACTTTTAGAAAAGCTTGGCTGCCAAGAACTAATCACTTTCGGCGCCATACCGTCTGCTGTTCCACATACTCGCCCTGCCCCCATTCAGCTCTCAGCCTCAGAAGACGAATGGGAACGTATATTCGGACTACAAATCCCGGGCACGTCCCGCTATCAGGGTGATATCGGAATTATGAGCGTTTTCAATCTTTTGGCTCGTGAGAATGGGTGGAGTAATGCCTCCTTGCTGGTCCAAACGCCACACTATGTCGCCGAGATGAAAAATCCGCGGATATCAAGGGCTCTTCTTGAACTCATATCGAAAGGTTATGGGTTAACGTTCTCCTACGATCGAATGAATGATGAAATGGAGATATTCGAGGATCGGATGAAAGAAGCTCTCACCGGATCAAACGAAGCCGCGGACTACGTAAAGCAGCTTGAGGTTCGGTATGATGAAGCTGCTGCCGCTGGTGAATTGTCACGCCCGGCCGAGGAAAGCGAAACCGATAGTCTCCCAGCAACTGACGAAATCATGGATGATCTCGAAGACTTCTTCAAGTCGCAGCATTGATAAAAACAATTCACTTGCCACTAATCATTTCCCATCGAACTGAAATGGCAGATGAGCCTCAAAATTCTCTAGCAGGAATTAGAGCCGCGATAAAAAACAAGGCCGATGGCGTTGAATTCGATGTGCGAATCACAAAAGATGGCGTACCAATCCTGGCACACGATGCAAATATTCATGAAATGCCGAATGACCCCTTAATTAAGACCTTAGATTTTTCGGAAGTTAATCGCTTCTCAAATAGCTACGAAGCTCGAATCTATCCAAGTCTATCCGAAGCACTAAGCACTATAGAAGACTCGATCAGTCCAATTGTGGAATTGAAGACTGACGATGCGATAGATGCTGTAATTGCTGTATTAACTGACGCTCCGATCACAGACAGATTTCAGATTTGGACATTTTTACCCTCGGTAGCTGCTGAAATGAGACAGAAACTACCAGAGGCACATATCGCTCTAAATTTCACGGAGAATAGTCTCTCCTCATACTACTCAGATCAAACAGGGATACCCGCTGCTGTTCATATCGCAGAGATACTGAATCTCAACGCAATTTCAGGTCACCTGCCCCTCCTTGCCGAGAGTTCATCTGACGTACTTGGACAAATCCCCGAATCTCTGAAGTTGTACACCTGGACAATACGAGAAAAAAGTGACATAGCCTTAGCTCTGGAATTAGATGTCGACGGCCTATGTGGCGATTCAACCATAATGATGAAAACCGTGATCGAGGGCTAAGCCAAATCAACTTACCTACTGCACTTACTTGCCCTCTTGGGATTTGCCCCCTAGAGTCGACAGGGTCACATCGATGATTTCGATTGGTCGTAGGGGAGTAGCTCAGTTGGTAGAGCGACGGTCTCCAACACCGTAGGTCGCGGGTTCGATCCCTGTCTCCCCTGCCAAAAACCTCCGAAATCCATGCCCGGGTGGCGGAATTGGCAGACGCGCTGTCTTGAGGGGGCAGTGCCCTTTGGGTGTATGAGTTCGAATCTCATCCCGGGCACCATACCACTTCGCTTGTTCGAGCAGGTCAGTTTCTTGTTAGACGATTCTTTTGATAGACTTCGTAGTGCTCAAGGGCGCCGTGGCCAAGTGGTAAGGCAGAGGTTTGCAAAACCTTTATCACCGGTTCGATTCCGGTCGGCGCCTCCAAAGCAATTCCCTCGAATACCATCGAGGACGTGCCGGGATGGCGGAATTGGCAGACGCAGCAGACTTAAAATCTGCCGAGGAATTTCCTTGTGTGGGTTCGAGTCCCACTCCCGGCACCACAGGCGCTACCGGTCAACTGTGCTCTTAAGCAATACAGACTTTTGCCCCCCCGAATGACTTTAAGACACAAGCCAACTTGCAAACGGCATAACTTCACTCTGACTCTGACAATCACTGACTGCGCTCCTGACCGTTCGTAGGCCGTGGCGGTCGTATCGTCTGATGTCGAACCTATTACAAAATGTCCGTTAGCATCTATAATTGCCCATTGCCTGAGCAGCATTCATACCGGATAGGTTCGTCCAAAATGTGATAGTGAAAAGTAATTTCTTAGTTGATTACCGCTCTCGGAATATAGAAATTAAGTCAATCCAAACTTTAGTGGGATTGAAATCACTCTTGTCTTATTGATCAAATCTATAATTAAGTCACACAAAAGACATAAAAGTCTTTCGAAATTTTGAAAAACCACGTATATTAAGTTTCAGGTATACGAAAAACGTGACGAAAGTTGCAGACATAGGGAGGTCCAAGTATGGCCACAAAGTCCAAAGCGAACACCGCAACCCCAAACACCTTCGAGCAATTGCTCGACTACGGAAAGGGCAACGGATACAAACTCGACTGGTTACAACAGCGGGAGACGTTCGGCAAAGAACTAGAAATCCCATCAAACGGTGGCGGCTTACTTTTACAAGATGTTGACTCTGGACCATTTGCTGAAGTGCCAGCGTGGACCAACAACGTTACGGGTAGGCCACGTGGTGCGTTAACCCGACCAAGTGCCGCAAGAATTGGTAAGTACGGAATTCGTACTAAGGCAGACGTATGGCTAAAGAATGGTGCTCAGCTGTATGAAGAAGCTGTACAACGACAGTGGTCCTCTGCGACTGATATACCTTGGCATGAACTTGAAGAGCTGCCTGATGAAATCGAGCAGGCTGAATGCCAACTTGCTACTTTCTTAACTGAAGTTGAGTTTGTAGCCGGTGATGTCCCAGGTCGCTGGATCAGTGAGACTTCTCCTGATTACTACGAACCTCGAATGTTCCTGATTTCTCAAATCATGGACGAGGCTCGACATGCTGACGTCTTCAGAAAGCGAGCTCTAGCTAACGGTGGTGGTTTGCTACAACAGAACTCTAGTGCAGCACTCGCCGGAGCATCTATTGACTCTGCGCGTGACTTTACTGAAATGTCAGCGAGACTTCATATTTCCGGAGAAGGCCTAGTGCTCTCCATTTTCCGAATGGGTGAACGAATGGCTTACAACAATGCGGAGAAGGCTATTTATCGTCTTGCTGCATCTGACGAATCACGACATGTTGCGTTCGGTGTGATGCACTTGCAGTATGTGTCCCAGACGGATCCGGAAAGAAGTGAAGAAATTCACTCCTATCTTGATGAGATTGAACTTGGTTTAGTTGCCGGCACAGGTGGTCAGAATCCAGCTGTCCGAGGCACTCCATCGAATGCTGCAATCATGACTCTTCTGGGTGGTGGTACAGATGAAGCATCTCTCCGAGAAGGTGAGCAGATTGCTGGTGCTGTCCGACAACGCCAGGTTAAGGAGTACATCCAGCGAATCAAGGTAGCAGGTTTTGGTGACCGTTTCACAAATGGCCGAGCCGCTGCGGGTTTGACTGAATATATCTCTGCCTAAATCTAAAATATAAGAGCCTAGTGTGTGATCATAAGAGTGATCACACACTAGGCTCTTACTTTGATCAAAATTGGGGGTGTCCGATGGCACGAGCAAAAAAGGCAAAAGCCACTAGTAATCCTGAGGTCCGGCAGTCAGAAATAGTCGAGCCTACCAAACAACTTGACTACGAGGGTAATCCTCTTCCTGATTTACCAGATCTCAGCTGGATGGGAAATACATTCCAGTGGGGCACAAAGGCTCTTCCAGAGCGCCACGGCGGCGGACTCACGCTTGCGGCAGTGAACATCGGAATTTACGGTGATATCCCTGAGCATATCCCACACAGAAACCGACTCCCCCGTGGAGCAGTGCCTGTAGCCACAGCAGGAAGCATCGGTGGCTACTACATTCAAGACAAATATGAACAGTGGGCCGATTCCTCGCCATACCTGTATGAAGAAGCCATTTCCCGACGATGGGCCAGCGCGACCGATATCCCTTGGGATACAGGACACGGCCTTTCGGACGATGTTGAAATTGCAATTGCACAGGTAGCGACCGAACTTTCGAACTGGGGGTCGGTGGAAACTGAGGTTGTTTCAGCATGGCTGCAAAACCTGAGCCCTGGATATCATGAGGTCAAATACTTCCTATCCACTGCTGTCTACGACTCATCTCGAATGGAGGAAGGTTACCGTAAGCGAGCAATGCTTAACGGTGCGGGCATGATGCTCGAGAGCCCGGGTCGAATGAACCGTGCGTGTCTTGAGTCCTACGGAAGCTGGTCTAACACGGTTCTTTTTATGTGGCTCCTTCGTGGATCACTCATGCAGGCGATTGTCCGGTATTTATCTGTTTATGGACCCACCGAAGCTGACCGCGAATTAGCATTCAGAGTCCTTCCAGACATAATGCGGAAGTCAGCGTATGCATGTGACCATATTAGATTCGCAATTTCAAAAAGGTCGGAACTAACTACCACCATGAATGCTGGATTAACCGTGGCAGAATTCTCACAACTTTCTGACTTTAATGACCCGGTGTTGTGGGAAGCTCTCGCAATCATCTTTGGAGACGGTGTTGAAAATATGGATCAAGGCATGGAGATGGTCCTTGAGCTACAGCAGTATTTCTTAGAAACCTACATAGACAAATGTAATCAAGCAAACCTGGGACGAGAGGCTCAAATCAGATCAGGTGCTTGGCGAGGGATTCTTATGGGAGTTCCAATGACTGGACATGCAACTCCAGATGAAATGCGTGAACAAGTAGCCATTATTATGCAAAAAAATAACCCTTTTGCATAATGTGGTAAGAAATAATCTAAAGAAAATAGTATTATGCCCCTCTATAACTATGATTGCATCAGTTGTAAACGTGCCTCTGAAGTGCTAATTCGGCGGGGACATGACGAGCCCAGCACCTGTGAAGACTGTGGCGGCAATTTAAAGCGCAGGCTGAATACCTTTGCAACACCACAAAGCGAACTCGATAAAATACGCACAATCGATCCGGCTTATAAGCGAATGGTGGAAGACCACATGGCTCGTACACCTGAAGCGGAACCCATGAGGCATCTGAACCGTATGACGCCCTTTAATGCTGTGGAGGATCCGGGCGATCCGGTTGATTTTTAACGAGATAACGTGCAGATGCTATAGATAAAACTAGAACAGAAGGAGACAAACAAATGGCAACAAAAACACCCACAAAAAGAGCAACTGCAAAAAAAACTAAGTTCCCTTCGGTCGCTTGGTTTGAGGCTGTAGCTGCCATTACACGAGTGGATGCTCAATACCAGAAGTTTGGTAGATTGAACGCGGTAATTGCGTTCAAATCAGGTAATTCAATCGTGCAGGCTAATTTTGACGTTCTACACATCCACGAAATACAAGAAATCGAAGAAGATGAGATGCGTGACTGCGACTTCATAATCGAGCTCGAACCTGCCCAATGGAAAGACATGCTTAAGGATATTAAAAAGAACGGTACAGCAAGTCTTGACTGGACTCTCAACACTCTCGATCTAAAATATGACGAGCCAATTCACCGCAATGATCTTGAAGATGGATTCAAGGCTGACTTATTCTTTCGTTATTTACCAAGTCTACAGGTCTATTTCGACAATTCTAGCCAAATAGATACGGGTTACTAAGAGCCTTTGGTTTTTTTACTAGAGTTCTATTAGAATACGTCAAACACTTCGATTAGCTGTTTCTTTTCACTGAACGTACAGCTTCACCATGGGAGAGACGATATGGTGGACACAAATCCTGAGCATCCACTAAAAGGACTGAGAATAGTAGAACTGGGTACGGATGTCGCGTCTGCATTTGCTGGCCGTCTATCTGCAATATACGGCGCCGACGTCATCACTATCGAACCTAAAGAAGGCCATGTGATTAGACACCTTCCTCCGTGGACTGATGACTCCCGGGATCCGAATTCCAGTGTGCTTTTCGGTTATCTCGGCACAGCCAAACGATCGATGGAGATCGATTTCAATAATTCATCCAGTGTTGAGTCCTTACGAAAACTCATCTTGACATCAGATGCAGTCATCGATGGCTACACTCCCGACTGGCTTACCGCGCACAACTTAGACCTTGAAGCATTATTAAGCGAAAAGGACTCACTCGTTATTTGTCATATAACGCCATACGGTCAGACGGGACCCAAACGACACTGGACCGCAAGCGCATTGACTGCAGCCGCGGCGGGTGGCCAACTTTACATTGCAGGCGACC
>JAPYRK010000035.1 GCA_029941115.1 Dehalococcoidia bacterium | reverse complement strand
TTGAAAAGCGGCGCACTTTGCAAAGTCATCGGTTTCTAAGATCATTGTTCCCGTGGCAATCTGTGCGATTATTGATATCCCTTCAAGATCCATTAGAAACCTCCAATTGGTACGACGTAGAATACGTGTGGATTGTTGAATCATACTTTAGGTGTGCTGTCAGACTCTGTGGGCTTGAGATTTTCATCAGAGTTTTTGAGTGATAGATAAATTGAAAGTGTTGGATCTACTAAAGCCCACTAGTGGCTTTAGTAGATATATTCACATGGGTTACCACTCTGGAAAATCGCTCCCCAGTGGTCGTGAGCCAAACGCCCAATATGGCTGAGTCTCTGACATTTGAAGTGACGGAGCAAGATGTGTCATCTCGCCATACGGCGTCTCATGGGTCTCAAGAAACTCAGAAATGTCACCAAGCCTAGTGTCAGGAGTAACGCCTTCAATCAAACCGAGATTCTGGAACCACATGGCAGTCTGGGTTAGAGAAACTTGAACATGCCAAGAGCCGCCTTCGACCGCTCGTCTGCGCAACGCTTCCAAAACCCCATAGGCAGCAAAATATGCAGTTGTGTAATCATTCACCGCACCGCCAACAAGTCTTGGCGCCTCCGGGTCATCTCCAAGCGCAGCTCTAGCGTCGCCGTTAGGCTCTGACGGAGCCAGCTTACCTTGAAGATCCGCGAGGCCAGATATTATCTGCGAATACTGTTCATATCCGGGTCGGTTGGCCCATGGACCTTCATGACCATAGCAATTCTCAGATACATAGATGACGCCCGGTCGCAATTTCGCCATATCGTCTGCACCAAATCCTCGTTTATCAAGGGCGCCTTTCCTGAATCCCTGATTGAATACATCTGCAGTCTTGGCGAGGTTCTTGAGAATATCTGCCTGGCTAGAATCATTCAGATCTATGTATATTTGACGCTTTCCGTGCCCAGTATCCATTTCAAATACTTCGACCGTAGGTAGGTGTGGAGAAGCGACATGAAGTACCTCTGCCCCATGTTCCGCAAGAGATCTTGCGCAGGTCGGACCTGCTAACACACGCGTCAAGTCGAGTACACGTGAATTAGAAAGAGGCCTCGCACCGGATTTTATAGGCTCAGGTGGCGAATCACCGATTTTGGTTATTTCAACTACTGGTTTGCCAGATAAGATTCGCCCCTGCTCGTGTGCTGCCCATTCTTCGGTAGTCCGTACCACCCCACCCGTCATATTCTTTTCAACGAGAAGATCTTCGAGCTCGAAAGAGTTCCGACGTAACATTACATTAGCGATTTCCGTCACGCTAGCGTGGGTACTGACTCCTAGCTCAGCCGCCAAAACATGGGTATCCCCGAAGTTACTATGAAGCTGGAAGTATCTGCCATCAGCACACTTGTAAATCCTTCTGAGATTTTCACCGAGTGTGTCCCTCACTGGCATCTGCGGAACTGACAGAAACTGTGCAGAAGTCAGCGATGCTGCCGCATGACGGACATCAACCTTTACCTGCTGCGCGGTATGCCCCTGCTCTCTCCAAATTTGGTCGATTTTTGAGCCAATCAGCGCCTGTGTAACGGCTGCGCCTTCAGCAAGATGGAATGGTCCATAAAAGACCGGGTCGTCACCAGATATCTCAATATCTGAGTCGGGTACTGGAAGACCGGCAAGTGCGATAGCCCGGTCGATATCTTCTCTCTTCATGTTGGTGCTCCGTCTTATTTCTGAAGAATGATAGCAAAGAGTTTTAATCTAACTACAAACTCGTCCGGCGCCATACACCCCACTCGCAGTCAAAGGTTGATCGGCTTCTACTTCATGGTGAGGGAGTGGTTACAGATAGAATGATGAAATCATGCTTATAACAACTTTTATAGCGGGGTTATTAGTAACTTTAATAGTGCGTGCTGGTTACAGCTTTATAAGGAAACGATGGCAATAGATAATTCCGATGTAAGTCTTGTGGAAAGCTACTCACAAAAGTGGCTACATCTGGGACCGTCATTAAGCGCAGCCGTTGCAAGATAGTTAATGAAGTAAGGTAATATGTCCACACTTTCAATAACAGGAATCACCTTTATTACACTAGGAATAATATCTGGATTTATTCAGAATACTTATTACGGATATGTTGATGCTGATGGAGTACTCCATGACAGTTTATTCTTACCTCTTTCATTTCTATTTGCGGGAATAGGGTTGCTTATTTTGCTGATAAAAGCATCTAGCTTTTTTGCTCATAAGTTGACTAAGTAGACTGAGGAAACCGTGAGAATCACTTCACCAAGAAGGAAGCAAGAAATTAGTGTTCACATGTTTTAACTATTCGCGTATTTGCTAGTTCCTCGTACCTCAGCAACGATAGACATGACATTTAGCAGCATAGTGAATAACCAGAATGGGGCAAATATGTATATGCCCCATCCGAGCTCAGCATCTCCATTAATCATCGCGTCAACTAGGTCTGGTACAACGAGTAGATAACCGAGTGTTGGAAGCGCAAGTAAAGCAGCTCCAATCTTACCCTTAAAGTAATATGCCGCAGCAATCAGAGCACCGACTGGAAGTACGATGACGAGGAAATCTAATCCCTCGACCGCGATAGCGATGTATATGTGAAATACGACAATCACTACATTAGCAAGCGTTGCGTTTCGAATGTCTGAAAGAAAATTGATTATAGCCATGCCTATACTCCTTGTTCACATACAGAGTGCGCCCGCTTTTATGAGCCTTTATTATATGCGATAAAAAGTTGGTACTACATCACGTTGTGAATATTACGGCGAGGTTGCAGGTCCAAAGCTAAGCGCTTCGAGCAAATATCTTAGTTTTCTTGTCCTACTAGGTCGGATAAACCTATCTCCAAATATCACAGCGGATCATTTCTAGAAATCTTCGGAATGTGCCAGATTATTCCCTCGGTTATAATTTGGTGAATGAGCCGACTACCAGTATTCATACTGATTTCGTTACTACTATTCGGTGCCTGTAGTCGCGCCTCAGATTCTGAAAAGAATGGTACCGGTGCTCAGCTCGAGCCGTTCGTTGCAATTACTCCCTCATCTGCAACCACGCAGGCGCCTAATCCGACCACTACACCGGCGCCTACCCAGACCACTTCACCGGCGCCTACCCAGACCCAAACAGCCACTCTTACTAAACCGGCCGGACAAGGTGGTAGGCCGGAAGACAAATATGCGTGCGAGATAAACTCGGAGGGATATTGTATCTTTTCAGGAATGCCGCACGAAACTGGTCTCAAGCCAAAGACAGAACAGATAACAGACCGCAACGGTGGTTTTCTCTTCTCCGTAAGTGAGGCTGTCACGATAAACTCATCAGGTGCAGTTCTGCCAGCTAGAGGAACTCCTGCCTTCGATGGGGACGAACTGATCAAATATTCAAAGGTCAATATGACAGATGATGAGAAAGCTTTTCATCGAGTGATGGCAATCATGTTTCCCATCCGCAATGCCCTCATGTATCACATTGCAGAAGTGAGTCAGAAAACGTGGGAAGAATTAGTGTCAGAGCTCAGGATAAGAGGAATTAAAGACAACACCTTTACCAATGGCGTAACACCCAAGGACAATTTCTATGGCCGGGAAGGTATTTTTGAGCTAGCTAAGAGTCCAAACGGCAAGGATATACATCACGACGTAATGAAATTTCTTGAGGAGGCAGGCCTTTATCTGCTATGCCACGTTACTAGCGATGACTTTGGCCAAATGCTTCAAGATACTCATCCAGCAGGGCACGACCCATGTGGTGATGGAGGGGTAACGCTAAAGGTTCCGTTCGACTGATAACAGGGTGTGCTTCTAACTATGCGGGACTGGGCGGAAAATTTCCGCAGCTCTCGGGTGCTTTAGCTCTTTGCAGCGTTCGAAAAGTCTCAAAAAAGGCTACACTCATGCCACAAAGAAGCGACAGGAGAATAGCAATGGTCGTCGAATTCTGGACTATGGGTGGCTGTAGACGTAATTATTATTGTTGCTTTCGAGCGACTATATCAGCCGACCCGATGCCGTCTCTTGGGCCTGCGCGCAGTTCGATAGATATGCCTGTAAAACCGGATTCTTCCAACTTTTTCTGATAATCATCCACAAGTATTGCTCCCGTGATACATGACGACCAATCTTCAATTAATTCATCGGTACTTAGTTCTAGTGGTTCAGTGAGGACAATATCAGAAACACGTAACGAACCATCGGGCTTCAAAACCCGATACGCTTCGGTGAGAACTTTATCCTTGTCTGGGGAAAGGTTAATGACACAATTAGACATCACCACGTCGAAACTCCCATCAGGGAAAGGGATATTTTCTATCATGGCCTGTCTGAATTCCACATTTCGGACCCCAACTTTATGGGCATTTTCATTAGCCAGTCTAATCATACTTGGGGTGAAATCTATCCCGATTACCTTTCCATTGGGACCGACCTCTGCTGCTGCCAGAAAACAGTCAATCCCACCTCCAGATCCAAGATCGAGAACAATATCACCTTTTTTCAGAGATTCGATTGCTGTGGGATTACCACATCCGAGAGCGATGTTCCTGACAGACTCCGGAAGGTTTCTGGTCATATTATTGTTGTAGTGTTTCGACAGAATCTCTAACGTGTAGTCGTCGGGTGAACCATCACAGCATGCGTCAGTAAGTGGATTGTCGATTACCGTTAGCACCAATTCTAATGGCTTCACAGGCGCGTTCAAAAAGCCATCAGCTTTGTCCCCATACCGTGTCTGAACGGAACGATAAATACTTTCGCTATCAATCTCAGTCATCTAGTCTCTCCTTAACTTTTGTTCCAATAGGTTAGCACGGCCGGAATTCAGAACGCGTGTCTGAACACGGACCTATCAACATCCTCACGGATAGATAGGGCTATCAATCCAAAAAATAAAAACCAAGCTCGTATCGCCTCCTCGGATTATCTAGATCTTAGAGAAATCTGCGTAAAACGCTACAACCAGAAGAAGAAAGAATGCCGACAAAAGAATACTCCGTTTCCCCATTGGATCGATGTCGAAGGGAAAATACTCTCCGAAACCGTTGAACAGTTCCTGACAGAGATCGAGGGGATACATACAAGAAAACACAGCCAGCGAGTTCTAGAAGCCAACAAACCAGCACCAGCAATTCTTGGGTCACCCGACGATCACATTCATTTCGAAGAACCACGGGTCATGACCGTTCGCGAACTGGCGAGACTCCAATCGTTCCCCGATTCATTCGAGTTCAGAAGTAAGGAAACAACTGGCGGCTTAAGGAGGAGATTCGAAGTGCCGCAGTACACACAGGTAGGGAATGCCGTGCCACCGCTGCTGGTTAAGGCGCTTGGTGACCACATCATGCAGTTATTAGAGCAGATAAGCTTACAAGAAAAACTTTAACGGCAGAGTAACGCCAGACGGGGTTCACACCCTAACCCTCATTTTGGACGTACCCGCGAATCCCTTGCTATATAAGGGTTTTAAGTGGTGGACCCGAATTTCGCAACGAACTAGTCTCTACCATTCATGTAATTCAAGGCGTAGGCGGGTGTATCGATTGGGAATTTCATCTGAGGATCAGGAATAGGGTCACCGCTGTTGATTTCAAGTGGAATCACACCTGCCCAGATCGGCAAGTTATAATCTTTTTTATCATCAGACGGTTGTCCAACCGAAATTTTTGCTGAGGCCTCGTCAATTGGGAACTCTACTACTGACGTGATATTTATCTCGTTAGGTGTCATCGGTCTCACGTCAGAGGCTCTGCCCGGAATTAGTGAATCCACGAAATCATTGAGTAATTGGATTTTTTGATTTCCTTCTACAAGATGTCCTCGCCCGAATAACGAAATAGATCGATAGTTGATTGAACTGTGAAATCCTGATCTTGCTAGCACCATTCCGTCGACATGCGTTACTGAAATGCAGGCCTCATGACCTAATCCTAAGTGCTGGAGCATGCGGCTTTGAGAACTGCCATGTAGGTAGACGTTCTCTCCTTGGCGCATGATTGCTGTCGGAGTCACAAACGGTGATCCATCTTCAATAAAAGCCACATGACAAATAATTGCATCGTCAATTATAGAATGAATCACTTCACGATCGTAATTTGCACGTGCGGGTAGTCTGTTGAGCTTTGTTCGGGTGGTACGAGTAATTGGGTCCATGTGATTAATGTGTCCTATTCTTGATTCTTTCTCACTCTTTTTAAGAGCAGATATGTCAAAGGACTGACTCCCAAGACGATCCACCAGGAAAATATGATGACGGAAAGGGCGGTTCGGAAAATCATATTGATTGTCTCTATTGATGCATTCCAAGCGCCTGACACAACAGAACCAATTGAA
The DNA here is from genome assembly GCA_029941115.1 of Dehalococcoidia bacterium. Lineage (GTDB taxonomy): Bacteria > Chloroflexota > Dehalococcoidia > UBA2979 > UBA2979 > UBA2979. The sequence goes on along the minus strand of JAPYRK010000035.1, from coordinate 7,669 downwards.
TCTTGTTGCTGCGTAATTTCTCCATAGATAGTGATGTCAAGTTGAGACATTTCTACCTGATTTTCCAGGTACTTTAATCTTCCCGTATACCGATCAATTTCTAATCTTGTTTCGTTCAGGCGATCTTGGACCTCAAGAATTTCTGTGATCGTGCGAGTCTCATCAAGTAACAGTCTAAATCTGGCTTCAACTGCTTTTAGATTTTTAAGAATTATTTCGGCGTCAGTATGCTCAGCCGTGACATCGTGGGAATTCAGCATAATATATGGCTGTTCCAATCCCATTTCGCCTATTTCAATCAATAGTGCATCTAAATAAGTGCTCGGTATACGTGCAATGATATTCGCCACAAACTCTGCCGGTGCGTCGTTACGTAATAGTCGATATTGGTCACTAGACCCAATCGAGGATGACTCGATATAACCTGACTTGGATTCCACTAGGTCCAAGATCGCTTGGAACGTATCTTCCACATTATCGACTGTAATCTCGGCATAAGCATTTCGAACTATCTTGCGATCGGTTTCTACGTCTGAGGCATCCATCATCATGCTGGACGAAGGTGCAGACACCTTTGCACCTGACATCATCGCTTGCTCAGTTTGTCTTCCAAAATCAGAGTCATCGCTACTGCAGGAAAGAGAAATTACAAGTAACAGGACTGTGAGCAACACCACGTACGATTTCATATACATAATTATAGATGACGAGGGTGAAGTCGGTTATCAAGATAGACACAGTTCCTTAAACGATGTAACTTAATCGATTTTCCCCGGTGTCTGTGTACTTCTCCCCTACAATGTCCCCATGCCAACTGAATCGGGACGACTACCAACAGCAGAGCAACTTGGGGTGCGACTGGAGAATTTGCACGAGAGTGACCAGAGCTGGATTGAACAGCTGAGCAAATTCCTCCCCAACTGTTTTTCGAAGTACTTTCCCCGATGGGTCCCTACCAGCGGGGCATCAATCGAGCAAATTCGGAAGTCTTTTGAAAGGGGTCCCAGCAGGGTCGTGGTTGACCAAGATGAACAGGTGCTCGGTTGGGCAGCGGCGATTACTGACGAGACTCAGTGGGAAATTCATCCAATTGCCGTGTCCCCTAAGCATCAGAGACAAGGTCTGGGCAGAATTCTGGTTGAAGACCTAGAGTATTTGGCCCGTGAAGCGGGTGCGGTTTCGGTCTGGGTTGGGACCAGTGATGAAACGTATTCGACGAGCTTTTCACGTATTGACCTTTATCAGGACGCTGGAAGTTCACTAACCCACTGGGAGGCTCCAACTGATCATCCGCTTAGGTTTTACCTCGGGGTTGGCTATTCTCTTGTAGGAGTATTACCGGATGAAGAAGGGCTGGGGAAACCAGGTATTCATTTCGCCAAGCGGATTGTTGAGGACTAGGTAAACATACCGATAATTATTACATACTCTTTGTTTGTTATATCTCTTGAATCAGCTATTTGGCCTATACAGCAATAAACACGATATTGACTAGACTGGGTAGGCAACATAGTCAATCTAGTAAACAAAATCAAGTATAACAATCTGCGCAAGTCACCCTAAAAGCAAAGTAATATGTAGTTGTCGCAATTCGCTCTATCATTCTTCAATGACGATAATTTCAGAACGACTAAATCAAGGGACGACTCTATCGTTCGAATTCTTTACACCAAAAGACACAGCCGGAAAAGACCGCCTCGACCAAAACATCGAACATCTAATGAACTTTTCTCCCGATTTTCTGTCAATCACCTACGGGGCAGCAGGCACTGGTAGAGCTCGAACTATCGGTTGGGTTGAGGGATTGTCGACTCGGTATAGTGTTCCAATAATGCCTCATCTAACCTGTATTTCTCATACGAAATCAGAGATCAATTCTCTCTTGGATATTTATAAGCTTGTAGGGGTGGAAAATCTGCTGTGCCTGCGAGGTGACAAGCCATCCGACAGCAGCTTGACTACCACCTCAGATTTCACATATGCGTCAGATTTAGTCACAACTGTGCGACACCATTCGGAATTCGACATAGGTGTAGCTGTTCACACCGAAGGGCACCCAGAATCAGCAAATGCAGAGACCGATTTACTGCACCAAAGTGCTAAAGTCGAAGCAGCTGACTTTGCTATCACGCAGTTTTTTTACGAGTCAAGGCACTACGAAAAATTTACTGAGTACCTTCGTAAAAGAGACATACGCACCCCAGTACTCCCCGGTATTATGCCTGCAACCAATCTGGCTTCACTCCAACGGATGAGCAATTTAGCAGGAATCAAGGTTCCACCTAAACTCATCAAACAATTACAAAAAGCCGATTCATCGCTCAAGGATCGCCAAGAAATCGCAATTGAAACCTCAGTAGAGTTATCTGAAAAACTACTCGCCCTGGGGGCACCAGGAATACATATATATACCCTGAATTCGGGAATAGTTCCGGGCAAAATAAGTCAAGCAATAGAGCCTGCTATTCATAACGCTCAGGATCATAATTAAGATTCGGAGCTAACCAGTATTCCACTTCCTTGATGGCTAATCCCTTTCGAACGGCATAATCCTCAATCTGATCGCGCTCAACGTATCCGACGCCAAAGTAACGCGCTTGAGGGTGAAAAATGTACAAGCCGCAAACTGAAGCATTCGGAGCCATCGCGTAAGAGGAGGTTAATTCAATGCCGATGCTATCGGTAACATCTAATAAATCAAAAATTACCTGTTTCTCCGTGTGATCTGGCAGGGCAGGATATCCGGGTGCCGGACGGATACCGGCGTAAACCTCAGCTATGAGTTCTTCATTTGATAAGCTCTCCGCGGGGTTATAACCCCAATACTCTTTTCGTACTCGCTCGTGTAAATATTCTGCGAACGCCTCAGCAAGTCGATCGCTCAGCGCGCTTAGCATGATTGCGCTGTAATCATCGAGAGCATCTTCAAAGATAGCCATTTGCTTTTCTTCGCCTATTCCAGATGTCACTGCAAAGGCACCTATATAGTCCGCAGGTACACCTTTTCCAAGTTCTGACTGTCTCACAAAGTCTGCCAAAGCCCAGTTCTCGTCTTTCCCACGATCTCTCGATGTTTGCTGCCTAAGAGTATGAATAGTCCCCAATCGTTGGTCATTCGTCTCACCCAATGTCGAATTGGGTGAGAATATATCTACATCATCACCGCGCTTGGCGGCAGGCCATATTCCCACCACTCCCTTACTAACTAGCCATTTCTCATCCGAAATCTTTTTCAACATCTCTAACGCATCGGTGTAAAGCTCACGAGCCTGATCGCCAACTATATCGTCGCTTAGTATCTGGGGAAATGTGCCAGCTAAATCCCATGTTTTGAAAAAAGGTGTCCAGTCAATTCGTTCAACCAACTCATCTAAGGGTTGATCAGGAAAAACTTGTATCCCTTGAAAATTAGGAACGAAGGGTGCGCCAACTGGAACAAATGGATACGGGCTCGCCCGAGCAGCAGATATGGAATATCTCAGTCCTCTGGCATGCCGGGCGCTATGGGTGGCTCGGATGGATTCATATTCGTCTTTTATCTCAGCTGAGAAACTTGATGCCGATTCATAGGAAAGCAATCGAGACATCGCGCTCGGAACACGCGATGCGTCAGGGATATAGAGCGTGGTGCCGTCGTACTTCGGCGCAATCTGCACAGCTGTATGTGCCTTACTTGTCGTAGCCCCGCCAATCAGAAGTGGAATTGTTAAGTTTTGTTTAGACATCTCAGTGGCTATATATTCCATTTCTTTCAAACTCGGTGTAATCAAACCCGAAAGTCCGATCGCCACAGCATTCTGCTCTAATGCCATGTCAATTATGCTTTGTGCAGGCGACATAACCCCAAGATCGATAACCTCGTAACCGTTACATTCGAGTACTACTCCAACAATTTTTTTACCGATATCGTGCACATCTCCTCTAACTGTGGCTAAAACTATTTTTGGGATCTTAATTACGCCGTCATCGCCTCTTAGTTCAATAAACGGCTCAAGAAACGCAACAGCTTTTTTCATTACCCTTGCTGACTTAATTACCTGCGGCAGAAACATTTTGCCCTGCGCAAATAAATCGCCAACCTCGTTCATGCCGTTCATCAATGGACCTTCGATGACATCTAACGCATTACCGGCTGTCGTTAAGATTGACTCGGTATCCTCAACAATATAGTCATCATGACCATGAACCAGGGCATAAACGATTCTGGTCTCTACATCTTCATTTCGCCATGCAAGGTCGACGATTTCTGTCCGTCGCTCAGATGACGAAAAGTCTTGTGCGATCTCTAAAAGTTTTTCGCCTGAGCTAATATCCTTATTAAGGATCACATCCTCAACAGCCGTTCTTAAAATTTCTGGAATATCACCATATAGGGGCAACGCTCCAGCATTCACAATCGCCATATCCAGTCCGGCCGGTATCGCGTGATAAAGAAATACTGCGTGCATTGCTTCTCTCACTACATTATTTCCTCGGAACGCAAAAGATACGTTTGAAATACCGCCCGAGGTTCGAACACCTGGCAGATGTTTTTTTATCTCTTTCAATGATTCGATAAATGCTGACGCATAATCATTGTGTTCAGGAATGCCCGTAGCCACCGCAAAAATATTTGGATCGAAGATTATGTCGGTTGGCGGAAAATCTAATTCAGATCGCAGCAAATTGTACGATCGTTCGCAAATTCTGAATTTAGTTTCAGCTGTTTCAGCTTGACCAGCTTCGTCAAATGCCATGACAACAATTGCAGCACCAAATGAACGAGCTTCACGGGCTTTAGCCAAAAAATCCACCTCGCCTTCTTTAAGTGAAATTGAATTCACAATTGACTTGCCCTGGATACACATCAAGCCAGCCCGAATGACATTCCAATCTGACGAATCCAGCATTATCGGAACTCTTGCGATATCCGGCTCTGACCCGAGTAACTGAAGATATGCTTGCATTACTTCGGCCGATTCAAGCAGCCCTTCATCCATGTTCACATCTAATATTTCAGCCCCTGATAGTACCTGTTGTCGAGCAATCTTTAGAGCTGTTTCATAGTCGCCACCAAGAATGAGGCGGCGAAATCTAGCCGAACCCGTAACGTTAGTTCGCTCACCAATATTTATAAATGTGGCTAGTCCATCTGTAGTCACAGGTATTACCAAATCCTCACATTCCAATGGCACAACACCTAAGCATTGACTTGTTTATATGTGCAAAGCATCAAGTCCGGCTAAGGATAAAGATGACAGATTTTCAGCGACTAGTGGTCGCGGTTTTAAGCCTCTAACTGCTTCAACAATGGCTTTAGTGTGCTCCGGATTTGAGCCACAGCACGACCCAACAATATTTAGCAAAGATTCCTCAGCCCATTCCTTGAGGGCATCAGACATTTCCTCCGGCGACTCATCATATTCACCAAATTCATTTGGTAAACCGGCATTTGGATAGGCTATGGTGGGTACTGGAATAAGTCTACTTAATTCAGCAATATGTCGCTTCATTCCCGAATGACCGAGCGAGCAATTCAGGCCGAAAGCGACCGCGTTGGCGTGTCTCAATGAGATCCAAAAAGCCTGAAGAGTTTGCCCAGAAAGTGTTCTACCGGATTGATCTATCACCGTACCAGAAATAATTAACGGAGCAATTTCTGCAGCCAATCCAATTTTGTTTTTAGCATTTTCAATCCCGACAATTGCGGCCTTCGCGTTTAGAGTATCGGTAATTGTTTCAAGCAACAAAATGTCTACTCCACCCTCCAATAAACCAAGTGCAGCGATCTCGTAAGCAGACTTCAATTCATTAAATGAGACATCACGTTGTCCTGGGTTGTTCACATCCGAAGTCATCGATGCTGTCTTATTTGTCGGCCCAAGTGAGCCAGCTACCCATCTGGTTCGCCCATCACGGTCTTCTGCTCGCCTAACTACCTCATAGGCTAGAGAGGCACCCACGTAGTTCATCTCCTGAACATGTTCATCCATTTGATACGCTGACTGGGCGATCTGAGTAGAGGAAAATGTGTTTGTTGTAATTATGTCGGCACCAGCCTCGATATAACTTTCATGGACGGATGAGACTAAGCTGGGCTGAGTCAGATTTAATATGTCGTAATTTCCTCTGAGATCAATCCCAGTATTTGAAAATCTCTCTGCGCGAAAATTGTCTTCAACAAGCGAATGATTCTGAAATACGGTACCACCGGCACCATCAACAACTATAATTCTGTCTGCCAGAGTCGTCTTAAAATCAGATAACCTACGGGTACGGAGAGATTGTGTGGTATCCATGTCAATAATAGTATCTGAAAGTCAATTAGACATCGCTTCGCGCTCTATAAAAAAACACGAAGACACTTAACCTATGGTCGGTGGATTTCTACACGATGCAGATCATTACCGAGTTCAATATTCCCAGAAAAATGTTGTGCGGCGATCTTCATCCAATCATCTCCACCATCTGGCGGAAATGTGGGAATGTAGTGAGTCAATATGAGGGTATCCATCTCCGCGCGTGCTGCTGTCTGGGAAGCTTCCTCCACCGAGGAATGGTAGCTAAGGATATCCCGAGCCATAGGCTGATTCGGCAAGTTTCCGATGATGTCCTTGCGCATCGCTGTATGTACAAGAGCGTCTGCACCTTTACACAACTCATCCAATCCCGGACAAGGTACTGTGTCTCCCGCCACTACGACAGCTTCCTTCTCGTAATCAAAACGAAATCCTATAGTGGGTTCTACCGGACGGTGATCTGTGGCGGCAACCCTGATCCGAACTTGACCACCTAGGTTTACCGCGCCGTCCTCTATTTCTATGATATTTATCTCTGGTGGACCAGTCAAAACGTCGTGGTGGGCCATTCTGTAACTAATATCGAGACTGAGAGAACTGATAATTCCGGTAATGACCTTTCGTGTGCCGGGAGGTCCGACCACGTGCAAGGGCTTAGTTTGTGTTTGATCACCTGGACGATTCAGCAGCCATGACGACGTGATTATGTCGTTCAGGTCGGTGATATGGTCACTGTGGAGATGGGTAAGCAGTACAGCACTGATGGTATTGATGGAGCCACCAACCGCAGCAAGTCGCATTAATACTCCCCTGCCGGCGTCAACAAGATAATTCTCTTTGCCGCCTTGGATAAGTGTTGCGGGACCAGCCCGGTAGGGGTCAGGAATTGGAGATCCGGTTCCTAGAAGAGTGACCACTAACATCAGAATCCTCCGTGGTTATATTACAGGGTTTCGATAATAGATACATACCCTATGTTTGCTATATGTGTTGAATCAATTATTTGGTCTGTGCAGCAATAAGTACGATATTGACTAGATTGGGTAGGCAACATGGTCAATCTAGTAAGTAAACGGGCACTCCAGTATTACGGCAAGGATTGCAGAGCCAAAGCTAAGCGAAGAAGAGATGCTAAATAGAAGCATTTTTGTATAGGTAAACTGGGACAATTTTTAGAAAATATCCTTTTCTGAGGGTTTACAACTCCGGAGCTATTCCATACATTGATTAGATGAAACAATTTCCTCTTTTATTGCTTTTTGCGTTCTTACTTTCGTTAATTTTAGTTAACGCATGCGGAGGAAGAGCTCCCTCTAGCGCTGATCCCACGGAATCCAGTGAAACAGCAGTCACAACAGAAACGACTGCCACCGAAGAAGTGACTAAAGAGT
>JAPYRK010000034.1 GCA_029941115.1 Dehalococcoidia bacterium | reverse complement strand
GCTGCTTGTGCGGGCCCCCGTCAATTCCTTTGAGTTTTAGTCTTGCGACCGTAGTTCCCAGGCGGATCACTTATCGCGTTAGCTTCGGTACTCAAGGGATCGATACCCCAAACACCTAGTGATCATCGTTTACGGCGTGGACTACCGGGGTATCTAATCCCGTTCGCTCCCCACGCTTTCGCGCCTCAGCGTCAGTACACCCCCAGAGAGCCGCTTTCGCCACTGGTGTTCCTAACAATATCTACGGATTCCACCCCTCCACTGTTAATTCCACTCTCCTCTAGGTGCCTCTAGATTGGCAGTATCGCAGGGCCTCTCCAAGTTGAGCCTGGAGATTTCACCTAATCGACTTACCAATCCGCCTGCGCGCGCTTTACGCCCAGTGAATCCGGACAACGTTTGCCACCTACGTATTACCGCGGCTGCTGGCACGTAGTTAGCCGTGACTTATTCATGAGTTACCGTCAGATCTTCTTCACTCATAAAAGGGGTTTACAACCCGAAGGCCTTCATCCCCCACGCGACGTTACTGCGTCAGACTTTCGTCCATTGCGCAAATTTCTTTGCTGCTGCCCCCCTAAGGAGTCAGGGCCGTGTCTCAGTCCCTGTGTGGCTGTTCGTCCTCTCAGACCAGCTACAGATCGTCACCTCGGTGAGCCGTTACCTCACCGACAAGCTAATCCGCCGCAGGCCCATCCAGAAGCGCCCTAAGGCTTTGATCCGAAGATCACATGGGGTATTAGTCCTCCGTTAGGAGGGTTGTCCCCCACTTCTGGGCAGGTGCCTACGTGTTACTCACCCGTTCGCCACGGTTCCGAAGAACCGTTCGACTTGCATGCATAAAATACGTCGCCAACGTTTATCCTGAGCCAGGATCAAACTCTTCATAACGAATAGTTTGCTAAGTTTCCTTAGTATCCTAAAACTTAATTTTTTTCATCTTATCCGGTCGATAGCGCACCGCTTTCAGCCTAAGCTAAAAGTTATTTGGTACGCAGATCCGAATATGACAAGGATCCACATTTCGAATTCTATTTGCTCTCCAACTGTAAAGGTACAAAATGCCTCATATGTGCACAGGCCATTAACTCTACGAGTAGGTGGAGTCACTGTCAATCGCCAAACCAAGCGCAATACTGGACCGAATTCTACACAAATCTAACAGATCATCTCACATCAGTTTTAGATACCACAAACCAGGATCGTTCGGTTCGTATTTCACCACCAATAATACTCACACCAGCGTTTGCGCGACCACATATTGAGTGCGCTGCCTCAATCTGACTACGCGACACGGTTAGTCCCAAATCTCCCGTGACAATCTTTAAAATTCGCGAAAAAATCGGCTTGGGCACGATACTCAAGCCAGAGCGGTTAGTACGAGGAATTTTGATTTCGTTCTGCCGTGTGTCATTTGAAAGCTGGCCATAGTTTATTTTTTCATCTAGCCACATTTGCGCGGCGTTCATAAGAAACTCATCGTCCAATCGAGTGTCTTCAGCCAAGGCTACCAAATGATTTTCTACTTTCGGGTTGATAGTCCTCAAATGTGGAACACTTGTAATTCTTAATTTATTTCTTAAATACTTTGCATCCTGATTCGAATGATCCACCTGAGGTTCAATTGCCAAATCGCACAGGTACGCATCAATATCATCGCGCCATAATTTTAATAATGGACGTATAAGAGTAGGGTGAGGAGTACTAGCTAAATTTTTTACAGGCCACAAAGCCGATGCCAACATCCCTGACATGCCCGTCGATCCCGTTCCACGCAAAATATTCAATAGCACTGTCTCAGCTTGATCGTTCGCTTGGTGGCCCGTCATGCAGATTTCAGCACCCACATTGTCACAGACCTCCGCCAGCCATTGATACCGAGCTGTCCTGGCTTTCTCCTCCGAATTCAGGTCCTCAGTACTCCTAGCAGTGACAAAATATACGCCCAAGTCAGCTGCAATTTCAGCAACAAACTTTTCTTCAGTCTTTGTTGATTTTTCATCCCGAATGGCGTGATCAAAATAGGCAGCAGTTATTTGGAGTTCTGGGAATTGCTGCCGAACTGCAATTAAAAGTGCAGTAGAGTCGCCTCCACCGGAGCAAGCGATTACAACCTTCTCCAGATTGGATAACCCCAAATCCTCCAATAAAATTGACAACTGGGATTGAATCAGTCGTTCAAATGCCCTTGAAGTGCGGCTAGATTTCGGTAATCTCTTTCGTAACAATGGTGGTACCCAACTCGAATTATCAGCTCACCCTATTGATTATCAGGCGAGCCTCACGATCTGTAAACTCAGAGTAGATGAATAACTAGTACCCAGCACGCTCGCATTCAGGCAAGACGTCCTCAAGGCTAAAATACGGAATCCACCACCAGCCGTCAATTTTTTCATCATCGTTGGTGGACTCAAAGTCTTCAGTATTTTCGTACGTGATCTGAATCAGTGTTTCGCCTGACTCGACATATTGATACCGAGTCCTCATAAGGGTGTCTCGGTACTCGTCAGATTTTACATACTCATAGAGCCTTGAAAGTGTTTGAAATCTGGCATCGACACATGCTAGCTCAGACTCGCTAGCTCTTATTTCAGTCTCTAGCTCCGATATCCTACTGAGAGTCTTCGGAATCGCATACGCAAAAAGGCCTATCAATATTAGAGATACGACAAGCGCGACTTGCACGCTCCCAAAATTTGCTAGAACTCGTCTTAAAAAAATAACGGGGTTGGAGATAAGGTACTCCTCATCGCTCTACCCCCTCGACCATATAAGCCTATAAGGCAACCCGTATGCTTGCAAATCTATTCAATCTCAAGCTCAGGAATATCATTTATAGAATTCACTAAGTACCGTTCTCCGGGTGAGATATCGATAATCGATACTGACCCGTTCGATATGGAAAGTCGTCTGAAATTCTTGAGCGCTACACCCAATCCATAGCACAGAAATGCCTTGATCGACAGATTGTGAGAAAAAATAGCTACCGTTGAATCTCGGTGCCTTATGGCGAGTGAATCGCAAATAGAAACCATCCGTTCTCTCACGTCGTTAAGCGTTTCACCATTTGGCATTCGCACGTCGTCCGGTTTGTCGGATCTCCAAGCATCCAGGAATTCTTGAGGGATCTTCTTACGCATGTCCTCAGCAGTAAATCCGTCATAATCACCTTGATCCATTTCCGCCAAGTCTGACTCGATCGCTATTTCGAGTGAAAGAGCCTTAGATAATGGTTCAGCAGTCGAGATTGCTCGACTGGATGGAGATGAGTAGATCTTAGACACTCGAAAAGGCGAAAGAAAAGAAACTAGGCCATCAGCCTGTCGCTCGCCCGTTTCATTAAGTGGGATATCGATAAGTCCCTGCGATAATCCTTTTAAGTTGTATTCGGTCTGACCATGACGAATTAGTATTAAGCGCGTGGAAAAGCTATCAGTCATTTTGATGATTGCGCCCCACTCCACGAACTACGCAGGGAATCAACTAGTTCAATGGCAGCGGACCGTGGATCTTTTGCGCGCACAGCTACCTGCTTAGTCAACATATCTAACAAGAGGCTCTCGGTCGCTTCTGCCAAAGTTTGACGATGCATAACTGCGCGAGCCAGAGCCAAAATTTGACGCTGTGCGTGATCAATTCGTTCCTGATTCGCGTGATCAGATACTGTAATAAATCTTTGATGTTCATCCATTCGGTCGACTAATTCGGACACCCCGTCTCCGGACGATGCAACTGTCTTAAGAATAGGAGGTGTCCAAGCACCAAAATTTGCAATAGCCAAAAGCGAGCGTAGCTGAGCCACTGCTGTATCAGCGCCCGCCAAATCTGCTTTATTCACTACCATTATCTGTGCAACCTCCATTAATCCTGCCTTCATCGACTGGACGTCATCACCTGCCCCTGGATTCGCAACAAGAACCGTTGTTCCAGCAGCATTTGCAACTTCAACCTCATCTTGTCCAGCGCCAACAGTTTCAATTAGCACAACATCGAAATTTGCTGCATCCAAAAGATCCGACACCGCAGTTGCGGTCTCCGACAGACCTCCTAAATTGCCACGGGAGGCCATCGAGCGAAGAAATACTCCGCTGTCGCTAGTGAGATCTTGCATTCGTATCCGATCACCGAGAATAGCGCCATGTGAAAACGGAGACGAGGGGTCAACTGCAATGATTCCAATCGAACGGTCTCGCTTCCTTTCCTCACGCGCAATGGATCCAACAAGGGTTGATTTACCTGTACCGGCAGAGCCAGTAATTCCTATGATTTGTGCTTTCCCTGTATGCGGGTAAATCAGTCCCGAAATCAATCGTCCGGCTGGGGTATCCGCTTCGACCAAAGATATAGCTCGACTAAGAGCTCTTCTGTCACCACTTAATAGCTGTTCTGATAATTCTTCAGCTCTGGTTAAGTCAGTCGAGTTAGACAAATATACGTTCCTTGATTATGCACGCGCCGGGGCATGTTCTCTCACAAAACTAATGACATCAGAGGTATCTGTTCCAGGTCCGAAAACACCGTCAAATCCTATTTCCTTAACTCGAGGAATATCCTCGGCGGGAATAATCCCACCACAAAACAGCAGCACGTCATCGACGCCTCTACTTGATAATTCTTCAACTACTCTGGGGAAAAGTTCCAAATGCGCGCCTGACAAGATCGACAAACCCACCACTTGGACATCTTCTTGCAAAGCAGCTTCAGCTATCATCTTCGGAGTTTGCCTAATTCCGGTGTAGATAACCTCCATTCCCGCATCGCGAAGCGCTCTTGCAACGACCTTTGCTCCGCGATCGTGACCGTCTAGTCCTGGTTTCGCAATCAGTACCCGAATGGGTCGCTCGTTTGTCATAGTTTCTCCCGTCAAGCATCTTATTCTACGCTTAAATAAGCTAAGCTCTAGTGACGCTTTGGGTTAAATGATATAGCGCTGGCCTCATTAGTTAAATACACTCAATAAAGATTCGAATCGAGAGGATTCTATGAGCAAAAGTAAACAGGAATGGGAAGAGACTAGTTTCAGCAAAGCAACCGCGCGTTTCAAGGAACGGAAAGAGCAATTCGAATCTTCATCTGGAGCACCGATCGAGCCACTATACGGACCTGAAGACATGGCCGAGTGGAATTACCACGAAAAGATGGGATACCCAGGTGAATATCCATTCACCCGCGGTGTACAACCTACGATGTACAGGGGCCGACTATGGACTATGCGTCAATACGCAGGATTCGCGGACGCTGAAGAGAGTAATAAGCGTTATAAATATCTTCTGGAACAGGGACAGACTGGATTATCAGTCGCATTTGACCTGCCCACCCAAATAGGTTTTGACTCTGATGACGACGCAGCTGAAGGAGAAGTCGGAAAAGTGGGAGTTGCCATATCATCGCTGGCAGATATGGAAACGTTGACCGATGGAATTCCTCTTGAATCAATAACTACCTCAATGACCATTAATGCGACTGCGCCGATACTCTTGGCTCTCTATGTGGCAGCAGCAAAAAAACAGGGGGCAGATTTATCAAAAATAGGTGGCACGATTCAAAATGATATTTTGAAAGAATACATCGCGCGCGGTACTTATATATTCCCGCCCCGCCCATCCCTACGGCTCATCACGGATTCCTTTTCTTGGTGTAAAGATAATCTACCGGAGTGGAATACTATTTCCATTTCTGGCTACCACATGAGAGAAGCAGGTTGTACTGCAGCTCAAGAATTAGCATTCACGTTTGCCAACGCCATCGAATATGTTGAAGCTGCCTTGAAAGCCGGGCTTCAATTCGATGAATTTGGAGGCCGGTTAGCATTTTTCTTTGCATGCCACTCAAATTTCTTGGAAGAAGTCGCGAAATTCAGAGCCGCACGGAGAATGTGGGCGAAAATCGCGAAAGAAAGATTCAAGTCAGAATCTCCGCGATCACAAATGTTAAGATTTCACACACAAACTGGTGGGGCAACCTTGACCGCACAGCAGCCACTGAACAACGTTATTCGGACAACACTTCAAGCTATGTCGGCTGTTTTGGGCGGGACGCAAAGCCTACACACAAACTCTTACGACGAAGCGCTTGCATTGCCGTCTGAAGAAGCAGTTGAAATCGCATTGAGAACGCAACAGATTATTGGATATGAATCGAGTGCCGCCGACACTATAGATCCTTTGGCTGGGTCGTACTTTATAGAACATCTTACTGACAGAGTTGAAAAAGAAGCTTGGGCCTACATCGATCGGATCCAAGAGCTTGGGGGAGCCTTGGTTGGAATAGAGCAAGGCTTCCCACAGCGAGAAATTCAAGAGTCCGCTTACCGCCTTCAAATGCAAGCTGAAACCAACGACCGAATCATTGTTGGAGTGAATCAATTCGCCAGTGAAACTGAAGTGGACGCCAACATCTTGCGTGTTGACCCCGAGCTTGGTGCTCGACGGAAAGTTGAAATGATTGCTATGAAGGCAAACAGAGATCAACAGGCGGTTACAGAATCTTTGAAAAAAATCCGAGCAGCAGCTCATAATAATGAAAATATGATGCCACTTCTTATCGAAGCGGTTGAGGTGTACACCACCGTTGGTGAAATTTGTGCCGTCCTTCGCGAGGAATGGGGTGAATATCAAGAGGTTATGACAATCTAAAATACAACCAAGAATCAGATTTACATTGGACGCAACCTAGAATCTTCATATCGAGAGAGAGAGAGACACCTGCATGATTGACTTAATACACCACGTAGGAATTGTTGTTCATTCAGCAGACGATGCGCTCGGATTTTTTCGAGACACTATGGGTCTAACGGTCTCGGAGGATCGCATAATAGAAGAGCAAGGTGTCAGGGGAGTACTCCTTGCCATTGGCGAGAATGAAATAGAGCTTCTTCAGCCAACTAGGGATGATACTGGAATAGCAAGATATCTCGAAAGTAAGGGTGAAATACTCCATCACATCTGTTTCCGGACCAATGACATTCGAGCCGAACTTGCGCGACTTCAGGCTCAGGGCATTGAGTTAATTGATGAAAGTCCTCGTGATGGGCTCGCTGGTGAAATTGCGTTTATTCACCCAAAGGCTATGCACGGAGTGCTGATTGAACTAGCAGAACCGCCTTCCCACTCACACACTGGCACTGAGAAAGGATTCGATCACCTTGCGGCTATGGTGAGCGACATTGACAGTGCCGCGGAAGACTGGTTACAGGTACTCGGACTGGGGCTGTCCGCGAAAATAGATGCCTCTGATCATGGAATCCTGATCGGACAGATTATTTGCGGACAGACAGTGATGGAGCTTGTTCAGCCTGTAACTAATGACAGCCCACTCGCTGAAAGAATAGGCAGTATTGGTGAACATCCTGCATCAATGATAGCAATTGAAGTTTCTGATATTGAAGAAGAGATATCTCGGTACCGGTCTGCTGGCATGACCGTAAGTGATTTCAGCCCTGGGCCAATTCCAGGGACATTACGTGCATCTCTTGCCGCCCAAGAAACATACGGTCTCGGCATTCAACTAATAAGTTATGTTTGATATCTGTGGTGGGCGATGACGGGCTCGAACCGCCGACATCCTCGGTGTAAACGAGACGCTCTACCAACTGAGCTAATCGCCCACAGAACTATCATTCTACTCGACTTTCTAATTAATTGAAGTCCCTTGTTAGAGTTCATCCTCTGAGTCCTCGGAGGAATTCTTGGTAAAGGGCCACAGCCGAATAACAAATGCTAGATAGCCAAATATCAGTAATGACTCAAAAATTAGCTTAAGCACACTTCCGACATATATTTCCAGCAGCAGTCCACCAACCCACAAGTTAAATATTAGAGCAACAAAAATCAAAAAATGTTGGACTAAAGGGTCTATTTTGATGTTGAATCTCATGTAAAAAATCTCAGTGTTAATTCCTCAGATCGAGAGTTATATAATTTCAAATTGCAACTGGTCATGCGCTTCTCGTAGTGAATTTTCTACGCTCTGAGAATTTTCACCTTTACTGAAAATAAACCCAAGATACTCGTTACCATCTGGCAATGGGACGACTTCATCCCCACTTGTTGGAATTATAGTTACTGATTCAATACCACTTATATTTTCAGCAGCATCTATCCCAGATACTTTTTGAAAAATACCCGCCGTTGGTATGGGAATCATCATCACACCAGCGGCCGAGGATTCCCTATTTAATTGACTAATATCATCCCCGACTGCGTGAGTAAGAATAATCTCCTCGAGACTCAGTCCTGATCCAAATGAAAGTGTGCGTGCACACAGTCCGCCTACAGATCTTCCAGCTAGATCGATCAAAAAGACCTCACAATTATCCAGTCTCACCTCCGCGTGGACCGGTCCATGTGTCAAGCCCAAAGTTCTACAAGCAGACTGAATGGTTGAAATAATTTGTGCTTGCACATCATCCGAATATCTTGTTGGTGTGACATATATAGTCTCCTCAAAAAATGGACCAACTAAAGGATCCGGTTTATCAAAAAGAGCAAGTACTGTTAAATTTCCTCTGTCTAAAACTCCCTCCAACGCGAACTCAGGGCCAGGTATATAATCTTCAACTAGGATGCTAGTCAACAAATCAGCACCGCATTCCTCGAGAGAGCTATCCGATTCCAGTATGTCCTTTATCCGACTGAATACTTCTACAAATTCCAGACTCGAGTCTGCTCTAATTACCCCTTGACTCCCTGATAAGCCTCGCGGTTTCAGGACAACAGGATATTCTATCGAGTCTGCTATATATTCCAAATCGTCTTCAGACTGAGCTGTATTGAATAATTTATAATCGGGAGAAGGAAGTTTTGATGCTGAAAGTGCTCTACGTAGCGCATATTTGTCTCGGGTCAGTTCAACTGAGCTCACTGAATTATGGGGAAGCTCAAGCATACTCGATGCTTTCGCCGCGACGAGTGTCCCAGCATCATCAACGGCCAATATCGCGTCAATATGTATTTCAGGCCTAAATTGGTATATCATTTCAGCTGCTTTGTCTGGGTCGGAAAAGTCTAGTGCAATAACACCTTCTTGATTAGTGTTCAAAACAAATTCGGTGTCGATTCCAACAATGACCGAAATATTAAGATCGCTTGCCGCGCGCATGAAATCCGAGGTGCGATATGAATGAGATGGAATTAACAGAAGCACAGTTGCGGGGTTATCTCGCACTTTAAAATCGCCTATTCCCACACCGAACGAGTATTTTTCTTTTGAATTAGGTGTGCAGCAATCAACGAGTTGCTCAGCTGATTCTTAGTGACCTCCGCCACCACAACCACAGCCACCGCCACCCTGTGGCGCGTTAGGGGCTTCAATCTTGAAACCTTGCTGCATCACATCTTCTACATAATCAATTGATGCACCTTCTAGAGATTCGCTTGAATCTCCATCAACAATAAAGTTCAATTCACCAACAGAAATCAACGTATCCGCATCTGTTTTAGTGTCAACGCCCATTCCAAAACTTGGTCCTGAACATCCACAACCACCGCCACCTAAAAACACGCGGATGGCCTGCCCATCCTGAATGTGTTCACCAACTAATTCGTTTAATCGGGTTTGAGCTATCTCTGAGACTGTAATTTCCATTGTTAATCGGCTCCTTGGATAAAATTCTATCTATCGAAATAGTAACACCTAAAGTAAGGCATTCGTTGAATCCATCATCATGAAAATCAGTTGATCTATTATTTCTTTGAAGGTTTATAATAGGGATTGTCACCTGACTGATGATCTGTTATATCAACCACTTTCTCGATCTCAGGCACAAATTCCTTAACGGCAGTTTCAACTCCCTGCTTCAGAGTTACATCAAGCATTCCGCAGCCGACGCAGCCGCCACCAAACTCAACATAGACAGTGGTGTCTTCTACCGAGAGTAAGCTAATCATGCCGCCGTGCTGGGCTAACTGGGGATTCAGATGTTCTTCGAAAAGTTCATAGATCGTGGACTCGCGGCTATCACGCCACAACGGGTTTGGATTTTTAAAAATTATGCTGGGTGTTCCGTCTTCCGCAGTTTCCCAATCAACCATCAATCCATTCAAGTAGAAAGCATCACGGTTAGGGTAAAACACCTTGATGGTATCTTCGAAATTTTCAATACTGACCTCTACTGACAAATCATCATCCAATTCGGCACCTTGCTCAACTAAGCTAAGCAAGTGTTGAAGTTTTCCATCTGAACGGCCTTGAATTTGCATCTTTAAACCAGCCACTGGGTTTTGATGATTTTGTATAACACCAGCTATCTGTTCGGCAGCTGCAGCCGAGATATTTAATTCGGGCGTAAGTTCAATCTCACCACTTGGGTCGCTTGTTGCTGTCATACTGAGCTCATTCTACACGGTATCGACCCTTATTGAGACATCTCAAGAATATGCTGGGCCACAAGTTTGGGATCTTGCATCGGAATAAAATGTGTGAACTCCGGAAGAAAAACATCCTCAGCATTAACAAAAGCGCTGGCTAGATCGGCACTAGTTGGAGAGTATAAAAATCCCCCCTTATAACCAACTGGTGGTGGAGCTGCACGTATTATTCGAACAGGAGAGAGTATTTTTTTTAGCGAGTCACCGAGCCAAATGTCGCCGGAGTCCAAAACTACGGAGGCCTCGATTTCAGGTGGGCAAGCAAGTTCGAACAGGTCATCACTATTACCAGCCGCAGCAAGAGGGTTTGGGAGTAGACCATATCTTGCATAATCAGCAAGTACCTTCGGGTCCCATAAGGAGTGCGGTGTTCGCGCTTGAAATCGTTCGACCAATTCATCAGGCGAGGACCATAAATTTCTTCGTTTAGCAACAAATGAGGTGGATTTCGGATCCCTTTTTGCTGCAGTCGGCTTCCTATTTTGTATGGCCGGATCAATCAAAAGGAGGCTCGAAAAAATCTCCCGTGCAAGGCGAGATGCGGCAAAAGTCACAGAATGTCCACCCATGGAATGACCAACGCCAAGGATTTCGTCGAGATTTAGATATTCAATGAGTGCAATTAAGTCATTTCCGAAATGCTCCCACAAATAGGGACCTTCAGGGCGACCACTGCGGCCATGACCCCTAAAGTCAATTGCAATTATTCGATGGTTTGGTAAATAGCGCGCAACTTCATCCCAACACCTAGCATGAAAGCCTGTCGCGTGAGCCAACAACACAGTTGGCATTTTTGAGTCGCTCTCAGGTGACCAGTCAAACCAGCAATATTCAACGCCGTGAAACACATCACGGTGCTCTAGCGGTTGATAAGATTCCTGACGACGGATCCCAAATTTCAAATCGAGTTCACTCCAAATCGATGGTTCAATACAACGGTTCGGAAAGTAAATATCTCCGAAATCCTATCTCTCACAAAAACTTGATCTAGAAAATCTCCTAACGGACCGAAATCAACGTGATGATGCACAATATCCTGCATTATCACGCCATTTTCGGTCTCATGAAAATGGTGTTGATGATGCCAAAATCGATAGGGACCAAAACGCTGTTCATCAACAAACATCCGTCGATCAAGATAGTGCGTAATTTCAGTGACCCAGGTAATCGGTATAGCAAATATCGGTCTGACTTGCTGAACAATAATCTGCCCCGTATATGTTTCGTACGCAATGTCGTTAGCTACCTTGAAACCCATATCCGGCGGTGTCAGATCTTTGAGGTTATGGGGATCAGAAAAAAAAGCCCAGGCCTCGTCCAAACCTACTGCGAGTTCAAGTTCCCCAGCGAATCGATGTAAAGTCAACTCAACACCTCCACCAATGAATTAGTTTTGTCCGAAGGCTTCCCTAAGTGCCGGTTCTATCAAGGGTTGCTCCCATTGATAGCCGCGTTCTTCTAGTCGCATCGGTTGCACACGTTGGCTAGCAAAAATTAGATGATCTACCATCTCACCTAGTGCGAGTCGAAGAGGTAATTTGGGAATTGGAGGGAATAACGTTGGTCGCCCAAGCACTCGTCCCATTGCTTTTACCAGGTCCTTGTTACGAACACTGTCAGGAGCTACTACGTTGTACGCGCCGATATAACCCTCGTCAGACATGGCTTCAGTTATGATCTTGACGACGTCAGACAAATGCACCCACGGCGCCCATTGTGAACCACTTCCGAGCGGTCCACCCACAAACATTCTCACCGGACCTGAATATTGATCAAGGACTTCCGCGCCAGTTCCAAAAATAGTACCCAGTCGAAGCTTGATGACTCGCATGCTTGACGCAGCAAGATCTGTCGATGCTTCCCAAGCCTGGCAAATATCCACCAATGGGCCTGATCCAATGTCAGAATCTTCTGTCAATAATTCCTCTCCACGATCGCCATATATACCAACCGCGCTCGCAGAAATAAACACCTTCGGCGGAGAATCAAGCCGCTGCAAGTGATTCACCAATAGCTTGGTCGCATCCCGACGCGAAGTCATCAGTGTTTCTCTTCTCTTCGTTGTCCAGCGACTACCAATGTTTTCACCTGCTAAGTGGATAACTACATCCACACCGTTTAACGCATCAGATCGAATCCATCCTAACTGAGGGTTCCAAATCGATTCAGGATTCTGACTACCTCCCCGCACAACAGGAATCACGTCGTGGCCCTGAGTTAGAAGGATTCGACTCAGCTCGGAACCCAAATATCCAGTACTTCCTGTAATTGCAACTCGCATCATATCCTCCGCATTGAGATTCGACTAACGTATAACTCACATTTAAAAAGCTATTATTCTATCCTGCCGACTATAATCTCTAAGCGCTAGACATAAGTATTGTTTACACGGCAATATATATAAGCTAGTAAATTATTCGGCTGGGTAGCTCAGGGGTAGAGCAGCGGATTCATAAGCCGCAGGTCGTGGGTTCGAACCCCACCCCAGCCACCATCATCACATGCCCCTGAATTCAGTATTTAACAGGACACCCACGAGTACCAGTTAGCAGAGCAAGTACCAACTATACTTGGTGCAAATTACCGAAAGGAGTACGAAATGAGCCTTGAATATCACGAAATTACCTCCGGACTAAGATTCCCAGAGGGCCCTATCTCTATGCCAGATGGCAGCGTAATCCTTGTCGAAATAGAGAGACAAACTCTTAGTCACGTAACCTCCGAAGGAATTACCGAGATTATCGCTCATTTAGGAGGTGGACCTAATGGTGCTGCTTTAGGGCCGGATGGCGCAATTTATGTCTGTAATAATGGTGGGTTCAATTGGAGATATGTCGACGATCGTATATTTCCCGGGCCGCAGGCTGATAATTACCAAGGCGGCAGCATTCAAAAAGTCGACCTAGAAACAGGATCGGTCACGATTCTATATACCGAATGCGACGGTATACCCCTCAGAGGACCAAATGACATAGTCTTCGATCGAGATGGGGGATTCTGGTTCACGGACCTAGGAAAAAGTAGGTTGCGTGATCGTGATTTTGGAGGCCTTTACTACGCGTCTATTGATGGGTCGGATATACGGGAAATGGTCTACCCAATACCTGGTGGAGGAAATGGAGTAGGCCTTTCACCAGACGAAAATGTAGTCTATGCCGCTGAAACTCCTACCGGTCGGCTATTCGGCTGGAATATTAGTTCGCCAGGGTTACTCTCGGAGGGTCAAACAGCAGGCTTTGCAAATCTAATCGAAAGTGCCTCTGGTTACGTGAGTTTCGACTCTCTCGCCCTCGAAGAAAATGGTAATATCTGTATAGCAACCATTGGCCCCGGAGGGATAACAGTTATAAGCCCCGATGGGCAATCGATCGAGCACGTCGATGTCGGAAATGATCCATTCACCACAAACATATGTTTTGGAGGCAACGATATGAAAACGGCCTTTATTACGCTCTCTTCTATTGGATCTCTAATACGTTGCTCATGGCCCCGACCGGGCCTACAACTTAACTTCCAGACCAACTAAATAGTACTGGCGCTCTTGGGCAAGAAACGCTAGCCTGACTACGATAAGTATCAGACACTTGCGGGAGGATTCCAAGTGACATTTGTAATCACTCAGCCATGCATAGATACGATGGACAAATCCTGTGT
>JAPYRK010000033.1 GCA_029941115.1 Dehalococcoidia bacterium | reverse complement strand
TCCTCGATAGCTCAACGGTAGAGCAGCCGGCTGTTAACCGGCAGGTTCGTGGTTCGAATCCACGTCGGGGAGCCACTCTCTCAAAAGTTGTCACACTTAGGTTGAAGCAGTGCTATTTGGACTACACTCGTATTGTTGTTATCAGATGACTCATGACTCGTCTGTGAGAATTTTGGAGTGAAGAATGACGACACATATTCCTGAATCAGCATCCGCCGTCGGTGAAGGTTGGCTAACTGAGATATTGAGAGATTCGGGACAAATTTCAAGTGACAATTCTGTCGTATCAGTCGAGAGAGATTCGCACGGGGCGGGACTTGGATACCTAAGTGAGATTGAGCGCATTCGAATTTCCTATTTGCGTGAGGAACCTGACGCGCCTGACGTAGTAATAGCTAAATTCCCAACTAGTTCAGAAAAATCTCGAGCGCTAGCAACATTATTTGATAGCTATTCTCGTGAGGTATTGTTTTATAAAGAACTTGCGTCGAGTGTCGAAGTCGCTATACCTCGTTGCTTTTGGGCGGATATCGCTCCCGAAACATTTTCAGAGAGAGTAACAGGGGGCATCGTTAAACTTCTTCCAGAGAAAATGGTTGTGGGACTGCTTGATAAGCTCCTCGCGGGCGCCGGAACTAGTTCAAGACGATCAGGCTTGTTACTTGAAGATTTATCTGATGATCGAGTCGGAGATCAGGTCGAAGGTTGCAATCTTGAAGAAGCTCAGGCGGCTCTTCGTTCACTCGTGAAGTTTCAGTCCACGTTTTGGGGGAGATCCTTTGAAGATATGCCGTGGATTCACAACGGAGCTGATCAAAGTCAGGTGCAGCACGGACTTTTTATGAAGGCATTGCCAACATACATGGAGGTATTTAAAGATGATATCGACGAGCAGACGTCAAAGCAGCTCGATTGGCTTATAGACAACGGAGCTGCACTTTTAGAGGCTAATAATACACATGCGACCTTAAATCATGGTGATTTTAGGTTGGATAATCTATTTTTTCGATCTAATGGTGAGGATCCCATTCTTATTGATTTCCAAACGGTTAATGTATATAACCCGATGGCGGACGTCGCATATTTTTTGCTACCAAATATCGACGATGAAGCTCAGAAGTCGGTGGAAGACCTGGTCCGGTTTTACTGGGATGCCCTTGTTGATAAAGGTGTAAGTGATTACTCATGGGAGGATTGTCAAAGAGATTATGAGCTCGCTCAGTGGTGGCTGGTTCATAGGGGAGTGATATTGATTGGGTTAATAGATTTTTCCCACCCGAGAGGTAGTCTATTGGTTGAGACAGCTGTGCGGCGAGGGCTGCGTGCGGGACTTTCGAGCTTGTCTATCCCTTGGTGAGCTGAGAGATTTATAATTACTCAAGCGGTACAATCAGGTGATAAGGAGGGGGCCCTAGATGTCTACATTTGGCTCGTCTAAGGACGTATTGAGGTCGATTTCAGAGATGGAACTACGAAACCCCATTTTGGTTTGTGCGTGGAGTGGTTGGAATGATGCTGGAATGGCGGCATCGGATGCCGTTGCCTTTGTTAGAACCCGTTTGAAGTTTGAGAAAGTCGCCGATATCGATCCAGATTTCTTCTATGACTTTACGCAGGTTAGACCCACGGTCCACATTTCTAACGGCGAGCGAGTGCTCAATTGGCCGGTGAATTTGCTATCAGGCCAGCGGCGAGAGAACCAAGACAATGATCTTTTACTTTTGCATGGAATTGAACCTCATTTAGCGTGGCAAACATATGTAGGAACTATTATTGAAATTTGCAGAAAATACTCGGTTTCAGGTGTCGTACTTCTTGGAGCGCTCTTGTCAGATGTGAGTCATCGGGCTGATGCGACGGTAACTGGCTCAGCAACTGAAGACTGGCTCGCCGAACTTCTTAAACTGGAAACAAGCCAAAAGCGACCAAGTTATGAAGGCCCGACCGGAATCGTTGGAGTGATGTCAAACGCTTTGAGAGAAGCAGAAATCCCTTCAGCCTCCTTGTGGGCGAATGCACCTTATTACCTCGGCTCAGGAAAGAACCCTCGATGTCAACTTGCGTTATTGCAACGACTAAATGAATCACTAAACCTAGACATGTCACTGCATGACATGGAGAGCAGAATTACTCGCTGGGAGGCACGAATTGAATCTGAATTGGGAAAAGATCCAGAAATGGCTGATTTAGCAAATAAGGTAGAAGAATCGAGCGGGGACAGCGAATTAGATCTCCCGGATAGTGACGAAATCTTGGACGACATCGACGATTTTTTTAGAAAGGGAAGGAATTCTAAAGACTAGCCACTTGCACACTCGAGTGTGGTTGATTAGTCTTTACAATCAGAGGTAACAGTTCAGTCTTTAATCTGGTCCAGTGAGGCCAGAAAGGCGCAGAGGTGAAGAAAAAATTTCATAGTAGGTGGTTTGAGTGTGTCCGATTAGTTTCGGATAATCCCCTTTTCATAGGGGATTTTTTTTGCCCGCCTATGCCCTTGTTAAAAAGTAATGATGCATTGGGGTATAAATGAGCGTAGTTGCGACATCTACTGTCTTGGATGATGTAGCCGTAGGTAGAACCGTACGTCGACTAGCGCATGAAATAATTGAGTTTCACAATGGCGTCGAGAATATTGTTCTTGTGGGAATACAGACTGGAGGCGCAACACTAGCTGCTTTACTTGTCGTCGAAATTGAAAACATAGAGGCAACAAATATCCCTTGGGGAACCTTGGATATAACTCTTCACAGAGATGATATTGGGCTAGAAATCCCATCCGTAACACTTTCAGGATCTAATCTTCCGGATATTGACGGGAGAATTGTCGTGTTAATTGATGATGTGTTATTCACCGGTCGAAGCGTCCGTGCCGCATTGGATGCAATTAATCATCTAGGTCGCCCTGAAGCAGTTCGACTTGCTGTACTTGTCGATAGAGGGCATCGCGAGCTTCCCATTAGAGCAGATATCGTGGGAAAGAATATTCCAACTTCATTTACCGATAAAATTGAGGTTACCTATGACGACCGAACAGGCAAGAGTGCGGTGCTTTTGCGTCAAGAGGTGACCATAGATGGTAACTAATGATTCAGAAAGACCTGTGGAGCCTCTGGTGGGGCAAAGCGCTGAAGGTGCTTTGGGCACGGCGAGTCAGGATGTGGTATGGAATCACGACCATGTACTTGATTTGGACGACTTTTTGTACGAAGAAATCGAGAGCGTAATTAGTCTTGCGGGAAAGATGCGAGAGGTGTTGGACCGACGGATTGCACGCGCCCCAATCTTACGTGGCTTTACGGTGATTAACTTATTTTTTGAACCCTCAACTCGGACAAGAGCTTCATTCGAGCTTGCTGGAAAAGTATTGGGTGCCGACGTAATCAGCGTGAGTGCTAATACATCTTCTGTTGTTAAGGGTGAATCATTGATCGATACGGTAAAGACGCTAAGCGCGATGACTGCGGATGTAATAGTGATGAGGCATGAGATGTCGGGGGCACCTTATTTGGCCTCGAGGCATACGCGCGCGTCCGTGATCAACGCGGGCGATGGGTCACACGCACATCCAACTCAGGCGTTGCTCGACATATACACCTTGAAGCAACGACTTGGTGATTTGAAAGATAAGAAGATAGTAATGGTGGGGGATATCTCTCATTCTCGAGTGGCACGTTCAGGTATGTGGGGGTTTTCTGCGATGGGTGCAAACGTCGTACTTTGTGGTCCTCCCACGTTGCTTCCATCAGGTTTCGCTGTGAGTGACCGGCCAGAGCATGCCCGTACGGCACTGCCTGATGTTGATATAGAGACAGATATTGACGTTGCTATTAAGGACGCTGATGTGGTGATGGCGTTGCGATTGCAGAAGGAACGGCAACAGGGAGGATTACTGCCGTCACTTCATGAATACTCACGTTTATATCAAGTTACAGCTGAGAGGCTTAGTAAGGCAAAGAATAATCATATCTTGATGCACCCCGGCCCGAAGAATGAAGGTATTGAGATAGGCGGAGATGTCGCTTCAGGTTCAAACTCGACGATAGAAGAGCAAGTTACAAATGGTGTGGCGGTTAGGATGGCCCTTTTATATTTAATCGCGCAAAGGAACCAGAGGGGAAATTAATTGACGACATTAGCTATTCATAATGCTCGAATTATCGATCCGGAACTAAATCTTGATGGAATCGCTGATATTGTACTAGTAGATGGTCACGTTGCCCGCATAGGTCCGAACGAAGCTGAGATGGTAATTGATGCTGAGAGAATCGACGCAACTGGGCTAGTGGTTAGCGCAGGGTTTGTCGATCTTCATTGTCATCTCCGAGAGCCCGGTTTTGAATATAAAGAAACTATCGCAACCGGTACATCAGCGGCGGCACATGGTGGATTCACCACAGTTTGTGCCATGCCTAATACAAGTCCTCCGATGGATTCTCAAGCGTCTATCGAATCTCTTCTCAGACAGATCGAGCAGTCTGCTCAAGTTCGGGTACTTCCCATTGGTTGCATCACTGTGGGTCGTGAGGGCAATGAACTTGCTCCCGCCGGTGAGTTAGTTGATTCAGGAGTCGTTGCTCTTTCTGATGACGGCGATGCTGTGGCAGATGCGGCATTGATGCAGGCAGCTCTTTCATACAGTTCATTATTTAATTTGCCTGTGTCACAACATGCGGAAGACCCGTCACTAGTTTCTGATGGACAAATGCACGAGGGTTGGGTGTCTACAAGATTGGGTCTCCGGGGAAGACCATCTTCAGCGGAGGAAATTTTCGTTGCGCGTGATATAGCGCTTGCTGAAGTGACTGGGGGACACTTGCATATCGCGCATGTTTCCACGGCTGGATCGGTCTCCCTAATTGCTGCGGCGAAAGCACGAGGTGTCAATGTCACGGCCGAGGTGACACCTCATCATCTGACACTGACTCATGAGCTGGTTGCCTTTAACACTAATTATAGAGAAATAGATTACAACGCCTCAGCGAAAGTTAATCCACCTCTGCGGGTGGATTCAGACTTGGAAGCCTTAGGTGTTGGGATACGTGATGGAATTATTGACGCGATAGCAACTGATCATGCTCCACACTCGCTCTCAGATAAGGAAATTGAATTTGACTTAGCGGCTCCGGGAATATCTATGTTGGAGACAGCCTTCGCCTTGTCGATGACCAGGGTGCATGATGGCACCTTTCCGCTAGGCACCTTGATACGGAGTTTAACTAGTGCTCCGGTCAGAGCTTGGGATTTGGATAAGCGTACGGGTATATCTGGTTTAGGCACACTGGCACCTGGCGCACCAGCTGATTTGGTGATATTTGATCCAGATATAAACTGGACTGTTGAGCCGAGTAAATTTCTGTCAAAGGGCAAAAATACCCCACTTACGGGACGTACGTTGAAAGGGAAAATATTGGTTACGATTTCTGCGGGAAAGATAGTGTATTCGGACTCGGCCGTCGCGGGGCGCTTGCGGTTGAGCGACAGAAGTGAAGGCATCTGATGAATTTGGCTAATGTGAATGACTTAGAGAGAAGCGCGCTTCTTGTTTTGAGTGATGGCCGTTCATTTGGAGGACTGGCTCGGGGTATTGGCTCCCGGGTTACGGGTGAAGTCGTATTCAGCACGTCGATGACTGGTTACCAAGAGGCACTTACCGACCCATCTTTCGCTGGTCAAATTTTGACTATGACATTTCCACTTCAAGGAAATTACGGAATTACAGACGAGGCCGATGAGAGCGAACGAGTTCAAGTTGAAGGCTTTGTGGTTAGAGAACTTACTGATTTGCCGAGCCACGGCAGTTCGGTTATGAGTTTGAATGAGTACTTGACCAACAATAATATTCTTGCGATGACTGGGGTAGATACGCGTTCATTAACCCGTCACCTGAGATCTAGCGGCGTTCTGATGGGAACGATTACAACCGACGAGAATTTAGAAGAAGCTTTGTTCAGACTTGGCTCAGCGCCTGATTACGCGGCTGCAGATCATGTAAAGTCGGTCTCGGCGCCATTATTATATGAATTTAACAAAAAAGATTTTGCTCCAGGAGATCCTATATTAGGTGAAGGTAATAATCCTCATGTGGTTGTGCTTGATCTTGGAGTGAAGCAAAATATCATGCGATTACTTCAGTCTCGTGGTTGTCGTGTGACTGTCGTTCCGCATATTACCTTGCCGACGGATATTTTATCTCTCCGACCTGACGGCGTTTTACTGTCGCCTGGACCTGGAGATCCCGAGTTACTCGGTGACGTGACAAGGTCTGTCACTGAGCTAGTAGGAAAGATACCGATGTTGGGGATCTGTTTGGGCCATCAAGTCCTAGCCAAAGTATTTGGTGCAAAAACTTATAAAATGAAATTTGGCCACCGCGGTGCTAATCATCCAGTAATTGACACGGTGAGTGGTAAGGTACATATCACTTCACAGAATCATGGATTTGCTGTTGATCCAGATGGATTGGGAGCAGATATGCAGGTCACTCAAGTGCATCTAAATGATGATTCAGTGGAGGCGATGAGCCATGTGACTGAACCTATCTTTACCCTTCAGTATCACTCTGAGGCATCCCCGGGCCCAAATGATACTGAGTTTGTTTTTAATGA
The DNA here is from genome assembly GCA_029941115.1 of Dehalococcoidia bacterium. GTDB lineage: Bacteria > Chloroflexota > Dehalococcoidia > UBA2979 > UBA2979 > UBA2979. Next base: position 8,739 of record JAPYRK010000033.1, on the reverse strand, counting down.
ATTTGTTCAATTCATGTCTGAGAGGATGTAGATATGGCGAACCCTACAGAGGATGCTGCTCTGATTAATTTTTATCAGGAAAGAATGCATGTTGATTGGGATAGTTTTTTCTTGGAAGTCAAGAATTCTCTCCCGAACTATTGGGATTACTGGGAGAAATTTTCAAATAGTTGGCGAGTGCCGATTCAATTTCTTCAACCGATTGGCCTAGACTCACCGCGGTATTTTGAACCACTTGAGCCTCTCTTGAGTAAATTAGACTCATCTAGGGAGGTTACTGTTCCCCCTACTGATTGGCTGCACATTAGTTGGGTGCATATTGGATTTTTAATGGCTACAGATATTATGTGGTCGCAAGTAGAGACATTTTATGTAAATGCTAGTCCTAGGTTGCGGCGTATTCCACCTTTTTCAATCCAATTATCCGGCGTTTCGGTTGATGACAAAGGTGTGGTGTACGTTGGGGTACATGATTCCGGCTTCTATAGAGATGCTCGTAAGCAAGCACGTAATGGAGTGCCTAAAGTTTACGAAGTTCTCCGTGATTCAGAGGAATTTGTCGATGGTAAAGATATGTTTGTCCCAAAGTTGGCTATTGGACATCTCAGTGGAGAAGGTAGCCGGGAAAAATTACGCAGTCTACTTGAAGATTGGCGTACTGCTGAATTCACTAGAATTGATCTCACCCACCTTCAGATGGCCCGGGTTCCTATCATGCCTCATGATCACTACGCTTCTTTGGATGTAGTCGCTCAAATTGAGATGCGTGGGGAAAATTACCGAGAGGGTTATCACAATTAATCAGAAAAAATATCACGATTTGCCTTGTAGCGATGAGTTCAAAAGATGACGGGAAAAAAACTAGAATCAGTTTTGATTATCGGAAATGGTCCCATAGTAATTGGACAAGCAGCCGAATTTGACTACGCGGGAACTCAAGCCTGTAAGGCGATGCGTGAGGAAGGTGTACGGTCGATTTTGGTTAATTCAAACCCTGCGACAATCATGACAGATGATGGCGTTGCTGATGTCACTTATATTGAACCGCTTACCGTTGAAGTCCTTACTAGGATTATTGAGCGTGAACGTCCTGATGCGATATTGCCAACTCTTGGCGGACAGACCGGCCTTAACTTGGGCATGGAGCTCTCCGAGGCTGGGATATTAAAAAAATATGATGTTGAAATGCTCGGTTCATCGGTTGAGACGATTCGTTTTGCAGAGGATCGTGAGGCGTTTAAGAAACTCCTGGAGGATTTAGACGAACCGACACCGCTTTCAAGAATTGTCGAAAATTGGGACGATGCGATTCTGGCAAAAGAACTTATTGGCTTACCTGCAGTTATTCGACCTGCCTATACACTCGGTGGGAGTGGTGGTGGAGTTGCAAGAACTGATGAGGATTACGCGGCTATCGTGAGATCCGGCCTTGATGCTTCGCCCATTAATCAAGTTTTAGTGGAGCAGAGTCTACTGGGATGGAAAGAACTCGAATATGAAGTTATGCGAGATGGTAACGATACGTGCATCACTATTTGTAATATGGAAAATCTTGATCCCATGGGAGTCCATACGGGTGATTCGATTGTAGTAGCTCCTTCTCAGACCCTTACTGATCGGGAATACCAAATGCTGCGAAACAGCGCCTTTAAAATAATTAGAGCTCTTGGGATTAAAGGTGGTTGCAACGTGCAATTTGCTCTTGCCCCACGGTCTCTCGTCGAGGACGAAGAACTCGTACCGCCGAGATCTCTCCCTCAATACCATGTTATTGAGGTTAACCCACGTGTGTCACGATCATCAGCGCTGGCCTCAAAGGCCACTGGTTATCCGATTGCTCGCGTCGCCGCGAAAATAGCGTTAGGAAGAGATTTACACGAGATCGAGAACGCGGTTACTCAGAGAACTACTGCTGCGTTCGAGCCAGCGCTGGATTATACAGTTGTGAAAATACCTCGTTGGCCATTTGATAAGTTTGCGACTGGCGATCGGCAACTCGGTACTCAAATGAAAGCAACCGGTGAAGTGATGGCGATTGCACGTACATTTGAGGAAGCACTTCAAAAAGCTATAAGATCGCTCGAGGTCGGTGGACGTTCAGCTTTGTGGGAGCGCACTAGTTGGCTTGATGAACCATATCTTCAGGCCACTGACGAGCGGATATGGGCCTTGTTATCAGCTTTACGTCATCATCTTAATTCAACTGAATTGTCTGCACGAACCGGGATTGATCCTTGGTTTCTAGATAGATTGGGGCGCATCGTATCAATGGAGAGGGTTCTATTATCCAGTGATTTAACTCCGATACTTCTGCGTGAAGCTAAACGTTTGGGATTTGCAGATGTTGATATTGCATCACTCGCAGGGAAATTACCAGAACAGATTAGAAATATGCGCTTGGATTGGGATGTTCGCCCTGTTTATAAAATGGTTGACACCTGCGCTGCCGAGTTCGATGCAGTTACACCGTATTTTTATTCTACTTATGATGACGAGAATGAAGCTATTCCTGAGATGAACGAAAGGATGCTTGTTCTAGGGTCAGGTCCTATACGAATTGGACAAGGCATAGAGTTTGACTATTGTTCGGTTCGAGCTGCCCAAGCGTTGCGGGCTGCAGGCGTTGACGCAGTCATGGCCAATTCGAACCCAGAAACAGTTTCGACAGATTTTGACACGTCTGATCGATTGTATTTTGAGCCTTTAGATGAGGAGGGAATTCGTGATCTTTTAGATAATGAGGCTAATGGTGACCGAGCGCCTGCGTCGATCGTTCAGTTTGGTGGCCAGACAGCAATAAATATGGCAGGCCCTCTCCACAGAGCAGCTCTTCCGATAGCAGGCTCATCAGCCGCCACTATCGATTTAGCCGAAGACAGAGGATTGTTTGGCGAAATATTGAATCGGTTGGATATTCCACAGCCACCAGGGACCATCGCCACTGATCTCGAGGAAGCTTTGCAGGCAGGCGATGTTATTGGCTATCCGGTTCTTGTGAGACCGTCATATGTACTTGGCGGTCGTGCTATGGAGATTGTTCAGAATGCGAATGAGATGGTTACCTTTTTTACTGCAGCACTTGAAGCTGGAGTAGATGCTGGTACAAATAATGTTCTGATTGATAAGTTCCTTGAAGGACCAGAAGTTGAAGTTGATGCCGTCTGCGATGGTGAGATCGTTTTGATTCCTGGAATTATGGAGCATGTGGAGCGTGCTGGAGTTCATTCAGGTGATTCAGTTGCAGTGTATCCACCACAAAGCCTCGAACAACCACAAATTGATTCGATTGTTGACTACACGACTCGTATGGCGCTGGAGCTTGGTGTGAAGGGTCTAATGAATGTGCAATTTGTTATCGCTGAAGAGGCGGATCCTCATGGGACCGGAGTTTTTGTAATAGAAGTAAATCCACGGTCATCAAGAACAGTTCCTTTTATTTCGAAAGTAACCAATATTCCTTTGGTGAATCTTGCCGTAAATATTATGTTAGGGAAAACATTGACCGAGCAAGGCTTTTCAGGAGGATTGCATCCCTCTATGAATCTGGTCGCGATTAAAGCTCCAGTTTTTTCTATGAATAAGCTAACAAATGTCGATACATTTTTAGGGCCTGAGATGAAGTCGACAGGTGAAGTGATGGGGATAGACAAGTCATTTGCTCCGGCGATGAGGAAAGCTTTAATAGCATCTTCGATGAATATACTGCCAAAAACTCCTTTTTTGCTTTCTATCTCGAATCAAACTAAATCAGAGGCAACTTCTTTGATTCGCTATCTCCATGAGTCGGGTAGCCCTCTTTTTGCCACCGAAGGGACAGCAGGCTTAATTACTGCACTTGGTATACCGGTCACTATTATTTCGAAACGACTAGATGATGCCGATAAAAACGTAGTGGAGCTAATCAAAGATGGAGCCGTTGGTGCAGTGATCAATACGCTAGAGGGTGGCAGAACGGAGGTTAGACGCGACGGATTTTTCATCCGACGTGCTGCAACTGAAATGAGAATCCCTTGTTTCACATCGTTAGATACGGCCCGTGTAGCAGTTCAAGCGATTGATGAAGATCCAGAAGGAAGTTACAGTGTCTTGCCTATTAGTGCGTATAGGTCGGAAGATTACGATTAGCACATGATTGGCCATTTTATTGATGAATAGAAGTGGGTTGACCATACTCGATAATATCTGTCTTTACGGTACTACTCACCTGATGTGGCTTCGGGCTGGAGACGCTTACAGGTCAGCATTACCTGGACAGTTCATGATGGTTACGTGCGGTGATTCTGAAGCTAGTTATCCAGATCCACTGCTTGGCAGGCCTATGTCTATATATGGCTTGGACGTTAACGAAGATCATGTCCGAGTGGGCATTTTATATGATGTTGTTGGTGTTGGTACTCGCTGGTTGAGTAGGCGCAGCCCCGGGGATGTATTGGAAGTGTTGGGCCCGTTAGGAAATGGATTTGAACCTGATCTGGGGCTAAGAAATATGTTACTGGTTGGTGGTGGAATTGGCGTCGCACCACTGATCTGGCTATCAGAATGGCTTGTTGATAGAGGGGCAGTGGTGGCATTGATTGCTGGAGCTCGCAGTATTGAGGGTATTTTTCCAAAGGAGCTTCTGCGACCCGAGGTTGAGTTCATAAGTGTGACGGAGGATGGGTCTTTAGGTCAAAAAGGCTTGGTAACAGATCCTTATCGACAACTTCTCTCTTGGAGTGACCAATCATTTGCGTGTGGCCCTGATCCAATGTTTGAAGCTCTACATGCGATTCTTTTGGAGGTGAGACCAACGACAGAATTGCAAGCTTTATTAGAGGCACGGATGGCATGTGGTTTTGGTGTTTGTTACTCCTGCGCAGTATTTCCCAAGACTGGTGGAGCAGTTAAATTGGTCTGCACTGATGGGCCGATGATTAATTCTCGGACTTTGTATGGCTAGGTGCCTGTTTCTGCTTTGAGGGCAACGATCCACCAATCAAGGGGATGTTTCTAGAAATCGCTGCCACGAACGCCCCCCCAGAAATTCCCATACCTATTGAAAAGAGCCAGCCAAAGAAGGCGGGATTCATATTCAGGAATGAGTTTCCCATGAAGAGACCCACCCCTAAACCCACGAGAATAAAAAAAGCCTCGCGACTCAATAGAGTCTTCACGTTATTTCCGAAAGAACATTATTAAGATCTATATAGCGATCGGATATGGCGCGAATTTCCGAAGAAGTACTTCCAGAAAATGCAGCAGCTTCTACGCGGACACCTCTTGATTGCACGGCCTCTACGGCTCTGGAGAAATCTGCATCGCCACTCACTAAGGTGATGACATCTAGTCTTTCCGCCATTGAAAGCATATCTACGGTCATTTCAACGTCGCAGTTACCTTTAATTGAGCCATCAGCAAATCTTTTCAGTGGGCTGGTGACTAATCTATAGTCATAATTTATAAAAGGTGCGATGAATTTTTGGGTTTCGATGGGTTCCCTTGGATCATCAGAGATTGGGCAGTAGGCAATAGCTCGAACCAGCTGACGGTCCTTTGAGAGGAAATCAAGCAACCTGCCCATATGAATTTCAGTATCTTCGATGCCATAGATTAGGTTTGGGACGTCAACAAAAATCCCTAGTCGTGGTCGCGCAGTAGATTTTTTTAGCTCGCTACTCAATGCTTCTATGTCGTTAGTTAGGTCAGAAATAGCGGATTCTTGTCGTTTGATCTCTTCGTGGAGCCGACCATATTCAGTGTTGAGGGCGGTCATATCTGCCGGCTCTAGCTTTGGCTTAGAAGTATTTTTTTCAGACATTGATGATTTTCGAGGTCTGGCAGGTTTGACTCGCGTTTTAGGCTTTTCTGCCAAGGGATTATCTTCCGGTGCATCTTTTTGCGGTACCAATCGCGCTTCTGTTTTTTTCGGACTAGTAGGCCGTGCTCGAGTTCGAGGTTTTCGCGGGGGAGACTTGGCTGTCTTTGACTGATTTACGGTACCAGCTTTTCTGCGCCCAGCTATAAGTGGGGATGATGAACTTTGTTCTTGAGTCAAATTGATGTCCCTTCACCGGCAAATTGCAGAACCGAGCAGCGAGCAGCGACTTGTTCAGCCACTGACGTGAATACTTGTTCTATTTGCGATTGATTTTCTTGGAGAAGTGGCTGGCCACTATCTCCTGATTTTCTAATTTCGGCATCCAGAGGAATAGCTCCAAGGAATTCTAAGCCCAAATCATCAGCTGCATCTTCAGCTCCACCACTTCCGAATACGTCCCCACGCATATTTTCGATGACTCCAAAAATTGGGACACCTAGTCGATCGAACATTCCGACCGCTTTTTGAGCATCTTCAACGGCAATTTTTGCTGGCGTCGATACTATTACGGCGCCCGCTATTAGAGCGTCTTGAGCCATGGTCATAGATGCGTCTGATGTTCCAGGAGGCAAGTCAACGATTAGGTAGTCAAGCTCGCCCCAGTCTACGTCGTGCATCAGTTGTTTAACGCCTGAACCTATCATTGGGCCGCGCCAAACTACAGGTGTTCCAGGCGGTAATACAAATCCGAGTGAGACTACCTTTAGTCCGTGAGCCTCGACTGGCTTGAGTCCTGATTCGCCAGTGGCTTGAAGTCCTCCCTCAATTCCTAGCATTGTTGGTAGATTGGGCCCCGTAATATCAGCGTCAAGAATTCCAGTTCGCGCTCCTGCTTTCGCCAAGGCCAAGGCTAAATTTACGGATACCGTAGACTTCCCGACACCACCCTTGTTAGATGCGACAGCAATTACATTCCTGACGCCTTTTATCGCCTCCGGTCCGTCTCTGCGTTGAGTTGTTTTTACCTCTGCTCCCCAATCGATATCTATTTTTTGGATATCCTCTAGTCCTGCCAGAGCTTCTTTAATGTCTTTCTCGATGGTTTCTCGAAGAGGACAGGCTGGTGTGGTAAGTATTAGTGAAAAACTGAGTTTCCCGTTGTTAACTTCTAAATCTCGAACCATATTGAGCGAGACAATATCCTGATGTAGTTCTGGGTCCTGCACCGTCTTTAGTTTTTCAATGACGGCAGTTGAGTCGGTCATTCTCTTCCTTAAATTTAACTGGTCAACAATTGACCTTCCTCATCATACATTGTTGTGCTTTCATGGTCGAAGTGTGTAGATCTAAGTATTGTTGCTTTAAACAGCATTTATATGACCTAAAGCATTGATTTGATATATTTACGTAAATAGAGTAATATAATTATGGATTAAAGTTAGCATGGATAAATTAAGCCTCAGCTACATGGTGTAGCTGAAAGACGCAGAGGAGAATTGAGGAAGAGAATGGCAAAGCAATGTAATCACTTTTGGATTTTGGAACTAGCCAACGGGCCTGACAGCGCGGCTAAGTGCAAGTATTGTGGCATAAGTAACTCCTTTCATAATTCTGGTGACTTGGCTATTTATCGACCCGGTACTAATTCTGATACTGTCACAGCTGCAGGGGCCTACAAAGATGTGAGACCAACCGATCATGTACTTGCTGATGAAATCTAACCATATATAAGAATCACTTTATGAAATCTTATTCAGGTCAGTTGGTCTGGATCAGAGCTCTTTTAGTCTTATCATAGAGACTATGACCTCCAACATATCAGAGATTGATCTTCAAACTCAGCTTGCGTCAGGTGGTAAAACTGAACTGATACTTAAGAACCCAATTATGGTTGGTTCGGGTACCTTTTCTAATGGCGTAGAGCTTTCAAAAAGATTTGACATCGATAAATTGGGTGCAGTTGTATCCAAAGGTACAACTCTGCGGCCCAGACTGGGAAACCCCATCCCGCGTACGGTTGAAACTGCGGCGGGTATGTTGAACTCGATTGGTTTTCAGAATGTAGGCTTATCAGCGGTAGTCAATGATTACGCGCCTCGATGGGAGAAATGGAATACTCCCGTAATAGTGAATATTATGGGGGAAAATTTTTCTGAGTACATTGAACTTGTTGAGGCACTTGATGGGATTCCTGGAATAGCAGGGGTTGAGGTAAATATTTCCTGTCCGAACGTCGAGGCTGGCGGCCTTGAGTTTGGGCAAGACCCGCAGTTGGCTGGGAAGTTGATTAAGGCTATTCGAAGCAGTGTTCAATTGCCAATCCTCGTCAAGCTCACGCCATCAGTGGCTGATCCCCGTATTGTTGCTGAATCGGTAGCAAAAGCTGGCGCGGACGCGTTGACTATATTTAACACGATTCCTGGAATGGCTATCGATATCGATAAGCGTAGACCCACATTAGGGGCCGTATTTGGAGGCCTTTCCGGTCCCGCAATTAAACCTGTAGCGCTTCGTCATGTATTTTTAGTAAGTCGGGAAATGGACATTCCAATTGTTGCGTCCGGTGGCGTTGTTTCAGGGACCGATGTGATTGAGTTCATCATGGCAGGCGCATCGGCAGTACAGGTCGGCACAGCCACCTTTGTTAAACCAGATGCGGCTTGGCAAATTCTTGCTGAGTTGGTCGCTTGGTGTGATTCTAATGAAGTTAGTTCTTTATCTGAAATTCATGGAGCGGCAAAATGACAATTTGCTATTGCGCTCGTGCTTGACTGACGTTAGTTTCCATTAGGTAGTTATTCAACGGGGCGTAGCTCAGTCTGGCAGAGCGCTGCTTTTGGGAAGCAGAGGCCCTCGGTTCGAATCCGAGCGCCCCGACCAACAAACTTAGTTTCAGTATTAAGCGTGACGGTAGCAAGGGAGAGTATATATGGGTCCAGGCG
>JAPYRK010000032.1 GCA_029941115.1 Dehalococcoidia bacterium | reverse complement strand
GAAAGTTTTAGTGGCCGGATGTTTTTGCCGTTGTTTTGAACTTGAAGACCCGACAGCCACCTCTATCGTTCTAACTAGCTCTCCAGTCGTAGCGATAGGACGATTTCTGATAATTTGTCGAGTTATCTTCTTTGCGTTTCGCTCTTCGCCATACTTTCTGATTATTCTTTCTAGCTCTGATGGCTCCCAGTCATTAATTATTTGTCCAGCAGTAAGCTCCGAATCTGGATTCATTCTCATGTCAAGTGCCTCGTCTCGCATAAATGAAAAGCCTCTGCTAGACCGTTCAATCTGCATTGACGACAGGCCGAGATCGAGTAGAACTCCGTCGATATTCGCAAAGCCATGCTGGTCGCATATATTAGCGATTTCTGAAAATTTACCAAGCACAAGTGTGATCTGGCTTTGGACATTAGTAAGTGTTTTTTTAGACCATTTGAGTGCATCTGGGTCCCTGTCAATCCCTAAGACGTGAGAGTCAGGTCCAGCTTTCTCTAGTATTGCCGCGGTATGGCCTCCCGCACCAATGGTTCCGTCGACATAGTTGCCTCCTGGTTTCGTAACCAATAGGTCAAGCACTTCGTTTACCATTACCGATTTGTGGAGAAGAGTTGAGGGGGCTTCAAATCTAGCTCTCATTAGGCAAACCGTATAAGCGCACATCTCTCATATTTGATAAAAAAAATATTCGAGATAGCTCCGATTGATTCATCTAATATGGGCGGGGATTTATATTTGATGAAATATTTTCGGAGCCATCCCGAATTGGGCGAACTTTTTTCTTGTAACTGGACAACTGCAGAGAGCGCGGTGTGAATAAAATATTCTGAGCGGAATTCTCTTGCTTTGTTTTGTCGAGGGGGCGACGTCTTTATATGAGTCTGATTCCGTTCATTTTCAAAGAAATCACTCACACCGCGCTCTCTGCAGTTGTCAGTACAGGTCATTATTTTTGGCGAATCCTTTCTTCAGCAAGAAATTCAAGTAGTAGCTCTGGGCATGTGTCGGGCGACCAGATTTCAAGATAGCTTCCACAGGCCGAGAGAATTATTGGTCCCGTGTGTAACCCAGCAAACTTGCGATATTTATTAGGGATCGAAAGCCTACCTCGCTCATCAATATCTACCCCGTAGGCGTTGCCAATTAGTCTTCTAAGCTGTCTACGCGTATCGCCGTCACGCGTATTTTCACTAGTTACAAATATTTTTTCAATTTCGTCATTAAATGCATCGAGAGGGAATAGCTCTATGCAACCGTCTTCTCCGACCACTAGAACTCCGTGACCGGTGCCAGTTGCTGAGTCTGCATTAAACGACTGGAGATGTTTTATAGGAATAGATAGCCTGCCGTTAGAATCCAATTTTTGTCGACTAGTTCCGTACATATGAATACCCAATTTATATATTAATACCTAATAATATAGTATATAAAACCCTATATTAACCATTAGTTCGCATAAAATATGCAGTACAATCCCTATTACTATATAGTGATTTTAATATTTTTGCAAAGAGTAACCTAATAGCTACCCTGATAAGCAGTTATGGACCGCAAGAGCTCTGCGAGATGTTTTTAGTCGTCTGCCAAATGGATTTGTCTTACACCGGACTATAAGACTGTGAATCTTTTAGGAAAGCCTCTATTCCTAAGTCTGTAAGAGGATGCTTTATCATTTGAAATAGCACGGATGGTGGCAAAGTAGCGATATGACTTCCTGCCAAGGCAGCCTCAGTTACGTCCCGCGGATTTCTAATCGAGGCCGCGAGAATTTCGGTCGTAATTTCCGGATAGGTCGCAAATATTTTGGCGCACTCTCTTATTAGTTGCATGCCGTCGGCTCCACCATCATTTATTCTCCCTATAAATGGAGACACGTACGTGGCACCAGCCTTAGCGGCCAATAAAGCTTGATTTACGCTGAAAATTAATGTGCAATTAATTGCAATTCCCTCTGCGGACAAAATGGCCATGGCTTGTAGTCCAACCTCGCTCATAGGTATTTTTACCGTGACATTGGGATGCCACGCTGCCACTCGCCTCGCTTCTGCACAGAGCTGATCTAATTCAAGCGAAATGCATTCTGCAGATATAGATCCATCGACTACATCACATATATCCATCACGCGGTTCTGATACTCGACTCCTTCTTTTGCGACGAGAGACGGGTTTGTGGTTACGCCGTCGATTACTCCCAGGGCCGCTGCTCGCTTTATTTCATCTAGGTTTGCTGTGTCGATAAAAATCTTCATTTGAGTGAACTCCCTTGGTTTGATTCTGTCTAAAACAACTCAATGCATGCTATCCAGGTCATTAATGGAATAGTTATCGTTACCAATGTCCCGAATACTAGAGGTACATTATCAGCCAAAGCCTCTTCCAATTCCTTGGTTATAGTACTTTCTTTCTGCGAGCTCAGGGCTGCCCACTTTACACGTCTTAGTGCAACACCAAATAACGGAATGAACAGGAATAAATTAAGAAACAGAAGTCCTTGAAGACCGATCATCCAGCCGGTGGTGAGTGGGTAATTCGTGGCAGCTGCCCAGGCATATCCTGAAAATAATACGGCAATGATTCCAGGCAGCATGGCGGACGTGAAGGCTCTTTGGGCAGACAATATCAACACGACTTTTTCGTTAATTGATTCTACTGTCCAAGCTTTCCACACGGGCATTATCGCCGCTCCGCAGCCAGCACAAAAATACAATATGGAGATAATGTGAAGAAATCGCCAACCGGTCATCTATTTATTAATCAATCTACTTACGCGAATAATTTTTTGCGGCTTCTATAAATCCTTGAAACAAAGGGTTTGGGCGAAGTGGCCTACTGGTGAATTCAGGATGAAATTGCGCGCCTACCATGAACGGATGATCGTTTAACTCGACAATTTCTACTAAGTTTTTACTTTCGTATTTTCCCGCCACCACAAGGCCTTTTTCTTCCAGCTGCGGCAGTAATTCATTATTTACTTCGTATCGATGTCGATGCCTTTCTCGAATCTGATTTTTGCCGTACGCCTTTTGAGTAATTGTTCCATGCGTCAGCTTGCAATCATACCCACCCAATCTCATGGTTCCGCCCCTTGACTCAACATTTTTTTGCTCTTCCATTATGTGGATAACTGGATAAGGGGTATCAGGGTTCATTTCTGTCGAATGGGCGCCTGACATGCCAGCTACATTTCGAGCAAACTCGATAACTAAAATCTGCATACCTAAACAATCTCCAAGGTATGGAATTTTACATTCACGTGCGAATTGAGCCGCCTTTATTTTGCCCTCAACGCCCCGTTCATCAAAACCCGGGCATAAAACAATACCGTCAGAATTTTTGAGAATTTCACTTGGTTCATTTATTTCTAGTGCCTGAGCGTCGACCCAATTTATTTCAAAGCTGGTGTCAGAGCTTACTGCTGCGTGGGACAGTGCTTCTTGAATAGAGAGGTAGGCGTCAGGCCCATTCACATATTTCCCCACAACATGAATCTGTAGAGGTTGCTCGGGACGTACGTTAACGAGTTGCTGGCTAAACTTACCCCATTGACTCAAGTCAGGGCTTCCCGTTGTGAGCTCAAGTTTTTCAGTGGTTAGTTCGCCCACCCCTAAATTTTCAAGCATTAGCGGGACCTGATAGATTGATTCTGCGGTCTTCAACGGGGCCACGGCGGTAACCTCTACATTGCAAAACTGAGCAATCTTTCTGCATAAATCAATTGGGATATCGTCATCTGATCTTGTGACTATCAGATCTGGTTGAATTCCAAAAGATCTAAGAGTTCTCACGGAATGTTGCGTGGGCTTGGTTTTCATCTCACCGGTCGCACCGATTCTAGGAAGTAATGTGACATGAATCGAGAGTGTTTGTCCCTTTTCAGATTCGTAACGCATCTGCGCAACAGCCTCAAGAAAAACTTGCCCCTCGATGTCTCCCACTGTTCCGCCAACCTCAACTAAAACAACGTCAGCATCGAATTTCTCTCCTGCTTCTTTGATTCTTCGTTGGATTTCATCTGTCACATGTGGGATGGCTTGAACAGTTTTCCCTTCGTAATACTCACCGCTGCGTTCCCGTCGTATTACTTCTTGATATATTTGACCACTTGATGACGAGTTCGACCCTGTGAGATCGATATCAAGGAATCTCTCGTAGTGACCCAAATCAAGATCTGTTTCTGCGCCGTCGTCCGTGACGAATACTTCACCGTGCTGGTACGGCGACATCGTTCCTGGATCGACATTAATGTATGGATCTAATTTAAGGATTGAGATTTTTAGCCCTCGAGCCTTCAGGATATGACCTAAGGAAGCCGTCACAATCCCTTTCCCTACAGAGGAAACAACTCCACCGGTAACAAATACATAACGAGTCATAATGGCCCCGTAATCCCCTACGGAACATCAGTCTACTCTATTCAAGTCAGTATTGCTATTGTGATTTTACTTGCGCGGGCGGGATGGGGTTAAACTTAATGATTATGACAAGTCATGGAAGCGATCTATTTTCGGCGGCGGTTTTGACAATTAGTGATAAAGGTTCTATTGGCGAGCGAGTAGACACGGCGGGACCAGCTGTATCGAGGATTTTGTCAGACGCGGATTTTCGGATAACGGTTGAAAATCTTATACCGGATGAACGAGAGCTGATTGTCGAGTTTCTTCTCGATCAGTCTGATAGAGCGAAAGTAAATCTAGTCGTGACTACGGGTGGGACAGGCTTGTCCGATCGAGACATAACCCCGCAAGCAACGGAAGAAGTGATTGATTTTAGAGTGTTGGGCATGGAGGAAGCTATGCGATCAGGTAGTCTAAGGTCCACTCCGTTGTCTATGCTATCTCGATTAGTTGTGGGCGTTCGTCGAAATACCCTGATTATTAATCTGCCTGGCAGTGAACGCGGTGCCAGTGAAAATTTATCAATAGTAGTACCAGTACTTCATCATGCTTGCGCACAACTTTTGGGTATTGATGAAATAGCTGTTCATTAGCGAATTGAATAGAGAGAAATGTAGGATGCTCCGCTTCGACGTATTGACTCTTTTTCCAGATATGTTTATGGGTCCGTTCCACGAATCTATTATCGATAGAGCGCAGAAGAAGAAATTAATAGAAATAGGATTACACGACTTAAGGGATTATACCCATGATTCACATCGCACTGTTGATGACACACCTTTTGGTGGCGGTCCAGGAATGGTGTTGAAGCTTGAGCCACTTTATGAGGCGGTGGCTGCAATCTCTTCACTGAATTCAGACAAGACCAAGGTCATTGCATTGACTCCCTCCGGTAAAAAACTCAATCACCTAATGGTGAGAGAGTTGGCTAGAGAGACTCATTTGGTTTTAGTATGCGGCCGCTACGAGGGGTTTGATGAGAGATTTTTAGATAGAGCTGTGGACTTAGAAGTTTCTGTTGGCGATTTTGTCGTATCGGGTGGTGAGTTGCCTGCAATGATGATGGTTGATGCTATTTCTCGACAAGTGGATGGAGTCTTGGGTAGTTCTGATTCGTTGAAAGAAGAGTCATTTAATGAATCAGGATTATTGGAATACCCTCAATACACACGACCTGCGGTTTTTAATGACTGGCCTGTGCCAGAGGTGCTTCTTTCAGGCGATCACGAGAGAATCAGTATATGGCGCCACTACAAAAGTTTGCGGAGAACTCTGGAAAGACGACCAGATCTCCTACCGGATTCGGCTAAGTCTAAAGAAGACTTGGATTTGCTTATAGGGAAGATGCCATTGAAAGATTCAGAAGAGTCAGTACAATAACCGCCTTACCCCTCGACGGTAATCCAAATACAAGAGAGAATCGAACATCTAGTTAACTAGTAGCTAACATATTTGAAATTAGAAGGTCATAATAATGGTGGATTTACGAGAGCTTGTTGAGGGCCGACCAAGTGACAAAGAAGATTTGGCGGAGTTTGGGGTAGGTGACAATGTGCGCCTAATGCTCTGGATCACTGAACGTACCGCTCGAGGCGAAGAAACTCGCAGACTTCAACCGTTCGAGGGCACTGTTATTAAAATAAAAAAAGGATTAACTGCTAATTTCACTGTTCGTCGAGTGCAACGTGGCTTCGGAGTAGAGCGTACCATTCCTCTAACATCACCTCGTCTTGAATCATTGTCAGTAACACGGCGCGGTAAAGTTCGTCGTGCGAAGTTGACCTATCTGCGGGGTCGAACCGGTCGGGCTGCAAGAGTCAAAGAAGCCAACAGAGTTTAGTTTTTAGTAGATTCGGTTTATTATCAGTCGTAATGTCGACTGATAATAAACCCACTAGCTATGTGAAAGTCGCTGTAAATAGCAACAGGGCTAGTTACATGACCTTTTCTTACAGTATTCCAGCAGCACTACAAATACAGATCGGTCAATTGATATATGTGCCCTTTGGCCGTCAAGTGTTCCAAGGAATAGTGGTTGAGGGACCGTTAGACACTCCGGGATTTGACCCCTCACAGGTTCGGCCTATCATTCAGGCTGAGCTACCCGAGGTTATACTCTCGTCAGAGCAACTGCAGTTAGCAAAGTGGCTTTCAAGTTATTATTTTTCACCTCTTTGGGACTGCTTGAAACAGTTCTTCCCACCGGGTGTTGCTCGCACTCCTGAAAAGATGCTGCTGAGAAAGAAACGAGCTCAGCGTAGTGTTGAAGTGATGAACCAATCTGAGAAAGAGTCAGGATTAGTTCCTTCCAGTGATCAAGAAAAAATCCTCCATTCTTTGTCATATGCTGAAGCGATTTCAGAGAAGACAACATATTCAGCTTTTAAGACTACCATGTCGAAAAATAAATTTGATGCGGCTATAAAGTCGCTTCAGATGTTGGGTTTTGTAGAGGTTAGATATTCATTACCGAAGCCTCGGGTATCACCAAGAGTCGAACAGGCTATTCGATTGAAGGTTGACCTCAAATCCAATGCGACCCCTGAACAACGGTTTTACGGTGAGCATAGATCACGTGAAGCGGAAATAATTAGGCAGCTTATTCGTTCGTCAGGTGAGATTTCCTATGATTCGCTGACGCAGGACGATTCAGGAAAGAAAATCATACATCGATTGGTTAATGATCGATTTATAGCCGTTAAAGACGGGCAAATATTTTGCAATTTTGATAACCCTGGGTATACAAAGTATGTTCAGGATAAAACATTTACCAACGCGGATAAATCAGCTTGGAAAATTTTGAAAATTTTACTGGGGAAGGCTGAATCTGGAAAAGAACCAGAACTTTCGCGGACGGAAATCAGTAATCTGTTGAGTCGTTCTGACTTAACTACTTCAGTTATGCAGCGATTAATTAGTCAAGGGTTAGTGGACCATTTCGAAATTCTTCGTCAGCGAGATCCTTTGAGAGACTATCAGATAACCCAAGCAAACCCAAGAAAACTTACGCGCGATCAGAGGAACGCAGTAAACCAAATCGCGGCGACCTTTGACGAAGAAAACGGGAAAGAAATTTTACTTAGAGGCGTGGCTGGTAGTGGAAAGACTGAGGTCTACATAGACTGTATTCGGGCTCTAATAGAAAGAGATAAGCGGGCCATTCTACTAGTTCCGGAGATTGCTTTAACTCCTCAAATGATTCAGAGATTTGCGGAGCAATTTCCAGGCAGGGTAGGTGTCATGCATTCAGCGCTCTCGCCGGGAGAAATATATGATGAGTGGCAAGCGATTCAGCGAGGTGACTATCAAGTCGTAATCGGATCGCGTTCCTGTATTTTTGTTCCACAACGGAATCTGGGATTAATTATCATTGACGAATTTCATGACGCTGCTTTCAAACAAAGCAGCCCGACACCTAGATATGATGCTAGGTTACTCGCTCAGATGATGACAGAGGTGGTGGATTGTACTGTTGTCTACGGTTCGGCCACTCCTGATCTTGAAAGATATTTTCTTAGTCAACAAAAGCAGCTTCTAAGGATTGATCTGGATCAGAGGATTAATATGGTTCGTCAAGAAAATGGCGAACTTGTGCCGTGGCCCAGTGCAGACAAGAATGAGATTGAGGTTATAGATATTCGATATCAGCGCAGCTTGATTTCAGATCAGCTTACGTCAGCGATATTAGAAACATTAGATCGCGGTGAGCAAGTATTGCTATTTATTAATAGGAGGGGCTATGCGCCTTATCTTACTTGCGATAACGGATGTACTCCAAAATGTACTCGCTGCGATCTCGTTATGTCTTTACATAATCACCCTAGTCCGTCGCGCTTGCGATGCCACTTATGTGGTTTGACAAGAATATTTGACGGGAACTGTCAAACAGAGGGATGCCAAAAGATTTTGCGACCAGTCGGGATCGGAACACAGCGTGTAGTTGAAGAGATTGAGACACTTTTCCCCGCCGCCAAAGTAGGGCGCTGGGATTCTGATTCCGTGAAGGGCCCGAGGGGGCATCTGGAAATAATGCAAAAAATGCAGAGACAAGAAATTGACATCATAGTCGGCACTCAGATGATTACCAAGGGACTTGATTTCCCTTATGTCACATTAGTTGGCGTTGTTGTCGCCGATGGATTATCAACCGAGGGAGATTTCAGAGAACACGAAAAAATGTTTGCGATGTTATCTCAGGTTGCTGGTCGAGCCGGTCGAAGTGAATTAGCTGGGCGGGTTATTTTTCAGACCTTTAATCCGTCTCATAGGGTGATCGAAGCAGTAGTGGGTCATGATGCCCAATCGTTTTTAGATACCGAACTTAGATGGCGTCGTGAGTACGGTTATCCTCCATATCGGCGAGTTGTCCGTTTAGGGATGCGCCATCACAACGAGGAATACGCGGAGGAAGAATCCTCGCGGCTCGCGCATAATCTTTCAATCGTATCTCTCGCATACCCTAATAGTGATGTGCGTGGGCCTTTTCCACCAAGAATTTCCAGGGCGCGTGGGCTCTTTCGAAGAGCAATACTAATATTCTCTCCCAATCCTGAAGAAATTCTTAGAAAGTATGGTGATTTGCCATCAGGTTGGATAGTTGATGTTGACCCGGTCGATTTTGATTAGTTCGAATGTATGGGCTGCGCTAATTTCTAATACGTGCGATGCTTACGGGTAATGACTATACGACCAATTCGTTACTTGGGTGATCCTGTTCTAAGGTTACCTACACGTCGAGTTAGACGCGTAAATTCGGATATCCAATTACTTGTCACCGATATGATTGAATCGATGTACGCCACAAATGGCGTGGGTTTGGCTGCTCCGCAAATCGGCATTTCTCTTAAATTGGTGGTTATTGGTATGCCCGATGAGAATCCTTTTGCTTTAATTAATCCTGAGATAACTAAACGTGAGGGAACTAGAGTTGTTAGCGAGGGTTGTTTATCAGTTCCTGGTTATTCTGGGTCAGTTACTCGCTCAGAGCGGGTTACCGTTCGTGCACTCTCAGCTAAAGGTGAAAGGGTGCACATCACATCGGAGAATGATCTATTGGCTCAAGCACTGGAACATGAGACCGATCACGTCAACGGTTTACTGTACGTCGATCACCTAAACGTCGCGTCGGATATTCGCTACATGCACCCGAGAGGTGATGACCAATCAGACGATGAGGATATGGAAGAATTAGACGACAACTTAGTTGAAAAGTCAAATAGAGAGTGATTTTTTGGAGAAAGGTTGGTTGATATGGAAGGCTTATTACTACCGATAGCACTTGCCGGAGCATTTTATTTTATTTTATTGCGCCCCATGCTGAGCCAAAACAAGAAACGGAAGGCTACCTTAGCCGAGCTTGATATTGGTGATGAAGTATTAACTACGTCAGGTTTTTTTGCGACGGTTACAGATATTGTGACTCCAACCTCCGGTCCGATGCGCATTCACTTAGAGTTGACTGAAGACGTGATTGTCGAGGCAACACCTGACGCTGTGGTATCTATAATTCCCGCATCCGAAGTTGCGAGAGTTGAGGATCCTGAGCTAAGCGTTGAGGAAGTTGAGGATCCTGAGCCGAGTGTTGAAAGTTTTGATAAGGCGGAGTCTCAAGACTCCTGAACTGGATTATGCGACAACGCTGCTTGGCAGTATGCTGATTAGCAATATCAGCTTGTTGGTTTCACTAGAGGTTTGGTAATGCGCAATACGATTTCGCTTATTTTTATTCTAGTCGTGACACTATTCTCTCTTGCTTTTGTCTGGCCAAATAATGCGAATGATCATCTTCCCAATCTCCCAGGAGACCTGTCGTGGCCAAATGGTTCAGGATTAATAATAGGAGAATTTGATCGAAGTTCCCTAAGGTTAGGTCTTGACCTGCGGGGTGGGACAAGATTGCTGTTGCAAGCTGAGGTACCGAATGATTTTGAGGGAGATCTCACAGAAAAGATTGACGGAACGATTAGCGTACTACGTAAACGAGTAGACGGGGCAGGTGTTGCTGAATCAGAGATTACGAGACAGGGTGCGTCTAATATTTCCGTGCAACTACCAGGACTTTCGATCGACCAAGCTCGGTCTTTAATTGGAAGAACTGCACAATTGAGATTCTGCGAGCCTGCGCAGTCAGCGCTGCTGACGCTTAACCCTTGTGATAGTGATGGTTTGTGGTATGAGGCCGTGGGTACGGTAAACGGGGAGGTGAGAGCTCTGACGGGCGCTTACCTCGAGCCCAATACCTACGTATCATTCAACGAAATTGGAGATGCTCAAACATCGTTCGAATTTAATAACGAGGGGGCTGAATTATTTGAACAAATCACCTCGCGAGCGGTTGATAATCGAGGTCAATTTATTGGTTCAGATCAGATAGCCATATTCCTTGATTCTGAGTTACTCTCGGCGCCGAGAGTAAACGCCGTGATTCGGTCGAGCGGTGTAATTACCGGGATGACACGGGAAAGTGCGCGCGAGCTTGTTATACAGCTTAATGCGGGTGCGTTACCGCTTTCGCTGACAGTATTACAGGAGCAAACGGTGGACGCAACACTAGGCGCAGATTCAGTATCCAAATCACTCTTGGCGGGCTTTATTGGACTGATTCTGGTCGGTTTATTTATGACACTTTACTACCGTTTCCCGGGCGTCATAGCTGTGTTTGCCTTGACGATTTACGCTATCCTCACGCTCGCTCTGTTTAAGCTTATTCCGGTGACACTAACGCTCGCTGCGATTGGAGGCTTTATTTTGTCAGTAGGAATGGCTGTTGACGCAAATATCTTAATTTTCGAGCGTATGAAAGAAGAACTACGGGTTGGTCGTTCGGCAATAAATGCAGTTGATGCAGGCTTTTCAAGGGCGTGGTCGTCTATTCGCGATTCCAACATAACGACGTTAATCACGTGCTTCATTTTGTACCTACTAGGCGGTGGAATTCAGTTACCACTGATAGGTACTTTTAGCGCTCCGCTTGTTCAGGGTTTCGCACTTACGCTTGGATTTGGAGTACTGGTATCGATGTTTTCCTCCATCGTAGTCACCCGCACATTACTGAGAACCTTTGTTAAATCTAAGTATGCCCGTCGCTGGATTAGCCTGGGGAGCATCTCATCATCCCAGTCAGATGAGTCGACAGAATCCGAGGAGGTAGCTTAATGGATCGAGATATTTCTAATCCAATGAGTAAATCGTCCACAGGGATAGATTTGGTTCGCTCAAGAAAATGGTGGTTTTTAATATCTGGACTACTCATCTCTACGTCGGTGATACTCCTTTTGATTCCGCCTGGGTTGGTTCGAGGCATTGAGTTCAGCTCTGGAACGTCAATGCTCCTCAAGTTTGACAGCCCGCAAGTGCAACAATCACAACTGCGGCAAGCGTTCTCGGAGTTAGGGCATACGGAAGCTAGGATTCAGGGTACAGGGGAGCGCGAATTCCTTATCAAGACAGATCAACTAGAGATCCCAGAGGGTTCGTTTAGCGAGGTTGTCCCTGACTCCAGCTACCAATCTTCGTCGCTGACCGAACCAGCACAACGCAGTCCGGAGGGAACTTTGCTAGCTGGTGAGTCCGCGGACTCTGAGGGAACCATTTTCGTCAGAGCTGCTTTGAATGAGGATCCCTGTGATCTTTATGCAGTACGCGCTGAGGTCCCAGTATTAACCGAACTGCGAGTGTTTAGTAAGGTAAATTGTGCCGACGGTCAACGATTTGAAGTTATTGCTAACGGTGTTATGGGATGGATTTCCGAGTACTCGATGCATGATTTTGTGGCTGATCCAACAGGAGTAGTTGTATCCGATGAGGAGAATATAACAGACCTAGGCGAGCGTACTGTAATCGACAATTATCTTCAGAAACAGTTCGGGCCGTTTGTGACACTAGAATTTTCTACGGTTTCACCGGTGGTATCTAGTGCGGCTGTTCGAAACGCAACCCTGGCGATTGCCGTCGCAACTCTGTTTATTATGGCGTATGTTCGTTTTGCCTTCTCGACAGTCCCGAAGCCTTCCAGATATGCCGTCTGTGCAATAATCGCGCTGATCCATGACACCGTAATTGTGATAGGTGCGTTTTCGCTGTTCGGGAAGCTTTTCGGTGCGGAAATCAACTTGATGTTTGTCACAGGAATATTGACAGCGATAGGGTTTTCTGTACATGATTCGATCGTTGTTTTTGATAGAATTCGTGAAAATATTACAGCAAGTCCTCAAAGCAGCTTGTCTGAAAATGTTAATTCTGCCCTGCTTCAGACAATGGCACGTTCTTTGAACACTTCTTTGACATTGTTACTCCCTATTGGAGCACTTCTACTCCTCGGTGGAGACACTATCCAGTCATTCTTACTTGCGATTCTAGTGGGAGTGGTAGTAGGAACGTATTCTTCGGTCGCGATTGCGGCACAACTTTTGGTGGCGTGGGAGCAAGGAGATCTATCTCGTTGGCTCTCGAGAGCCACGTGGTTTAATAAAGCTCGGGCTTAGTGAAAAGTCGAACCTTTGATGTATGCGAAGTTTCTTACAGTGTGGCCGATGATTATTCTCGCTATTTTGATTGGATGTGGTGTAGCCCTACAGTGGGCGATGCTAGCAGCGATCGGTAGATCTCATGGTGGTTTTCAAGCAGCCTGGTTTTCATGCCTGACCACAGTTGCGGCACTAGGATTGATACTTTTGTTTCGGTACTTCCAGACGAATAGTATCGATAATTCGGGCATTTTTTCTACTCGAATAGAGATTATTTCGATAATTACGATTTGTGTCGGGGTCGTCATTTTGCTTAGTCTGAAGGATTTACCTTGGTGGGCAGGCCTGTCAGGCCTGTTTGGCCTAGGGTTAATACTTGGAGCAGCTTGGATCGTTCCGTCAGTTGGAGTAGCAGAATTCTTTGTGGCGGTGACTGTTGGATCTGCTGTTGCTGGAGTGGCAATTGACCACGCAGGACTATTCGGTAACGCAACAAATATCATGACAATTCCGAGAGTAACAGCTGTTCTATTGGTCATACTAGGTATGGCAATAATTCGACTGGCAGGGCTTGTACAGAGCGACTGAGTTACTCGTTCTTGAGAAATAATTTACCGGCTTCGGTCATACGTCGTTCATCACCGAGTCGTTGGGTTAGACCTTCTTTGTCCATTGTTTCAAGAAGTGCCTGAGCAATCCGTCGGTTGGTTCCGATTAAATCTCGTATCTCAGCTAATGATAAATTCTGACCTAGATTGAATTGTTCCAGGACGATTTCAGCAGCTGATAGATAGTGAGTATTTGTAAATATTACTCCGTCGCCAAGATCTTTAACTTCACTGACTCCTTGCAGATACCCCAGTAATTCAGGGCTAGTATCCAGTCGTGGGGGAGCAAATTTTCCTTCGTCTAGCGAGTTAATGATAGCGCTGGCCTTAGTTTGTTCATCTTGATTCAGTTGTGGTTTCCAGTTTTTGACTGTCACAGTATCTTCATTGATATCCACTAAATCACTCTGAAAGGTATCCAATAAGACTGAGAAGAGACGGCCATCCAGTTTAAGATGCGCTCTCAGTTCTTCCTTGGGGATTCCAAACCGCAGACGCCAATGTTGGTTATATTCATCGATTATTTTTTTAGTATGTGCACGAATTCTTGTTACTAAACTATTTGTTATCAGTAAAGAAGTCCGTTCCGAGGCCTGAAGACTAACGATTTGTTCGTCCGAGATAAGTTTTTTGATCCCATCTTCAATCGATTGAATTGATTCACTAAGTGCAGAGGTAATCTGAGACTGCGTAGCTGGCTGGATTTGTTCAAGGGTTCCTAGGATACGCGTCTCAACGGTCCCTGTTAGTTGTTGTGCGAGCAGCGCCAGAACCTCAGTATCGAACCTTTTGTGTCGCGGAGGATTGATACTGATTATCTTTCCTCCACCTAGAGTTCGGTCGGAAATTCTTGCGACATATAGATCTCCTTCTGATATTGATATAGGTTCGGAAAGGAGGATTTGGACGAAAGTCTCATCTAAATCTTGTGTATTTTCAGAGTCTAAAAGTCGGATGCGCCCCTGAACCTCGGCGGAACCTACATGCACGTGTACTTTCAGGTTTTGTTTGATTTTTTCGTCGTTAATTAACTTGATAGAAGCATCAAAAGAGAATGCTGAGCTGAGTGAGCCCTCCATACCGAGAACGTGTCCTCGGTTAACTTCATCTACTTGAATCCCAGACAAATTCACAGCCACACGTGAGCCTGGACTAGCAATTTTTATCTCTGTGTTATGGGCTTGAAGGCCCCTTATTCGTGCTGTTTTTCCGGTCGGAGATATCTCTATTAAATCCCCAACTTCAAGATGTCCGTCTAACAATGTTCCCGTGACAACGGTACCGAATCCAGTCATAGTAAATACTCGGTCGATTGGTAACCTTGATTTGTTTATATCACGAGGAGCGTCTAGGTTACTGACTAGTTTGTCCAGCTCCGCTATCAATTCGACTATGCCGGATCCGGTAACGGTTGACGTGAACACTATCGGAGCATCTTTCAGTGATGTTTCTGCCAACGTTTGCTCAAAATCTTCTTTTAGCAAATTTAACCAATCTTGATCGACCAGGTCGCACTTTGTGACGACAATAATTCCTTTGGTGATTTCCAGCAAATTAAGTATATTCATATGCTCGGTAGTTTGAGGCATGATGCCTTCATCAGCCGCGATGACCAACAGCGCAGCATCAATTCCGCCTACACCACTCAGCATGTGGCGAACAAATCTGATGTGACCGGGTACATCAATCAGAGAAATTTCAATACCTGAAGGCAAATTTGTCCACCCGAATCCCAATTCAATTGTCAGCCCTCGCGATTGTTCTTCTATAAGTCGATCAGGATGAATTCCAGTGATCGCCTCGATGAGTGCGCTTTTTCCGTGGTCAACATGACCTGCTGTGCCTATCACGAACATTACTATTTCTCTCGTTTACTTATTGTTCTAGTGTTCGGTCGACAGTCAGGCGAGAATGGTGACATGTCGGACATCTTGGCGGGGGTTCTAATCTAGGAATTTCAGTACGCTGTGATGATATTCCTGCCCAGATGTCGTCACGTAACTGATCGGTCGCGGGGGCTTTACCTCGTGCGCCTCTGACCCGAGGTTGCATTTCAGCGATGCGTCGTCGGGCTATTTCTTTGGGTGACATCGGACCAGTTTTTCTAACCAATACTTCTCGACCACAAGCATCACATCTATATACCTCAAGCAAGAAGTTGCTCCTGTAGATTGACTAACGTTTCGTTTTCAGCGGGAAGTAGATCTATAAATAC
>JAPYRK010000031.1 GCA_029941115.1 Dehalococcoidia bacterium | reverse complement strand
GCTCTCCAGCTATACCTCTGGCTCCACATGAGGGAAAAGATGTACGAACAGTACGAATAGAAGTACCTTAGTAGGATAATTAACGAAACTCAGGTGCGACTTCTTCTGCAAATAGTTTCATCGACTGACTTGATAGTTTCGGGTCCATACGACCGAAGTGAAACACACAATTGATTTGCTCAATTTCGGCAACTGACTGAAACGCTTTAATTTTCTTAATTACAGTGTCTGGGCTACCTGAAAGCGTTCTGTCCATGAATAACTCGTCGAGTCCAGGTTCATCCTCATAGGGAAGCGGAGTTGACACACCAGAGATCACCTGCGCTTTTCCACTTTTAAGAGTTCTCGCCTGTCGGTTTTGATATCGAAAGTGGGTCATCTGCTCTTGAGCGATTTCGTCTGAATCCATGACACATACTTGAGCCTGCACACCGAGCATCTTTGGAGCACTAGGATATCGTTCCAGAGCGTTCTGATAATTGCTCCATACCTCTACCAACGTATCAATCGTCTGGCCAGAGGTGGTCGTGAACGCATTTAATCCAAATTTCGCCGCAATGTCAAAAGACTCTTGCGAGTGGGCTGCAAGCCAAATCGGTGGTGTGGGTTGCTGTTTCGGAGCTGGAAGAATAGTGGTCTCAGGTATATCGAAATAGTTGCCTTGCCAGGAAAATGTTTGCTGTGTCAGCGCCATTAATAAAATCTCTAATGTCTCATCAGTACGTTCACGAGCGTCATCTAAGGTCAGGCCAAACCGCTTAAATTCAAACGGCTGGTAACCTCTCGCCACTCCTACTTCAAGACGTCCATCTGTGAGGTGGTCTGTGAGTGCGATATCTTCAGCGACCCGAAGTGGGTTCCAAAACGGCAGTACCAGAACCGCGGTTCCAATCCGAATAAAGTCAGTGAGCGTCGCGGCCTTGGTAGCCATTAATAAGGGGTTCGGAATATACCCGTAGTTAGAAAAATGATGTTCAGCAAACCACAACGAATCAAAATTCAATGTTTCTGCTGAAACTATATATTCTGACGCCCGATCATACACAACTTTCGGGTCTTCAGACTCTGCCGAGGTAGCTAAAAAAAATGCTCCGAAATTAATTTCGCTTTCCTCTCATTTAAAAATTCCGACCCTACCGTCGACGTCAATTCTCCATGCTTGGCTGACCCACCGCCTTGGTAACTGTAACCCACCCTAAACGGCTTTAACTAAGAATTCATCCATCGCACTAACGGAGTATCGCCGCTAGTGGCCTTCGGGGACCGTCAAGTTGCGGACAATCCCCGCCATCGGGTTGGCGGCGCCGGCGTCGGTAAGGTGGTCAGCTATCGCGAGGAGCACCTCGCCGAGGATGGTTTCGCCGAAGATCCATCCGTTGAGCGCTTCGTGATTCGGGGGTGTGTCGCCTGGCTGGGCGGCGATGGCCTCGTGGTAGAAGCTGCGGAGATCATCGGCGAGGTGGCGGAGCAGAAATGGCATGGGGTGTGCCCACTCAATGTCGGTGTCCGGCTGGTCGGTGACGTTTCCCGACTCGGCGATGGTGGCCAGAACTGTGGCCACGTCGTCGACCTGGTCCGGTTCGGCCCCGGAGAGCCCAAAGAGAGTGCGTCCTCGACGGCGTCGGGTCTCGGCCGCCCACGGTCGCAGACGTCCCACCTCCGCCAGAAGTTGCCCGCCCAGGGAGTTGTCGGTCTCCACTTCAAGGGTCAATGGGCACGCCCAAGCTTCGGGGCCGGCGCCTGGTGCGTCGGTTGGGTAGTCCTCGATCGTGGGTTCTGTTGCGGTGGAGAGCATGTCGAGCGTGGCTCGCAGCACGTCGAGTTGGAAGTCGGCGTCTCCCGGTATGCCGAGTGGCCGTCCGAGTGGGAACGAAACCCACAGCGCTCGGGGCGGTCGTACCCGTTCGGTCTGTTCACGAACGAGGCTGATTGAGGCCGTGGCGACGCCAGCGCGTTCGATGAAGTGGGCGAGGGCGCCGACTGCGCCCGAACAGAGTGGTCAAATGGGGACGAGGAGCGCCACATCGACTCCGTCTTCGGCGAGGAGACGGCCTACTTCGTTGCCGGCCTCCTCGAACATCTGCGGCTGCGGGTGCCCGCCCATGAACGTGTAGTGCCAGTTAGAAACAGCACCGATCTCGCCGCGGGCGGCGAGATCCTCGAGCCGGTCGAGTGGCATCGCCACGTTCGGGTCGTCGGCCAGCCCGCTGCGGTCGAAGTTCGCACTGATGTGCGAAATGACGATGTCGGCCCAGTCAACACTCCGAGGGATCAGGCGGTAGTCGACGGCACCAAGGGTGAATGGTGGATCGTCACGCCGATGCATCCCGCAGGTGGAGACCAGTGCGACGGTCGATTCAGTCAAGGGTCGCGGCGTGAGCCACTGTTCGCAGTCGAATTCAGGCATCGCATCAGCTCGGGCGCGCAGATGGTCGGCCTCGTTCGGATGAAGGTCGGATAAACGAACCACGAGCGCACTCCCCATCTTCTGCCCTATCAAAGTATCAAATGACCGCAGGCTAGTAAAGGCTGGTCTGGAGTTTTTTGGCCGTGACCACTGCCCACCCAAGAAGAGCTTGAACGATCGTCCAAAGTGGTCTCGCTCTCAGTGTGAAAAAAGAATTATTTCCCGGCTATTGGGAAATAATATAATCGTGCCTTCACTCATGTGGGACGTGTACCCAAGCCAGCAATAATGTTTTCATGCTTAGAGTGTAATAAACACTAAGATACCCTTCTAGGTTCTTTTTTTAACTTCCATACTTCCTCACAGGTCCATTGATTGGACCATTCGTGAGTGAAATGTTCGAATCTAGTTTCCGCGTTATCGTCTGGTCTTAATTCGATGAGATCGTCTACTTCTAGATCATTGGCACGAAAAAGCTTAATCCAGTTCCCATGACTCAGGTGAAATTCCACACCGTTGGGTTTGGGATCGTTAGGCCATTCAACTCGATGTAAATCGAACTGTGGTCTAATCAGTAAATTGCTAACACTGCTCTCAGGCTCATCGGACAAGCACAGTATCGAAAGGAAAGAATTAGTTAGGAAAACCAACTCCCCCCCGGGTTTGAGGATTCGACTCGCTTCGGGAATCCACGCGTACGGGTCGCTCCACAAACATGCTCCATACTCCGATATTACTAGGTCGAAGGTTCCAGATTGAAAAGGAGTTTTTTCGGCGGCAGCTAGTACCAATGGAAAGGAAATATCGAATTCTGTTTGGTTGGCGGCCGCGTTTGCAAGCTGCCGAGGTGTAGCGTCAAGTCCGACTGGGTGAGCCCCGGCTGAGTGAAGCCATGCCGAAACGTACGCCGTTCCACACCCGAGCTCAAGCGTATTGAGACCTTTAATATTTTCGGGAAGAATCGAAGCTTTAGACTCTGGAATCGACCAAACTCCCCAATGCGGTTCGCTGGATTTCCAACCTTCTCGTCCCGGAGCACTGAATTCCGCCGCGAACGTATTCCAGTGAGCTTGGTTACGTTTGATGTAACCAAGGTCAATGTCCGAATATTCCTTTAACTGATGTTCGTTTGCCATTTCGCACATAATATCAGAACGCCTCTTTTCGGCCTGCCAGCCCCTCGTTGCTTATTAGGCCAAAGTGAGGCCAACCAGTACGAACACGTATCAATTCGCGTACGTTCGCCAGCGTTTGAGTATCTATATATACAGTGGAATCGAACATCGCCGAACTACTACTTGGCTTTGGGGGACTCGAGTAGTTCTTTAGACTTTAGGGCCGCTATCTGGTGCGATTCAATAAGCCCTTGTACCTGATCGGAATTTGTCCTCCCCCAACCGCACTCGCTCGCTATACCAAAGGACTGCACCACTTTCCTGGCCGCTTTCATTCGTTGCATATCACCTTCAGGATCTTCGGGATGGATCAGTCCCAGATAGAGGTCAGTGTCTTGTTTAATATGGAGTTGCGCGAGCGGGGCATAATACTCATCATCAATCCGATCAGCTGGAACTGGTATGTGGAAGAAATTTATGTCTCTCTCAAGTTGAGACAGTACTCCATTAGTCATCTCAACTAGAACGCCAGTATCTTTCGGCATCACTAGATGCTCGTTTTGGGGAGTTCCATAACACATGTGAAATCCCAAATCCACGCCTGGAGGAACCTCAGATCCCAGTCGGCCAAGTTGCTGGAATATTCGATCCTTGTAATCAATAGGTCTGTAGGGGAAGTAATCTTCGAAGATTAAGATTTCCTGACATACATCCCACTGAATCGAGAGAGACTCATGAGGAATTCCGTCCAGAATAATGTTCAAGGCATCAAGAAGAGCTGTCTCATAAACGGGGAGATAATCCTCGATCGACATCGGGCTAACGTACATATAACCTGACGCTATTGGTGTAGGTAGACTCACTTGAAATAACACATTGTTCGGGATAATCCCCTCATCTTGTAGTGCAGTAAATATCTCATATGAATGAAGAGCAGCCTTCTCATAGCCAGTTTCAAAACGAACTGTTCTAGGCTCAACTCCAGACCTGAATCTGAGGAGCTCCGTTTCTCTTATCAATTTGCCGTCCCATTGGTAAATAGGCAACAGTTCCGAATCTGGATCAATCTCCATATCTGGATGAGACAGAAGCATTTCCCGTTGCCAATAGATCCATTTGCCACGTTCACCGGTCTCACCATCTGGCAGCCTGTGTAACCAGGGACCAAGTTGCGAGGCCATAGCCCGAAACACCGTTTCGCAATCCGACATGGGTATACTTCCGACGAGATGAACCGGTGACTGCATACGATTTAGGCTCCTTACAGAAAACAGCTGACTAACACATTCTTTGTAGGTTAATCCATCTCGAGTCAGTTACGAGCGGAGTCTCGTCGCACCAGATCAGCATTGCTACCAATTCTTCGAAAATTTTTAGTAACCGATAGCTATTGGCTTAAGATTTAGAACCCAAATTTTGGAGACCAAAGGTAAATAGCATTTGCTTACACAAAGATAGGCTGGGTCCAAGCTTTCCCACCGGAAGATGAACAAACCGTAGCTCTAATATAAGTTTCATGCCCTGTAATTTTATATGACACATGCGTTCCAGATGTCTGGGCCAGAACATCCCCATTTTTACCTGAAAAGACTGTTTTGTATATGAAATCATGTTCTTCTTGAATTTCAATTCTTATTTCCATATCGTCATAGAAATATGAGGATAATGTGACTCCTGTCGAGGAGTAAAACAGCCCGTCTGCAAGAGCAGAAACAATCGCATCAATCGATAAGTCGTTTGCGGACACCATAACCCAACCCCTGCCAGGATTTGATAAATGTGGAAGCCAATCATGGTAGTTATGAGAATCGTCGGTTGCGGTGCCAAAGATAACTTTTCCAGAACTTAGAACTCTGTCCCAAATATCCTCTGACCCCGGCCGCCCCGGGGCTCCAAGATTATTAACCTGGGGATGTGAATTATGAACTTCAAGCAAGTCAGCTCCGACAACCTGAGATATATGTGAATGATCAAAGGCCCAACGAAAGTTAGGATGATTGATCTG
Source organism: Dehalococcoidia bacterium (assembly GCA_029941115.1). Taxonomy (GTDB): domain Bacteria; phylum Chloroflexota; class Dehalococcoidia; order UBA2979; family UBA2979; genus UBA2979. The sequence goes on along the minus strand of JAPYRK010000031.1, from coordinate 12,227 downwards.
CACTATTCCTCCGGCATCACGAATCGAATCCACGTTGGCTTGTATTGTCTTGACAATGTCGTCTCCGTGGATAGGCTCGACCACTCTAGAAACGCCGATACCATTTATGTGTATTGGCATTTCACCTACTTCTATTCTGGCCGACACTTCTTCCCCCGGTACCATCAACAACCCATCTATTTCTTGCTCGAGTATGGTTCTGTGGTTGTGGTCACTAAGAACTAAAAAGTCATATCCATGATTCTTATACCAGTTAGCCACCCATTGTGGTTCGGCATCACCGTCAGATTTTGTTGTATGAGTATGCAGGTTACCTTTGAACCAATTCTTGAATTCCAAAGTATTCTCCTCTGAAAGTAGTCTAATCTGTCAGAACTGTTTAGCTTATGTTCGGTAGGTGATACAGGTCGGCTGCAGTGTCATGCAATACCTTACGGCGTACACCTTCGTCGAGGTCAGTTAAGACCTCGGTTATGTGTTCCTGGGCCTTGGGATAGAGACACGTTGGGTGAGGAAAGTCAGTCTCGAACATTACACTATCCTCGCCGATTGTCTCGATAGCTGCCCGGGGACCAAAGTCTTCAAACCAGAACGACGCTTTGATTTGACGTTTAAAGTAATCAGACGGTTTCATTTTGAGTAACTCACGTTCGGTTGGGACGGTCTCTTGGAATTGATAATCCATGGCCTCAAGAAGAAAAGGAATCCATCCAATCCCACTCTCCACTGAGACAAAGTTGAGTGAGGGATATCGTTCCAAGAGACCGGAAAAAATTAGATTTGTTATAACCTTAAAGTTTCCCAGAAAAAGAGCAATGCTGGTGATAGCGAGTGATCGCTCAGGTCCATAGCCCGACCACAACATATTCCCCATCGACGTACTACTCGAACCTATATGAAAGTTCACCGGAATACCTAGTTGTACACATGTGTCCCAGAACGGATCCCAGTAAGGGTCATTTAGAAATGGCTGCCCAAATTGATCTGGGCTATCTGTCATAGTGATTCCTTTAAGTTTCCCATCGCCACAAACTCTTTCAATCTCTTTCACGGCCTCGTTCACATCCCAGAACGGAACCACTGCCTGTGGGAATAATCTGTCTTCACCCTCTGACTGGAGTTCAATAAGCGCGTCGTTATACACTTCCGCACAAACGCTCCTGAGTTGTTTATCTGAGATTCCCATGAATCTATTACTACCGAAGCCAACCACATTTGGGTACACAATTTGCTGAGATATGCCTAACCGATCGAGCAATTTCAACCTTGGTTTTGGATAGGTCGCTGCAGCATCCATTTCTTCATAGGTTGTTAGACCTATAGTGCCGTAGGCTTTCGAGCCATCTTCCTTCACCACCGTGAATCCTAGGGGACCAAAATCAATGTCTTGATCAACTATCCATCTCGGGGCTCCAGACCGCTGTTCCACTCGTGGCACAAGCAACTTGTATTTACCGGATGATCGAGAAGTCCATAGGTCAGCTGGCTCGGTGTAATGACTGTCGATATCTACCACCGGCACTCCGTGTACAGATAATGAAGTCTTGTTCGTGTCAGCAGTCATATAGCCCCCTGTAACTTCTAGCTTTCGTTGCTAGATTTACTGCATCGTACAACAATTCAACACTGTTGTTCAATCTTGTTAAATTTGCGTTGAAGGTATACCCTCCCATAACGAACTGAGGGAGTGAATCATGGACCCGTGGGTAGTTGGGAGCGATCCGAGCGAACGCTTCCCTTTGTGGACTAGAGCAAACGTGGGTGAGGTTTTCCCTGACCCGGTGCAGCCACTAACTTTTACATTGATGATGAGGGAAGGGGTTGAGGGCGCATTTCGTGATGCGTTTGTCGACATGGGTGCATTCACTCATGATGAGTTCACCGAAGGCAAGATGGAGATGCTAGGGGTATTTGGCTCGTACTGTTATCTAAACGCCTCGCTCTTCAGGATTTTTGGTGAACGAGCACCGGGGTTGTCGGCTCAGGACATCGACGCACTATTTTTCGGCGCACAACCTGGAATCCCAGCATATGAGGAGCAACCAGGGGATGCCAACCCAGAGCGTTCCGCGGCGATCGGGGAGGTGTTTCAGTGGGTGATGACTACAGAAACACTTGAAGCTCCGCTGGCCGGTGAGAAGCTCGTAAACGGTCTTCGAGATAAACGACCAAATCATTCCTCGATGACGAACGAGGAGCTGTGGTCATATTCCAAAGATCTTCTATTGACATATTTCCGCGGACTTTTCAAAGAGCATATTTTTGTTACGTTCCTAAGTACTGTTCCTGTTGGCGCCTTAACCCAGATATGTGAAGCGATTGGTCGACCTGAAGACACGATGAAACTTATTTCCGGTGTCGGAGATGTTGAGAGTGCTGCCCCGTCCCAGGCGATGTGGGAACTGGGTAGAATCGTCGCGGCCGATCCGGATTTAGTGGACCTTTTTGATCAGGGAACTTCCGGGTTATACGAACGACTAATTGCTCTCCCGGATGGATCTTCTAATTTCATGTTGCTATTTGACAAATTCTTGTATGAATACGGCGCGCGCGGACCAAACGAATGGGAACCTAGCAAGAATACGTGGGAAACACAGCCAGAACTTGCGCTGGCAGCGATCGATCGCATGCGACTCGCTGGAGAGGACGCCAATCCAAAAATAAAAGGAGCGGCGATGACAGCCAATCGAGAGAGATTGACCTCTGAGATTGCTGAGATTCTGTCTGGAGACCCTGAAACGCAAGGAATGTTTCTTGCAGCCGCAAGATCGGCGGTTCTTTTCCAGGCTGGACGAGAACGCACCAAAACTAATTGTATTAAGTCGGAGCACGAGTCTCGTCTTGCTATGTTCACCCTCGGTCGTAGATTCGTGGACGATGGTCTTGCCGAGGACGTAAGCGACTTTGCCCTGCTAACGTCAGAAGAAATTGACGAATGGATCAAAGATCCCGCCGCATTTAAGGACGTCATCAGCTCCCGCCGGTCACTCCAAGTCGAGTACGCTGAGATTACCGAACCATTCGTGTTTCATGGAATTCAACCTGATCCATCAGAATGGGTGCGAAGAGACACAGCTACGGTCGATTTAGTGAAGGCTGGAGATGTGTTGCAAGGGTTTCCTGGCTGTCCGGGGACGGTAACCGGAATCGCCAGAATAATCACTGATCCAATGAACCCGAGAGCGCTTGCTCCTGGGGAGATATTAGTGGCACCACTAACTGATCCGTCGTGGACCCCATTATTTGTTGCAGCTGGTGGCGTAATTGTCAATGTCGGAGCTGCTCAAAGTCATTCCATTATTGTTAGTCGTGAGCTAGGAATACCGTGCGTCCCCTCTGTCACTAATGCCACTCTAAGCATCCCCGATGGAGCTGAAGTCACCGTCGACGGAGACACTGGGACTGTCACGATTAACAGCGTGCCCTAACTCACGTGAACATTTCTGGTCGATCCATTACAAAGTGATTGATGACATGCGATCGGACTCTCCAGTCTTTAAATTATCGGAAAATCCAGCGTATCCTGATGCTTCAGCCCGATTTCAAAGAGAGCAGAATGAATACATTTACAAGGAAGTGCTGATATTCACTGATGAAGGATTCGTGGATTTGATGGTAGCCGAAGTTATAGACTGACGAACCAAATGGAGGAAGTATATGAGTTTAGTAGGTGAGTTTTCAGAGACCGATATCACGGTAGATCTCGAAGGATTTGTGGCGACCGTTGAAATTCATAGACCGCCCCACAATTACTTTAATTTGGAGATGGTTACGGCAATAGCGGATGCATACGAATTTCTAGCGATGGAGACTGACTGCAGGGCAATCGTACTCGTATCGGAAGGAAAATCATTCTGTGCCGGAGCGGAGTTTGGAAAATCACGTGATGAACCAGAGGAGGAGGTGTCCCCCGGGACCACCCGCGGTAGGAGCCACATCTATGAACAAGGTGCACGCATGATGCAGGGTGAGATACCGGTTGTTGCAGCCATTCAAGGAGCCGCAATTGGTGGAGGATTGGGTGTGGCTCTAACCTCAGATTTTCGGGTAGCTGCTCCCGAGGCTAGATTCAGTGCTAATTTTGCACGATTGGGGTTTCATCATGGATTTGGCCTCACTGTGACCTTGCCGGAATTAGTGGGCAATCAGGCAGCGATGAATCTTCTACTCACAGGCCGTAGAGTGAAAGCTGACGAAGCACTAGTTCTCGGATTATGCGATGAAGTCGTGGAGCAAGCAGAACTGAGAGAGAGGGCACGTTCACTGGCGAACGAAATTGCTTTATCAGCACCACTTTCGATACGCGCAATAAGACGAACTATGCGACAAGGCCTGGTTGATCGGTTCAGAGCTGCTACGGACCGCGAACAAGTGGAGCAGGAATGGCTCAGAAAAACCATGGATTTCGGAGAAGGCATTCGTGCTACAGCGGCCAGAAGGGACCCGGAATTTCAAGGAATCTAATTGAATAACTGACAGAATCATCACAGAAAAGTAATAAAGAGTATGACGATGCTAAAAGAACTGATTTTTGAGCCATCTGGAGAAGACTCCTGGCGTTTGGACTCGGTTTATTTTTCGAGATCAGCTCTTGACATTCCACTCAAGTCAATCAATTCCTGATGTAACTCGAACCAAAGCGTGTGATAACTATCTTTCAGTGGAGATGCAATCATACTGCTGTCTCCGTCTCTAATCCCATCGAGCGCAATTTCAAACAGTGGTACATATCGTCTGAATGTTTTATCTATATTCTCTAACTGGATCAAACCTCTACTGATTTCAGTGGTGATGATCTCTAGCCGAGAATGTAACTCTTTCAGGTCCGATTCTTTTTTTTCCTGAGTCAACTGCCAGTCTGTCACTAGAGATTTAAATTCTGAATCCAGTTCAAGAAATTGTTGATGAAGTTGTTCAAGATCTACGATGGGAATAAGCGCTTGTTTTTCACTAAGATCGGTTAACAAGAGTTCGCGGCCGACATCACTAAGACTATGATAATCACCCACTTTCTTTAGGAACTCTTCACAATTCGATATGACTTTGGTTGAATCCGTATCCGACGCCAACAGCGCCTGACTAATTTGATCAGACGTGCACATACCTTTGAGCTTGACTATTTTCAGCACTGCAACTGTTGATTCTGGAGATGCAGCTAGCTCAAAAAGTTCAATCTCAGAAGAGCCTCTCGGACCCTCAGTTGTTTTCCAGTCGAGCAACGTCTGGAGTTCTAAGGGGATCTCGTTGACAGTGGTAGGTAAATCTCCGAGAAAAATTTCTCCTCGAGAGCCATCCACTGTTATGGTGGTGCCCTCCGGTACTAAAATGGACTGCAGCATGAAACCGTCTTCTGTAAGGTTAGTTTCCTCAAGACTTGTGACCGCGGGAATACCCCAGCTTCGTGCAACTACTGCAGCATGACTAGCCATGCCTCCGAGCATCGTGATCAAACCTTGTGCTCCGATGATACCGGGGATGTCATTAGGAGAGGTTTCTTGGCGGGCTAATACGAACGGTCTGTTTTTCTTTCGGCACTGGATTGCTCTTTCGACAGACAGGCACAGTTCGCCCGATCCCACGCCACTAGATGCAGGAATACCTGACGCAAATGGGAAATCATCCGTGATAACACCTCTGATTTTCTGCACTTCTTGTATTTGCTCCTCAGACACTCTGCGAGCGGCTTCAAGCTGGGTCAGAGGGAAATCTGTATCAGTTCCCATATCAACGGCGATTTTGATTGCGGCAGCGGCGCTTCTCCTGCCGACACGGTTCTGTAAGATATACAGTTCACCCTTCTCAACCGTGAACTCAACGTCACACATGTCTCGATAATGGTGTTCAAGCGTTCGAATAATTTCCAGTAATTCGGAGTATATTTTTAGGTTTTGGTCTCCCAACGCTTTAAGATTAGATACGGCGGTTCCGCCCGCAACAACATCCTCGCCTTGACCACGAATTACATAATCTCCTGAAGGTTTATTTGCTCCGGTCAAAGGATCACGACTGAAGACTACGCCACTGCCGGACCTCATATCTAGGTTGCCAAAAACCATTTTTTGGATAATGGCCGCGGTACCGCCGATATCAGACAGATTTTCTTTACTTCGAAATGCAACAGCGCGATCGGACTCCCAAGATCTAAATACTGCCTTAATGGCCCCTATTATTTGCTCAAGCGGATCACCCGGGATACCTGTCTCAGAATTATCTCGGGCGTACCTCGAAATATTTTCAGCTGCATGTAGCATGCCCGCTACTGAATCACTGGAGCGTGATAGTGGTGCTAGCGCTTCATGATCGATTTCAAGAACCAAGGCAGCATAGCTGCTTGTGAAACGGAGCCAAGTGTCAGCAGCAAAAAGAGGATCTTCCGTCATGCGCTCGATGGAATCCACTAACGCTGGAGTCAAACCGACATTTAGAATGGTATCCATCATTCCCGGCATTGAGACTGCTGCCCCTGACCGCACTGAAACGATCAGTGGAGATGCTGGATCTCCTAAAGTTTGTCCCGTGAACTGTTCTAGTTCCAGAATTTTTACTTGTATTTGTCTATTTAAGTATTCCGGCCAGCCCTCCTTTAGGGTGAGTTGGCAGAGTTCGACAGGAATAACGAATCCGGGAGGCACGGGTAAGCCCAGCTCTCGAATCATTTCGTTCAAGATAAATCCCTTGTTACCAAGATTTTCTCTGGTGACTTTTGGTGAGGATGTTGAGTGACCTAGGGTAATTAAATTAGATAGATTGTTGCTCATTGATTTCTCATTTGAAGATTTGTGTTCAACGCTACAGAGCGTACAACGGCTTAATACTTGTCTATCAGCCTACGCTCACGCTGATAATTCCACAACGGAAATTCTTCAAAAACGGAGTAGCATCGTTGATTGTTTTCCTCGTTGAGGACCAACCTGTGTGTAGGTTAGGAAATCCCATACACGGACAGGAAACGGCAAGCCGGTTTATCTAAGAAGTTGGACACACGAACACCTGTAGGAGCCACTTTCTGGGAAACTTACCGTTGACTGCTATCGATGAATCTGGTTATGGCTGTCCCAGTCACCCCAATAGTCTGTACTATATGGGTGGATGTACGGGCATAGATCTTGCAGAAATCGTGCTCGTGCATCTCTCTATACATGTAATCACCCAGAGACATGTTTTGGTAATTCAACGGGCAAACCCCATCAATCCCTTAATATCTCTTCTAAGAGGGGGAAGTTTATGAGTTTAATACGGGATTTTTCAGCGACAGATATTACGATAGATATTGATGGATTCGTGGCTACGGTTGAGATTCACCGACCACCTCATAATTACTTCAATCAGGCAATGGTGACGGCAATAGCTGATGCGTACGAGTTTTTAGCGCTTGAGACGAATTGTAGAACGATTGTACTTGTGTCGGAGGGAAAATCATTCTGTGCAGGTTCTTCGGTCGTGAACACGGGAAAACTCACTACTGAAGAGCAGCAGGAGGTTTCTGCTGGCACAACTGATGGTAGAAGTCATATTTACGAGCAGGGCGCACGAATGATGAGTGGTGAGATACCAGTTGTTGCTGCGATTCAGGGTGCCGCAATTGGTGGAGGATTGGGCCTCGCATTAACAGCAGATTTCCGAGTCGCGGCTCCAGAAGCCAGATTTAGTGCAAATTTTGCACGACTAGGGTTTCACCATGGATTCGGACTGACGGTGACTTTGCCGGACTTGGTGGGTAATCAGGCCGCAATGAATCTTCTTTTGACTGGTCGGCGAGTTAAGGCCGATGAAGCGTTAGCACTTGGCCTTTGTGACGAAGTGATTGAACTCAATAACCTAAGAGGTAGAGCTCATGCGTTGGCGGATCAAATCGCGTCGTCGGGCCCACTCTCGGTGCGCGCAATACGCCGAACCATGCGACAAGGTTTAGTGGACCGATTTAGAACTGCGGTCGATCGGGAACAAATTGAGCAGGAGTGGCTTAGAAAGACTGAAGATTTTCGTGAAGGTATTAGCGCAGCTGCGAGTCGTAGAGAGCCTAATTTTCATGGGAATTAGGTCGGCCAGCACAATACTTGGCTGGCACAAGTCCACCTGATCCAAGTTGAGGATTATGCTAACTGGGGCTCACGGATTCCTGAGGCAGGAGCCCATGCGGCAATTATTCTTGGAGTTGCTATTTCACTGATTATTTTGCATTCAATCTGATCGGCGATGCACTTCGGGATCTTCTCAACCCTCGCCTCCGTGGAGTGGGTTGACATCTAAATCACAAAAAATCTAGATGGTCGTAACAATTTAGGCGGTAATGCGTTAACTAGTTGCGTCCAAAGATTGAATAGTCTTCGGATAACACGGAAAATAGAAAATCCCCTGACCTGCGGCGGACGGGGGATTTTCCATATCACAGAGTAAATCTGTTGGCAGTGTGACTATCTTGTTATTTAATAAAAATTAGTGAGGGCGCATATGGTCAAACCCACAAGAACTCGGATCGTCATCCTAGGAAGCGGCTCACCTATTGCAAATCCGGAGCGTTCAGGGCCTGCACTCGCAATCATTGTTGATGACAGAACGTACATAGTTGACTCAGGGCCGGGTGTAGTGCGCCGAGCTGCTGAAGCGGCCAAAAAGTATCACCTTCAGGCACTAGAACCCAATAATCTCAGTACAGCTTTTCTCACACACCTCCATCATGACCACACGGCAGGATTGCCAGATTTAATGTTGACGCCGTGGACTAATGATCGACTTAAGCCTTTGACATTGATTGGCCCACCTGGCACCAAACAACTAGCGGACGGAATTACTCAAGCTTTTGGTGAAGATCTACGTATTCGTTTGAACGGCTTGGAACCCGCCAATGAAACAGGTTGGAAAACTCGAGCCAAGGATGTGATGCCAGGTGTGATGTTTCGTGATGATTTGGTGAGCGTTGAGGCGTTTTTAGTAGATCATGGAAATTGGGAGTAGGCCTACGGGTATAAATTTTTAACTCCTGACCGCACGTTAGTCATTTCAGGAGACACGACTCTCAGTTCAGAGGTGGAATGACAATCGATAGATTGTGATGTTCTGATTCATGAGGCTTATTCAAATATCGGGTGGTTAGAATACTCACCGGCCTGGCGTAAATATCATGCTACTTTTCATACTTCTGCTGGTGATCTAGGTCGCTTAGCAAAGCGGGCAAAACCCAAGTTACTTGTGATACATCATATTCTTAGAACGACAGAAGGCCTATTAGATGAGGTGCAACAAGAATTTTCAGGCGACGTGACTATTGCTAATGATCTCGATATTTTTTGATCTATAAAAAGTAGAGCTTTTGATCAGTAGGGTGGCAGAATGCCAAGGTTTCCTGGAATTGAGGAGACCACAGCGACTTTTTTTGACTATTCTGATGCTCGCTGACGAGCCCTCAGCCACTCGGTCGAGGACCATCGCCGAGCCTGGCAGCGGCTACAACAACCGGGTATGAGGTGGCACGCATCAGAGAAACTTGATATCGCCGCAGAAGTTCGTAACGCGGACGCTATAGGAATTCCACTTGACGAGGTATCTGTAGCGATCGGTAAGGCATTGGTTAACGATCTTGGGTTACAGCACTTCAAGAGTGCCGAAACACATTTGAGTAGATAGGGTCATCACATTATTGTTTCACGTGGCGTAGACTTTGTTGACGATGCGAGACCCTCTAGCCAAACCCAATATAATTTTGATTAATTGCGATGACTTGGGCCATGGTGACCTTGGCTGTTACGGTTCGACACTCAACTCTACCCCGCGAATAGATCGACTAGCTGCGGAGGGCATTCGATTTACTAATTTTTATATGGCCTCGCCGGTATGCTCTCCCTCTAGAGCTGCAATGCTCACCGGAAGTTATCCGCTAAGAGTTGGTATCCCAGCGGTATTGTTTCCTAGTTCATCTATTGGTTTGTCCCCGTCGGAAAACACAATTGCCTCAATTCTCAAAGAGGTGGGTTACAAAACTAAACTTATTGGTAAATGGCACTTAGGTGATCAGCCCGAATTTCTTCCAACACGGCATGGATTTGAGGAATATTTTGGGATTCCATACAGTAACGATATGGGGGTGATGAAAAATCCAAGACGAGAGTTCCCTCCACTTCCTCTAATGGAGAATGAGACGGTCAGAGAGCAACAACCGGTGCAGGAGGAATTGACTGATCGTTACACACAGGAGGCACTTTCTTTCATAGAGGAGCATCAGAGAGAACCATTTTTTCTTTACTTCGCTCATATGCACGTACATAGGCCGGTTCTAGTCGCGAAGCGATTCGTCGAGATGAGTCAAAATGGTCGTTACGGGGCTGCAGTAGAAGCTATAGATTGGTCGGTCGGCGAGATTATGGATCAGCTTTCCGACCTTGGTATAGATGAAAATACGATCGTTATTTTTACTTCCGACAACGGCTCGATCGGAGGAAGTAATATGCCGCTCCGAGGCATGAAGAATTCTACTTGGGAAGGTGGCATGAAGCTACCTTGTATTATTCGGTGGCCAAGTCAGGTGAAAGCGAATAGTGAGAACGCGAGCATAGTGACCTCACTGGATTTCTTACCGACAATTGCCGCAATTACAAAATATAAACTCTCCCCGGATCGTGTAATCGACGGGAGAAATATTCAGGCTATTTTATTTGATAGAGAAGATGAAAGTCCCAGACGTGCTTTCTTTTATTATCTTCGGAGTACTCTTTGCGCCGTCCGATCAGGTAAATGGAAGCTACATGTTGTTCGTGTCGAGCAGCAAGGCAATAAGACAATAAAGAACCACGATGTGCTCGAGTTATACGACTTGAACAATGACCCAGGTGAGCAGATAGATCTTTCTGCTGAGTACCCAGATGTAATTTCGGAACTTCAGGCGCTACTTGACGAGTGCAGAGTCGATCTTGGGGATGATGCGCGAGATTTGATTGGCATAAATTGCCGATTGCCTGGTCGGGTTGATACTCCGACTACACTTACAAATCTGGAAAGTTCTAGCCCGATCTACTGGGCTGAATATGATACGGATGAGTATGGATAGGATAAATTCTTCAGAGATAGTTTCTAAGTATATAGATTGGTGATGATTGGTCTCCCAGAGGGTGTCTCTAGGCCGTCGTAGGAAATCCTTACGTAATTAGGAGTTTATATGAGTGAATACTGGAAGCCACGAACACTATCTCGCCGTAACGTGCTTCGAGCAGCAGTAGTTGGCGGCGCCGGACTCGCTGGAGCTGCACTAATAGGTTGTGGCGGAAGTGATGATGCTGCGGAAAATTCTTCTTCAAAATCGAGCACCGCTGCAGTTCCACAGGCTGCCTCGGCAGGAACGCGAGTTTCTGCTTTTTCTGTGAAGCGGGGTGGAAAACTCACGATGCATGCGAATCATGAGATGCGCTCTATCGACCCGCATTTTGATACTTTCCCTGCAGCTACATGGGTAGCAAACTCTGTATACAACAGATTGGTTAAGTACAGTTGGGACTTAAAAGAACTTCAGAGCGATTTATCAGAATTGCCTGAGCGGCCGGATGGCTTCAGCTACGTATTCAATATAAAACCAGGTACGAAATTTCAGAACATCGCGCCAGTCAACGGTCGTGAAGTGACATCAGAAGACATTAAGTATTCGATCGAGCGACAGATGGGTCAAGGAGACTCTCAGGAGAACCTTGGTAAATGGAGTCACCGTTATTACTTCAATGAGAAGTTGGCGAGTATAGAAACTCCAGATGATCACACGATCGTGTTCAAGACACTGAAGCCCTACGCGGCCTTCATGTATTACATCAGTAACCCATGGACGGTTGTTGTACCAAGGGAAGCTGTCGAGGCAGCTGGTGACTTGACAACCTCCGCGGTTGGAACAGGTCCGTTTATACTCGATCAGTGGAAGAAGGGTGTTTCGTGGAACGCGAAGGCTAACCCTGACTACTTCGCAAAAGGCGTGGATGGAAAACTACTTCCATATCTTGATGAAGTTGAAATGCTTCTTGTTCAGGACGCGAACACAGCTGCGACTCAGTTCATTGATGGTGACTTTTCGGCTTATGTGACTGACGCGAACTATGTACAGCGTGTACGTGAGGGTCGTGGTGATGCTACAGAAATTGCAGTACCAAGTCAATTTGGACGTCAAATGCGAATGCCACCGACCTATCTTGATAAGGCTACGGGTAAGATCATGGACTACAAGTCCTACTCAACTGCTCCCGAGGGCTTATCGG
>JAPYRK010000030.1 GCA_029941115.1 Dehalococcoidia bacterium | reverse complement strand
GTTGTGGTCCCGGCGATTGTGGGTTCGAATCCCATCACCCACCCCACTCTCAAATGTACTAACAACCTTAATAATGACTCGAAATAAAAATGATAGGTAGTTCTCCCACGAACCTTATTACGAATACAATCGTATTCACGCTTGTATTTCGGTCGTTCATTGTCGGGTCATCACTGCTGCTGGCTACTCTCTTCACTCGGCTCGAACATATAGTCCTACATGTGAGCGTACTATTTTGTCTCACTGTTGCAATCCGAATCTATAAAGAATCAAAAAAGAAACTGACGCGCCTAAGCGTGGTGTATTACGACGGAGATTGCAGATTCTGTGTCTGCACACTACGAATACTAGTGTTGATCTTCAGGTTCAAACACGTACGGTTCTTAAGGGGTGATTTTGATCCAGAGATTAACGCTCAAATGAATAACGAAAATTCTTGGATCGTTCAAGACAGCAATGGCAGTCTGAATCTTCGCTCTGCTGGATTAAGAGTATTACTAAGAACATCTCACTACCGTTTTGGCTCGACTCGTATGTTTGACTTTGCTACACGGATGTTACAGACACCATTCGATAGGCTGTATAACCTAATTGCAGAACACCGAGCATTTCTGTCAAAACTGATATCCTGCAAATAGCAAACGTGAAACCCGATCCCACAGAAAAAGATAATATCGATAATGAGTAATTCTGATATTAAATGCGAGACAAAATTTGGCTTCTTACTCCTCCAGAGAGCGTGCGGATCGCTTTCAAGTGGCCAATGCGTCTATTGCGGGAGGCATTTTTGCACTCGCTGTGGAATACAGGAGGAAAATTATTATGACGTCTGCAAGAGGCACAGCTGTAAACTTAAATATGCAGATCTGACAACTCATAAGAAATGGATCGTAAAACAGCAAAAACAAAACAACCGAGGAGTCTGTGCCGGTGATGACTGCGAGTTCCGATCTCTACACACGTGCCAACAATGCCATCTGGCATTCTGTAAAAAATGTATGAAATTTACACAAGCGCGCGTGATTACGGTCCGTACCACTTTGCAGGTAGAAAAATTAATTTGTCTTCATTGCAAGGCACGTCAGAAAATTTGGAACACCAACTAGCTTACCCTTGTATGACGGGATTACTTAGCAAGACGACATTTTTTTTCTCACCAACCTCAACTTCGCATGTGTCTCCATCGACAATCATTCCAGTTGTTCCAGGGGTACCGGTAAAGACCAAATCTCCAGCCTCAAGAGTCATGTAATGCGAAATTCTGGAAATACAATCTGCAATTGAATTAATCAAGAGTGAAGTATTAGACTCCTGCTGAGTCTTTCCGCTAATCCGCCCTTCAATACGAGTAGTCCACGGATCTATTTCTGTATCTAGCCAGGGTCCCACAGCTGTGAAGGTATCTGAAGATTTCGCCCTCCACCACTGGAGATCGGCTTGCTGCCAGTCACGTCCCGAAACATCGTTGCCCGCGGTATATCCAACTACGTAGTTCAGAGCATCATCAGGAGACACCTTCGAACAGGTCGAATTCATCACAGCAACCAATTCAGCCTCCATATGCACATTGGTCGAGTCTGGCGGCAATATGATTGCCTCTCCATGAGCTATCAACGAGGATGGGGTTTTGAGAAAAGGCTGAGGTTCTGTGGGGGCAACTCTATCTCCAGCATGATCCATATAGTTGATGCCAATAGCTACTATTTTCGAAGGATCTGTAGGCACTAAAAATCTAAGATCGCTTAGAGACATTGATTCACCAGTGTCATCACCGGGAGATAATATTGATCCGTCAAGTACAAAAGCCTGATCTCCTTCTATTCGAGCCAAAAGATTTCTGCCGTTGGCCTCAATTCTCGCAATTTTCACTAGATATCTCCGTTCAACTTAAATAATGTTTGGCCCGACCGTGACTCACTCATTAGGATAATCATAGCCAAGTAGTCCAGAGGTTAATACATTTCTCTTCCACGACCAATACTGCCGGATTTCATGTATCACTCCGCCGGTTATCGTATAGTGCTCAGATCCATGAAAGGCTACCTGATCACCATCAATCGCTCCCTTCATAGTCCATTCAATGGCCGCCGAGTCACCAGACTCAATCACTGAATCCAAATGCCACGTCGCACCACCCCATTGCTCTCTAATATCTACCCAAAATTGACCAATACGTTCTTTTGACAATATTGGTTGGTGATTCGTGTCATAGATAGTGGCATCAGCCGAAAAAAAATCTGATATTTCATCTATCGATCCATAACTACAAGATAAAAAGTATTTTCTAATTAATACTTCGTGCTGGCCTTGGTGTCTGTCGTTCTTGTTCATCAGTCCGCTTCTAAATCAACACCCAATACCATTGCAAGTTCAATTAGAGACAATCTGCCCGCCTCAGACGAAACTTCGCCTTCTATAATTGCATTGGCTAATTCCGTAAGAATATTTGCTGCTGTTGGGCTATCAAGATCATTATCCATAGCTGCTTGAAAACGGCTGCGGTATGGTTGAGAGGAGAGTGGATCTCCAACAGGCCCGCTTATCAAAGTTGCATTCTCAAAGAGGGTTATAAGCTCTTCACACTTCGCCAAAGCTGCTGAATCATAATCTCTATCCTGCCGATAATGCACTTGAGCTAACGAGAGTCTGACTGCGTTTCCAGAATATTCTTGCTGCAACAGATCACTTACTTTAACAAGGTTTCCCAATGATTTTGACATTTTTACGCCATCGAGTTGCATCGTCCCATTATGCATCCAGTATGAAACATATGGAGTTTTACCTGTAGATGCTTCACTCTGAGCAATCTCAGATGCATGATGAGGGTAACGCAAATCCTTTCCACCACCGTGTATATCCAAACGATCGCCCAAATGGGTTTGAGCCATCACAGAACATTCTATATGCCACCCAGGTCGACCCACACCCCAAGGAGATTCAAAGCTCGCCTCAACGTGCGAAGAAGGTTGCCAGATCAAAAAGTCTAGCGGCGACCGTTTCAACTCTTCCGGCTCGGCAGGCATGGAATCTGATTCAAAGGTAAGCAATTCAGTATTTGTGAGACCAATAAGTTCACCTAAGGACTGCTGTCGGTCAGAATCGAAAAATATATAACCATCTCGGAGGTATGCCACCTCTTTTTCTACTAAGTCAGCGACCGCAGTAATAATCTCAGGAATAGTCTCAGACACGCGAGGATACAAATTCGGCGCCAGGATATTTAACGCTGACATCTCATCAAGATAAATCTGATGATTGGAGTCCGTCAGCTCTTTAATCGTCAAGCCGCGCTCTCCCGAGACCCGCACCATATCATCGTCAATATCCGTTATGTTCTGAATATGAGTGACTTCATGGCCGTTAAACTCTAGCCACCTCCGTAAGAGGTCAAATGTAACTGATGTGAGAGCATGTCCCAAATGACCAACATCGTACGGCGTCACTCCGCACACATAAAGACCAACTCCTGTCTCACTGAGAGGGACAAATGGTTCAATTTTTTGCGATAACGAATTGAATAGTCGTAAATTGTTATGTGGTCTAGCTTCTAACACTTGGCAATATTAACTCTATCGATTACTCAAGAGCTAGAGCTAAATTAGATTAATTACTCCTCACAGGTAGTTAGGGTCGAACCGCACGTTTTGGTTCCTTCGCAAGTTTATGCAATAAGGGTTGTGCCAATTCGATAAAAGTACAGGCAATTTTTCGAGTGTCACGAGGGTCGATAAGATCAACGACGTCAAAATGTTGAGCAGCGCGTATTGGACTTCGAAGTCGCAAAAGTCTCTCCTCGATCATTTCTCGATGTGCTTCGGGATCAGGTGCCGATTCGATTTCTCGTCGATAGGCTGCCGCAACACCACCTTCAATAGGAATACCACCCCACTCACCAGCGGGCCAGCCAAATCGCAAATTAAGACCGTCTGGTTCACCTAAGCTATTTGGTGCATCAGCTGCAACTCCGTAAGATTTTCTAACATTAAATTCAATCTTGGGGACTTTCGCCTCGTACGAAGCTATCAAGGCTCGTACACCCCTGCGCATTGTGGCCTGTTTCTCTGCAGCAGATCCCAGCATAAATCCTGGCATATCGAGAAAAATCACCACCGGCAAATTAAAGGTGTCACACAAGTCGACAAAATGTGCATACTTATCAGCTGCATCACCATTCATCGCGCCGGCTAATACCATTGGATCATTTCCCACAATACCAACACTGTAACCACCCAGTCTCGCGAAACCTGTAATCAAAGAACCACCGTAATATCGGCGCATTTCAAAAAAATCACCGTTATCTACGACAAGCTTAATTAGTTTACGAGGATCATAAGGATGCCGGCGTTCCTGTGGCATGATATGCAAAAGTTCTTCAGGTCTGCGATCAACGGGGTCGTCATTTTCAACTCGTGCAGCAACCTCACCAGTGGTGTTGGGGAGATAGGACAAGAAGGATTTAATTTGTTCGAAAGCCTCTTCTTCGGTTTCTGCCTCATTATCAATCTGACCGCTCTGGTGCACGTGCACTGCGGCACCGCCTAGTTGCTCTTTATCTAAACTCTCTCCTAATGCACGTTTAACAACCGGCGGCCCAGATGGGAAAATTTGAGATTGGCCCTTAATCATTACGGTAAAGTGGGAAAGTAAGCCAAATGCGGCTGGTGCACCTGCGACCGAACCCATAATGCCTGCAGCAACTGGAACTTGATTTAGCAATGCAATTTGGCGATACCAAGTAGTACCCATCGGCAGACCCATATGACCGGCTGCTTCATCAGATTTAGCCGAATGCCCTACTCCTTCTATCAATTGGACATATGGAATCCCATACTGCAAAGATAAGCGCTGCGTAAACTGTCCCTGCCCTTTATGCACGTTATGCGGACTGCCGCCAGAAATAGTGAAGTCATCCCCACCAATTGCAATTGGTCGACCATCAATCTTACCCATTCCCATCACATATGCTCCCGGTGAAAATTCAGTTAAATTTCCGTCGGTGTCGTATTCAGCGGCACCGACCAAGGGACCAGCTTCAAAAAAACTACCTTCATCGATGAATCGATCAATCCGTTCACGAATCGTATATCGACCACCATCATGTTGGCGTTTAATTCGCTCAGGGCCACCCATCTCACGGGCAAGACCTCTTAAATATTCCAGTTCATCCAAGGCTTTGTCCCAAGATTCACCGGGTTTCCAAGAGTCACGATTCTTATCAATAGGCATAAAGGCTCCCCTTCCAGATTAGCTAGCAGAATACTCTATTTATCGAAAAAACAACAACCGAACGGTTCTTAACGTTATCATCACGGACATAAGGAAGGGAGGCTCACAATGCAACAACAGAACGAGCGAGCTGCACTTGCCGAGCCCATGGGACCATTAGCCGGACTCAAGATTCTCGATTTCACTCAATTCCAAAATGGGCCGCATGCAACTGTTATGCTGTCCGATATGGGTGCTGATGTTCTCAAAATAGAGCAACCAGGTGATGGAGACCCAGGTCGATCATTAGGACTTCGTGATGATGGCTTTTGTGGATATTTTGAGACTCACGACCGAGGCAAGCGATCTATTTCGATTGATTTAAAAACACCGCAAGGCAAAGAACTTGTTATGCGTCTCGCCCAGGATGCAGATATTGTGACCGAAAATTTTCGTCCGGGTGTAATGGACCGCTTGGGGGTAGGCTACGAAGAATTGCGGAAAGTAAATCCAGAAATTATCTATGCGCAGAATTCTGGATTTGGTGTAAAGGGTCCGTATTCTCAAAAAGGGTGCTTTGATATTGTCGCTCAAGGACTGAGCGGTGC
This sequence comes from Dehalococcoidia bacterium, assembly GCA_029941115.1. Lineage (GTDB taxonomy): Bacteria > Chloroflexota > Dehalococcoidia > UBA2979 > UBA2979 > UBA2979. Next base: position 12,140 of record JAPYRK010000030.1, on the reverse strand, counting down.
AATGAGAGCACTTGGTGGTGGGCCTACTGCAACACCTGAACAAGGACCTTGGGGCTTGGCCGATCAAGTTGGTGCGATGATTTTTGCTTATGGTATTTCCTTAGCCGTCGTAGCAAAAGAACGATACGGTATAGGACAGCGAGTTGATGTGTCGCAAATCGGGGCCATGGCAACACTCCAGGCTCCCTCGCTGGTTAACTATCTTCACACTGGCGTACAAGGTGAAAAGTTTACGAATCCAGTATTTGCGGCCTATGAAACACTTGATAATAAATGGATTACTATCGGGATTCTCACCCCCAAATGGTGGCCAGGTCTATGCCTTGCAATTGAGCGAGACGATCTATTAGTAGATGAGCGGAGCTCTTCTCCTTTTGCACGTATGGACAATAAAGAATGGCTCTCAGGAGAGCTTGCGAACTCTTTCGCAAAACTTACATATGAACAGATCAGTAAAAAGTTAAATGAAGCTGACGTCCCATCAGCGCCGGTGCACGACTATGAAGCAGTATCCAAAGAAGCGCAGTTTTGGGATAACGACTATTTGATTGAGCTAGAACATCAAAGATTTAAGGGTCATCGAACAGTCGGAATACCAGTGGCGTTTAGTGAAACACCCGGACGAGTCCAAGGGCCCGCACCAGAATACGGAAATGACACTGAGGCCGTTCTGCAAAGGCTCGGCTACACAGCTGAACAAATAAAAGAACTCAAAGAGAATAACGTTATTTAGGTAAGAGTTTGGACCGCAGATCCTGAAAATCATTTATATCTTTGCCAATGAATCACGAACAACCGGTAAAATCTCACTCGGGACTCGCTCTATATAGGAGTCAGGACCAGAGTCCGGTGTTGGTGGATTCGGTATGGGATGCAAAACCACATAATCAAATTCAATATCAAGGTTATAGAGCTCAGTAAGCAAACCTATTAACTGAGCCGCAATACTCTGCGCATCGCCCAAAAGTGAGAAAGCTCGAGCATGAGTTTCTGAAAGAAAATCGACTGCCCTCCCACTCTCAAGTAAATTAGTGGCGTGGTGAAAGTCCGGCCATATTCTCTGCGTAGATTTAAGTTCATCAGGTGACACAGCTTTCCAATCTAAGCCAACGTTGCTAAAAAGTGTAGGTGAGTATTCGTAGTAGCCAGCAGCCATTGATTTTCCCATTAAAAGTGAGTCTTCTACATCATTATGGAACACGGTGTGAAAGACCGTGCCCAAACGTATCTCTTTTGGATCACGTCCGGCCTCTTCGGCGCCTGCTCGAATCTCCTTAACTGCCAAAGCAATATTCTTAAGGTCCGTGCCGACACGAATAAATACACCATCGGCCACACTCCCAGCCATCCGTAGTGTTCGTGGTCCACCAGCTGCAATCCAAATTGGCACAGGCTGAGCGAACGGCAGAAAAGCAGGGCGTCTCGCATTTACATCAACCTCTTCGCCCGCCAATAAGCTACGAATAAGCCTTGTACTTGCCTCTAATCTGTTGACTCGGGCAGGACGCAATCCGGCTAGCCTGACGGCAGTATCTCCCACGCCAAGCCCCAATATAGTTCTCCCTCGAGCTAGCTCAGCGATAGTTGCAATACTCGAAGCGGTGACCGACGGATGTCGTGTAATTGGGTTGGTCAACAGTGGGCCAATCGTGATCTCACTAGTAGCTTGAGCCGCTGCAGCTAAGAGCACATAGGTGTCCCTTCTTCGTAACTGTGAGTCTGGTAAGAACGCCGCATCCCAGCCACTATATTCTGCTCTAGCTACATCGGCTGCATAGGCAGCGACAGAACTGGTGTCGTGCCTATTCAAGCCAAATTTTGGAAGTTGCATTTCGACCTAAGCTTCTGAATTAATTTCCTGAAGTATCTTCATGGTTTCGGCAAGAGTATCTAGTCGCTCACCTACGCTGGTCCCATACGGACCGACTCGGAAAGTATTCACACCAACGTCTTTATAAGCTTTCAGTTTTTCTGCAATATCAGTCGAGGAACCCAGAATAGACGAATTAAGCACCATTTCAGTCGGTACTTCGCGTCGGGCCTCGTCACGTCGTCCTTCTATCCACAGTCCCTGTATTTTACTCACCTCATCAGCCCAACCTTGTCTCCTATATGCATCAGCATAGAAATTTTGAGTTTTTGAACCCATCGCTCCTATCTGGAAAGCCATTGAAGGCTTAAGTGCTTCGGCCGCTTGTTCAATATCTTCGGTAAACCTGACAGTCCCACCCACGGCTATGTCAACACTTTCAAGTGTTCTGCCGACACTTTCCGCACCTGCACGCATAGGGCCCAAAAAAGTTTCAGCTGCTTCTGGTAGAAAAGACGTGCCCAGCCAACCATCAGCGAACGCACCAGTCATAAACAAATTTTTCGGGCCGAGTGATGCGACATATATTGGTAAAGCCGGACACACAGGAGCTCCCGATCTCAGAGCTTTCCCGAGGCCGGTGCCACCTCTTTCGGTTGAGAGAGGGAGTCTCCAAAACTCACCATCATATGCAAGGGTTTCGCCATTAAAGATCCGTCGGCAAATATCGATTATTTCCCTTGTATGTGTAACTGGTTTTCTAAAGGGAATTCCGTGCCATCCCTCGATGACCTGCGGGCCACTGGTCCCAAGACCCAAGATAAAGCGCCCCCCCGACATCGAGTCCAGCGTCATTGCCGTCATCGCAACCAGTGATGGTGTTCGAGTTCCCACTTGAAAGATTCCTGATCCAAATTTCAATGTCGATGTTTTGGCTATCAAATACGCCAGAGGAGTCGCAGCATCATGTGCCCAAGCTTCGGCACTCCAAAGAGAATCAACTCCTAATTTCTCAGCTCCCAGGGCAAATTCTGTTGCTTCTTCCCAATCTTCAATCGCGTAACGATTTAAGCCCACAGACGCCTTCATGTGTTATCTCCCTCAATTATTATTCTTATACAAAGTTTATCTATGATAATTGAACCTCAGATCTTGCGCTGAAAACACTATCTTTCTATGGTTCAAGTCGATTGAAACTATCTGCGTGAATCTTGACCTAACATTACTGCGACTTGTTCCATTCTCGAAACAAAATTGAGGTTATCTTTGAAAATCACTGCCGCCAAACTGCCTATGCACTACGGATGGGTCATCGTATCGCTCTGTATTCTTGGTAATATGGTCGGCGCCGGGACTACCTTCTGGACAATGGCAGTCTACATTCCTCTGATAGCTGACGAGTTCGAAAGTACACGGACCGCGGTTGTATCAGCATTCACTGTTGGGCAGATAACATTCGCAGTCATAGCGCCATTCATCGGGACATATTTTGATCGAAAAGGTGCGCGAGGCTCTATTTTTTTTCGGGAGTATACTCGCGGCTACGGCGTTCCTATTAACTTCACAAGCCGAGACGGTATTTCAAGTGTTTCTCGGGTGGACTTTACTTTCAGCTACTAGGTGTCTACTTATGGACCTACCTTTTAATTGGTTAATAACAAGGTGGTTCGTGGGCAAAAAACAGCAAGCCGCTCTCGGAGTCATAACTGTCGGATTCGGATTTGGAGGAGCAATACTCCTCCCTGTCTTAAATCAAATTGCCTCGTCCTACTCGTGGCGTCCTCGATGATTACCAGTGGAATGCTACTTCTGATTGTTCATGGACTGCTTATCCCTCTGCTTGTGCGAAATACACCTCAACAACTTGGTCTGACGCCAAACCGATCTGATCAAGAAGAGTCTGTGAACAACAGGTCTGATGATTTGGTCGGCATGACAGTCGGCTCGGCGATTCGAACTCCCGCATTTTGGATTGCAGCGGCAGGATTATTTCTGTTTTATGGAGGCCAAACGCTCTCCTCACTCATTATCGATTTCTTCTCGACCGCCGGGCTCAGTTTTAGTGCTCTAGCTATTGCAATAACTGCATGGATAAGGACTGGGCTCCGAATTCCGCTGGGGCTCTCAATGGCGCGAATCGATCGAGTATTTCTTCTCTCCTCTCTCGTCTGTCTGTCACAAGGTCTTGGCGTGTTTGCATTGCTATTCGCACCGAACCGGACCACCATTACTAGCTTGGATACTCCTCTGGGGTATTGGAGGCTCATTTGCTCCGATGGTAGGTCCTTTGATCACCACCAAGCTTTTTGGTGTGAAGCATTATGGCGCCGTCTCTGGTGCAATACAGGCAATCGGCTTCTCAGGGCAAATGGTTGCCCCAATACTGGGGGCTCTACTGTTCGATTTTCGGGGCGACTACTACTTAAGCTTTATGATTTACTGCATCTCTTTTGCGTTAGGAGCAATTCTCTTTGCCATCTTAAAAACTCCGAGAACTACTGAGTACGAGACCACTCAGCATTCGCCTGCTTGATTTATCTGACAACGAACCATGCTAATCTTCCCCTCTAGAATTGTTTAGTCTAAAGATTGGGAAATTACTATGGGAAGCTTTGATATCGTCGTTATCCCTGGAGACGGAATAGGCCCAGAAGTTACAACCGAGGGTGTACGAATGCTCGAAGCCGTCTCAGAGAAATTTGGCCATGAGTTCAGCTTAGATGAACACCCTGCAGGCGGTGGGCTGATCGATGCGGAGGGTATTGCAATTCGACCAGAAACGCTTGAGCGTGCCAATCAAGCAGATGCTGTCCTCTTTGGTGCAGTTGGATTACCTAAATTTGACAATGATCCCAGTGCCCTAATTCGCCCAGAGCAAGCAGTTCTAGGGCTGAGACGTGAATTAGGCCTGTGGGCAAATATCCGACCGGTCAAAGCGATTGCCTCTCTGACCACCGCATCACCCCTGAAACCAGAAATAATCGATGGGGTAGATATGGTGATAATAAGAGAGCTTACCGGAGGCCTTTACTTTGGAGAACCGCGAGAACGTCGAATCGATAAAAACGGCCTTAGAGAAGGCGTTAATACAATGTACTACCGCGAAGATGAAGTTGCTCGGATAGCTCATCTAGGGTTTCAATTAGCCCGAGAACGAACCGGTCGGATAACGAGCGTCGATAAAGCAAATGTGCTTGTTGTTTCACAACTTTGGCGGGAAATAGTGGACGAAGTCGCCGCTTCATACCCTGATGTGGAGCTCGAGCACGTCATTGTAGACGCTATGACGATGCATCTTATAAAACGCCCAAGGGACTTTGATGTAGTCATCACATCCAATATGTTTGGCGATATTCTAACGGACGAAGCCTCTGTATTGACTGGATCCATGGGACTCTTACCTTCAGCATCACTGGGTACGATGTCAGAAAATGGAACCGGACTCGGGCTCTACGAGCCAATTCATGGTACCGCCCCAGATATCACAGGCCAAGGAATCGCAAATCCGCTTGCTATGCTTCTTTCGGTCGCACTGTTACTTCGACACTCTTGTGGCCTCGGAAAAGAGGCAGACACCATCGAACGAGCTATCGAGCTGACGATTGATAAGGGGCATCGAACCATTGATTTATCAGATAGTCAGGACAAGTATCTCTCAACTGACCAAATGACGGATAAAGTGTTAGAAGAATTTAAAAGCCTAGACGTTTAATTATTGATTCTTATCATTGGCCTCAACCCTAATAGAATTATGATCAAATCAAATCACCTCTTCCGATAGAATGATTCTTGAAGTTGTCATTTGAACTACCATCTAAGGTGGAGAACTAGTGGAACAGCCGATTTTATACCCCTCAAATTTGCTTTTGTATGACACAACCCTTCGTGACGGCCTGGGTATGGAAGGTCTCTCCTTATCTTTAGAAGATAAATTAGAAATCACCCGAAAACTAGATGCGTTGGGGGTGCATTACATCGAAGGTGGATATCCTGGCTCAAATCCAAAAGAAGCAGAGTTTTTTACAAAAGCTAAGCTCTTAAAGCTTAAACACGCAAAACTTTGCGCATTCGGATCGACACGGAAGCCGGGCGGAGATGTAAAAAACGATCCAGCTATCCAAGCGGTGCTTGCCGCCGAAACGCCGGTAATCACACTTGTGGGCAAATCATCGCTTAAACAAGTGACTGAAGTACTGCAAACGACTGATGAAGAAAACTTGTTGATGATAAAGGAGTCTATAGCAGAATGTGTCTCAGCCGGAAAAGAAGTTGTCTTCGATGCTGAACACTTCTTTGATGGATATCTCGAGAACAGTGAGTATGCGATTCATACTTTGAAAGCAGCTCTCTCTGGTGGCGCATCCACGCTCACACTGTGTGATACAAATGGTGGAAATCTTCCTTGGCAAATCTCAGAAATAGTAAGCGCCGTAAAAACATTTATAACCGAACAAGAACTTGATGAGAGTATCCGAATAGGGATACATGCGCACAATGATACGGATAATGCCGTTGCAAACACGCTCGTGGCAATTCGCGCTGGAGCCGATCACGTGCAAGCATGCCTGAATGGCTGGGGAGAACGAACCGGAAACGCGAATATAATTTCGGTTATCGCAAATCTCAAATTAAAACTAGAAATAGACGTTATCAGTGACGAACAGTTGAGATTATTGACCCAAACAGCGGCTCTTGCTCAAGAGCTTGCCAATCTCCAACTAGATCCTCAGCAGCCATATGTAGGAACTGGTGCGTTTGCCCACAAAGCGGGTTTACACGCAGCGGCAATCGTTAGGTCCCCTGGCTCGTACACGCATATCAATCCTAGTGCCGTTGGTAACACTGAACGAGTGCTGATTTCTGAAATATCTGGACGCCGAAGTATATCTCAAAAATTAAAAGAGCAAGGGAGTACTTTAGAGCTTTCCGAGTCAGATTCTGAAAAAGTATTGTCACGAATCAAGGCTAGAGAAGCGCAAGGTTCTGCTTTTGAGGCAGCAGAGGCATCTTTCGAAATGGTTGCACGTCGCACATTAAGCAACTTTTCACCGGCCTTCATTCTAGAAGACTTCGTAATTGTCGAGAGACGCCGACCTGACTCTGACCACTATGTCGGAGCAAAGCCAAGGTTAGTGAAAGATGATTCAACTGATCCAGATGAATCGGTGTTTTCATATAACGATATGCAAGCAGAGGCCATGATTAAGATACGAGTCGATAACAAACTGACCCAAGTAGCTGCGGATGGCAATGGCCCCGTCTCTGCGATGGACGCGGCTGTGAGAAAAGCTCTTACCGAGACCTATCCTGATATAGCCGAAGTCCATCTCACAGATTACAAAGTGCGTATCATAGACTCAAAAGCTGGTGCCGACGCGGCCGTCAGGGTGCTGGTCGAATCTAGCGATGGCAAAAGTAGGTGGCGTACCGTTGGCGCATCAACTGATGTGATTGAGGCATCTTGGCTTGCGCTTCAAGATGCTTACGAATACTGGATCATCCATTATTCAAAATAATCATGTCTATTTCAACAGACGCATAAAGCTTTTATGTTGAAAAGTCAGCGCTCGTAGTTTGCTATAAAAATAATCATAGCCAAATTCTAGGCCATCAAGAGGCACCAAAATCAAACTCTATGGATATATGAAAAGTTGATTTAGAGTCGAAGCTTACCGTGTGAAGGTTGGCGGCGGCGCTGCTTACCTGCAGCGAGCTGCTCTTCCTTTTCGATATCGGCTGGATCGCAGCGCTCCTGCTCGTGTACGTAGCCACAAGCTACACACGATCCAAAAACACCATACCAGTCATCTTCTATAATCATCATCCCCTCACAACGGGGACATCTTCTAGGTGGGGTACTCACAATTGGCATGCCCATCTACCTCCGGATCCAAAACCACCCAGCAAGCTGGGTAAAACGCTGATCCGGGCGCCGCCGAGGTTAGCTGTCGGGTTCGGGCTGATCAGAAAAAGCCCGTCTTGAATAAGCTCAACGCTTCCCCAAGATTCACCCCATAGTTGGTTCCCCCGGTTCCTTAAAAGGAAATTAGGCGGCCACTAGAGTTGTGACGATCTTCAAGATAGATAAAACTGACAGATTTGTCAAGTGTACTCGGAAACCAAACCATCATTGCTGTAGAGTCATAACCACATACTCCAATCAGAAAATGTCCTAACCTTAGGTAGAGCCTCGATAATGAATTCACAAAACTTGATTAACAGCACCATTAACAGCACCGTAAAAACGATTGAATCCTTGCAGGTTCCACATCAACAATCCATAGACTCGGTAGTGCAGAGACAGTCGCAGCTCACTAAGCCAGAAGGAGCTCTTGGAAAGTTAGAAGCTCTTTCTGAATTTATAGCTGGTGTCACCGCGGTGCCAAGCCCAATCCTCCATAGGAAAACCATCATGGTGGCTGCGGCTGACCACGGAGTAACTGAAGAAGGAGTATCTGCTTATCCCAAAGAAGTTACCCCGCAAATGGTAAAAAACTTCCTTCAGGGTGGAGCTGCAATCAATGTACTCGCCGATAGTTTCAAAATCGAAGTAATAGTGATCGACGCAGGCATCAACATTCCGTCACCTATTCAAGGAGCGTTAGTTCAGGCCAGTTTAGGCAAAGGAACAAAGAATATTGCTATAGGGCCCGCAATGACTTATCCCAAGGCGACAGAGACCATCACCAGAGGGATAGAAATCTTCAATGATGCACATTCTAAACGCCCAACCAATATAATCGGTCTAGGTGAGATGGGAATTGGTAACACCACATCTGCCAGTGCGCTAATAGCCGCTATAAGTAGACGAAAACCATCAACTGTAGTCGGTCTGGGTACAGGTATTGACGCGTTGCAGTTCGAGCGAAAACTCACGGTGATCGAACGGGCACTGGCTGTAAACGTAGACATCATCAACGATGCTCATCAAATGAGCGGTCCCGAAAAGGCTATATCTTTTCTTGCAGCATTGGGTGGGTTTGAAATTGGCATACTCGCAGGAATTGCCTTGGGAGCCGCCGCCAACAGGGTACCCATCGTAATCGACGGTGTGACTTCAGGAATTGCGGTACTACTAGCTAATCTCATCGCGCCAGACCTGAAAAAATTTACGATTCCCAGTCATTTATCCCCAGAACCAGGACACAAGGTTGTGCTCGACATACTTGACAGTGGAGATCCGATGCTTGATCTACAAATGCGCTTGGGAGAAGGATCTGGTGCCGCACTTGCGATTAATCTTTGTGATATTGCCTGCCGATTACTTAGCGATATGGCGACGTTCGCGGAGGCAGCCGTAAGTACAATAGATCCTATTGCGGAAATAGAGGAACACAAATGAATGTAACTCTGCGAGAGACACTGAAATACCCTCTAATAGCGCTCGAATTTTTGACTATTCTTAGAATTTCTCGACCCAGAATCTACGAGAACTCCTTGTTCGCGCGATCCATAAGCTGTTACCCGATTATTGGATTAGGCATTGGAGCGTTTCTATGGATTTCAGCGAGCCTGCTTGAGCGACTAGTCGAGCCGGAGGTTAACTCTGTTATTCTTTTGATAATTCTGACTGTACTTTCTGGAGGACTACATCTTGATGGCCTCGCTGACACGGCAGACGGTCTCGCAAGTCAAGGGAGTAAAGCAGATAAACTTGGAATTATGAGTGTAGGAAATACAGGACCAGCCGGAGTGGTGGCTCTGGCTCTTACACTCCTTCTCCAATGGGTAGTGCTCGCCGAAATATTGCAGCTAGGTGGTAGTCTAAGTCGGTCGGCGCTGATCGTTACGCCTATGTTAGGAAGATGGTCGGTAATTCCGATGGTTGGATTATTTCCGCCAGCCCGCTTAAGTGGTCTTGGTAATTCAATTCAGCAATCATTGATTACAATTCCAATGATAATAGGTACGATAATCGCAATTATTGCATCCACTTTCATGCTGGGGTTAACCGGCATTCTCTTGATTTTTGTGGCTGCAGCAACTTCCATTACCGTTGCCTGGTTTGCTTCTAAGCAATTAGAGGGCATAACAGGTGATATTCTCGGCGCAGGAATAGAACTCTCACAAACGACTGTTTTAGTAGCATTCTTAATTGCATCAGGAACCGCTTTTCTTTTGGCTTAGTAACAATAATATGAAAGATAGAGCTCACTCCAACATAACCTTAATTACTGGTGGCGCAAGAAGCGGAAACTCTACACTGCACTAAAGATTGCAAATAATCCTCAGGAAAAAATACTCGAACTGTAAGTTTTATAGTCACAATGCAACCCCAAGATTCAGAAGTGACTTATCATGCGAGTCGGCACAAACAAGATCGACCAGATAGTTGGCAAACTATTGAAGAGTCCGTCGATATAGTCGACGTAATAAGTAACTGCACAAACGACGTCATAATCATCGATTGCATCTCGATGTGGGTCACAAACATATCGTTTGCGATCCTTGGAGATTTTAATGAAATCAATGAAGAGTTTAATGAAAAACAGTTGTTAAGCCTCGATAGTTCACTAGACCAGTACTCGAAAAAATTATTACTCTCTCTCATGCACAGGTCTTATGTGTCACAAATGAACTGGGGTTTGGTATTACTCACCAACACCAATCGGCTGAATTTTTAGACATTATTTAGGTGGAATAAATCAAAATTGGCCCAGATTACTGATCAACCCTACTGGTGGTCGCTGGAAAAGTAATCGAACTACAATAATACCTAAACACTGTCATCAATAAAATAAGCTTGTGCTCGACCTGTGCGATAACTCGTTACCTTCCCTCAAATAATGGCTTGCGCCTTTCCCTAAAAGCAGCAGGGCCCTCTCTAGAATCAGTGGTTGACTGAACAATTGCCATTGCGGCTTGAGCTTGCTCCAGTCCCTCTGCAAAAGATTGATCCAATCCTCGATAGACTAATCTCTTAGCCAGTTGCATGGCTATCGGTGGGCCATCGGCCAATTGTCTCGCATAGGCAAGTGTTTCTTTCATCAAATCATCATGAGGTACCACTCGCGCCACATATCCCATCTCCAAAGCAGCATGTGCATCAAAGAGATCTCCGCTCCAGATTAGTTCTAAGGCTTTCTGCAGACCTACCAATCTTGGAAGTAACCAAGCTCCTCCATCACCCGGAATTAAGCCAACATTAACGTATGACATTCCGAACCGAGCCGTATCAGACGCAATCCTAATATCTGCCATGGATGCCATATCCATCCCAGCACCAACCGCCGCACCGTTGAGAGCTGCAATATATGGCTTATCCAAATACTGAAGAGCCTGCGCCACTCGATGAACTGAATAGCGTAATGAGTTTCTCCGTTCACCGGCGTTCTTCTCAGCCATCAACACCGTGTCATCGCTCTCGGCCTCAGCTTTCAGATCAGCGCCGGCGCAAAAAGCACGCCCAGCACCCGTGACTATCACGACACGAACATCGTTATCGTCGGTAGCCTGCCTAATCGCATCAGCCCATTGCGAAAGCAATTCACCGCTAAACGAATTCATTCTCTCAGGTCTATTCAAAGTAATCGTGGCTATTTGTTCCGATACGTCATACGTAACTACGGTAAAGTTCGGTGTCATTCTTGCGCTCCTCATCTCAAAATCGTAACTGAGCACTGACAGTCGACAAGTCGACTGCAGTGAATTCATTCACAAATTAACATAAAACCGCAACTAACGATAATTTAATCAATTAAAATAACGGTACCAATGAAACCAAGTCAATCTAATTTAGCTTTAGTAATTTCCAAAGCGTTCTGCCTGGTCTTATTGCTGTCAATTGGCTTGGGCTTAAATTGCAGTTCAACCTCTATTCCAACACCATCTCGCATTCAAAATAGTTCACCTCGTATAGCTACTCAAGCTCCGAAAGTTCTCGTCCTGACAAGGCCTTTCAGTCTGAATTTATTAAAGTCAGCCACCCCTGAGAATCTAGAACCTACGCCCACTAACTCTGATCTAGCACAGACAATAGTGCAGATTCTCGGAGTGTCTTTTCAAGCTGGCACACCTACTGTTCTTGCCAATACTGCCGGCATTAAATACGACATTATTACAGCAACAACTGGGATAATAATTGACTCTGAACAAAGACTCATACTAACCGATTTTGGGTCTGTCGATTGGCAAAATCCATCAGGACAGAGACGGATTGACGCGCTATATATCGTGACCAATCGGGACCCACGTGAACCAAAAATTGAATACCAAGCTGACCTAATAGCAGCCAACTTCGTAAGAAATTTAGCAGTACTTCAAATAACTAAGAAAGTTGATGGGTCAGAAATTGAAAGTTATGCGCCTTTTAATGAGGCTAAAATAGACG
>JAPYRK010000029.1 GCA_029941115.1 Dehalococcoidia bacterium | reverse complement strand
TGAACGAGTGCAGTATGAAAAAGTACGGTCGGAGCTCTCGAATTCATCAGTTAATTCTCAACCATTGCTTAGCTCAGCCATGATTTCAACTTCAATATCGATTTCTGAACATGCCCGCCAAGAAAAAGAACTTCTTCAATCAGCCGGGTGGGACTTTGACTTCCTGGGGGCAACGAATATTCTATTAAGGTCGATCCCAGCTCACCTCACTGGAAAAGACCCAATCCAGAGCTTTACGACATGTCTGGATGATTTAAGCCAGGAGGAGCGTCTAAGCAAGCCAGACGCTCTCGCGGCAACCATTGCATGCCACTCCGCAATCCGAGCTGGCGATATCTTGGATAAATACACCATGCAGATGCTTATCACAAATCTAACCCAATCAGCGCAACCGTTCACCTGTGCACATGGTCGCCCAACCATGATCGAAATTAACCAACGTACAATTGATAAGGAATTCATGCGATGACTAACCATCAGATACTAGGGTCGCTTGAGTAACGCATCTTTGCCCCTTAAAATTCCTATAGCAACGTTCATGACCGGGAGCAGACATGCCGTTAGAAACTGAGTCAACACTTAGGATTCGTTCCATCATTAAAGACTTCAAGCCAAATAATGGCGATCTTTTGGCCGCACTATATGCAGTCCAACACGAAATGGGCTATCTATCAAAAGAAGCGTTAGCGGTTATCGCAGATCAATTCAAAATGTTTACAGCAGAAGTCTATGGAATGGCCTCATTTTATGAAGAATATAGATTTGACCCGCCAGCAAAAACCACAATCAGGTGGTGTTCCGGACCAGCATGCCGCACGCGAAACTCCGCAGGAATTCGCGACGCAATCCTCGCCACATTAGATTTAAATGAAACGGGCGAGCAAACTGAGGATGGACAATGCAGCGTTGTCGTTGGGCAATGTAACGGTACATGTGAACTCGCACCCATGATATGGGTCGAAGAACATAAGACCTATGAACTCCCAGTTGGGAAGTTAACAGCTGCAAAATCGATAAAACTAGCACGAGGTCTTCGTAGCGGTTCTGGGATCGGAGAAATACTCAATGGTTAGCGTTGATTCAGCTGCATCAGGTACTCAAACAAATGAAGGAAGCTCCGTAACAAGTCGCTATAACGAGCTGGTTAGGGTTGCGGATGAGGAATTTAAATATTGGTTAAATCCCTTGCAGCCTCGTATCGACGTGGCCAATGACACGTCAAGTTTAGCCAACGGCTCGGACAGAATTGAACAAATATTGAAACAAGCTGTGGCGGAGTCTGGTGCCACGATTGGTATCGGGCATGTGCACGGTTACGGTATACAAAGTGTTCACCCTACGGTATCAATCACATGGCCAAATGGAACAAGAATCCTCTATGGTCCTGTCACGCCCGAACGATGTAGTGACCTGATTCAAGAAGCTCAGGATGGTCCAAACAGTCACTTACAAGATTTAGTAATCGGACAAATCAGTGGTGAGTCTGGAGAGATTGCCTCCATCCGAGATCACCCTTTTTTTTCTTGTGAACCTGACGAGCGTAGACTCTTGGCAAACCTTGGAATAACCGACCCTGATTCACTAAACCACGCGATCGCAACAGGGTCTTATAAAGCAACGGCTAGAATTATTGGTCGCCGTATGCCCGAGGGACGAGTTCGTGACTCACTAATTGCCGCCGGACTCACGGGCCGAGGTGGAGCTTCATTTCCCACTGGGGTTAAGTGGAACTTTCTCGCAGGAGCGCAGGGAAATGATCATTATGTGGTGTGCAATGCTGATGAGGGAGATCCTGGGGCGTGGGTGAATCGAGTGGTAATGGAGGGTGAACCACACTCACTGATTGAGGGAATGCTTATTGCCGGTCTAGCAACCGGCTCGAGGACTGGATTTATCTATCTACGAGATGAGTATCCTCTAGCAATAGATCGCATGGAGCGAGCCATCCAAAATGCAATCAATAATCAATTGCTTGGCAAAAACATACTCGGTTCCGACCTTGAGTTTAACCTGCGGGTGATACGTGGTGCTGGCGCATATGTCTGTGGCGAAGAAACAGGGCTCTTATCCTCAATACAAGACTCGAGAGGCATGCCCAGAGTAAAACCTCCCTTTCCAGCACAAGTTGGTGTATTCAATCTTCCGTCAAATGTGAACAACGTTGAAACATATGCCACCGTTCCAATGATTCTTCGTCACACATCCGACTGGTACAAGGAACTCGGAACTGAAAGTATGAGTGGAACCCGAGTATTCTCGTTCTCTGGAGATATCGCACAAGTTGGATTTATGGAACTCCCATTTGGAACTCCACTGGCCAAAATATTAGACTCCTGCGGCGGAATTCACACGCCGAATGGCGAGCACGGGAAACTCTATGCCATTCAATCAGGGGGGCCCTTGGGTTCACTATTACCAAGTCACTCAATCGATCAATTGATTCTTGAAAACGCGTCTTTTGCTCCATGGGATGCGATTATGGGTGCCGGAGGGATTGTTTTTATTGGAGAAGGTACTCATATCCTCGTACTAAATGAACTTTTTTCAGAATTCGTTGAGGAAGAATCGTGTGGTCGGTGCACCACCTGCCACGGCGGCAACCAGAGGCAAACCGAGATTGTACGGAGGATTATATCCGGACGAGGACGACGAGATGATGCACCCAATCTCAAACTGGTTGATGATTTACTTCAGCACTCTAACTGCGTACACGGTCAGTTTTCGCCAAAAACGATGCGCAACACCCTACAACATTTTCGAACTGACTACGAAGACGCGATAGCGGGTTATGATCCAACACTGACTCTGTCCGGAATGTATGAACTCGAAATAGTTGACCAGACAGATCCTTTGTTAAACGAAGCCGCTACCATTTGCCCGAAAGGCCAATTCGAAGGAGAAGCGGGCGCCTGGTCGATAAACATGAGTGGATGTGTCCGATGTGGAGCTTGCATTGATATAGCCCCAAATGCGATTCAAAAGAAAGCTCTGGCACGTTCGCCTCGAGTCATCCCGATCGCGTAGCAAACAAATACACCGAAAGAGATATTAAGCTAGAGTCTGATGAAGCATTAGGAGATTTCATGTCACATTACATAAAAAGACGCGCCCCATGGGTTTTACTAGGCATTCTTGCTGTAGCCGCTTTCGCAGCTTGCCAATTTGGAATTGCTCCTTGTAGTTGGGGAAAGCCACTTGGTCTTACACTTGCCCTAGCTTCGGCTGCAACTTCTTTCCTGGACACTCCTACATTCTCGAGGAACACTTAATTCTCTGACTTTCCTAGATCCGCGAGAATTAGATCTGCGGCTCGGAAACCCATACGAATGGAATAATTTTGGCCACGGTCTTCGGGGTAGATTTGAGTATTGTTGGCAAGATATAAGCCATCAACTGGTGTGCGATGAGGGGGAATTCGTTCATGAAACAAGTAATCAACTATGGGTTGCCCTGCCCGATCCGTAAAAAACCACTTGGAACGGATCCAGCTTTCATCAAATTTAGGGTTAATTCGTTGTATATAAGGCTTGTATATATTAAGGACTTCATCGACTGATAGCTCCATCAGCGCATCATCAGGATCAGCATAGTTCGAAAAATACACGATATGATTTCCGTCGTATTCATTGGCTGAAATAAAATTCGTATGCTCGACAGTCACCACAAACGGCATGTCGTCATCCGTCATAGTTAGCCAATAGGTGTCAGATAGCGGTCTATCTAACACCAATAGTAGTACCGAGGCCCACTGATATTGAACCGTCCGTAATAAGTCGCCATAGGGTGAGTTAAGTACAGCTGGAGGTGAAATTTTTTCAAAAATATGAGTGGGGGTCGTCACCAAAAGAGCATCACACTCGGCGTCACTAGTTGCTCCATGCTGAGAATATCTTAAGCCGGTAACTTTGTCCCTATTAGTGAATATTTCTTCAACTGTAGATTCGGTTAAGACAGTGCCAGACGCCTTTCGGATCGCTTCAGAAAGCGAGTCAATATACTTACGGAACGATCCTTTCAGATAGCCTAGCTTTTCTTTAGCCAAGATGCCGTCTCTCGAAGCAAATCTAAGATAAATTTTGCCCCAAAACCAAGCCATCGAAATGTCCTCAAAATGTACTCCGAATTTCGACCGCAGTACCGGACGCCATACCGCCCGATAGCCAGATTCCCCAACCCATTTCTTAATCCAGCTCGACGCACGTGTACCCTCATATTTTTGCCAATTCGAGTCATAACGTAGCCAAAGAGCCGCCAAGCCCAGTCGCAGTCTGGAAAACAATGAGACCTTGGTGAAACGTAGTAAGTCAAGGGCGCCTACGAATGGATAGATTTTAGTCTGACTATGCATTGCGGCAACAGATGGCAACCAAGCCAAATCAGATCCATGGCCTAATTTTTTTATTAGCTCGATCACGACAGTATCGGAACGAAACAAATGATGATAAAAAATCTCTATCTGATTTCCGCCCACTTCGATAGTTCTTACCTGGCCTCCCAAGGTTTCGCCACTCTCATAGATCGTTACATTCACACCATTATTTACAAGATGGTAGGCGGCAGCCAACCCAGTGACTCCGCCACCAACCACAGCTACTTTCATATTTTTTAAGTCTGTGTCGCTCATTTTGTATGCTCAGCCTCTCTTTCATAGCTCGGGATTCTAAGAATGCTCAATCCGCGAATCCAAGCTAAAAACAGTCCAACAAGACTCACTGGTGCTAAAAGTAAGAAATGGAGTACTACAGCATATACCGCGGCGTCTGTAACCGAAATATCACTCACAAAGGTTAATGATTCTTTCGCAAAAAATTCGAATGGGCCGATTCCACCTGCTGAGGATGGCACCGCAATAGCCAAGTTAGAAGCTGATGTTACAACCGTAAAATGAGTGATACTCAAGAATATCCCCATTGACGCCGCTACGCAAAAATATGAGATCGACTCGAGTACCCAGATCAATATAGAAAGTGCTGCTACTTTAAACCAAATTTGTTTGGATTCTATCGTTCCAAAACCAGATTGCACTCGAGAAACAACGCCTGAGGCAAGCGCCCGAATTCGATCGGGTAGAAAAATCAATAACTTCAAGATTCGACGTGAAATACTTCCATTAACGAGCACAAAGAGAAGATTAATACCAAGTACAACTAGTCCTGTCGCCCCGATAATAAAGATTTTTGCTTCTTCCTGATTTAGTAACACTAAGGCAATCGCCGTGAGTCCAAGAAGCACTAAGGTATCTAAAATTTTCTCCAGCAAGATAGTCCCCAAAACGGTCAATGTTGGCAGTCCGGTCTGACGATTGAGAATACCAGACCGCACTATTTCTCCGGTTCGCATTGGTAAAATATTATTTGCTGACATGCCGATAATAACAAGTGAAATTGCGGCGCCAGTGGTGATAGAAGTGGAGCTAGCTAAGATCATTCTCCATCTTATTCCTCGAAGTACAACTCCAGTGCTGTAGAGTGTCGTAGCAAAAAGCAACCACCCAAACGAGAAATGTAACCCTCGAGCACGCACATCCCCCAAATTGATCTGTCGAAACGAAAAATATATAAAAATTCCACTCAATATCAAGCCGGCTAAAATTTTCAAGGTTCTACTCATGACAACCCTCAGTAGTTATTTTGGAAAGCCAATGAATGCTTTCACTCCGTGTGGTGTTTCTCCTCGAAATCTCAGGAATGAACCCAGTCGTTTAAACCGATTGGGCCAGTCATCTATTGAAAGAGCGTGCTGCCATGTCAGTTGTCGGTAATCATTTTCGTTAAACCACCATCGGTGGATATATGGTTCCACCGAGCCGTGATCTTTCATAAGATCATATCGCTGATAGTTACTTAATTCCGTTAGTATCGCAATCTTCCTTGGATCCAACTCATAATCACCCGACTGCAGCTCTGCACCAGGGGTATATTGCACATTTCGGCCTCTCAAGTACCAAGCCCAAGGCCATGACAAAGCCAAGTCCGTATCCACCACAACTCCCGTACTTGAACCGTTCTCTAAGCTTTGAATAATTCTTGAAGCGAGTCTTGGAACATCTGGCGATGTCTGAGTATAGATCAGGGGTTCAAGCGGTGTGTCCGAATGATTAATGTTGAGTCCCACGTTCGTCCAAGCACTCAAACAGATAGCAAGTATCAGTGGCGCTCCCGTGGTAATCATCAATATTTTTCTGACTCGCGTTTGCTTAAAGTTTATTCGGGCGAAACAAGCAACACAATACGACGCTAAAAGAGCAAGTGGAAGTGCAATGTGGGTCGAGAGCCATGGCATTTTCTCGCCAGCCAAGGTAAGTCCTATAAACATCCCAAATGTCCAGACCAATAATAATCCAAGAAATCCATCAATTTTTCTGGTTAATGCGAAATATACTGTTCCAATCAAAGCCGGTATGAGTGCTAGAAATTCATAGAGCGGTACGAGCATCAAGTAGTAGTGCCAAGGCTGAGTTCCACGTTTTACTTCTTGCTGATCAATCCAGTAGGATAAAGAATCCCAAAAAAGACTTCGTGCGCCCTCAAGATTCAAGCCAAACGTTGTGTAAAAGAGCAAGAGCAATGCATAGAATATCGTCGCGCAGAAAATCCAGACCCGTGCATTCCAAAAGAGACCTACAGTCAAAGCCATAATGAAAAGTAGACCAACTATAGGCCAAATAAGGCTTGGCGAAAGTTCGGGCTTCACTATTCGGGCGGCCGCGGCTAATAAGGGTAGTACTAATGTTCCGAGAAGGATCAAAATATCAGCCTCTGGTCGTGAACGTATTCCAAGTTTATAACGAGTTCGACCGAGAAGGGGCCAAATACTGGCTAATATCCAACTTGATGGAATCAGCCAAACCCCGTCCTTGATTCGATTAGCTAAAGTCGGTCGATTATTATGGCGTTGCATCGTCCATTCGTGAGCCAACGCAAAATTGAGATAAAGCAACAGCAGTGCCACAATCATATATGACAATTCTTTAGCCAGAAATAGTCCGCTCAAAACCACTACAAACACAACATGCCAGATTGAGAGTTTAGTTTGTAACTCTCGATACCTGAACCACGGCAGGGCCCTAGGTCTAATCAATTTCCAAATCGATACAACTAACAGAAATGTGAATAAAGTGACCAATACGTCGTTACGAGAAAATCTTGAATAATAAAGTAGCGAGGGAGATATCGACAAAAGCACTGCACACACGCACACACCAATCGAACCCAGTTTCTCTTTTAAAAACAAAGGGCAAAATACTAGGCAAGAGCCCGCCAACGCAAGTGGTAACCTTGCGGTAAACTCCGAATCACCCAATAAATAAAATGTCGCACTTATTAAATTAAAAAGTAATGGCCCGTGCATCAGAGGGTCATGCTGATAGCCCAGTCCTACCAGGTATCGCCAAGCAAATTCGGCGTGCAACGATTCGTCGTGATGCATTGCTCTGTCACCAAGATTTACAGTTCTTAGGATCAAAGCGAGTACAGCTATACCCGCAAGTGTTAGGAATAGAGGATTTTGAATGAGAAATTTGGCCAGATGACTGATCTCACTACGTATTTGATATGTCGTCAGTCGATACATTAGTAGATTCTATCTGACACCATTCAGTTACGGATTGGTCCAGGCGAAAATCCTTATTTTTGAGTCAGATGATTCGAACACCATCTCCCAATCTCTGAATCTTGCCCCTACATCGGCACCATAGATTCTCTTCTCGAAATCGCCAATAAGTACATGGTTTATATTGTATTTTGCGAGAGATGCAAGTCCTTCGCCAGCAGCTCCAAATAGATATACGTTATCAATAGCCGTTCGACGCTCCGTCTCTCTAATGTCTTTCCGCCATTGCCGCTCATGATTCGGCCAGGCTAGTACCGTGGGTAAACCAGTCAATGTTGAAAACATGTTTCCACCCTCATATGATTCGCCCACGGCCTGCAGCACCACGTCTTCACTTGAATCAAGGGTAGCCACAGCCCAGGCCACAGCTTCTGCAAGACCAGGTTGCTGAAGTTGAACGTGCTTGGTAGCATCCAAACCGCGTATTTGTCCTTCCCATCCCCGACTAATAGCCATAGCGGGAGCAAACGCGATAGAGCTAAATGAAAAAAGAATCAGCACGATTACTAGAGAGGCACGTATAGAGATGCGGTTAGGCCTAATCTGCCATGAGCCGAGAGCTAGAGACGTTCCGAAAATGCCACCAGCGGCAACTGATGCAATTCCCCAGCTAATAAACCAGGCTTTAAATAAGGTGTTCAATCTGCCCGAAAATGCATCTTCAATTCTCACTAGCTCCGTTCCAATGAGGAGCAATAGCACCAAGCCCATAACCCAGTAGACATACCAAAATTGGTCATGAGTTTTATGGCTAGTTAACCGAGTCAGGAAAGCGCCGCAAATTAACAATCCGAGAGTTAGCCAACCGGTAGAGCGGTTTATGATCTCATCGATATTATCCGTCGTAAGCAACGCCACAACCCATACCAGTAAAATAGTGGCTGTGAGTCGTAGCGGTTCCTTTAAAGCAATATAGCTCCATGTTTGCTGCTCTCGGTTCCACAATACGGAACCAACCATTATGGAAAACATTGGACCCCAAAACAGCACTAATTGTGCCAGATTGGTGTGCTCTCCTATCACCAGCGATATCCCTGTAGTTGGTGGGTTCAGACCAGAAAAAAATGGATACAGAATTATACCCACCAAGATTATGATCGGAAATGAAAAGCTTAGAACGGATTTGAATGTCTCAGCATAATTTCTTTCGTTATATCTTTGGCAAAGCCAAACGGCGCCGACCAGTCCGACGAAGGAAATCGGTAAATCCCAGACATTCGTCATACAAAGAGCGGCCAATAACCCACTGACGTAAATCAAGCTAAATGGCCGACTAAACCAGTATCCAAAGCCAACCACAGGTCGATTTTTGGTAAGACTCAGCCCAACAGCGAGAAGTGTGAGAACTATCGGTAGCCCAAATACATGCGCATGTGGATCACCTAGCAAAAACGTGAATGCTGGGAATTCAGCAAAGCTACTGTCAAAAACTCGAGTGGTGTACCACCACCACCACCATTGATCCGGAATTCCGTATCGTACATCAGTTAGAAATGGAAAGTTTTCCACATTCAACCACTGCAAATCGATTCCGGTTAAATATCCATTGGAAAAAAGAATATTCAATACCCCGATCCACGGTGCCAAGAGAAATAAAGTACACAAAGTTGTAAATCCGGTAAACGTTACAATCAGCACACTCTTGCGTCGACTTAATTGTCGTAAGTCTGGTAAAAAATCAATGGCAAGCAACGCTGCAACTGCACCTGCAGTTGCAGCAGAGGAAGCGAGTACTAAGTTAAAAATCATTCCGATTGATTGTTGTGATAGTTTGCCAACTATGACTGCACTCAGATGCCCAAGATGGTGGTAAGAAAGTGGCACCCCAGAAAACCATGGGTCAGGAGGTGGAACCACCTCACTTCGAAAGATACTTGTAATTATCATTAAGTCCATCGGTTTTTCGGTGGCAATTGCATCGGGTGCTAAGGATCTGGCGAATAAAATGGCTCCAAACAAAACAATCCATATCGACTCGATCATCAAGATTTTCTTTCTTTGCAACCATAGTCGTTCGAGTATGGACCGATTACGAAAAATCATCCCCACGCTCAACGCAAAAAACATTAATAGCCAAAAAAGAGAAGCTGATATAACTGAAATACCGATGTCAAGTTTGAGGGTGAGCCAGACGAATAACGATAGGAATGCGACGCCCACGACTCTTGCGTAGGCAAACCCTTCTGATCTAAATGATTGAAAAAATTCCATCGTAGGAATAATTACGGAAAACGAAATAATCAAAGTGACTAGATACCAGAGAAGTAGATGTGTCATTTCAAATGCCTAAATAGAAGTCTTATTCTTCGCGATCTAGCAGTAAGGCATCCACGAATGCTTCGGGAATAAAAGGGATTAGGTCAGACTCATGTTCGCCAACCCCCACAAATTTCACTGGTAAGCCATACTCTTGAGCGATAGCAAAAGCTATTCCGCCCCTGCCAGCCCCGTCAAGCTTGGAAAGTGCGATTGAAGTAACACCTGCTTCTTTGGTAAAGACCTCAGCTTGTATTAGTCCATTCTGGCCTGTCGTAGAATCGATAACAAGTAGTACTTCATCTGGTTCTCTATCAATCTGTCTAGTGATAACTCTCTTGATTTTCGCAAGTTCTTCCATGAGACTTGTCTTATTTTGCAATCTTCCAGCTGTATCAATAATAATCAAATCATATAGGCGTGCTTTGCCGGCGTTGATTGCGTCAAAAGCTACTGCAGCAGGATCTGCTCCAGGTTGCTGAGCAATCACATCAAAGCCTACTGTGGCACCCCATGCTTGCAACTGATCTATAGCCGCAGCTCGATAGGTGTCACCTGCAGCAGCCATCACGCGATAACCTTCCTTAACATAAAGCGAGGCTAACCTCCCGATTACTGTAGTTTTACCGCTTCCGTTAACGCCCACGACTAACACAACAGCTGGTGAATTAACGGCCTTCAAATTTAAGTTCAGCTCATCGTTGTCCCATAATTTCCCCGCCGTTTCCTCGACAGATTCAAGTATTTCAATTAATGAATCTCGCAATGCTTCCTTCACTTCAGGGCGGGTCTTGGGTTTTTCAGCCTTTAAGCGATCTAGAATTTCAAAACTAGTTTTTACACCGACGTCAGCACTAATCAGAACTTCTTCTAATTCCTCCCACAGATCAGCACTGATTGCATCCATGCTGAAAAGTCCAGTTATTTTACTGAATGCCGAAAGGCGAGTTTTTTTTGTGGCCTGTTTAATTTTCCCACGATCAACGTCACTAATCTGAGAATCCTCCTGCGATCGACCAAATCCCATTTATAAACCCATTATGCGGCACTTTGCGCATCAGCATGACCTAGTTGTATTGATAATACTTGACTCATCGAATCAGGTCCCATAGATATGCCATAAATCGAGTCTGCTGCCTCAATGGTAATTCGGCTATGCGAGACCACTATAAACTGTGTATCTCCGGTAAAGTCGCGCACGGTTTGGACAAATCGCCCAATGTTTGTTTCGTCAAGAGCTGCATCAACCTCGTCAAGAACAACAATAGGTGACGGGTTTACTGAAAGCAGCGCAAATAAGAGTGCCACAGAAGTCAACGATCTTTCGCCTCCTGACAATGCGGCAAGTCGGGTAATCCGTTTATCTGGTGGCTGAGCATAGATCTCCACGCCTGCTTCGCCATCCACGGGTACTAACGAGTTATCCCCAGATAATACGCCGGCACCCTCAGTCTCTTCAGTTGTATCACTCGTCTCTTCATTCTCTTCCATCTCAGTATTCACATCAGATCTTTCCGGTTGTACTAGTTTAAGTTCAGCGCGGCCGCCTCCAAAAAATCTGGTAAAATACTCACGAAAATGCATATCGACCTGTTCAAAGGTCTCAACAAAAGCAGTCCGTATTTCGGTACGTAAATCTCGAATTATTGCTCGTACGTCAGTTTGTGCCCGCTCGAGGTCTGAAATTTGGGCGGTAAGGAACTCGTGGCGCTCAAATATTTCTTGATACTCATCCAGGGCATCAATATTGACCGGTCCGAGTGATCTCAACTTTGATCTTGTTATGCTTACTTGTTCTTCAGCGCTCATGAATACTTCATGTGGTGTCTTGCCTTCGTACGCAATGAGTGCTGGCTGATTAAGCATATCCTCCGTAAATTCCTCCGCCTCCATCTCTCTTATCAATCGTTGCCGCGACTCTTTGAGTCTATCTAATTCGTGCTCAGAGTTAAGTAGCTTCGATTCATTCTCTCGGAGCTCAATCTCTAGCTCCTCCCTATTGGACTGAAGCATTGACTCGTCCTTAGTAAGCGCGAGAGCCCTCGCTTCCATTGGCGCTATTACTGCTTTAGACTCCACGAGCGCTAATCGTTGTGAAGAAATTTTGTCACGCAATAGAGTCATTTCCAAACCTAATTCTTCATTAGAGTTATCCAGTGACTTGAGCGACTCTATCGATTGCGTGCGGCCCTCTAAGCGGCGAACACGGTCCGCCTCACGTTCAAAACGTATCTGTTCTTGCGCTCGCTGATCGGCGTCCGCAGATACTAGGTGAGTACTTGCTTCTTCGAATTCACTCGCTATGGAATCACGTTGCGCATTAACTGACATTGCTCGATCACGTATGTCTTGGATTTCATCATCAATCTTGATAATTCCTGACGCACGATCCTGAATTGACTGTTTTACTGAGGTGCTTTCATTTTTAGGCTCAGCGCTTTTCACACGTGATAATAGAAGTGCCCGTTCACCCTTCAGACCCAAGTGCTCTTTTTCTAATTGCGAAAGCTCAGTTGCTAGTACTTCTCTATTCTCCGTAAATGTCGCTTGCTGCACCTTAGATTCGTCCAGTGCGTTCGTCACTCTCTCAAGTTCAGTGACGAGCCTAGTGTGGTGCAAAGATATTGCCCCCAAAGAATCTCTTTTTCTCTCAAGCAAGACGACACTATTTGAAAGATCCGTCACCAAAGAAAGATGCGATTCTAGATTAGATGTAGACCGCAGTCGCACACCTCCATCACTCTGAAATATCTCTCCAGTTTCAGTGACCGCGTCATAGCCCATTTGACTCAGTGCCATTCCTGAATCAAAATCAGTGACGAGGTAAGTGTTCACACACATTACCGAAAGTAGATTCGTCATATGGTCATCAGCAGTAATCACTTCCGTAAGTGGAGCGATTACTCCAGTGTGGTATGGAGCTGGAAGTGCTTCGTTCTCGAAACTATTTTCGGCGGAATACAAAAGAAGATTCTTATTAATTCCATCGACTTCTGTGTTTAGTGTGCTCGCGAGCGATGCGTGATCTGAGAAAATTACTGCTGTTAACTTGTCTCCCATCCACGCCTCTACAGCTGTTTTCCAGCGATCTGGTACATGAATCACTTTGCTCAAGGTATCAATCAGGATGGTTGGATCCGACTTTGACACGTCAGAGATGAATTCAATTGCGTCGGATATCTGACCGGTCGAACGAACAAGCAACTCTTGAAGTTCAATTTGACTCTCGAGGCTTGTGATTTCAGATTGTAACAATGACATTTCACCGATTTGAGAGTTCAGGGTTGACCGGGAAAACTCAAAAGCGATTTGATTCTCTTTAACCAGATCCGTCGCACTTACGAGCGACACTCGCATTTCATCGAAGTCGCTTTGATGTCTGGTCAGCTCAACGTCTAGCTGAGTAATTGATTGAGTTATAGTTTCAGCAGCAGAGGTGTTACGTATATGGTCCTTAAATTGTCTTTCTTCATAAGCTTCTACATCTAGCAATCTGGCTTTAAGTTCATCATGCTCAGCGTTAAACCGGGCACGCCTAGCCTCACGTTCCGCAAGATCTCGAAGGACTTCTCGCGAAATCTGATCAGCTTCTGCTAGTGCGTCTTTCTTCTGTTCTAAATGCGCTCTACTTCTAAGCACTAGTAGTCGTAATGATTCATCTGAAGGCTCAAGTGGGTCTTCAGATAAGCCAGTCTCTGGTTCGTGAGCGAGGCTTGCTTTGAGATCGTTTCGTCGCTGATTGAATAGCTCTGAACGCTGTTCCGCAAGAGCCATATCTTGTTCGAGGTAAAGCAATGCCTCTCTCTTCTCTCGCTCAACTCTCTCTGCAGTCGCAAGTTCAGAGCGGGTATTCTCAAGATTAGTTCGCACACCCAGATACATTATCTGAGCTTCTTCAAATCTCTGTTTAGTCGACAACTGGGCATCGCGTAGTCGTTGAGTGTTTTCTGATGCAAGTTGGATGTCCGATGCTGACTCACTGAAGCCGATGGTGAAATATTCTTGAAAAGCTCCATCCAAAATAGTTCTAAGTTCTTGGTACTTTTCGGCTCGTGTTGTCTGGCGTTTCAGGGATCGCAATCTAGGCACGAATTCTCTGACTTCCATGCGGGCATGGCCAAGATTATCTCGCGTCTCCTTGAGTCTTCGTTCAGATAATCGAAGTCGTTGTCGAGCAGAATGCAAGTCAGCCGCCTCCTCAATAAGGGCTCGGCGCTGATCAGGTTTGAGAGAAAGAACTTTATCTACCAGTCCTTGCGACAAGTATGAATACGAGCCCTGACGGAAATCTGCCTTCGCCATAAGTTCAGTGAGATCCGTCAAACGTACCTTTCTCTTATTAAGCAGATATTCGGATTGTCCATCGCGATGCACACGACGAGTAATAGCGACGTCAGAATAATCCGACGGAAGCCAATGATCAGTGTTGTTAAAAGTTAACGTCACCTCAGCAAAGCCGGCAGGTCTTCTAGAATCAGAGCCTATCCAGATCACGTCATCAGATTTCTTTGCGCGCAAGGAGCTAGCAGTTTGTTCACCCAGCACCCAGCGAATTGCATCCGTGACGTTACTTTTACCTGATCCATTTGGGCCCGCGATGACAGTCATTCCTGGTCCAAATTCAAACGTAGTTCGATCAGCAAAAGATTTAAATCCCTGAATCTGAAGTTGTTTTAAGTGCATTAATTATCCCTGCTTATTGATTCAGTACTTCTCTTAATTGTGGCAAAGCTTCTTCTGCTGCTGCTGTCTCCGCACCTTGTTTAGTTGAAGCCGTGCCCTCAGCAACAAGGGCTTCCCGGTCAATACCAGCTCCCAAATCAATCTCAACACGCACGCGATATTCGGGTTCATGATCTGGGCCTGACTCACCCACTAGTAAATATTTCGGTCGCGTTCTTATCGTCGCGGCAAGCTCTTGTAAGTCACCTTTTGGATTAGACGTGTCCAACAGTTGAAAATAGGGTCCGAAAACTAAATTAATGAATTTTCGGGCGGGTTCATAGCCACCGTCCACGAAAACTGCACCGATTAAAGCTTCAAGTGACTCTGCTAAATTCCTTCCTTTTAGTCGGCCATCGCTTTTTTCCTCTCCTGCGCCAAGAATCAAAAAATTACCCAAACCAAGTGTCAATCCAATTTCTCCAAGTTTTTTTCCACGAACCAAACGAGCTCGCCATTCAGTCAAATCTCCCTCACGACTGATCGGAAAACGATGAAAAAGTTCGTCCGCGACAATTAGGCCAACTACTGCATCTCCAAGGAATTCTAAACGCTGATTATTATCGTGGTACGTATCAGGAAATTCATTCGAGGCGCTGGCATGGGTCATCGCCTCGGTAAAAAGGCTTTTGTTATCAAATTTGTAGCCAATGCTAGATTCAAATATCCGTAGATTAGCCTCAATGACCGAAGCTTGCACGCCAGAAGAACTTAACGACATAAAACGTCCTCGTTGTTTCGATTCAAACAGTTCCCCACCCGCAGCCTGTAATATAGTCAACAGTACTAGTTTAAGAATTTGTTATGAAAAAATCAACAACTGATCACACGCTTATGCGACTGCACAATAGATGTCGATAATGCCAAACCTAGCCCCACGCCGTTCGCCTCACATTTCTCTCAAAGATTTAAGTAATCAGCTAGAACCCGAGGCCCAGCAGTTACTGTTCTTGGCGGTCGAGCACAGTAACCAAAATAACCGAAAATTATGGTTAGTTGGTGGTGCAATTCGTGATTTCTTCATGGAAAAACCTATACGCGATCTTGATATCGCAACGACTGGTGACTCACTGGTCCTTGCCGAAGCAATCAAGGATCAATGGAATCCGAACGAGATTAATTTAGTGAGTCATTCAGACTTACTAACAGCCTCGCTACGAACAGACGCTAACATGCAACTTGATATTTCAAGATTGAGAACTGAGCGATATATCCGGCCTGGTACACTCCCCGTCGTCTCTACCACGGAAGAGATCGATCTAGATCTTAAGCGTCGTGACTTTTCAATCAACGCTATGGCACTAGGTCTCAGTCGAAATCTAGAAAACATGTTTCATGACCCGTTTGACGGAGTCTCCGCTTTAGATTCTGCGACATTGATTACTCTACATCACGATTCTTTCGTAGACGATCCCACCCGACTCTGGAGAGCGGCAAGATTAGCAACAACTCATGCGCTCAAGTTGGGCATCAATGCATATCAGCAACTACACGCCGAAGACGTAAGTTTTGAAAATGTCTCTGGAGTGCGACTTGTTTCAGAGCTTAGACAGATTTGCGCGAGTGCATTTACGCTAAGAATTTGTTCGCAACTTCAAGACTGGAAGATTCTTGAAAGGACTGATCCAGCTCTTTCGTTCAATTCGAATAACTTTCAAGATTCCCAACTGGCAACTGAATATAATTTACGCACCTTGGTAACAGGTTTGCTTATATACGCTACAAAAGAGATGAGACTCGCAGCTCTCGAGCGATTACAGCTACCTAAGCAGCTAAAAATCTTTATTGAAGAGGCCTGCTTGTTATTACACAACATTGATGATGCGAAAATCACATCAGACAGTATCACTTACTACGAAAAGATTGGTGAAGAATCACTTGCCATTGCGGGCACGCTAAACAGAGAGAAAACTGCATCAATAGCTACTGCCCTAGAAAAATGGGCGAGTTGCTCCAGTTATCTCACCGCCGCTGACCTGAAACAAATAGGCATAGCCACCGGTCCAGATATTGGATTAACGTTGCATCGACTTAAGTGGGCCGACTTTACAGAGGTTATCAACTCAAAAACTGATGCCTACAATTTCCTTCAAAACGAGAATATAAAATAGACTAGAGCTGTGTCAGATTAGGTATAAGATTTGGTGGTTACATGTCCGACGAAATGGCAACGTGCGAAATTTGTGATGAGCAATCCGTCTCGGAATTGCTACAGCAATGCTTTAGCTGCAATCGCACATACCACCTCAATCCTTTTTCAAATAAGCCTGGTAAGGATTGTGGTGATGCTGTGATCGGAGAGTCTCTGGGAGTTTACTACTACTGCCATGACTGCATGGAGTAATCAGCGAATTGAACACATGAAAATAAACCTGCTTACTAGTTTTTTCGTTGGGGCCCTATTCTGCTTAGTAGCAACGGGCCTGTCTGATGAATCATCAGAGATCACGAAACTGTTTATTTACGGTGGCACTGCACTGTCAATCACACTGTTATGGAGACGTTGGGCCCGAAACACTTTAGTTAAACGCAACCAGCGTCAAGCGCTCTGGGCCAGGAAAAAAAATAATGAATCCAAATCCTAGTCGTAGTACTAGTTCCTAGAAATTCTTCGAAACCAAGTCACCGATTCGCTCTCAATAGTCGACGATTGTCCCACAAATCCACAACGGAGCCAGAAATAGAGACCTCGCCCATTCGTCTCCGGTACTCTCCCAAACAACTCATACCCCTCACGCCTTAACTCTTTCTCGGCAATCAGTATCGTTCGAGTGCCGACAGCGCTGCCCCGATACTGAGGATCCACGGCGATAAAACGCGCAGTAGCACTGCAGCGTTCGGGTAGATCGCGTTGGATACCAAGAATCCCTACCTCAACAGCTGTCTCACGAATCACATACCAATCAATGTCAGGTAACGTGCTCACCTCACTCAAATCGGATACCTTGAAGTTTCTGCTCACGCCATCAGCTAACGCACGCGCAATTCCAGTTCTAGAGAAAATTTCTTGATGTTCCAAAACTTGAAGACTGAGCTTCTGGCCACGAGTCCAAATCATCTTGCTGATCCATCAGTAAGCCAGTTGCTCACCTCACTCTGTAGATCGACTAGTCGGACCGTTTCAATAGGCGTGTCAGGTAAGGATTGTGCAAATTGAGCCCCGTATCGTGCAGTCAAAAATCTACTATCCAAAATAGTAAATATCCCTTTGTCACCTTCATGCCTAATTAGTCTTCCAAAACCTTGGCGAAATCTCAATATCGCCCGAGGGAGCAAATATTCCGAAAATGAATCCTCATATCGTTCACCCCGTGCAGCGTGTATTGGGTCGACTGGAGATGGAAATGGTAATCGAACAACTATGATTTGTGATAGGGCTCGTCCGGGGATGTCTACACCCTCCCACAGCGCGGCCGCACCAAAGATTACAGTGGGT
>JAPYRK010000028.1 GCA_029941115.1 Dehalococcoidia bacterium | reverse complement strand
GAGCCCCTATGACGCTGGTGAAGGGTAAAGGAGCTCGGGTTGAAGATAGTGATGGAAAATCTTACGTGGACTGCGTCGCGGGGATTGCGGTAGATGCACTGGGTCATGGTCATGCCGGACTCGCAGAGGTAATAGCTGAACAGGCTAAAAAGCTAATCCATGTTTCTAATCTCTATTACTCTGAGCCTCAAATTAACTTGGGTGAAATGCTAATAAATTCTAGTGGTCTCAACAGACTATTTTTTGTGAATTCAGGAGCTGAAGCAAATGAAGGCGCAATTAAACTCGCTCGAAAATGGGGAATTCAGAATAGGGATGGAGCGTTTAACATAATATCGACCGACAACAGTTTTCATGGGCGGACAATGACCACTGTCGCTGCAACGGGAACTCCTGCCTACAGGGAACCCTTCGGACCAACGACACCTGGATTCGAATTTGTTCCGTTCAATGACTTCGATGCTTTAAAACAAAAAGTTAATGCGAAAACAGCAGCAATATTACTTGAACCCATTCAGGGAGAGGGCGGCGTTAACGAACCAGACCCTGCTTATCTCAAGCAAGTCCGTGATTTGTGTGACGCCGAAGGAATACTACTTATTCTCGACGAAGTACAAACAGGATGTGGTCGTACTGGAAAAATGTTTGCGTTCCAGCATTATGGAATTATGCCCGATATTATGACTCTTGCTAAAGGATTAGGAGGCGGTGTTCCCATTGGCGCAGTGCTGGCAAACGAGAAGGCTGCAGTCTTTCAACCAGGTGATCACGGCTCAACTTTTGGTGGGAACGTCTTAGCCTGCGCGGCATCCGCGTACGTAGTCGATCAAATACTAAATCAAGGGGTATTAGAAACGGTAAATCAACGTGCGGTCTACCTCGAGAACAAAATTAAACAACTTGAGGATCGAACAAACCTAGTAGTTGGGCAAAGAGGTAAAGGACTGTTGAAGGCAATTATCCTGAGAGACGACATTGCGGCTGATGTAGTCGGTAAATGCATCACCTCTGGGCTGCTCGCCAATCCTGTTCGCCCGAACGCTATCCGTCTAATGCCGCCGCTGGTGATAACCGAGGGTGAGTTAGATGATGCTTTCGAAATACTTGAAACTGTCTTAAAAGAGTTTGAGTAGTGGGGATACCACAGTCTATTTAGTGAACTTCCCCGATAACAAGATTACCGTCTTGAATTGTGGGGACCTGGTACCTAAGCAGTCGATGTGGGGTGTCCTTCAAGCCCGGGTCTTTTTCTAGCAACATTTCTGCCTCTTCCTTAGCCGCAGAAATTAGTTCAATATCAAGAAGTGCCGCAGCGAAGAGATTTGTGACTCCCTCACCACTCTGCTCGACCCCAAATAGTTCTCCTGGTCCTCTGAATTCTAAGTCAGCCTCAGCAATCTTAAAACCATCAGTGTTAACCTCCAGCGTATTCAAACGTTGCTCAGCATCTGCCGAAGGCGCGTCAGCCGCCAAGTAGCAATAGGCTGCATCCAGACCGCGGCCGACACGACCACGGAATTGATGTAACTGGGACAAACCAAAACGATCAGCATCCTCAATCAGCATCACTGTGGCATTGGGTACATCGATACCAACTTCAACCACCGAGGTCGCAACCAGAATTGACGATTGTCCGTCCGAAAACGAGCGCATTCTTGCCTCTTTTTCGGTCGATGACATACGCCCATGAACCAACGTGATTGAATCAGATATATCTGCGAACACTTCGGTCCGTAACCGCTCGAACTCGTCAGTTGCCGCGCGGGCCTGGACTTTGTCTGACCCCTCAACCAGTGAACATATTATGAATGCTTGCCGCCCTTGCCCGACTTCCTTTCGTATCCGTGCGTACGCTTCAAGACGCTCTAATCCCTGAACAAATTTCGTGGCCACAGGGCTACGCCCAGCTGGCAATTCATCAAGTCTGCTAAAAGCCAGATCACCGCGGGACGCTAATCGTAAGGTTCGTGGTATCGGGGTGGCCGACATAACCAACAGGTGTGGAGTTGTTGTACCACCGACCTCAATCACTTGACCTTTTTTTCTCAACGCAGCTCTCTGCATAACTCCAAATCTATGTTGCTCATCTATGACCGCCAGCCCAAGCCTAAAATAGTTCACCCCATCTTGAATAAGCGCGTGTGTCCCCACAGCAATATCGGCACCACCGTGCTTTAATAATTCAATTGCTGCTGTCCTTTCCTTGCCTTTTGTTGAGCCCGTGAGGAGCACAACTCGAAGGGGTCTCTCAAATCCAGGTGTATCAACCATTCCTTGAAGAAGTTCAGATCCGGTCCCTTTATCTGCAAGCAATTTTAAAATAGTGCGGTAATGTTGTTCAGCAAGAACCTCAGTCGGTGCCATTAGTACTGCCTGAGTTCCAGATTCTATCGCTGAAAGCATAGCCGCCAGAGCAACAACCGTTTTACCCGAGCCTACATCACCTTCTAAAAGTCGAGCCATTGGTGATGACTTAGTTAAGTCCACCCTAATCTCCAACAATGATCGTATTTGGGCGCCAGTTAAGGGAAATGGGAGAGAATCGATGAAAGCTTTGGTCGCTGATTCTTCACCCAATTGAAAAGCCTGGCCCTGAATCCAATCTTGACGTCTCCCGATAGCCTGAAGCTGATTAATCAATAGTTGATCAAAACTGATGCGCCGCTGTGCCGCACCCCGTGCTTCATCTGATGCCGGATAATGCCAATCAATTACAGCTTGTCTGAGGGGGACTAAATCTCGCCTCTCCCGGATTTCTTCCGGAAGAGGGTCTTCGATACGGTTGGCAAATTTCTCGAGAATGCGAGAGAGCGCTGATCGTAACTTTTGCTGGGATATGCCTTCTGTCAGGCTATAAACAGGGGCATGTCGACCCGCCACTTTGCCTTGATCTGCGTCCGAATCTAATCTCTCGATTTCTGGGGCCTGAAACTCAAAAGATTTGGACTTTAATCTCACCTTCCCTGCTAAGGCCACATCGCTCCCAACAGGCAGTCTCTGAGTTATTTGTCCCTGAGTCCGAAATAAATTAAACCATATCGCCTTGACCGGTCTGCCTTCCAAATCATTCAACACAGCTTCCGCAAAGAACAACCCCTTTTTTGTCTTTCTGACATATGTCCTTCTGACCACACCTCTAAACGTTTGCATTTCGTCCGGAACTAGGTCAGTCACTTTTCGAACTATTGACGAATAATCGTTATGCGTTCGGGGAAAATAGAATAGCGCATCGCGAATTGTGACAATACTTTTAACCAGACTCAATTTTTTTAGATCGCTCTGCGATAGCCCGGATGCTGCATCACTAAGAGGGGCATCAAGTCCAAGTTCGCCTGGGGCGATTTGACTTTTCCGCACCCGCGCGGGCGATACTTTTTTTGACTTTACAGATAGCACTTTCTTTTGTTTATCTGACTTAGGAGACGTAATCGTTCTCATATTTTCCGACGAACGCACAATTTCAAGCGTGGCCAGAGCTCTTTGTAGCCAGAGTTTTCGATCATCTAGACCGAGTGCAGCATAGCCGGACGCTGGAAGATGTCGATAAATTCTTCTGACTGCAGAGTCGCGCGATTCGCCTCGTATGGCGGCGCGCATCGCTGCATCAATCCCACCAGAGATTAAATTAGTTGCTCCAGCCTGTCCTTCTCGCTGAAGCAGTGACCATAACCAATCCAAATCCGTAGCCACGGATTAATACCTCAGTTCTTAGCAGCTATCCAATGAAGGCCCACCGTTCCGGGTCCTAGATGCACTCCCAAAACCGGGGTTACTTCATATATTGAGACCTCACCAACAAGTGGTTTCATTAGAGCCTGTACTATTTCAGCGTTTTCTAGACCTTGACCGTGCACAATGCCTGCCCACTCAATCTCATCCTCGTTAGCCATATTAACCATGGTCTCAAGCGCCTTCTTCAAAGTTCGGACGCGGGTAGCAATAGTGACATAAGGTGGTTCTTCACCGATAGCCAATATAGGTTTCACCCTCAACATTGAGCCAAGTAGGTACTGGCTCTGAGTCAATCGTCCGCCTTTTTTCAAATACTCCAGAGTGTCTGCAATAACGAGCGATCTGGTACGACTCACAACATCTTCAACAAGTGTAATTGCTTCATCAAGGCCTCCGCCATTATTAGCGAACTCCGCAGCCCGAATAGCAGGAATTCCCTGTGCCATGGATACTTTTCTAGTGTCTACAGTGGCAATTCGGGCGCCTTCGACAAGCTCTATTGCCTGCTTAGCAGAATCTAATGTCCCTGAAAGATTTCCATGAATAGACACAAATAAAATCTCATCCGCCCCGTCATCTATTAGTGATTGATAAGCCTCAGCAAATTCTCCGGGCGAGGGTTGAGATGTAGTTGGGTGTACATCCGACGAGACGAGTCGTTGAAAAAAATCATCGCTCGTAATATCTCGTCGATCTTTCAGTTGTTCGTCACCGAAGTGTATATTTAAGGCGATTAAGCCTATCCCAAGCTCACCAGCTAACGAATCAGGGATATCCGCTGCAGTATCTGTAAGTATTCTTAGTGTCATCTTTTCTCCTCACGGCCAGTTTATAACCTTCTTTTTACCACATCTGCTCACTCAAGACTTGCTATAAAGGGGTACAGCGGTTGTCCTCCCTCTACTATATCTAATTCTAGCGAAGGAAAATGAGATTCCGCCGCTTCACTTAGCTCTTCAATTTCTTCGGGTGTAACTTGCTCGCCGGTGTAAAGTGTCATAATCTCCGACTGAGAAGCGTCCGCCTGCTTAAGTACCGACACCAATGTTGCAGCCAGTGTGGCATCAGACGCGACTAACTCACCATCAAGAAAACCAATTCCATCCCCGACTCGAATATCTATTCCATTTACAGATGTATCCCGGACTGAGTTCGAAATTTCAATTGATTGCACTAGTTGTATTGATTCATTCATCAGTGAACAAATCTCATCGATATCGCCCTCTGGAAGATATGCCATCGCCGCGGCCAGGCCAGACACAGTTGATCTCGTTGGAATCACTCGAATAGAATCAGGATTAGACTCCGCAGCCTGCTCTGCAGCCAACACAACATCCTTGTCATTCGGTAAGATAATGACGTGTTCCAATCCGGCGCCCTTCGCTGCTTCTATGAGTTCCCCCGCCGAAACCTTGCCAGTCGGGCCACCATCAATAATTACATTCACGCCCAATTGGCGAAAATTACTAATTAGTCCGTCACCACGAGCAACGGATACTAAACCTATAGCGGGTATAACTCCTTGTGAAGCCGGACCTTCACTGCTTTGCTGGTCAGCCCAATCATCATGTTGAACTTGCATATTATCTATCTTGATAGAAACGGTTTCTCCATGAGCTACAGCGGCCGACAGCGCGGGTCCCGGGTCTTCAAGATGCACATGCACCCGCACAGCACCTGGATCACCGACTACCAGAATAGATTCTCCTCCCAGTTCAACAAGTTCCGCCTCAAAGTCCTTCAGGCCGACACCTGCCAGCATGACAAACTCGGTACAATATCCGTATCCTTCATGCTCGACGCCAGACATTTCGACCTTGATTTCATCGGTCACCACGGGCTCAGATGGGAGTTCTCTTTTAAGAAGTGCGGTTGATATACCTTCCAAAATAACGGCGACTCCCATGCCACCAGAATCAACTACACCTGCCTCCTTCAATCGAGGCAACAAATTTGGTGTCCGTGCGACTGAATCGTACGACTCACTAACAACGGACTCTAAAAATACTTCCAAATTAGCCGTAGAATTCTCGCCGGCAGCTGAAGCTTCTCGCATTACAGTCAACATAGTGCCTTCAACGGGCTCAGTAATCGCCCTGTAAGCATTATCGGAGGCACTTCGTAATCCACTCGCCAAATCTGAAACTGTTATTGAATCTGAACTACTACTGAGCGCAGCTGCCAGTCCACCGATCATCTGTGAAAGAATAACTCCTGAATTACCCCGAGCCCCCAACAGTGCACCACGCGAGAATTTATTTAGTAGTTCACCAAATGTCTGCGAGCTTGCATCAGCAATAGATTCCAACGCCTGGCGCCAAGTCAATAACATGTTGGTGCCTGTATCTCCGTCAGGGACAGGATAGACATTAATCGCATTAATTCCATCTCGGTTAATGGTGAGCCACTTCTCGGCCAGAACCAGTGCCTCATGGAATTTCTCAACGGTTATATTTTCTTCATTCACAATCCAACCCCCTCCGACTCGACTGTTGCGGTGTAACATAGGTAGTATAGAGATTCATAATAATAATTCCCACGCAGGTTAAGGTGATGGTATGGCTTCAGGTAAATGCGACGTGTGCGATAAGAAAACGGTGTTTGGTCGATCTGTTCGATATAAGCATGGTGGAAACTGGGAACGTAAGGCGCAAAAAAGAAACCGTATGTTCAAGCCAAATGTCCATCGAAAGCGTGTTTTCATCGATGGCCAATGGCAGCGCATAAATACCTGCACACAATGCATGCGAACTGAAGCAAAGCATCAACAAAAGAGTGGCGTGAGCTACGCCACAGCAAGCAAGTAATCCTTGCTTGATCGGCTAGGCCCGATAGAGCTTGACCACGTCTACTTTGCCAGGGGCTGCTTCGACACAGATATCGCACAGGGTGCACTCATCCAGATTTGACTCAACAGTCTCTATGCCACCCGAGTCAGACGACTGAAATATATCGACCGGGCAAGACTCTATCAGCAGTTTACATAATTCTTTGTCCGTCTGAACTGTCTCGTCAATATCGACTCGGATAAAAATTGCGGTATTGTCTGACATTAAAATTTCCACTCTATACGTGAGATAGTTTTTCTTTCAATAGATTGGGGATATCGCCGATTCGTTCAGCGACAGTTATCCCGACATCTTGTAGATTTGCAATCTTAGAGGCTGCCGTATCAGCTTTACCCTCAACAATCGTGCCAGCATGCCCAAATCGCATACCCGGCATTTCATCGATAAATCTTCCTGCCATAAAGGCAACGATCGGTTTTGTTGAACCAGATTTAGCCATATATTCTGCCAATTCATACTCGGCACGGCCTCCGGGCTCCGAATATATAGCGATCGCCTCAGTATCGGTATCAGCGTCAAACAAAGGCATAAGTTCAGCGTAAGATGAACCAATAATTGGATCGCCACCAATACTTACAGCTGTTGATACGCCAAGACCGGCTTCAGACAACGAGTTAGCAATCTCAACCGTCATTCCGCCAGAGCGTGACATAACACCAATTTTGCCCGGCACAAAAGCTCGGGCACAGGATTCAGCCTGACCTC
Source organism: Dehalococcoidia bacterium (assembly GCA_029941115.1). Classification (GTDB taxonomy): domain Bacteria; phylum Chloroflexota; class Dehalococcoidia; order UBA2979; family UBA2979; genus UBA2979. The sequence goes on along the minus strand of JAPYRK010000028.1, from coordinate 13,835 downwards.
CGAGTCCCCCTACTCTTGACTTACCGGGGGATATGATTCCTAAGCAGTTAGGACCAATGATTCGGGTCCCATATTTTTCAGCAACTTCCATTATCTGAGCGACTTGCTTACGGGGGATTCGCTCAGTAACTATCACTACTAGCGGCACGCCTGCAACAATAGCCTCCAGTGCCGCATCAGCAGCAAACGCTGGAGGGACCGACACAACTGCGGCATCAACACGCTCACGATCTGTAAACGCCTTAACCGTATCCTCAACTGGTAAGCCATGTACCTTTCGGCCGCTGCGACCGGGCGTCACTCCACCAATTACCTTGGCACCATAATCTAAGCACTCACGGGTCATAGTCACGGCCTCGCGGCCAGTGATTCCCTGAATAATGAAGGTGGTTCGTTCATCAACAAGAATTGACATGATTTCTCCAATCCGACAAAGAATAAGCCCGTACGCTTCTAGCCGCGATGTCCTAACTATGAGTAATGTTGTGCATTCGTGGTCAAGAACGACGATCTTAATTTCGCTCCCCACCGACCGCCATCTTTTGTGAAAACCCAAAGTGTATCGAATCCACTATATTCTCCGCCATTCTTTTTTTTACGAGATTGTCGCATCATAAGGTAAACCTTTTCATCACTGATCTGTACAACTTCCATGGAGACTAAATCCGTATGATCTCAGTCCTCCGCCAAAAGTTTTTCAGTTAACGCATCGTGGCCAGCAAGCCAGTCTGCAGGAGTATCCCAGCTATCAAACTGTGTTCTCGCTAAACGCAGATGAGGGAAATGCATTTCAGCTATCATCACGTCGCTATCTCGGGCGTTAAAACCCTCTAGCCACCGCCGAAATGCGACTTTAACTTCTTCAGCAGAATTCATATTGCACGACTCCTAACACCTGAAATTAGATTATCTAACATCGAATTAACACATTTCGTTGACACAGTTTATGGGATATATGATTCAGGCGAATTATTATTAAGACTTGGCGTATCATTCCTAAGAGAAAAGTGTTTAATATGCGGGGGTAGCTCAGTGGTAGAGCGTCTGCTTCCCAAGCAGGATGTCGCGGGTTCGATCCCCGTCCTCCGCTCCAAAATTTTAGTGGCGTGATTCCAGTCTGTGTCGTCGATCGTTGAGATGATACTCAAGCAGGTACTACACCGATTGAGTTAATCCTGATCTTATTCATTCAATATATCAACATTGAAATATCGCTAATCATCGAGTACCCCAGGCCAAAATATTCGAAGAGCGCCTAATACGATTTACGACTAGCCTTGATGAAAAGTATCCCAGTCAACAACTGATTGAAGTAACATGAAAAATTCTTTTGAGGCGTTAGCAAACACTAATTTTCGTCTGCTTTGGATTAGTTCACTAAGCTCAATGACCTCATTTTTTATGTATGTGGTCATTCAATCAATTGTCGCATTTGAACTGACCGGTCAAAATAGTGCCGTAGGACTCGTAATGATAGGACAGGGACTAGCAATGACTTTTCTTGGTCCGATCGGTGGTGCAATCGCTGATCGAGTTTCAAAAAAGCGCATTAATTTAATTTCTCAGAGCATTATGACCTATGTCTTTCTCGCAAATGGCACCCTCCTCTTGTTCGATGTGCTAGAACTTTGGCATCTGATAGTAAATTCTTTTGTTCTCGGGGTTGCCTCTTCATTTATGATGCCGGCTCGACAAGGTTGGGTGGTTGAGATTGTCCCTACCCAACTTCGTGGAAATGCGATCGCTCTCAGCCAAGTAGCCCTCAACGCCACTCGCATATGGGCACCCGCTATCGGAGGTCTCATGATTTCAGCTGCCTATTTTGGACCAGCCGGCGCATACTACGCCATGGCCACATTTAACATTATTGGTGTCATTATCATGCTCATACTGCCCAATACAAAACCGATAGCGCACAAAGAAGGCGAATCTGTTCTAGCTGGAGTGAAGTTGGGCGTTTTATACCTCCGCCAAGAGCCTCGACTTGGGTGGATGATGGTCTTCTTTTTTCTCATGATTATGATTGGAATGTCTTCAGTAACGGCTCTTCCAGGCTTACTCGAAAATCAGTTAAATTCCAGCGCCAAAGAGTTCGGAGTGCTGCAAGCGGTCACGGCTGTAGGTGGCCTTGCGGCGAGTCTCGCAGTTGCGGGCTATGCGGCCTCTAAGCGAGCGCTGAACATTTATAGTGCTGGCGCTGCACTTATGGGAGTCGCCGTCATCGCGACTGGTTTAAGCCCTTCATATGCCCTTGTCATCATACCGGTCCTGCTTACAGGAGTTGGTATGGGCATGTTCCAAACGCTGAATAGCGCGATTATCGCCATCGATTGCGACCCCAAATTCTTTGGTAGAGTCAGTTCACTAATAGGAATGTCATTCGCTGCATTCATGCTCATCGGTTGGCCCGTTGGCTATCTAGCAGATAGGGCTGGGGAACGAGTAGCATTTGTAGTAATGGGAAGTCTGGTACTCATTGGAGTAGTTGTACTGACACGGATTATTTCACGTACCGTTGCACCTACTCGAATACCGGTCGCAGCAGAAGTTACGGTAAATTAGCTCCCAATCTAAAAGCCCGCCAGGTAGCTCGCGCGTGCATCAAAGGATGCAATATCATCAACACATGAAAAAAGTTAAACTTTCAGTTTTAGATCTGGCAATGGCAACAGATGGCGATACAACGTCTGTTGCCCTGGATAATGCTACTCGACTGGCACAGTGTGCAGATGAACTAGGATTTCGTCGTTTCTGGGTTGCTGAGCACCATAATATGGACACTGTTGCAAGCACAAATCCGGCTGTCCTTATTGCACACCTGGCCTCTCAAACTTCTCGTATTCGACTCGGGTCTGGAGGGGTTATGTTACCCAATCATGCCCCGTTAGTTATTGCCGAACAATTCGCTTTACTCGAGGCGTTACACCCCGACAGGATTGATCTTGGCATAGGCAGAGCTCCGGGCTCTGATCAACACACGGCTGCAGCTCTCCGAAGAACTCCAGACAACAGAGATGCTCAGGACTTCCCTATGAATTTGATCGACCTCATGGGACTCTTAGGAGATGAGCGTGCTGATGAGGGGATGTGGAATCATCTTTCAGCCACGCCAGCAGCTACATCGTATCCAGATGTTTATCTGCTCGGGTCTTCGAACTTCAGTGCGGAACTTTCAGGCATGCTGGGGCTTCCATTTGTCTTCGCCAATCATTTTGATACTGGTGGTACTCTACAGGCTGTGAAAATCTATCGAGAAAGTTTCAAACCATCTGTTGTACTGAGTGAGCCTTACACCATGGTCACGGCTTCGGTAATTGTATCGGAGACACGTGAAGAGGCCGAATGGGAATCAGGTCCTGGACGGATCCGAAAATATGGTATGCGGACAGGACGAAGAGGTCCTTTGGTGTCTCCTGAAGACGCCGCGAATCATCCTGACCTAGCTGCGGCAAAGGCCATGCCTACGAATTCAATTATTGGAACACCCGAAGATGTGGCAGCTGGACTTGAAGCGCTTGTCAAAGCGACTCAGGCATCGGAGCTCATGATATCCACATCAACATTCAGTATTGAAAATCGACTAAAAACGCTGCGGTTGTTAGCAGAAATTTGGGACAAAGACGAAGCAACCAAAGAGGAAAATGCATTACCTCGCAAGAGGCACTGGCGTAACTGAAGTCTATAAATACCTGTAAAGTATGTTCATACGTAACTAGGGAGTGGCAATGCCAAAGCAAGTTATAAATGTTGCGGCTGATGATGCTTTGACACAGATCTATCGTCTAGCGAATGACGAGGGTGAAGAAGTAATAGCTGCACGGCTTGCAGAAAGACTTAATCTTAAACCCCCATCGATGGCCGGCATGCTTTCAAGGCTCAAACGGGACAAGCTAGTAAAAGTTGACGCAAAGAAGCGTGTCACGCTTACTACTGAGGGTTTCCGAAGAGCAGAAAATATGGTTCGTCGGCACCGACTTGCTGAGTGTCTGTTGGTAAATATTCTTGGACTCAACTGGTGGCAAGCCTACGAGGAAGCTCACCTCGTGGAGCATTCGATCTCAGATATTACCGAGCCATTAATCGTAGAACGGCTTGGTAATCCAACTACCTCTCCTTTTGGTGCGATCATACCCGGAAGCGAAAATGCCTCTTCAATGTCAAGAAAGCGCTTATCTGATCAGATTGACGGCACAACTCAGACAATCGACCGGGTGTTTGAGGAAGACGAGGAATTACTTCGATTCTTCGAATCCGAAGAACTTAAACCAGGTGCAACCGTGAGAATAACTGAACGTGCAGCCTACAGAGGAACCATCACAATCACAGTTGACGGCAAAGAAATTGTCCTAGGCCTGCAGGCTGGAAGTAGAATTTGGGTCAGATAGACCGAATTCGCATCGTCTAATTGCCCTCCATAGCCATACCGCATTGCTGCGCGTCGATCGGGTATCCCGTGGGTTGACAATAATTATTAGTGCGCCCTAATCTTTGATCAATGGATAAACAAACTTATTAATTCGTCGGAGCAATCATCAATAATATCTTCCTACTAACGCTTCTAACGCTTGCGTCCATCAGCATGGTATTCGCTTCCTGCGGTGATAGTGACCAAAGTCTAACGGTTTATTCCGGACGGTCAGAGAGTTTGATCGGTCCGATTCTTGAATCCTATGAACTCGCCAGTGGAGTTTCGATAAATGTTAAATACGGAAAAACTGCGGAGATAGCGGCTCTTCTCCTCGAAGAGGGTGACAAAACACCGGCTGACATCTTCATCGCACAAGATGCGGGAGCATTGGGCGTTATACAGAGTGCAGGTATGTTCGCTTCAATACCAGAGAATATTCTCAGTCTGGTCGGACCTGAATTTCGTTCCAAAACAGGGCAATGGATCGGAGTGTCAGGACGGGCCCGCACTATCGTATACAACTTGGAAGCAGTCGACCCGGATCAACTCCCGACTTCAATTCTCGACTTTACTGATCCAAAATGGAAAGGGCGAATCGGATGGGCACCGACTAATGGTTCCTTCCAGGCCTTCGTTACAGCCATGAGAATCCACCACGGAGAAGATGTCGCGAAAAATTGGTTGCAAGGGATCATCGCGAACGATCCCAAGATATATCCAAAAAACACACCGATCGTGGCTGCTGCCGCTGCTGGGGAAATCGATGTGGGATTTGTAAATCATTATTACCTTCACCGGTTCTTAGCGGAGGAAGGTGAGAAATTTGGTGCACGCAATTACTACACGGCGCCGAACGACATCGGTACCCTGATCAACGTGGCTGGTGCCGGTGTCATCAAATCATCCAAAAAGCAAAAGCAAGCCCAGGCACTGGTACGATATCTCCTTGGAGACCTATCACAGCGATACTTTAGTGAAAGCACCTATGAATATCCTCTCGCTTCGGGCGCCAGTTCGTACAACAAAATACCCGAACTGAATTCACTCGGAGCACTGAATATGGACCTCAGCCAGATGGAAGATTTAGCGGGGACTCTCAGTCTTCTGAGGGAAGTTGGAGCGCTTGACTAGTCGCTACATTCCAAAATTCAGTCGGCTGAGAATACGATGGGATCCCTATTTAGGATGAGTCCGACACGATCACCTATATTCGTTGATACCGAACTGAAAGCTGGCCGTCGTACGTGAATACGATGTCCGTCACTTAATTCAATCAGTATCTTTCGATAATACCCAAAGTATTGCAAATCCAAAACAAGTCCGTCTACACCCTCAGGTGTTATCTCCAAACTATCCGGAGAAATTACAAGGAACACTGTTGAAACCCCGTCAGGCACAGATAGTGTTGCCAACGGCCAATTCAGTGTCTTTGGCGAGGAAACATGATATTTGAGGATGTTGGAGTCTCCGAAGAACTCCGCAACTGAGATATCTGACGGCCGTGTGAATAGCTCCTCGGCTACCCCAACCTGGCGAATCTGTCCATCTTTCATAAATCCAATGCGATCCGCCATTGCCATGGCTTCTTCCTGATCATGGGTCACCATTAGAGTGGTTACACCGGCGGTCCTGACAATCCTCCTCACCTGCTCGCGTAAGCTAACGCGTAACACGGGATCCAAATTTGAGAAAGGTTCGTCCAAAAGCAAAAGGTCTGGCTGAGGTGCTAGAGCTCGAGCCAGGGCCACACGTTGTTGCTCACCACCTGACAGATCTGAAATCCTCCTATCCTCAAAACTGGCCAAACCCACCAAATCCAGGTACTGCCGGGCAATAATATTTGATTTGCCTTTCTTTTTTTTGCCCCAGGCAGCAGGGTCAATTCGGGTGCCCCCCACTCCATAAGCAATGTTCTCCAACACGGTCATGTGAGGGAACAGAGCATAGTCTTGAAAAACCATACCTATTTTTCTCTCTTGAGGAGCGACAAAGACGGAATCCGAAGCTATCGGCTTCTGACCGAAATGGAGTTCACCACTATCCGGTCTTTCCAATCCGGCGATAAGCCTCAATGATGTGGTTTTTCCGCACCCAGACGGACCAAGTATTGCAAAAAATTCGCCTTGTTTAATATCAAGTGACAGATCAGTAACGGCTTGCACTGAACCCAATCTAAGGGCCAGTTTATCGGCCCGAAGTGCGATATTAGTCTTATTTTGTCTGTCCTTCATTAAAGTGATCGATCCCAACGGTTCAGTACCATCAAGGGTACCAAAGAAAAAAGCACTAAAAGCAGGCCTGGGAGTGCCGCACGAGCAAAAAAAGCCTCACTTGAAGCACTCCACACGGAAACAGACAGGCTTTGGTAACCTAATGGACTCAGGATAAGGGTTGCGGGAAGCTCTTTAATGGTTGTGATAAACACTAAAACGAAGCCTGCAATTACTCCGCGCCTGATAAGCGGAAAAGTTATACTTGACATGACTCGTAAATCACCCGCGCCAAGCCCTCTCGCAGCACCCTGAATACTCTGTTGCATCTGGCCCATAGAAACTCGGATTGCTCCCGTGGCCTGAGGCAAAAACAAGAGCACGTATCCCGTTATAAGAACAAAAAAAGTTTGATATAAAAAGGTCACATTCTTGGCCACAAATACCAAAGAGAGAGCAATGACGAGACCTGGCAATGCATAGCCCGTATAGGAAACAACTTCAGTTATCCGTGACAGCCACTGCCTTCCATATTGGACAGAGAGTATAGCCACTGGAGTTGCAACCAGACAGGTCACAACTCCTGCCACCGTTGAAACAAGGATCGAATTCATGGCTGGAACAAGGATCGAGGTGAGCGATTCCAAGTAATTTACCTCCCTGCTAAACCAATAGATCAGAACTCCGATCGGGACGACAAGAACGACGAAAAGAAAGGCCGATAGAAGGACAACTGCTATCCAGCGCCATTTGCCTAAAGTAGTCCCACTATCAGAGACCACCGGACGCGCAGAATTATAGTCTCGATTTCGACGAGTCCTTAGGTCCAAAAGTACAAAAATTAGCGCGAATGTTGATAGCAAGATAGCAACACTCGCCGCACCAGTCCGGTCAAATGCAGATTCATAATGACTAAAGAGACTGACCGTCAGTGATCTGCAATTCAGCAACGAAACTGCTCCAAAATCCGATAATGCATACAACGCAATGAGCAGAGCGCCAGCTGCCAGTGCCGGGCGCAGAAGTGGCAAAGTCACCTTATAGAAAGTACGTACCGGACCATAACCGACAGTCTTAGACACTTCTGACATTCTTGGGTCAAGTGCTCCTATCGCGGGTCTCAACGGAATAAGTAGATACGGATATGTCAAGAGAGAGAGAACTATGACGGATCCTGAACAACCGGAAATTCTCACCATATTTTCAACGCCAATAGGCTCCAACAGTTGTTGAATTAGGCCTCGTTGTCCAAAAGCTGAAAGGAGCACAAACGACCCTATGTATGAGGGAATAGCCAACGGAAGTGTCACTAGCACCCCGAACAGATTGCGCCAAGGTAAGTCAGATCGCTCTAGAAGCCAGGCGATTGGTAGCGCTATAAAGAAAGACGTTGTTGTTACGCCAAAGACCATCCAAAGAGTACGCCACACAACTGGTCCTGTTGAATCAGTCGTTACATATTCTAGAAAACGTGATGGTGAAAGACTCAGTTGAAACAACAGATAAACGGGGGGCACAATACACAACAACATCACCACGATGGCAGTTGTTGATAAAATCGGTCCTGCTGTTCGATCGTACATGTCCAGATTTCCAAATGACTTCAGCCCATTATATGCACACACTACACTGAGATAAATGTGACCACTAATAATCAATAATAGGTCCCCAAATGATAAGATCTCATCCTTTAAAGAATCAGGCAATATACTAAACAAAATTAGAATAAAATTCTGTGCAAGGGGATGAAACGTGGGCTTAAAGCAATTAGAAGCATTAGTTGAAATTTTGCAGAAGGAAATCGAGAAAGGTCGTCGCAAAAACAACGTTTTGGGCACTTGGCATATCCACTACGAAAAGCAGGACGAGCAGCCAGTATTCTCGTTCAACAAGTGCGAAAGCGAAGTTTATTGTGAAGAAAGACCCACAGTGTTCTCAGTCGAAGGCAACATGATAGACGCCGGTGGCCCACTTTTCGGCTAGCCCTGCCCAACTAAGGCTTTTGCTTTGTACTCGTCAATAAGTGTCTGTGGCCTCTTTGCTGAGAAGTAGAGTGGGATTGCGAGCGCGCCTACAGCGGCTGTTAAGAACCATCCCCAGGTGTAATGGTTGGTTATATCAAGCGAAACTCCGATGAGGATCGGACCGATTGTTCCACCAATTGTTGAAATAAAGCGTTCAGTTCCCATCAATTTTCCAAAGGAGGCGGTACCATAAAAATCGACAATAACGAGCGAACGAAGAGGTACTGATCCGCCAAATCCGATTGCACTAATGATCAGGCCTGCAAAGGCAATCCAGACACCCGAACCGTCTGCGAATAAAATCCCTATCGATAAGAGGGGTAGCCCGAGTGTCAGAAGTATGGCACAGAGCCCGAGCAACTTAGCTGGTTGGTAGCGGTCTCCTTGAAATCCAAGGATAATTCTCCCGAAAATTGAAGAAACCGTGAGTACGGTGATTGTCAGACCAGCGGCTCCTTTAGTAAGTCCATATTCGTGCTCAAAATAGGAAAATGCAAGCGTTAAAAGGCTCATCATCGCGAATCCATTGGCTACAAAGGCAGACATTAGCAGTGCAAAAGATCGGGTCCGAATCGCCACACTTACCGGAACGCCCCAATTTCTGAGAGAGGTTGCGGCGCTCACGTTGGTATCTGGTTGAGCCATACCATCTATAGGTTGGGGATGTTTATCGGGTCTCGTACGAACAAACATCCCAAAGGTCAGTCCCCCGGTAGCCACAAGCAATGCTAGAAGTTGAAGTGTTGACCTCCATCCAAACTCGCCAACAGCTATCGCAACAATAGGAATCAATAATCCTCCCAAAGAACCACCTAATGTAGACAACGTTAAGGCGCGTGCACGTTTGCGCTCGAACCAAGTGACAATGGCCGCAAATCCACAGAGGTTCCCAGCCGTACTTGAACCGACAGAAATCAAGCCCATTACTAAAAAGAAATGCCAAAGCTCGGTCATGTTTGACATGAGCAACAAACCCAAGGAGGTAATTCCTATTCCGATAATTAGCACTCGCCGAGGTCCGAATTTATCAATCGCCCATCCGACAAATGGAGCAGAAATTCCACCCACCTCAGTACGTACGGAAGAGCCGGCAAACGTCACCCAGGCGGCCCAGCCAAACTCAGAAATAAGGTCATTAAGAAACGTATTCATTCCGTAAAAGACTGTCGCAGCGGCAATTGCGGTCGTAGCGCCGGACGCCAACACAACGAACCAGCCGCTGTAAATTCCAGCTGATGATCGTGACGAGAGACTAGGCATACTGCCAATCGTAGGCCGTAAGCGACTCAGACGCTAAGGCCGCATACAATTTATGCAGAAGGAAAAAATGATGGCAAACAAAGCATCTCTTGGAAACTACTTCGAAGACCTAACTGTCGGCCTTAAAATAGACCATGCCGTTTCACGTACGCTGACCGAAGGCGATGCTGCACTATATCTGGCCCTAACGGCTTCACGATATCCGCTTTTCTGCAATACGGAGTTTGCTCGTGAGCTGGGCTTTATCAGAGAACCGATACATGATCTTCTTGTATTTCACATCGTTTTCGGAAAATCCGTACCTGATATCTCTTTAAATGCTGTGGCCAATCTAGGTTACGCAGATGTACGATTCGGCGAAGCTGTTTATCCCGGGGATACGATCTCTGCTGAAACTGAGGTGATCGGAAGAAGAGAATCTAGTGGGGGTGATACTGGAATCGTTTGGGTACAAACCTTCGGTTACAACCAACATAAAAGAGAGGTTATTCGCTTCATAAGATGGGTTCTAGTAAACAAAGCAAATTCAGCTAATGAAACCGGTCCCGCCATTGTCCCACCCACTCCAAATGAGGTAGCCACCGCTGACTTTTATATCCCTGAGGATTTAAAACTAAGTGCTTTTGACGGGCGGGTCACCGGTGGAAAATGGTTTTGGGATGACTATGAAGTTGGAGAACGAATAGATCATGTCGAAGGCATGGCAATTGAAGAAGCAGAACATCAAATGGCGGCTCGGCTCTACCAAAATACCGCTCGCGCCCATTTCAATGCCCATGCCTTGAAAGATTCACGGTTTGGAACCCGAGTAGTCTACGGAGGACATGTTATCTCGATCGCACGGGCACTGTCGTTCAACGGGTTGGAAAACATAGTCCGCATTCTCGCGTTCAATGGTGGAACCCACTCTAACCCCACTGTCACGGGAGACACAATATTTGCCTACACCGATATTTTAGAAAAAATTAATCTTAATCGTGTTGACTGTGGCGCCCTCCGACTGAGGCTTATCGCTACAAAAAACTTAGACCCCTACACTGAAAATATAGAATTTAAAGTACCGGATGAAAAAGGTAGAGAACGATATCATCCAAATGTGGTCTTGGATTTAGATTACACAGTATTAATACCGAAGAAAGTCAGGAGCGAGCAATGACAACCATCGTATCCAATCCCGCTATCTCGGCACGAACGCTTGTTAACACGTCACAAGAGGTGATTAGCAAAGCCATCAAGCACGCGTCGGAAATGACAGAAGGTGGCAGACTAATCGACCAGCACCAGATACATACTCAACGAATCGCCTACCTAACCACTGAAATTAGAGCTGCACATGAACTAGTCGCATTTGTTGAGCGAAGTGAACATCGTCAAAGTAGTGACCACCACTCGGCAGAAATGGCGTATTGCTATGCGGCCGAGATTACACACAAACTGCGTTCCCAGATCGAATCAGCCTTGGAAGATTTTGGTCTCACCGAAACCGATCTGACGGATCTGAACAGCCTAAGCATTAAAAAGTTAATTCGATCAGGTCTCGCCGAAGAGAAAATAAGAAACATCGGTAGCAGAGTGTTGATGAACGGTGGAGTAAACAATGTCGAATTAGAGGATGAAGTTGCAACTCTAACTCGTGATGCGGCTCGTGATTTCGCCAAAAATGAAGTTGCACCACTTGCCCAAGATATCCATCGGCAGGACCTGCTTGTCCCAGATGAACTACTCAATAAATTCTCGGCCCAAGGATTCTTCGGTTCTTCAATTCCTGAAGAGTATGGCGGTACCGGGATGGGTGACCTCCCAATGATCGTCATAACCGAAGAACTTTCAGCCGCATCCCTCGCTGCAGCTGGTTCACTCGCTACTCGACCTGAAATACTCGCGAAAGCATTACTCGCAGGTGGAACAGAAGATCAAAAGCAAGAATGGCTACCTAAAATTGCTAGCGGAGAAGAACTAATTGCGGTGGCTGTCACTGAGCCAGACACAGGATCAGATGTTGCGTCGTTGCAAACAAAGGCTGAGCCGGCAGAGTTTAATGGCAAAAGAGGCTGGAGAATAAATGGAGCAAAAGCTTGGAGCACATTTTCTGGTCGAGCAACAACGTTGGCGCTACTAGCTCGAACGAATCCTGATAGCAGCCAAGGAAGTAAGGGGCTGTCATTATTCATGGTAAAGAAAGATCCCTTCTACGGCCATTCTTGGAAATTTGAACAAGTTGAAGGTGGAGTAATGGAGGCAACCGCCAATCCTACTCCCGGCTATAGAGGAATGCATTCCTTCAACATAGGAATCGATAACATCTGGGTTCCTCATGATTGTCTGGTGGGTGAAGATTCGGGCGTTGATAAGGGTTTCTATCTGCAGATGGGTGGATTTGCCGCTGGGCGAATCCAAACAGGAGGTAGAGCTTGTGGAGTTGCCCAGGCAGCTCTAGAAAAAGCATGTCAATATGTCACTCAGCGCAGACAATTTGGTCAGTCACTCGGCGACTATCAACTTACCCAGTACATGATTGGTCGTATGGCGATTCGAATCGCTGCGTCGCGCCACCTAACATATGCTGCGGCTCGATCATTTGACACCCGAGCCGTAGAACCGTCTATGTCTAAACTACTTTCTTGTGACGTAGCTGGTGAAGTGACACGTGAGTCTCAATTGTTACATGGTGGCTGGGGATACTCTGAAGAAGATTCATCTGCCAGGTATGTTGTTGATGCGCTTGTTTTACCGATTTTCGAAGGAACGAAGCCCATATTAGAACTTAAAGTGATTGGTCGAGCTCTCCTCGCCTGAGATCTCCGAGGTTCTTGACGTCTAGAGCTCACGGTAGTTTCTTGTCACTTCAGACGTGAGATACTATGCGGATGATTGACTCTGACTTGACGCGCCTCGCTCTATATCTCCACATTCCGTTCTGCTCCTCTAAGTGTGGATACTGTGACTTCAATTCATACGAAGGATTAGACCATTTAGTTCCTGAATACACTCCCGCGATTCTTTCAGAGATCGAGTTATGGGGAGCGGCCGCGACACAGCATGAGGTTCACACTATATTCTTTGGGGGGGGCACTCCATCTCTCACTGATATCAGCGATATCGAGGCTATCATCGCCGCAGTTAAAAAAAATTACCGACTCACTGATGATGTCGAGTGGAGCCTCGAAGCAAATCCAACCGAACTGACTTTGGTACATTTACAAGATCTTCGTAAAGCAGGTATTAACCGATTATCCATGGGTGTGCAAAGTCTTCAAACGGATGAATTAAAACTTCTAGATCGTGATCACACACCTGAGCGTGTGTTTGAAGCATTTGCCGACGCTCGCTCGGCCGGATTTAAAAACATAAATCTAGATCTGATGTTTGGTTTGCCTGATCAAAAACTTGAAACTTGGCAAGACACCGTTAAAAAAACTTTATCGATGGAACCCGATCACCTCTCGTGCTACGCACTCACCGTTGAACCAGGAACCGCGCTTTATTATCAGGTTCAAAAGGGCCTTGTCGTAGAGCCGGATCCGGACGTAGCCGCTGACCAGTATGAGTGGACTCAAGAAGAGCTAGGTAAACACGGATATAGTCACTATGAAATATCAAACTGGGCAAGGCCTGGTAAGGAATGCCTACATAACTTGGTCTACTGGCGTGCACAACCCTACTTAGGTATGGGAGCAGGTGCTCATTCGTTCTTTGCCGGTCAGCGATTTGCAAATATTGAGGCCCCGAATCGATACATTGATGCCGTTGGGGCTACAAAATTACAACGAATGAAGGAGGGCAAGTCTACGATGCAGCAAATAGCCGCAGGAGAGACGCCTGATAAAGATGTGATTCTCGCCGACGCTATGATCCTTGGTCTCCGCTTACTGAAAGGCATCAATGAAATTAATTTTGAAATGGAATATGGAGTTAAACCCTCTGAACTATATG
>JAPYRK010000027.1 GCA_029941115.1 Dehalococcoidia bacterium | reverse complement strand
GGTTAATACTCATTAGGGAAATTTAGCGACGTCGATTCACTACAACGAGGTTATTTACGGGCTTTCTTCTTTCGGCCCGTCCGTTTTTTCAATCATCTCGTCGAATCTTTTTTTAGCAATCTTACGTTCCTTCAAAGCTATACGTTTCATCTTCAACGTACCTTTGACTGGCTTCTTTTTTTTAGTCGTTGGCATCGAAAATCCTGGGGTTTTGAAATATTGTGTATTAAATGAGGATCAGGCGTAACTCCTACTCTGGTCCACAGAATAAATGATACCGGAATTCGTTGCTATAGAAGGTGTTTCAGAAAACTTGGCTTTTCTCAACCGGTAAGTGTGTTAACCCATCGTAGCAGTGCACTAGTTAAAGAAAGTGCAAGATAGGCGTATGCAAAACCTATAGACAGAATTATTCACTTAGTCGGTAGTAGTATGATCCTGAAGCACAAGGGTATTAGAGATAATTTATGGGGGAAGCTTCTCATCTGGTGCGTGTGTGAGGAGCCTTCGCGAATCGGACCGATATATAAGAGCGGTTACACTAAGCCCATTATGCGATCGTTTAAATGGCACGGAATTCCGGTGAATTTACCGAGCACTAAAGCTGAGAAGGTTGCCATCGGAGTCCTGCTGGGCTTCGACGTAATCTTATGTCTCGTGGTCGGTCTAGTTTTAGTACTTAAGTAACCGAACACAATTTAAAAAGTTCTGTGGATGGCTGTCATAAACGATATCTGGTGACGTTTAATTGCTGGGCAGGAGGCAGTCGCCAGTGCCTCGGGAGCGAGGCCAGAATTTCCTGATCGCTAATTTCATCACTGAATCTGATAGATTGCGCACTTGATGCTCGGATTTGTTTAGACGAGATAACGGACGCACAGACTCTATATTGTGGCTAATATTGAGATCGATTCGAGCCCCATTATCAGTTGAGGAGACCTCCAGTGGATCAAAGAGACGTTACAAAACGACCGTTACATGGGGTAAAGATACTGGAGTTTGCAACAATTCTTGCTATTCCTTCCTGTGCGGTTCATCTGTCGGATATGGGGGCCGAGGTGATCAAGGTTGAATCTCTGACGGGCGACCCTCATCGATATGGACTTGGCCCGATCCTTCCGAATGAGAGCAAGGGTTTTACAGTAATAAACAGAGGGAAACGGAGCATATCGATCGATCTTGGTGCGGAAGAAACTATCAAAATCATTCAGAGACTTGTCGAGCGATCTGATGTTGTTTTGATGTCACTCAAACTCTCTGATCTACAAAAATTTGGATTAGGTTATGAAGATATTAACGAGTGGAACCCATCTATCATTTACTTGGAGCATGCCCCGTATGGTCCGAAGGGGCCGTATGGACAGGAAGGGGGATACGATGTGGTTGCTCAGGGGATGTCTGGCTTGGGGTCCATCATGGCAGGTGATATTGCGGGAGTGCCAGGTACTATTAACCCCGCGGTAGCTGATGTGGCTACTGGTCTAGCCTCAGCATTGGCAGTGGTGACCGCTTTGCGCCATCGTGACAGTACAGGTGAAGGTCAAAAAGTGAGCACAAGCTTGCTGCAAACATCTCTCATTCTGGCCATGAATAGGATTCACTGGTTTGCTGCTACCGATCCTCCAGCTTGGGAACGAGTGTCCTTGGCTCTCACAGAAGCTCAAGCAAGTGGCGCAGGATTTGCCGAGCAGCGCACTATTTTTAATCAACTCACGAATCCAGGAGGTGGACAGGCAACAAATACGTACTTTCGATATTACCGAGCAAGCGATAAATTTTTTGCTGTTGGGGCATTGAGTCATGGACTCAGGGCGAAGTTTTGTCAGGTCCTTGATGTGGTGGACCCTCGGACAGAGGACTTTGATATGAATCGGTCGCAAGATTATGACAAGCTGGTTCAATTTACTCGGCAGTGTGAGGATATCGTGAGAAGCCAGACGGCTGATTTTTGGATCGCTGAGCTACGCCAGACGGGCGTGCCATCTGGACCATTTAACTTCCCGCACGAAATATTCGATGAGGAACAGATCGTCGCAAATGAGTTCGTATTGAGCCTGGAGCATTCAAAATTGGGAGAATATAAGACGTATGGCACCGCCATTAAGATGGAGAAGACCCCTGTATTCCCAACTGTTTCGTCTCCAGGGTTGGGAGAACATACGACGCAGATACTGGGGGAATTGGGTTACTCAGCGGATCATATTGAGCAGTTAATTCGAGATGGCCTGGTTATTCAAGCTGAATGACCCCTGTGGGTCAAAGATGGGCTAAGCCCTCTCTAGAGATTAGATGTCTTTTACTGGTCTGTCCTGCTGATTTGAATAATTGACGTTCACTGTCTTTGCCGAGAGTGTTTGGCCTGTCAACTCTTCAGCAGCGGTCGAACCAATCGGCCAAAGCGTTCGGCCTCCTCATCATGCAAGTAACCCGACAAGCAAAAGGATGTACAGCCAGCGTCGATAAATTGCTGCAACGTGTCGGCGCATTGCTGCGGATCGCCAACCACCGCTATGCCGGCGCCGGGTCGAAACCTGGTCAGGCCACTCCAAAGGTGGGGTGCTATCCACAAACCTTTTTCTGCCGCGAGCTCTTGAACTCGTCGATTCGCCTCAGACTCGGCCACGCGGATCTTCAAACGATCGCGCATCGCTTCGGGTATGTGATGTATCAAGTCCTTTGCAGCTTGAAGAGCCTCCGCTTCGCTCTCCCGACAGATAATTTGCAAGCGCATGCCAAATCCAAGCTCGTTTTCCCGTCCATGACTAGCAGCCAGGCCTCGGAGTTCAGTAATATTTTGAGCAATCCGCTCCGGCATGTCACCCCAAAACAAGTGGACATCAGAGTGCTTCGCAGACAGCTCCCAGGCCGCCGCAGAGCCACCGCCCAGATAAAAACGCGGCTGCCGTGAAGGTTTCGGGTTAACGCTCGCACCCGAGATCTGGTGAAAGCGACCCTCAAAATTCACTGGAGTCTCTCCGGCCCACAGCAATTTCATGATCGTAACCTCCTCATCCATGAGGGCGTAGCGCTCTTCTTTGGTATAGAAGACACCTTCAGACTTGACCTCTTCATCTGCCTGACCTGCGATCAGATTAATGCAGATGCGGCCACCGCTCATCTGATCAAACGTAGAGATCATCTTAGCCAACAAGACCGGGTTGATATACCCAGGCCTGGCCGCTATTAACGAAGATATTTTGCTTGTATTTGCGGTGACAAATGCGCCGGTGATATAAGCTTCCCAGCACGCTCGGTCGACCGGTATCAGCATATAGTCGAACCCAGACTCTTCGGCTGTCTTTGCCACTTTACTGAGGTATTCCGGTGTTGGGTCTACCCTCGCCTCTGGGACCCCGTAGGCCGTCGTATCTCCTGACGTGGGTAAAAACCAACCAAACTCTAAAGGACCATCAGTCATAAGGTACCGCCAGCGCCCCAACATTCTCTGATCGTTATTGTAGTCATAAACCACAACCGAATTGTTCTAAATTTTTCACCTCTTTTAAGGGCAATTGCGGATATACGGGGTTTACGTGTAGATACCAAGCGCCAATGGGATCACGAATTCCTCGCTATGTATAGCGTTTAAGGAAGTGTGGTGCCCTCGACAGGATTCGAACCTGCGACCTGGGGTTAGGCTCGGGCTAGTAAATGGCATCAACTGGGGGTAGTAAATCCCTTTATTTGCAACGATTACTGTGTATGGCGTTAAGTGACGTCAATAACAACTGGCCGCAAACTAGCCATAGTCGGGGGGTACGAGTCAAAGTTGCTCAGCTGCTCTTTAACTATGGGGGGCTGCCTGAACATGCTTTGCTGAGTTCTCGACTCGAGGACGGGGAGTTCGAACCTCCCACGTTTTAACCAACTAGAATATTATTTCTTAAAACGTATACTCACAGTACCTAATCTAGAGAGAGAAAATTATGTCCAAAATGAAATTCGGAACCTTCTTAGCTCCCCACCATCCTATTGGCGAAAATCCTATGCTACAGCTCCAAAGCGATTTAGAACTTGCCCAACATTTAGACAATTTAGGATTTCACGAATTTTGGTGTGGCGAACACCATTCAACTGGATGGGAAGTAATTGCTTCTCCTGAATTATTTTTAGCCGCCGCCGCTGAACGTACACAAAGAATCAAATTAGGAACCGGAGTTATTTCACTGCCCTACCATCACCCTTTTATGGTGGCCGAAAGACTAGTTCAATTAGATTATCAATCTAGAGGGAGAGTATTGTTTGGATCCGGCCCAGGAGCACTACCCTCTGACGCCCATACAATGGGCATCGATCCTATGCTTCTAAGATCAAGGCAAGATGAGGCTATAGGAGTGATCAAAAGACTTTTTTCAGGGGAAAGGGTCTCATATGAATCTGACTGGTTTACTTTGAAAGACGCTAAATTACAGTTGAGACCGTTACAAGAAAATATGGAATTTGTTGTAGCCTCATCAATTTCTCCTTCAGGTATGACTTTGTCAGGAAAATATGAAACCGGAGTGATTTCTATTGGCGCAATGGCGTCTCAAGGACTCACATCATTAGCAACGCAATGGGGATTTGCAGAAGAATCTGCAGCAAAACATGGCAATAGTGTTTCGAGAAATAACTGGCGGGTCCTAATGAACTGGCATATTGCTGAAACAAGGGATCAAGCTAGAGCGGAAGCCAAAGACGGACTTTTCAGGCATAACAATGAATATACGACTGGAGTCCTTAATCCGGTTGATGGAATAACTTTCAAAACACCAGATGAGGCAGTTGATGCAGCAGCAGGCTGGGATTTGGCAGGAGGAGCGCATGAAGGCGACAACAGTAGAGCAGTCATTGGGACGCCAGATGATTTAATCAACAAGATACGGAAAATGATTGAAGTTACCGGTGGATTTGGAGCAGTAATTGGATTTGCCCATGATTGGGCAAATAGGGAAAACACCAAAAAAAGCTGGGATTTAGTAGCAAGATATGTAATCCCTGAAGTCAATTCTATGCTAGAGAACTACAAGGAGTCAGAGGATTTCGTAATTAAGAACAGAGAAACATGGTTACGAGCTACAGATGCCAGGAACAGCAATGTATCGGAACATGAAAGTGCCGCTAAAGTAATGGAAACTGAAGGATTAGCAGGAGAAAAGTCTAAAAACTAATCAACTACCATGGCATGCAGGTACTACACTCTGTGGTATTGGATAAGGGGGAAGATAATGTCCGATAATTTACCAACAGAAGCTCACGCACCCTCAAGTGTGAATCACGTGGTTTTCAACGTAGCCGATATCGAGGAGTCGCATGACTTCTGGACCAGAATCATTGGCTTCACCCATGTGGGATCGCTTGATAACAACCCGAACTTCCGGTTCTATGCCGGCAGGGTGGACGGGGAAATAGTAAGCCACCATGATCTCGCGCTTGTGCAATCGGAGGAGGTCACCAAACCCGAAGGTGAATGGAGTATGCGCCCGTCACGTCTGGGCGCCAACCACATAGCCATTACTTGGCCAACTCGAGAGGCATGGCTGCATCAGGTGGAATGGCTCCGTTTAAACGATATCAAGTTCCATGTCAGGTTAGACCACGGAATGACACACAGTGTTTATGTCAGTGATCCGAATGGAATAGGGATCGAGGTTCTATATGAAGTCCCGGAAGAGATTTGGATGAACAATATCCATGAAGGCCTGAACTATGCCGCCAGAATTGATACACCTGAAGACCAACCAATTCAAGACAATGTTGATTACAAGGTGTTTTCGTCCTAGGTCGTAGGGGAGCTATTTTGAATGGTCGAAAGTAGTATCAAGAATTTCGCTGAATCGGTCTCGGGTCAGAGTATGGCTGATGAGTTACGGGAGCTGGAAATTACGCACGTGGTGACCGTTCCGGATACCCATCAACGAACTCTGCTTGATCTCCTCTACGAGAGCCGTGATATTGAAGTAGTTACAGCGTCTACCGAAGATGAGGCTTTTGCGGTACATGCCGGTTTGTATATGGGCGGAGCGAGGCCAATGTTGATTATTCAACACGTTGGAGTGTTTGCCGGTCTCAATTCCATCAGAGGAATTTCTACCGATATGAAGGTACCCACTTTTGCTCTCGTCGGACTATTTGCGCGGGATGTAACAAAAGAGCTTCGCGACAATCGAAATTCAGCAGTTCGGCAGATTACTCCTCTTCTCGATGCTATGAATATTCCATATTTCGAACTAAACAGCGCGAATGACCTGAGGGTAATAAGAGAAGGTTACGACCTCAGTCTGGAAAATCTTGGGCCAGTTTTTATACTGGTCGGAGAGAGGACGAATTGATAATGCGTCTGTATATCACTGTAAGGACTTGTCTATGGGGGATAATACATGAAACGCGTTGAAGTTCTTGAGGCGGTCGCCCAGCGGAAGTCCACCGGTATTAGCGTGGCTACAATGAGAGTGGTCCCGGGTTGGGCAAATAACGGCGGTGCCGAGACCCAGCACTTCAATGTGGTGGGATGTATGGGCGTAGCTTCATCGATTGGACTTGGTCTCGCCCTTGCTCAACCTGAGAAGAAAGTTATTGTGCTTGATGGTGACGGAAGCTTGTTGATGCAACTTGGGTCGCTTGCCACCGTGGCTGGTACTCGAGCGAGAAATTTCTATCATCTAGTTTTTGTCAATAGAATTTACGAAACGTCCGGGCATCAAAGTATTCCAAGCAGTGAGAATATCGACTTTGCTGGACTAGCTAAAGCGGCTGGTTATAATGTCGTAGCATATATTGATGACGTAGGAGTCCTGCATGAGAGACTTCCTGATCTGCTCCAAGAAGATGGTCCCGTGTTGCTAGCTTTTGAGGTAGAACCTGAATTCGACCGTGAGCCATTTCCTCGAGGAATACCTCCCAATCAGCAGGTAGCTCACCTTCGAGAGGAACTCGTTGGGGATGGACGGACAGACTGATGTCGACTTCGGAGAACTCCGGGACAAGAATTGTGATGTTGGGAAGTGGATCTCCTATACCAGATCCCGACAGGTCGGGACCGGCCTTGGCTATTATCACCGATGAAAAAGCTTATCTGGTTGATGCAGGACCCGGGGTGGTACGGCGTGCGGCAGCAGCATCTACCAAATACAGCATTGAAGCGCTTCGTGTCAACAGATTGAGCCAAGTGTTTCTGACTCACCTGCACCATGACCATACCGCGGGACTTCCGGATTTAATGTTCACTCCATGGACGGTAGGTCGGGCCGAGCCACTTACCGTCTTGGGACCTCCTGACACAGAGGGGTTTACCCAAAAGGTAATGGAGGCCTTTCACGAAGATCTTGATATTCGCTTGAATGGACTTGAACCGGCAAATGAGACTGGCTGGAGAACTTTGGCGAAGAATGTGATGCCGGGAGAGATCTATCGTGATGACTCAATTACCGTCGAAGCTTTTCAGGTAGACCACGGAGGTTGGGAATTTGCCTACGGGTATAAATTCATCACACAGGATCGATCAATAGTGATTTCCGGTGATACGACATATTGTCCGGAGGTGTTGCGTCAGGCCGAGGGTTGTGACGTTTTGATTCATGAAGCTTATTCGGATATTGGATGGCGAGCATACCCTGAAAACTGGAGAAAATACCACGCCACTTTTCACACAGCGGCCAGTGATTTGGGCAAGTTGGCTGAGCTTGCTCAGCCGAAACTACTTGTCATACATCACATTCTCAGAACTTCGGAAGGACTCCTAGAGGAAGTGAAGGAAGAGTTCTCTGGCGAGGCAACAATTGCCAACGACCTGGATATTTTTTAAAAACTTGGTCTTACGGCTTAGTCAATTAGGGCAGGAATAACGAAGATGGTACGAACTGGCGAGCAATATTTAGCGGGATTAAGAGACAGTCGTAATGTAGTCTACGATGGACGTTTAATCGAGGACGTAACGACGGAGCCGGGCTTTCGACGAACGGCTAAGGCCGTCGCCCAATTTTATGATTTTCAGAATGATCCCAACCTGCAAGATCTAATGACTTATGAGACTGAAGATGGTGATCGCGCAGGGATGGCATTTATTGAGCCAAGATCGATCGAAGATTTAAGGAGGCGTGGCGACGCTATGGCCGCTTGGGCAGAGGTGACCTGCGGGCTGATGGGACGATCCCCTGACTACATGAACAGTGTAATGATGGCCATCGGTGCGAAAGAAGAAGCATGGGGTTATCTTGACAAACAGATTGGTGTGAATGCACGCCAGTCGTATCTGGATGCCCGCAGGAACGACTCATGCATCACCCATACAATCGTTCCGATGTTCGGCGACAAGAGCGTACCAGCCGAGGAACGCGATACTACTCTCAGAGAGGTAGATATTGGTTCTGAGGGACCAATTCTAACAGGTGCAAAGGGAGTAGGGACCCTTGCCGTTTTCAGCGACCTCAATGTTCTCTTTGGTGCATTTGGCCTTCCTGAAGACGGCGATCCGGCTCAGGCAATATCAGCTGTGCACCCTGTAGCTGCAGACGGTCTGTTTTGGGTATGCAGAGATACGTTCGACGGCGAAAAGAGTGAATTTGATGCTCCGCTTTCGTCTCGCGGTCTTGATGAAATGGATACAGTCGCGATATATGAAAACGCAGAATTTAAGAAGAGTAACTTCTTTGTCTACAGGGACGTTGCTAACGCCAACGCTCTCATGATGCATATGAAATTTTTTGACACTATTGGCCAACATATTTTGGTTCGATACATTGCAAAAACTAGATTCATGTTGGGTTTGGCACATCTTTTAGCAGAGTCTTCGCAGGTAAATCAATTCTTTAATGTTCAGGAGAGACTTGGCGAATTTGCAACATGGCTGGAAGCATTAGAGGCACTGTATACTGCGGCGATTGAAGGAGCTTTTCGGGACCCAGACAATGGACTGTTCTACCCGAATCGAAAGGCCGTAATGAGTGCGATACGTCTCTTCGCTGAATGGAATCGCCAGATGATTTCACATTTTATAAGTATTGGGGCGAGTGGCTTGGTTAGTGTCCCGCAAGAAAAGACGCTGGACATGTTTTCCGAGAATATTGGAAAGTATTTTAGTGGGGCTGGGGGTCAAGATTCAAAGGAACGTGTGAGCCTGTTTCGAATGGCGTGGGACCTAGCTGGCAGCAGTTGGGGTGGACGTAATGAATTATATGAGAGATTTTTTACAGGTGATTCGCAGCGAGCAATAGCAAACACCTATTTACGTATGGACAAGAGCGAAGCCGTAGACATCATTAGAAGAATGTTGTTGCCGGGAGAAAATGGACATCCGTTTCCACTGCCCGAAAAATTCGGTGGCCCTGCTTTACCTCCGTTAGTTGAAGATACTGAAGAATGCCTTGACTAAGTAAAGCCGGACAGGGTATTTGGCCACTAGGTGGCACAGAGTTTGAGAGGGAATAGATGAGTTGGATAAAAACAATATCGCCAAAGGAAGCAGATGGCGAACTAAAGAACTTGTATGACGTCATGCTTAAGAATTCGCGAATGATACCGAAAATGAGGCAGCTTAACAGCCTCCGGCCGGAGGTTTTGAAGGTGATGAACGATCTGTCGAAGGTCGCTGATTTTGGTGGGACGACTCTTGGTCGTGAGAGAGAAGAACTTATCACCTTTGTAGTTGCCTATCACCTGAATTGTTCCTATTGCTCAATAGCACACGGTGGTGGAATGGCAAGAAGAACAGGTGCCTCAACGGAAGAGATTGTCAATTTAGCTTGTAATTATCAAAATGCCGGCTTGGATGACAAGGACGTAGCCATGCTGGATTACGCCCTAAAAGTTGCGACAGATCCTGAATCGGTGGATGAGACTGACATCACCAAGCTTCGTGAATGCGGATTTGATGACGTTGCAATATTCGATATCGTCCTCAACACCACGTATCGAGTCATGCTGACACGGATGGCATCCGCATTGGGGATCGATGCTGAGGACTGGTGGAAGACCATCCCGAAAGATCTTCGAGAGGCTATGTCAGTTGGTCGGAAGCTCTAGTCACAGTGTCTGAAAATCCGAATACTCGCGGACCGATTTCCCAATACCGCATTGTTGAATTATGTGACGCCCATGGGGTACTTGGTGGCAGGATACTCGCCGGACTTGGGGCAGAAGTAATCAAGGTCGAACCACCCGCTGACGGGTCAATACGACCGGAAATCTTCTCCGATGAGGGATTAATGGATCGTAATGTTGCCTCCCGTCGATATCAAATGGATGCTGGGAAGAAGAGTGTTTGTCTTGATTTGACCGAGAGTAGAGATCTCGATCGTTTTGTATCTTTACTGGAGTCGTCCGACGTTTTACTTGAGTCTGCACAGAAATCTTACATTGACAGTCTTGGATTTACTTGGCCTGAAATCCATGAAAAATTTCCGAACTTGATTTATACCACTATCTCACCGTTTGGTCGTACTGGACCAAAATCAAGTTGGTTAGGAGAAGACTTGGTGACAATGGCGGCTGGTGGTCTTATGTATCTGTGTGGCGACCCCGACAGGGCTCCGCTTCGAGTGTCGGTACCTCAGGCCTCCGCTCAAGCCTCAGTTCAGGCTGTTGTCGGTACCCTCATAGCTCTCCGGGCAAGAAAAAATGGAGCTCCTTCGCAACATGTGGATGTGTCCATGCAGGAAGCAATAGTGAATACGCTGGGGAATTCTCAGGCTACCTATGCAATGACTGGAGCGGTGAGTAAGCGGTCAGGGGGGGGTCGAGCCTCGGGTGAGGGAGGCATGCGACTGGTTTGGCCGTGCAAAGATGGGTACGTTGCATTTTCGAGATCTCAACGTTCCCTTCCGTTGATAGAGACATGGATGAAGGAGGCTGGTTTCGCGGCCGATTTGAGCGTTTCTTCAAATGGCCAAGAGGTCACTGGGATACTGAATATGCCGGATATCAGTAGCCCGGCAGCCTCACCTGAGGCTATCGCCTTGATAGATGAACAGATCGAGGAATTTTTTAGCAACTTCAACAAGATGGAGTTATACGAGGAAGGTCAACGTCGGGGTACCATGATGTGTCCGGTTTCCGATGTTTCTAATCTGTTCGAAAACGCCCAACTACAACAACGTCAATTTTTCATAGAGATTTACCATGAGGAATTGGGGAAGACGCTCACCTATCCTGGTCCTCCGTTCAAGATGTCACGGTCGGCATGGCGTTCGGAACCTGTGGCCCCCAAGGTCGGCGAGCATACGGAGGAGATTTTTTCTTCTGATCGACCCATCAGAAAGCCCGATTTGCCGACAGTTGCTAGGGACAAATTTTCTTCACGGGATATTCTGAAAGGGCTTAAGGTCGTAGATTTTTCATGGGTCGGAGTTGGCCCGATGGCCGCTCAAACCCTTGCTTTTTTTGGTGCTGAAGTTATACGAGTTGAGTCTGCCCAACGGCCAGAAACATTTCGGATGGCCGGCCCCTTGGCAGAGGGAAAAGGTCCAAACAGGAGTGGTTATTGGGCGAATCTGAACCGGGATAAACTTGCCATTACGCTTGATCTTCGGGCAGAAGGTGCTGGGAGAGTAGTCGAGCGCCTAATTCAGCGCGCAGACATCGCGACGGAAAGTTTCAGACCTGGGGTGATGGCGTCTCTTGGCTTCGACTATGAGTCCTTACGTCAGATCAATTCAGAGTTAGTTATGATTTCGATGTCGATGGAAGGGCAAGGAGGGCCCCATGCAGGCTTTAAAGGCTTTGGACTGACGCTTCAGGCAACGGCCGGAATCACCGGTCTGACTGGCTGGCCTGATCGACCTCCGGTGGGTACTGGCGTGGCATACACAGACTGGTTTGCCACCCATTTGGCTGTTACCTCACTGCTTACTGCTCTAGAGGAACGAGAAGATTCTGGAGAAGGGCAGTATATCGATTTATCCCAACTCGAGTCGATGATATGGGGGCTCGATGATGCGATAGTTCGATACAGTTCAACTGGAGAATTATTGAGCCCTCAAGGGAATCGACACCAGTACGCAGCACCACATGGGGTGTATGAGTGTATCGGTGAAGACAGATGGTGCGCGATCTCGATCATGAACGACGACCAATGGGAGTCATTTCTCAACCTTGACGTTTGCCCTTCGTGGGTCACCCGTTTGGAATTTGCTACGGCAAGCTCTCGAAAATCTCACGAGGACGAACTGGACCAGCTGTTGAATGAATGGACAAGACAATTTGATGCGGAAGTCCTCACTCAAAAACTTCAGGATGTCGGAATCCCCGCTCATTATGTTGCCGATGCTCAGGATGTGTTCAATGACTCGCAGCTGACCGCACGTGAACATTTCTGGTCGACCCGTCACAAGGTTATTGGTGAGATGCTGTGGGACTCTCCAGCCTTTAAATTGTCTGAAACTCCAGCGTATCCAGATGCTCCTGCCCCACTTCAGGGAGAACATAACGAGTATGTTTACAAGGAAATACTTGGATTCACTGATGAAGAATTCATTGATCTGATCGTAACTGGAGTTGTGAACTGATTAAAACATTGTCGCGCTGACGGAATAAGGAGAGTTGCAAGATGTACTTCGATTATCAGAATACTGGGGTAGGAGTGCCAGACCGATTTGCTGATGCCCATCAGAGGGCATGGACTCGACTCGCGTCCCCGGGTATGTGGTGGACGAGTACGGAAAAAATCGATATTGCAGCCGAGACTAGGAACGCTGAGAACGTAAGAGATGAATATAGGAATTCTTTAAGCCCCTCTATCGCTGATCCGCCTCAGAAAGTTTCGTCAACGCTTGACGAGTCAATACTTGAGGCGATTTATAGGATTACCACTGATCCGGCCCGACTTTCGAGAGACTGGTTCAATACCCTGATTGAAAGAGGCGTAAAGGACACACACTACGTGGAGTTAGTGTCGGTTATTACGACTGTGCTTTCGATTGATGATTTTCACAGAGGGATAGGGATTGATCTCGAAGATCTACCCACGCCAATAAAAGGCGACCCGCTGAGAAGGCGCCCTACCAGTGCACGCGATGAAGGCTCATGGGTTAACACAGTACCACCGGCTCAACTCGACCCTGTGGATGACGATATTTATGGGGGGAGAGACTCAGCACCGAATGTCATTCGAGCTCTTAGCCTGGTGCCTCCGGAAGTACGTGCTCTGGAAGACATGCACGAAGCACAGTACCTAACATACGCGGAAATGGGCGAATTCGTTAATCTCGACCGGAGCCTAAGCCGTGCGCAAATTGAATTCGTCGCTGCTAAAGTTTCTGTGGCAAACGAGTGCTTTTACTGAACAACCCAACATTCTCTGATGCTCCGTGCGAGCAGCAAATTGAATCAAAGCGGTATCGATATAAAAGCAGTGGTTGATGGCAATGTTGATAGTATGATTCCGGCAGGGCCATCTTTGGCGTCCTTTGCAGAGGCATTAGTCAGTCGAAGCTCTAACCTGGAAAGGCTTCGATCAAACCTTGTGGACGAGGTAGGGGAGCAAGGAATGATAGAAGCGGCAGGAACGGCTGCGAATTTCCAACGCATGGTTCGAATCGCTGATGCCATAGGAATTCCTTTGGACGATCGATCCTTATCAGCTGCCGATGCACTCATCGAAGAGCTGGATATTAAGACCTTTCACAGTGCGAGTAATACCTACAGATTTGATTGAGATAAATCTGGAGTGCGAGAGACGTAATGAAATAGAGCGTTATGGTTTGTTTCGTTTGGAGATCATTAAATAATATAAAATAAAAAAACTAGCACTAGGAGTTGGATAATGTTAATACTTTATACCTCTGGTTCAACAGGACCGGCGAAGAGAGTCGAGCACTCATGGGAATTTATACAAATATGCGCTAAGAGAACTATCAAGGAGCAGGGACTTTGTGAACAAGATAGAGTCATAGATGTATTCCCACACAATACCATTGCACATTGGACACTAGGTGCTTTGCCGGCATTTTTGGCGGGAGCTGAGTACCACAGCATGAAGTTTACAGCTAAATTCTTCATCGAGAAGTTCAAGGAAGTACAACCGACGATACTTAATTTAGTACCAAAGCATTTGGAGATGCTATTGGAACACCAAGACTTTGAGAAGCTAGATATGTCATCGGTACGGTATATGACATTAGGAGCGGCGCCTGTTACGCAGGACATGATTGACGAGTTTAGAAAACGGGGCGTGATGGTAGTGGCTTGCACTTTTGGCATGACGGAAGCACCACCGCCCATGATGATCGGATATAACGAACCAAACTTTACTTGGATAGATCCTGAGATTACCTTTACCGACGACATGGAGGCAATCATTGGCGATATACGAACAGGCGATTTCTTTAAAAAGGCCGGCGACGCTATTTATTTTTCACATAGGACTAAAGAAATCACAGGCAAAACTTGGAAGGATGTCAGTTAAAACAACGGAAAGTCCTTGCGTTGGAGTTTGCCTTAAGGACGAAAAATAACCCTAGTATCCGCTTATACATGCTCGCGTGAGAACAGGACAGGTACGGCTTAAAAATCCCTAGTTACTTGTGTCGTACTTGAAATCTACTATGATTTTGGGAGACCAATCCAGCGATAACCTAAATGGGAGTTGGTTAATGTACCTGCCTGACCATTTCAAAGAAAATGACAAAGAAGAAATCGTAAAGCTAATTGAAGAATTCCCGTTAGCTACACTGATCTGTTTTTTGGAAGGTGAATTCATAGCGAACCATATTCCCTTATTGCATGACAAAGGTGATGAATATGTTGGACATATAGCTAAAGCAAACTTGCTTCACGAATTTTTTCCTGAGGGCACCAAAGCACTCGCTATCTTTAAAGCTGAAGACTCTTACATATCCCCCAATCTGTACCCTACGAAATTAGAGACGCATCGTCATGTGCCGACATGGAACTACCAAGTGGTGCACTTGCACGGGAACCTGTCGTTTATACACTTGAAGAAAGATAAAATTGCGATTGTCGGTAAACTCACCAAACAATATGAACGAATCTATTCTGGTGAAGAAGAGTGGAAAATGGCCGACGCACCAAAAGATTACATGGATCAAATGATCGAGAATATTGTTGGGTTTAGATTCAAGGTGGATAGAGTGTCCGCCAAATCAAAACTTAGCCAAAATAGGGAAGACATAGACTTTCTATCAGTTCAAAATGCGATGGGTGATTTGAATAAAACGTTTCTTGAAAATGCGATGGATCGGCTAGTAAATGACTAAAAGCCCTATAGAAAACGTTACAACTTTAACCTTTGATATTTTTGGAACTGTACTCGACCTTGCCGGTAGCCTTGTACCCCCCTTAGATGACCTATTGAAAGAATGTGGTAACACAGAAAACTTAAAGGGTGCTGACGTTTGGGCTCAATGGAGATTACGACAACGTATTGAGCAATACCAAGATAATTTATATATGTTGGGTCACAGTGGTTATTTAGCCGTAAAAAGACGAGCCTTAATATATAGTCTAAAAAACTTAAAGGTTGAATTTACTTATAAACAAATAGATGACTTCATGGAAGCTTATCAATATTTATCTCCATTCCCTGATGCAATAGAAGGATTGAACAGACTGAACGAAAAATATGATCTAGTAATGCTTTCAAATGGGGAACAGAGCTACTTAGAACATTTAGCCAAGAACCGAATTAAACGTGACTTCCATGCTATTTTATCAGCAGAAACAGTTGGACAATTTAAACCTCACCCTGCGGTATACCGTTTTGCTGCTAAAGAGTTAAACCTTGAACCCAGACAGATAATGATGGTCGCCGCACATTCTTTTGACACTTTAGGAGCAAGAATCAGTGGCTATCGAGGTGCTTATGTTAATAGATATGATTTACCATACGATGAATCAGAATTTTACAAATTATACATGCCTGACTACACGACCAAAAACTTTCCTGAATTATGTGATTTACTAGGTGTCTAAAAAAAACTACTGGTGGAATTTTGCAACTAATGCAACTCTGAACGCGTAGTATTTTTTCCATTTAATCCACACTGAACGGGCTTTAGCGTATGTAGTTGTTTTTGCTATGTGCCGTCATCCTGGTACCTACCCGTGGCGCTGAATCAGCTTAAATTACTTTTTTCTCCTCGCAGTAATTTTCCGGGTAGTTTTATAAATATTGCCCCTATTTGCCCCCTTTTGAGGCTCACGTTCTAACCCTTGCTCTATCCCTGAACGTGAATCTGTTGCTATATATGGTGTTTGTGGAAGTATGGTGCCCTCGGCAGGATTCGAACCTGCGGCCTAGGGTTTAGGAAACCCTCGCTCTATCCCCTGAGCTACGAAGGCATCGTTTGAAAATTACTGTGATTCTTCACCACTTCGAAAATCCTGTTCCAGAACAGCGTCCCAAGTGCTCACTTGTGGATGGCCTAGGAGTAATGGAGTAGTACTTCCTCCACCACGATGGCTTTGCACAAACGCGTCACTTTTCGTCCACGTATCGAAGTCTTCCCGTGATTTCCAAATTGTGTGGGAGGAGTAGTTTAGTGCGTCTTCCTCAACGTCCCCCCGTAGAAGCGCAAAGTGAAGTATTCCAGGCACTTCATTTAGATAGGTATCTCTTTCACGCCACGCAGCCTCGAAGGCCTCGCCCGAATCTTTTTTTACCTTGAACGCATTCATCGCTATAAACATAGATTAAACTCCTCTTTGGTATTTTAACTGACTAATTAAAAATTAATTAGCTATTCAATCTCGAACGTAGCTTTGAGCTCACGCCACTCCCCAGCTGACATTCCAACGTCTTCCCGTTCCACCTGTTCACCCTTGAGGATCCGCGTTATAGCTTCCTTTCCCCCAGCAGAAAGTGCGGCGCCACCCACCCGATATTTTTCGAACGAGTTATACACCAATGGGACCCACTGTCTCACTATTTCCAGGAGTACATCCGCATATGCTCGTATTTCATATTGGGCGTGTGAGTCGGTTCGCAGTGCGAGGAAACCGAGAAGGTTGTGAAGGTCAATTTTCCAATACCACTGCGTATAGAAGTTCAAGGAAAGATTCATTCGCGCGAGTTCCCGTGCAATACCATCTCTGTTTTCGTCTAATACGTTTCCTTCAGCATCGTTATTGAGCAGCACTTCATAATTGTCATATGCTCGGACGGCGTCCTCTCGTAGCAAATTTTGAACAAGAATTGCTTGTTCTTCCGAGAGCGGCTGATCTGCTCGCCCCTGTTTGAGGTCAGTACTTTGGGCAGCGAGCTTATCCTGTTCAGGGATATAGAACTCACGGTCAAGTATTGAATATCGCGCTGAAATTTCATTTACGTTTGCCGTACGATGTCTGATCCACTGCCGAGCTACGAAGATCGGTAGTTTCACGTGCATTTTGATTTCACACATTTCAAATGGGGTTGAGTGGCGATTTCTGAGGAGATAATTAATAAGGCCTTGGTCTGTATTTACGGCCCTCGTACCTTTACCAGTCGATACTCGAGCTGCTTGAACTACGGCGCCGTCATCGCCCATGTAATCTACTATTCGAATGAAGCCGTGATCCAGAACTGCGAGAGGTGTGTGGAGGAGAGATTCGATGCCAGTACTTATGGGTCGGAGTGTAGGCTCAGTTTGATTTCGGAGTTCATTCGCATCGTGGAGAATTTGCTGTGAGAGGTTAGATTGAGCCCTTTGAAGTGCCTCTTCTATTAATTTTGGATAATTTTTTTCTGATGTCAACGTGTAAGCCCTTTGCAAATAAACAGACGCGGGTTGATATGTTGATTTCTATTTCTTTTTCCTGAGGGAGAATACTACCAAAGCTACCATAGCAGCCGCTGCCCCCATAATAGAGCCTTTTTTAAGAATATTGGCCACGATATTATTTTTTTGTTGGGCTGCAATGATTGCGTCAGGAGTGATTCGTTTGACCAAAACTTTTTCGTCGGCCGTGGCGACTGAGACTTTATCCTCCAAGGGACGCTGCGCTTTGGGCGGACTTGAGAAGCCTTTGCTTTCAGATTCTTTTTTTATACTTCCGAGTCCATATTCTTTTCGGTTGAACTTTAAGTCTGGAACCGGTCCATTTTCGAGAACTCCGTAGCCAGTCCGAGCGTTTGTTTTGTGGCTATTTTTGAGGGTTAAGAATCGCAGTCTGTGTTTTGAATCAGGTACATCGGTAGCAACACCAGATTCGTTTCGAATTCCATATCCTGAGCGGCGTTTTGATTGTGAGGAATTTGCCAATCGGATTGACCCCATTTCGCGGTTCTTTTTGAGTTTCTTATTTGCTGGGAGAGACTGGCTGACTTCTTTTACTTGACCAGGAGGAGTTTCCATCACGATTAATTTCTCCGTCCCTGAGGTAAGTTGTTCGTCGAAATTCGGACTTGAGGCCAGTCGCTGAAATACGAAACTTGGTTTTATTATTGCGACCATAAGCATCGCAAGTGCGACGCAGATTCCAAGCGTACTGAAGAGAAAGAGAGATCCGATACGGTCAGCGACCATTCCAAGAGGCAATGACATTACTCCAACAGCCGAGAACGAGAGCATGAATAAGCTCATGACTCGACCGTAGAACTTTGGATTTGTGCTCGTCAACATCATCGTGCTGCTTGCTGTCATATAGAATGCGGTGGCGCCACCAACTATTGTTACACCAACGACTGCACCGGCAAATCCGAACATTTGAGAGCCGACCGTCATTGTTATAAAGCCGGCTGCTGTCGCAAGCCCTGAAAGCCACTGTAACAGTGGTTTCCTATCCCATTCTGCTAGCCATGTGATCAGCACAGATCCGATCATTGCCCCAACTCCGGCCATAGCAGTGAGTTGTCCGGCTTTTGCTTGCCAGTCGTCCATTTTTAGACCTGATTCAGCAAAACCTGCTATTAGATTTTGAAAAGGTTGCGCAAAGATGGTGAGCACCAACATAAGGACCATCAGTAATCTGAGACGGGGAGTACTGTACACGTAGCTAATGCCAGCACCGATGTCGCGAAGAATACTTTTAATCGACATTGATTCTTTTTGATTACTCGGATCAGACTGTGGAGCTGCAATACTTGACGGCACCTTTAATAGTGGAATAATTGAGATAATTCCGAGCAAGCCACTCGTCATATAACCCCACTCGTATCCCACGTCAAATCGAGTGCCGAAATGCGGAAAAAATTCAATTATCGCGACTCCAAGCATTGGTCCTACAACTCGCGACATATTCATCGACATATTGGATACGGCTATTGCGCTGCCTATCCGTTGCGGGCTTACGACCGAGGCCATGAGAGGCGTTCGAGCGGGCATACCAATGGAAATGATGCTCCCTTGTGCAATACCAAGCCCTAATAGAGACCAAACACTGATGTCTTCAGTCAAAATAAGAATCCCGCAGAGTAGATTCAATGAGCCCATACCTACTTGAGTGAACATCATTAACGTGCGCTTGTTTACTCTGTCAACGATTGCACCTCCAGGAAGAGTGAAAAGAAGCATAGGTAACGCTGAGCTTGCCATAAGCATGCCGGAGAGAGTGAACGATTTGGTTAGTTCCCATGCAACTAGAGCCAATAAGACCATTTGCATGTTCATTCCAAAAAATGAGCAAGTTGACGAGATAAATAGTCTGCGATAGTTAGCAATCCCAAGAACGGAGAGAGTTGTCAATAGAGAAGGTTTGCGGTTTGCTTGCATTACTATCGAGTTTAATTAAGAACATCTCTTAAGTCTGCT
Source organism: Dehalococcoidia bacterium (assembly GCA_029941115.1). Lineage (GTDB taxonomy): Bacteria > Chloroflexota > Dehalococcoidia > UBA2979 > UBA2979 > UBA2979. Next base: position 1,876 of record JAPYRK010000027.1, on the reverse strand, counting down.
AATTAGGACACGTTAGCTAGCCTTATGCGACACGACGAGAGATTATTTTGGTAAACGATAGGCTAACCCCTGTATGATGACGTTAAAGTGAACGTTGCGAGGAAATGAGGCTGAGTATGGCAGGGGCATTGGACGACATCCGCGTACTCGATCTCACGAAACCCTTGGGTCATTACGCCGGTTATTTATTGGCGAATCTTGGTGCCGATGTAATTAAAGTTGAACCACCAACTGGTGATCCGTCTCGGGTGTGGGAACCACTATTACCGAATGTGCCCGAGATTGAGTCAGGAATGCAGTTCTTGCTGATGAATGTGGGGAAAAAAGGAATAACACTCGACATTAACCAGGAGAAAGGTAAGGAGACACTCCTTAAGTTACTATCCGAAACCGACGTTTTGTTGCAATCTTGGACTCCTGAAGAGGCGGCATTGCTTGGGTTGAATCCGACCGATTTGAGAGAAAAATTTCCAAATCTGATTAACGCGTCCGTAACTGGCTGGGGATTGGATGGACCATACGCATCTTTGGCATATTCCGATATTGTGTCTGTTGCCATGGCTGGCCTTATGAATCTTTCCGGATTTGCCGAGGGGCCACCCACCCAACTTCCAGATCATCAAGGCTTTCATTGTGCCTCCCTTAATCTTGCGGCTGGTGTGATGGCTGCCCTACTGGAACGAGATAGTTCGGGTATCGCTCAGGATGTAGAAGTATCAATGCACGAATCTTTACTTATTGCTGAAGAGACAGCCATGCAGACAGCTGATATTCGTGGGAGTGACAGGGAACGGACTGGTGGAGTAATGGGTGTCATCGCGGTTAAGTTACCTGGAATGGGCTTGTATTCCGCACAGGATGGATGGATATTTGTCATGGCCGCCGGGGTCGCGGGCGCGGGCTTTGATGGTTTAATTACTCTAATGGATCAATTTGGAGACCCAATAGCTGATGAATTACGTAAGGACGTATACGCCTCGGTTCTTGGGGAATTTTCAAGTAGTGCTGCGGTATTTAGGTTGATGGGCGATCCCCAAAAATTGTCGGAAGTTCAAGAAGCATTCGAGGAAATCGATAAGTTGGTTGTCAAATTTTTTGAAAAATACTCAAAACAGAAGCTATATGTGGAAGGGCAGAAACTTCGATTGCTAGTTGGGCCGGTAAATAGCCCCCAGGATATATCGGAAAGTGAGCAGCTAAATTCACGAGATTGGTTTCGAACAGTTAATGACGTTGGACGTGGTCGCGAACTGCGTTACCCCGGCGCGCCTTTCCAACTGGAGTCGACTCCCGCAGTATTAGGTCGAGCTGCACCATTATTAGGGGAACATAATGTTGAAATATTTGGTTCGATCGGTTTGACGGAATCGAACCTCAGGGAACTGACTGAAAGTGGGGTAATTTGATGAACAACGAGATGACACGACGTCGACCGCTTGATGGTCTAAAAGTATGTGATGTCACTTGGTACGGGGCGGGCCCGATTGCGACTAGAACCTTGGCTAACCTCGGCGCTGATGTGATTCGAATCGAGACCGAGAAACGCCCTGACGGACTCCGTGTTGCGCAGCCGAAACCAGAGGGCGAGGAAAGCCTAAATCAGAGTGGTTATTACAACAATTACAATTCAGAGAAGCGGTCAGTCACGATTGATCTTACGACTGAACGAGGGCATGAACTCGGGATCGAGTTGGTTAAGTGGGCGGACGTGTTCGCTACGAATATGACTGCTCGAGCTATTCGTCAAATTGGTATGACTTGGGAAAATGTTCGAGCGGAGAATCCAGAAATAATTGGACTTTATGAGCCGATGCAGGGAATGACCGGACCTCATTCTGATTTTCAAGGGTTCGGAGCTATTTTATCTGCTATATGT
>JAPYRK010000026.1 GCA_029941115.1 Dehalococcoidia bacterium | reverse complement strand
TGATGAGTTGGTACTAATTGAACCCTATAAAAAGACGAGATCTATAAGTTTTAAAGACTCTGTCCATTCCCATAAAGCCCTTATATAGCAAGGTATCCGACTTTTAAGTATTCGCCAACTAGAGCAAACGTGTGGCAATTTCCTATTTTATGTACCTGAATTAAAGGCTTTAAGCTGCTTTATTAGCTGCCCACCTGCAACGATCACAGCAGTGCATAATCCTGTTGCCCGACTGGAGAGTCGGTGCCGAACTTGGCAGAGTACATTGACATAAAGGCTCGTCTGAACGCCGCTCACAGGCCGTGTCGAAGCGTCTGGTACAAGCTTCATACTCAACGTTAGCGGTCAATTCTCGTGCCATCAGGGACCAGCAATAACCGGCGAGTGAATTCGGCAGCAGAGCAGGGAATGTCTCAGTTCGTCTTACCTGAATGTCGGCGGAATTGTGCTGCCTAATCTTGCTCCGGATGAGCGACTCAGACGTAGCAGCAGTTTCGCCGCAGATCGATTTAATCTTGATGTCATCTACCAGATCATCAGTGCAATCCACTGACTTCTTCAAGACGGCGTAACTAATCCGCTCCCATTCATAGAACCAGCTTCTCAAGCGAGGGAAGTTCACAAAGCGTCTGCTTTGATCCACAATATATTCTGGCGTATTACTTTGTCCCTGTGTTGGATCACCAAAGCCTTTTGGGTGAATTTCAATAGTTTGACTTGGCAGCGGCGGCCGGTCGAACGGGTCACGAGCCATAAAGTCGCCATATTCAGAAGCGAACCGGAGCGCAATCTTCTCAAACCTTTCCTCGTGGTCTTCATACTCGCCCGCAATGTTTAGATGTACTTGCGTCGCGTTACCTTTTTTGTCCTGTTCAAAGTCCGCTGTAGTCTCAACCACGCCGAGAAACAGACGAGCAATGTACCGGTGGATGTCATAATCTTTTGCGCCGAACGGAGCGTAGACATGCATCTTGCTCGGGTCTAACGCAGAGCCCGTGTCCATGTGGTCGAGCATTTCAGGCCACGTTAGGAATTTCTCATTCTTTTTCGTGACTGGATTCTTCTCCGACAGGATGGCCGGTTCCCCGTACGAAATGTTATTGAACCGACTAATAAGAAGATCAGCCATTAGTTTCTTCCCTTATTAAAATTCAATCGATGACAGTTGCTCCGGCTCTCTGATTATTAGTGTACATGTACGGTTCTTCATACGGACGCGGATGCTATAAGCGGTAATCAGGGGTGTGAGTCGCATTCAAACGTCAACTAATAAATGTTCCTTGCGACGGCTCCTTATTCAGGCCTCCATAAGGGCCCGCCGCCGCCTCTCTTCATCGATCCACTCTTGACGCCACGGCAATCTCTTTAGGGTCACGAAGTCGGCGAACATCGTGAACATTACGAAGCGCCTCTCGTAGTTGGGACAGAACTTGTTCCCTCTGTCCGGAATCACCGCCCCAATTCCAGGCCTGCTGTAGGCGCGGAATTGTCTCCGTCTCTAGTAAATGAGACAACCGTCCCACCGCATCAAGACTCATACGACTCATGCCAAGAGTCATACCGTGCTTTGTCCGGCGATAGTCCTCAGCATAGAGTTGTAATTTTTGAGCATCTAGAAGAACATCAATTTCTTCCATTTCAGTGAGCTCAACTTTGCTAAATGTAGACGGCTTACCTCGTTCAGATTTCCATTTCTTGCTGATTTCCTGCCTAAACCACGAGATTCGCACGTCAGTTGGACGCCCATTAAGCTGACTCTGTACTTCCTCAATAGATGCCGACATGTCTCTAGCGACGAGTTTCCTAGAGTTCTCCAAGTACTCACTGACATGCTCCTTCAACTCTTCGTCTGTCATTTCGTAAAGTTGTTTAGGTTTGTCTAAACCAAATAGCCCCATACTCACCTCCGTCACGTCGACGCCAGAAGTGTAACTGTTTCTCACAGAGATTTCGTATGAGAGCAGTCTTACGGTAGGGCCTGCGTTATTAGTCAGCCTAAGACCAAGTGTTTCCGATTTGGGTCAGGCGCTTGTTACGGGTTTCCATATGATTTGTGTGATGTCCCCTGCAAATTTTGTTTCGGAATCTCTTTTCCATGAATCTGACAAGTGAATCCCATATTTCCCATAAACAGGAATTCCATTCTCTAGTTCAATTGGAATTTGTGTAACCACAATTTCATCAATTAATTCTGCTTGCAGACACTCGCCATTGAGAATTCCTCCTCCAAGAAGCCAAATATTCTTACCCGATTTATTCTTCAAATCACGGATAAAATCAATGGCATTATGAGTTCTTCGAGAGATAATATGCCGTTCAAATTCTGTGAATTGCTCCTCTTCAAATTGGCTGATGATGTCCCAAGTTCTTCTTCCAATAAGGACACAATCTATAGTTTGCATAAACTTTTCCATCCCATAGTCTTCTAACTCTGAAGCCTCAGGTAGCCATTCAAGACCATCGTCTAGGGTTGCTATGAAACCGTCCAAACTTGTTGCGATATGAATAATGACTCGCCGTTTTTCAGCCATGTTGATTCCATGTTCTTTCGTCTCAAAAAAGAGAGTAGTCGTTTCCTCTAAACCCTAGTAGCAAAAAGGGATTAGCATTTTTAACGTTGGCAATCACGATCTTCAGGATAATGGCTTACTCTATAGTGATGTTCACTCAAAAGTAGTTACTCGGTCATAGTTGACAGCGTGGGATCACGACCGATAGCATAGCGTCGAATATGAGACAGCAGATACATATTTGGGAACCGGGAGGCCATAAATGGCCAAAAAGGTACAAGTAGATTCAGTGGCGGAAGCTTATTTAGAACTGCTAGCAGCGAGAGGAATTGATTACTTCTTCGGTAATGCTGGCACAGACTTCGCTCCGATTGTTGAGGCTTACGCTGCCAGATTCTCTCAAGAACAAAGGCTACCTAAGCCAATTCCCGTTCCACATGAGGTCACGGCTGTCGCAATGGCCCACGGTTACACCATGGTGACAGGCAAAGCTCAAGTGGTAATGGTCCACACGCTACCGGGCACCGCAAACGCTACCGGAGGCGTCATTAATGCTTCCCGAAGTAACATTCCCATGCTGTTTACGGCAGGTCGTAACCCCCTAAGTGAGGGTGACGCAATTGGATCCAGAGATTTGAGTATCCACTGGGCTCAAGAATCGTTTGACCAGGGTTCAATGGTTCGTGAATGGGTTAAATGGGATTATGAACTTAGGTCTGGTGCAGATATCGAGGGGGTAGTCGATCGAGCTCTTGCGATTACCCAATCCGAACCTGCGGGTCCGGTCTATCTAACCCTTCCGCGAGAGGTTCTGGGTGAAGTTATAGAAGAATTCAGCTATAGCGAAGAGCCTCGCATGGCTCCAGCAAAGAATCAAATGCCATCAAATGAACTAATTAGCCAAGCCGCGAAAATACTAGTCGACGCGGAGAATCCAATCTTGATTACTCGCGCATCCGGTCGAGATCCAGAGGCTATTCAACCTTTGGTAGAGCTCACTGAATTCCTTGGAATGCCAGTGTATGAGGCGGGAATGGCCTACGTGAATTTTCCACAAGACAACCCGTTATTTGCTGGAAACGATGTCTCCAGTGCGGTGCCGGAGGCAGATGTCATAGTGATCCTGGAAGCCGATGTGCCTTGGACCCCAAAACGCACTGGGCCACGGGAAGATTCTACAATCATTGCTATTGGTGAAGACCCATTATTTTTACGATACCCAATCCGAGGATATCGCGTCGACGTAACTCTGGCCGGTGCGCCAAAACACACGTTAAAAGAACTAGCAAAAGCTATACAAAGAATTGGTGTCAAGACTGAAACAGTCGATAAGCGTAAAGCCAAATATAGTAAAGCCCAGGAACGCCGACTCGGGGCGCTTAGTAACAAAGCCGAAGCAGGAGCGAGTCAAACTCCAATCAATAAAGCATACTTTAGTAGAGAGTTATCAAAATACCTAAATGACGACACCATCCTAGTCTCAGAGCTGGGCGTGGACATGAGTCAGGCAGTATTTACCAAGCCAGGGACGGCCTACGGCATTCCACCATCAGGTGGTCTTGGATGGGGATTAGGAGCGGCCCTTGGTGCCAAGCTAGCAGCACCCGATAAAACTGTCATATGTGCAACGGGCGATGGCTCGTATATCTTCGGCTCAGGAACAGCCAGTCACATCGTTTCCGAGGCTCAGAATCTCCCTGTCTTATTTATTGTCTGGAATAATGGCATCTGGAACGCTGTAAAGAATGCCACCAAATCAATGCATCCCGAGGGTCACGCTGCCGAGAACGATACTTGGGCTATTACAAGCCTGTCCCAAGGTTTTAACTATGAAATGGTTTGTCAAGCCTCCGGTGGTTACGGTGAACGGGTGGATGATCCTGCGGAAGTACCTGGTGCCATCCAGCGAGCACTATACGCTGTGCAAGTGGAGAAACGGCAGGCATTACTCAATATCATCGGAGCATGACCCAGAAAATAAATTTCAAAATGAATACAATAAACCACTCCAAAACCAAGCACACCTTATAAAATTTCTTTATAGATGATCTCAACAGCTACACTCTGAACAACGGGGAGTCTGCTCTCTATCATTAAGAATTCCATGGGACCAAATGGCGGATTAAAAGGGAGCTTCATAAAACCTATGGCGACTAGTGACAAATTCTAAAGCACCACTCGTACTAGAGGTGTGACAAACTCTCAGGTATGAAAAAAATCGGGATAAGTTTTTGTTTTCTTTTGCTTTTTACCGCGTGCTCCTCTTCTGAAGTTGTTTCTCCTAGTGCTACGATTATTGCTTCAACTGCAACCAAATCGCCTGCCGCAACGACCATGCCCAAAACCCCTACTGTTACCCCTACGGCAACTACAACGCCAACAACCAGTGTTACGGCTAAGACGACTGTGGTGTCTCCTACAACAACGGCGCCATGCCCCCAATCGACCGCTTGTTACTCCAAGCAGGTAGCAGCGGCCTGGGATTTTAGTAACGGGGTACTACCCACAATCTATCCGCTACCGACCGGCCAACCGATCAACTTAAATTTACTGGCTGCGCCCGTTGAGTCAGATGGGGATTTGTGTCGCATTCCGCAACTTCCGGGCTCCCACTCCGCCCCACCAGGTGAGAGGTCTGTAGGTGAGGGGTACACGGCATTCCCAGTGATTTTTGACAATGTACAACCAGACCAGAACGTTAACGTCGCAACGATCCCAGTGGACTGGGATGACTATGAGGGCAATCTCGCGAATCTGTCCGCAAAGCACAAGCAGGTCCAGATCTTCATGGATTATTACGAAGCGGTTAGTCAAGGAGCGCTGACCTTCACACCAACATTCGCTAATAGGTGGTACCGGCTGCCCGAGTCCGTGTCCGGCTATCCACAGCAACAGGTGTCGGACTTCAACCCCAAACTTGCACAGCACGGCATCAACGCTGCTGACGATGATCTGGACTTCTCAAAGATTGACATTGTCGTGTTTATTTTTCCGACTGCCGCGCCGATCATCGCTGGGGTACCACCTTCTCCGATGGAGTTCGCCGCCCTCCAACATTTCAACGCGTGGTCAGGACCGGAAGATGTGCGCATGGTGTTTTCCGACGAAGGTTGGGTACGAAACTATATGGGCGGCGGTATGTACTTCGAGCACCCACTTCGTCCGATGTGGTCCTACTATTTTCATGAAGCAGCACACATGTTTGCGATGCCAGATTGGTATGTGAGAGAGGCGAATGCGATTCTTGGTTCACAACAGGTAATAGAAGTCGACTTCGACTATGCAGCAGGTCCACTAAATGTCTGGGGCGTGATGTCGACCCAAGACGGACCGTCGCGGACATTTGTCGCGTGGACACGCTGGTTACTTGGGTGGCTTGAGGACAATCAGGTTGACTGCTACACGATCGAACAGGTACAGCAACACGGGCCATTCGACACAGAATTAGTGGCACTTGATATCTATGAGCCAGGAACAAAAGCAGTTATTATTCGTACCGGTGAGTACTCCGGATTATTGATCGAGTCACGGCGTCCGGTGTTCCCAGATGACTGGATTGCTATCTGGGAAACGGTTGGAAGAGATCCTTATGGCTTGATTATTTACGAAATTGATGCAACTAAACCTGGAGCCACGGGAACTCTCTCTCTTGTCACGCCGGATGGGCATGACTTTAAGTACATACACCGCCACAACAGAACCCAGCAAAAAGTCGTCGATGCGCTGTTCAACGTCGGCAATACTGCAACCGTGCAAGGCATCGAGATTGAACTGATATTTACAGGAGAACGCGATATTGTTCGTGTTACACCCGTTTCTTAGTCAAATACTCACAAAATATACATCTATACCTAGGGATATTTCAGGAGTGCCACCGCCGTATGCTCCAAACATGGCCATTAGACTACGTTCCCTGATTGCGACAGCATCAGCCGTGAAACGTTCTTGCTGCGCGCGCCTCTACGTCAGGCAAGAACGTTCGTACCGGCGCGTCGTGTCGTGATCGTGGTGTCCAGCGTGGGATCATCACCGACACCGACCAACGTCTTGCCAAAGTTCCTGCCGGCCATCATCGCGCGAAACGCGCTCGGCGCCTGCGCCAATCCGGTCCACAAGTCCTCTTTATATTTGATCTGACCGGCCCGCACCCAGGCGCCCATTTCGGTGAGGAATTGGCTCTCGTAGTCTCGAACGAAGCTCCCCACGGCCAATCGCTGCGCCTGAATGCTCTCTCGCGCGAACGCGGTCTCGCCCTGCGCCATCCAGGTTTCGAATGTTGTGTCGAGGTCGTCATTGCCATACTGCGAGATGAGACCACAGAGGCTAATTCGCGCTTGGCGGTTGAGGATCGGCAGCACCGCGTCGAACACCTTGCCACCAACGCTTTCGAAGTAGATGTCAGCTCCGTCTGGGCAAGCCGCCATTAGATCGGCCGCAAGATTCTCACTTAAGTGAGACACGCAGGCGTCGAATCCCAGGGTCTCGGTGACGAAAATGCATTTCGCCTCAACTCCGGCGATGCCCACGACGCGACAGCCGAGAAGTTTGGCGATTTGCCCCACCGCTTGCCCCACACCGCCTGACGCGGCGGACACTACCACGGTTTCACCAGCTCGCGGCTGGCACTGCAAAACTAGGCCAGAATAGGCTGTGAGTCCGAGCATCCCTAGCACACCAACAGCAGTGGAGATGGGCGCGATCGAGGGGTCAAGTTTACGGGGAAGCATATAGTTAAACACCGATATCTCCTCGCCAGTCAGGCCGTACTCCTGCCAGCCGTTCGTATTGAAGACGAAGTCGCCAGCGTCGTAGTCGGCGAGGTTACTGGACACCACCTGCGATACGGTCCGACCGTGGCAGACCTCACCCACGACATCCGAGGCACTACGCCAACGGCCCCACTGATACGGATCTAGGGACAGATAGATCGTTCGCGTCAGCATCTGGTTGGGGCCTGGCTCGGGAATACGTGTCTCGACCATGCGAAAGTCGTCATCGGTTGGCGATCCGTCGACAGGTCGGCGGGCTAGCAGCCACTGCGTGTTCATCATCAAGGTTCTCCTGTCTTCCGAGAAGAGTCCGGTGTGTGTGAAGCTTGCCTTCAGATACAAACCATTTCAATCTCTTTGTTTTTGGCGATCCAGTTAATATTTTTTGCTTGGAATGCCGTACGGGTCATAGTTGGGGATGACACCGATTTCTCTCGCCGCCGCGGCTCCCTGGATAAAATGGTTCCAGTCATGAAACGCATAAAAGTTGACCCAATTGATTCCGTGCAAATCTCCGAATATAGGATGATGAAGAGTTGACTGCGATAATTCCCGATGCTTTGCATATTTTTCGAGACCAAGAAAGAATATGTCGTAGACTTCGGCCTGCAAGGTCAAAAGCTCTAATCCGGATTTGTTACCGTTGGGAGAAGGGATAGTGTCAAAAATCCGGGCACCATCTGTCTCTACCCTCGATCCAAAACGATTGATCAGATCAAATTCGCCATCGCCAAGCGGTCTTAAAATGTCAGCGAAATGGTAAACATCCGACTGAATCAGATGTTGGAATGTTTCCAGTGAACACCACGAATCTTGATCTGGTTTCCACGTTAATTGTTCAGTACTACAGCGCTCGAGTAAATCAGAAAATGGCCTTCGTGCCTCTGAAAGTAATGACCTATATTCCGTGACTTTCATAGTAATCTCCCTTGTGATTAGTATGCCGTGCTAATTTCCACAGACAACGTATGACTGAGTGTATGACGATTCCACATCGGCAAGAATCAAACACGAGCTTCTACCCTATTCGACCAAACAGTGTGAGCACTAAGCTGAGGTTAGATTGGATTAGTTAAGCGCTTAATCGGCCGTTACTCGTGGAACTACTCACTAAATTATAGTTAGATGGACCTACTGCAACAACGACCACATCAATTTTAAATAGACTAGAGCGGGCGGCGTACGGGTACTCCGGCGCGTCTGGGATATCTGTCATTGATTTGACCTTTTTTCTGAACGATAACTACACTCTGCTGGTGAAGCGTACTTATCAGAGGCAGATCGATCACAGTAACAAGTTGTCCACCGAGTTCCTTCAGCGCATTCTGAGCGTCAGTGACCTCCAAATGCGCACGTGACCCTTTCACTGACGCTAATATACCGCCGTCTCTCAACATCGGCAGTGAATATTCGATGAGTACATTCAGTGGTGCGACCGCTCTGGAAACGATCAAATCATGCTCTTCGCGAAAAAAATCCATTCGACCAGCATCTTCAGCGCGTGCATTGATAATGGTGGTACTCGTCAAAATCCCAAAAGACTGAAGAGCACTCACTATTTGCTCTAAATAGTTAGCGCGTTTCTTATTTGACTCGACCAGACTCAGTTGCAAGTGTGGGTCCATAATGGCCATAGGCACTGAAGGAAAACCGCCACCTGGCCCGATGTCGACCACATCAATAATTCCCGAGTCCAAGATCACACCTGCATCCTGCAACGAGATTAGCAACGCTACTGATTCTATAAAATGCCGTTTTACTATCTCTTCATCATCAGTAAGTGAAGTGAATCCCGCTCGTTGGTTGAATTTTTGGAGAAGTGAAAGATAATCGCTAAAAATGGCGATAGTTTGATCTGTGACCTGCAGATCTGTATCACGCAAGTATCGGTCAAGGTTCGTGGCAACTATTGAGCTCATCATCGTGTATCCTCAATATTCAACTTTAACAATCGATGTTACGTCCAATCTAATTGATACGACTACTTAAGATTTAATATTTAACGAATTTATTTTGTGTATCAAGAGATTCAGATAGAAAGGTTTTGAGAAAATGGCCAATGAAAATAACCGAGAGGTAGTGCTGGTTACAGAAGAAGACTTTGAGACAATGAAAAAAAACTTAATCGAGCTAAACGCCCGCGTACCTGAACTATCTCAGGAATTGCATAGAACCCGAGCAGACGGCGATTTCAGTGAAAATGCTCCTTTGCATGCGGCGCGCGAGGAAATGTCCAAGTTACAATCCTCAATCCGAGATCTTGAGACACAAATACACAACGCTGTGATCCAGAGCAATCGGAACGATGGGCGATCTGGCTTGGGATCGCTTATTACAATTCGAGACGCAAATGGCAATGAGCGTGAAATTACACTAGTCTCACATGTTGAGGCTAATCCGCCAACACATATATCTGTCGAATCGCCCATGGGAGAAGCTCTCTTCAATCGGGCGATTGGTGAACTAGCACAATTTGAAGCCCCTAGAGGTGAAATCGCTCTACAAATACTAAATATCGAAAATTAGTGTTAGTAAATTTCCTAACGGTTTGGGCCACGACCCATCGGCATTGGCTGCCAACGGCGAAGCTTCGAACCTCGTAATACATCAGGATTAACAGCGCTTCTCGGCCATCGGCCCAACAAAGCGGTCGCAATCTCACGACCTAGTTTCCTTCGCGCCTCTGGCATCATTCGCGAACTCGCCGATGCTACGTGAGGTGTAACTATCACATTAGACATCGCCAAAAGAGGGTTCTCACGATCTGTCGGCTCTGTCTCAAAAACATCAAGTCCGGCACCAGCTATTTGCCCTGATTCAAGAGCGTCAATCAGAGCTTCCTCATCGTGACACCCACCACGACCGGTATTTATAAACATCGCTGAATTCTTCATTGCACTGAACTGCTTAGTTGAGATCATGTGATGTGTTTCTTCGTTATACGGGGCATGATTAGAAACAAAATCTGATCTCTCAAATAATTCCTGATAACCGACAGGTTCTACCCCGTGAGCAGTCATCTCTATTTCGCTCACATATGGATCATGGGCGATGACGTGTAGCCCAAATGACTGACATCTCCGAGCAACCGCATGCGCAACATTCCCAAATGATATTAGCCCTATAGTTTGGCCATAAAGACGCGGGTATTGCCTAAGATAGGGATGCCCCTCGGAAAATCGACCTGAAAGCATCAGGTCTCGCATCTCATATAACCGCCTATGAGCTGCTAACAGAAGTGTGAGAGCATGGTCCGCCACCTCTTCAATGAATGTGTCCGGCACATTAGTCACAGGAATACCCGCCTCAGTCGCCGCCACCACGTCGACCGTATCCGTGCCCACACTGCCTACCCCTATCACTACACATTTCTCGAGACCGGCAATGATCTCGGCGCTAATTCGTCGCCCTCGTGCAATCACTGCGTCCGAATCCTTTGCAGCCTCTACAAATTCCTGGTCTGTCTCAGCATCTATTTCAACTATTTCGGCGCCAATCGGATCTAACGCCTCGCGTTCTAGCTCATAAGAGTCTGCAAGATTGAATTGAGATCCGCCGCCTTGTTCAATTTGCCGTGGTTTCTGAATAGCTACTTTAAATTGGCCTGTTCGTTGATCCATTTATTAGCCCCCTATTATTAAATGCCAGAATGGCTCTCCAAGTAACATAATGCATAACACGAATGTACCCTAAGACAAAGGTTGCACTTAACTTCTCAATAACACAATCAAAAGTAGAAAGTGATTAAGCGACTTAAGTAATTTAAATATACAAAGTTGATAAGCATACTAATGATTATTGACTTGATATTTACACTAATCTTTAGTACCTTATTTAACGTTAGGTAACCCACACAGCCGACCACGAAACTGGCTTAATGTGGCCACCAGTCTCAATATTGACTGGGGATGCTGAACAGAACAGCTAGGCCACCACAGTTTTGTAATTGAGTCCGAGTTGACCCGGGTAAGTTTCTCAGCTCAACAGAGTCTTGAGCCGGAAATTGCTGTGTTGAATAATGAAGTGTCAAAATAATTAGGGAGAGAATTATGATTGAGAAATTAACGAGTGGCTACTGGACCCGTAAACAAGTATCCAGACGACAGCTAATGCGCGGCGCAGCCCTTGGTGGTGCCGGTCTTGCAGGAGCTGCACTAATCGGGTGCAGCAGTGACGACAGTGGATCCACAAAAGTATCAGGTAATAAAGGAGGCACTCTCCGCTCTGCTCCTGACATAGAACTAGCTACGACTGACCCCGCGTTTTTCACTGGTGACGCTGAAGCCGCAATTGGTTGGCAAGCTGGTGAGAACCTTATCGTTAAGCAGCACGATTTAACTCTTCGTGGTGGTGTAGCTGTATCCTGGGAAACTCCAGACCAAAGAGAATATACATTTAAACTTCGCAAAGGAAACAAATGGCACGACGGGGAAGCTGTTACCGCTGAAGATGTTAAGTTCACGTTTGATCGTATCTTCGCGCTGGAAGCCCCGCCGGCAGGCCAACTCGGATCGCTTGATCCAACAAATGGCGGTACCACTGAGGTAATCGACGACACAACAGTTAAGATGACTCTCGATAAGCCAAATGCATTCTGGTTAAACACTCTCTCGTTTTACCAAGGTAAAATCGCCCCGCAGCATGATGATCCAGGTAACTGGGGAATCGGTAAATACGTTGGTTCGGGCCCGTTCCGAATGACATCCAACGTTCCTGGTGAAGCTACTTCGTTCGAACGCAATGCCGACTACTGGGACGCCGACAATACGTTCTTTGATGCAATTCAATTTTATTATCTCCCCGAGCCAGAAACTCGGATTGAATCGCTAAAGGGCGGTCAACTTGACCAAGTCAATCGACTAACGCCAGCTTCAGTACCTGAAGTGAATGCTAGTGCTAACGCGCGAGCTTCCCAAGCAACTTCGGCCTCGTACATGACATTGGCAATGAACACGTTAATTGCGCCGTTCAATGACATTCGAGTACGACAAGCTGTGCAGGCAGCAACTAATCGTGACCAAAACCTATCCAAGGTGTTGGAAGGATTAGGTGCAGTCGCAAACGACCATCCAATAGCACCAAATGATCCACACTATGACTCAGGCGTCGCGATTCCTAGTTACGATCCTAAGAAAGCTAAGGAGCTGTTGGCCGCCGCTGGTTACGCTGATGGCCTTGATGTCCCGGTCGTAACTATGGGTGCTGCTAACCATGAAGAAATAGCTCTTACTTTTCAGGAATACGCACGAGATGCAGGTATTAATGCCACCATCGATAAAAAACCTGAAGACGAGTACTGGTCAAAATGGTGGCTCAACCGCGAAAATGTACAAATGCTCACGGTCAACTGGAATGGTCGAAACCCTGATGCTGCACTTAGTATCGTGTATCACGGAGACGCACCATGGAACGAGACATTCCATGCAGATGATTATCTTGATGGCCTTATTGAGCGCGCACGTGGTGAAGACCTCGAAGGACGCAAGGAAACATACGGCGCAATACAAAAACACCTCGTTGAGCAGGCTTACCGAGTAATTCCGGTATTTTCTAGCACTCTAATGGGTGTTGGCAATAATGTTCGAAATATTGAGGCACACCCAAGTCGCTGGCCATTCTTGTCTCGTGGTTACTTCGCTTCCTAATTCGACAAGTTAGCGTAATTTCTGAGAGATGAATCAAATGATTCATCTCTCAGAATCGCTAACCCCTCATATTTCGATTAGTTAGGTACGCATGCTACGTTTTCTTCTGGTACGTTTCTCGCTGATATTTATCACGCTTGCGGTTGTCTCGCTTGCGATTTTTGGCGTCACCGAAGTATTACCCGGTGACGTCGCTGAGGCCATTTTAGGTAAGAGTCGAACGCCAGGTGCACTTGAAACCCTTCGAGAGCAAATGGGTTTAGATAGACCGGCTTGGCAGAGGTACGTCGAATGGATTTTCGGGGTCCTTCAGGGAGATTTAGGTAACTCACTAGTCCAGGATAGACCTGTTACTGAAATACTTGGAAGCCGCCTACAAAACTCTCTTGTCTTGGCAGTTACTGCCTTTCTTATTTCTGTACCAAGTGCGATTCTAGTTGGGGTATGGGCAGGTGTGAGGCAAGGTTCAAATGCCGATCACACTGTCAGCGTGATTTCTCTAGTGGCAATTTCACTGCCAGAGTTCGTGACAGGTTTTATTTTAATAGTAATATTTTCTTCCACCCTTGGTTGGTTACCCTCTTCAAGTCTAGTTATGCCTGGGACTTCACCTTTGGCGCGACCGGTCATTTTGATTATGCCTATTGCAACTATGACGGCTGTTCTATTTGGTTACGTCATGAGAATGACACGAGCTAATGTGATAGAGGCATTAAATACGAATTATGTTAGGACGGCAATACTCAAGGGTCTGCCGAGGTGGCAAGTCATCTGGAGGCATGCTGTCCCCAATGCGATGCTACCCACAATCGCTGTTATTTCTATCAATGTGGGTTGGATGCTTGGTGGACTAATAATTGTCGAAAGTGTATTCGCGTATCCAGGCCTCGGGCTTAGCTTAATAAATGCCGTTAACAGACGAGATCTACCAATGCTACAGGCCATATCCTTGTTAATAGCAGCGACCTACGCGATAAGTAATCTACTCGCTGATCTTGCCTATGCTTGGCTAAATCCAAGAATCAGGATTTCGTCATGATTCAAAATACTTCGGCTGCACGTTCCTCGTTTGCTCAGATAAGTAAAGTAATCAACCCATTGACTAGTGCGTTCAAAACGCCTGCCGGACGGATTGGGCTGCCTTTAGTACTACTACATGTGCTCTTAGCGGCCTTCGGGTCTTTCTTGGCACCTTATAGCCCGACGGATTTTTCTGACGCGACGTACGTTAAACCATTCACCAGCGCGGTTGATGGTGCAATTCCACATATATTAGGAACCGATCAGTTCGGTCGAGATGTATTCAGTCGTTTGCTGAGTGGAGCCCGATCTATAATTCTTATATCAGGGATAGGCTCAATTCTTGGAGTAGCACTTGGCACAGCCATAGGAATGACTAGCGGTTATCTAGGGGGAAAAGCCGACGAAATAATCATGCGTATAGCTGACGGCCTGATGTCGTTTCCATCTTTACTATTGGCACTTTTAGTCCTATCCGTTTCTGACTCACTGGTGTGGCTCGACGGAATATCATCAACCTTCGCCACTAGGAAAGAATCAATCCTTGTGATAGGGACAATGGCGATCGTCCATGCACCCCGTGTTGCTCGTGTGCTCAGATCAGCAACACTCACTATCAAAACGCAGGAATATGTAGATTCAGCGAGACTTCGTGGGGAATCAGCCTACTATATTATCTTCAAGGAAATTCTTCCAAACGCCTTACCTGTGCTTGCTGTTGAGGGATCTGTGCGATTTTCCTACGCAATACTTTTGGCGTCCTCTCTTGGATTCCTCGGTCTCGGCGTTGAACCACCTTCACCGGATTGGGGTGCGATGATCTCGGACAGTCGATCAATTCTAACCCGTG
Source organism: Dehalococcoidia bacterium (assembly GCA_029941115.1). Taxonomy (GTDB): domain Bacteria; phylum Chloroflexota; class Dehalococcoidia; order UBA2979; family UBA2979; genus UBA2979. Next base: position 8,738 of record JAPYRK010000026.1, on the reverse strand, counting down.
CCCCATGGGTCCCACTTGCGCCAGCAGCGGCAGTTGCCTCACTAGTTGTTGGAGTAAATTTATTAACCGAGGGTATCCGTGATGCCCAAAAACTACCTACGGAGCTACCAGAATGACCAATAATTCAATTAATCAGACAGACTCAGCTCCTCTACTAGAAGTCAAAAATCTAGGGGTAAGCTTTTTCACACCTCGCGGAACTGTGCGAGCTGTCCGTGATGCATCACTTACCGTACGACGAGGTGAAGTGGTTGGACTTGTTGGAGAGTCCGGTTGCGGCAAGTCAACCGTTGCCTTTTCAATTATGGGATATCTCCCGGGTATCGTACAGGTTGATGGTGAAATCTTATACGACGGTAAAGATTTAGTTGGCATGGATGAATCTGAATTAGAAGCCCTTCGTGGAAATCGAATAGCAATGGTCTACCAGGATCCCCAAACCTCCTTGAATCCGACAATGAAAATCGGGCCACAGATGCGAGAAGTGTTAAAAACACATCTCGATCTCGGAAAACAGGAAATTCGATCAAGGGCAATTGAACTCTTTGAATCTGTAGGCTTAGCTTCTCCAGATACTATCGGTGAAAGATATCCACACGAGCTCTCCGGCGGGATGCAACAACGTGTCGTTATAGCACTCGCGCTCGCGTGTGAGCCTGATTTACTAATCATGGATGAACCTACGACGGGACTCGATGTAACGACTGAAGCCACAATTCTTGACTTAATCGTTGACCTAAAGGATCGCGTAAACGCTGGGATTCTTTTTGTTAGCCATAACCTGGGTGTAATTGCCCGAGTAGCTGATCGTGTGACAGTCATGTATGCATCACAAACTGTTGAAGATGCTGACGTGAGAAACATTTTCAACTCGCCACAGCACCCGTATACTGCGGGATTACTTTCATGCGTGCCAAAGCCTGCAAATGAACTCGGCATAACGCCTCGACTAAAAAGTATCCCCGGATCGGTTTTTGAAGCTCGCCTTGAAGCAGGCAACGAATGCTTGTTTGCTCCGAGATGTCCGATTGCACACGATCAATGTACCCAAAACGCTCCCGAAATAAGTGATGCTGATGGCCACCAGGTGCGCTGTTTTTTTCCTGATGAAGTTACGTCAGACATATGGGGAGAGCTTAAACCTCGGCGCGATTTCGAAAGCGAAGATGATGCTGTCGTTATTGAGGCAAATGATCTCAACGTTCGGTATCGTTCACGACAAGGAAAAAAATACATCCTGTTCGGAGATGAAGCACAACCGCCGGTCCGTGCCGTGGTTGACGCCAGCTTTAAGGTCACAAAATCAAGAACCCTAGGAATTGTTGGCGAGAGTGGCTCCGGCAAGTCGACAACTGCGCGCGCGCTTATAGGACTGACTCAAAAATCTTCAGGCTCGATGCTTCTAAACGGAGATGAACTCGAGACTGATTCCGCGAATCGCAGCGATGATCAACGCGCAGACTTACGGATGGTTTTCCAGAACCCAACTGCATCACTCAATCCCAAATTACCAATCAAACATGCAATTACTAGATCTTTGAAACTTTTTGGAAATTTCGATAATCAAGGTGCGTATGATGAAGCGCGCGCTTTGCTAGAAGCAGTTGGCCTGAATCCAGACTATATCGAGCGCATCCCTAGTGAATTATCTGGCGGGGAGCAACAACGCGTCGCGCTGGCATCCGCCTTTGCTGCGAATCCTAAAGCAATTCTGGCTGATGAAGCTGTCTCTGCTTTGGACGTGTCTGTACAGGCACAAGTCCTGAATTTACTGCTCCGTAATCAACAGGAAAATGAAACTAGTTTTGTATTTATATCCCATGATCTAGGGGTAGTCAGGTACGTGTCCGATGACATTATGGTAATGTACGCGGGACACGTGGCTGAGCAAGGACCAGCTGATGCTGTCCTGTCCTCACCATCTCATCCTTACACGGAGGCATTATTATCTGCGGCACCCGAGCCTGACCCTGACGCTACTCCCAGTATAATCAGACTGGATGGCGCTGTGCCCACAATGCGCGAGCGTTTCACTGGGTGTTTTTTCGCTGATCGATGCCATAGGAAAATCGATCAGCGATGTGATGAAATTGAGCCACCTGCCCAATCAGTAAATTCATCCAACCACATCATTAGATGCCATATACCAATCGACCAGCTTGTGTCTCAGAGTTAGCATGCGGGAGGCTTCAACTCAAGCAAAAACATTGATATCTTAGTGGTAGTCTCAACGCGGGGGTAAAAAATAGTAGCCAACACTGCTTCCCTTAGCGGAGCCTATCGAAAGAGGAGCTGGGTATTGCTCAGCCCCTCTTTCTCATAAATCTTTGTCTATATAATCTATCAACTCACGACAACGAAATCGAGCAGCAAAAGAGAAAAGTATGCCGCAAATAATTGAAACTCAGGGAACATTCAACTTCCGTGATTTCGGCGGATATACGACTTCAGCAGGTCGTCAGATCAAATCAAACCTTTTATTTCGATGTGGCTCGCCAGATCTCATTGGAGTTGAGGAAGCCAAAAGTCTACAAGAAAAATTCTCGATTCGGACGGTTATAGATCTTCGACATCCAGATGAATTGAGACCAACCAGAGGTGAGCTGATTTCACTTGTGAATCATAGATATCACCTCTCAGTCATAGATGATTCTCAAAGTATGAAATCTAACACAGCTGCACTCGATATTGCGTATGGCATTGGACAATCAGGGCCACGCTACTTTTCTCTTCTTGAGCGGGGAGAAGTCATGTGGAGAGAAGTCATAAGTGTCATTCTAAATCCCGAGGCCTATCCCATTTTGGCTCACTGCACCGCCGGAAAAGACCGGACTGGATTAACAGCTGCTTTACTCTTGGACTTGCTCGGTGTTGACGCTGACACTATTGCTCAAGATTATGCGTTGAGTAGTAAAAGCGCTGACCGACTTTACGACTACCTGATCGAGGGGGGTCGGGAACTTGAAGGAACACGCCAAGAAGCTATCGAAAGAATGCTCACTCCCAGAAAGTATATGGATGACTTTCTTTCCCTACTCCACGAAAATTATGGCGATGCCGAGGCATATGTTAAGAAGCTCGGCTTCTCTGAGAGTGATATCAATGATATCCGCGAGTTTCTTCTCCAATGAATCAGCCTCCCGTAGTAAATCAAAGTCGGGAACCGGCTCTGTATCTGAATAGAAACGTAAACCCACCACTATTAGTCGCAATTCTCAAGAGCGGCGGCAGATTTATTAAGAGATATCCGCTGGGCGCGATCGGAGGCGTAACGATAATACTCTTAGTGCTAATGGCGATCGTGCCACAACTCTTCACTCCGCTGGCAACGCAGACATCAGACCATGTCATCGGTGTCCATATAAAAGACAGGTTCCTTAGCCCGAATAGTACCGCCTGGTTCGGTACTAATGGTCTGGGCCGTGATATGTATGCACGACTGATTTACGGAGCACGTACGGCGATTATGATCGGCTTCGGAGCAGTCTTACTGGGAAAAACCCTGTCCACAACTTTGGGAATTGCATCAGCATTTCTAGGTGGTTGGACTGATGTGATTCTTCAACGATTCGTTGAAGTTTTTCAATCTATACCTACCATCTTATTTCTGATAATAGCTGTCGTTGCATTTGAACCAAAAATTCCAGACTTTGGCCCATTGTCATCAGACATGCTGATAATAGTGATTTGTGTTTCCATCGATACCGGATTTCAAAGCTCCCGAACAGTCCGTGGCGTTGCTCTTGCGCTTCGAGAGGAAACCTATGTAGAGGCAGCTGTCTCGCTCGGCGCTACCAATACGCGCATAATGCGTCAACATATTCTTCCGAATTTATTTCAGTATGTAATCGTTTCAGCTTCGCTTTTCGTGGGATCTGCAGTGCTTCTTGAATCCGTACTCTCCTTCTTGGGATACGGAGTCCAACCCCCAAATCCTTCGTGGGGGCGCGAGCTCAACGACGCGAGAGAAGAACTCGCTCGATATCCCCATCTTGCATTCTTTCCAGGTTTATTTATTTTCCTCACAGTCTGGTCGTTCAATATGTTTGGAGATGCACTTCGAGATAAATTGGATCCTCGACTTCGTGGAACTTCCTAAGCCCCCACTCAGTCGCACTTTAATACGATCCAACCTCGAAAATTATTCAGTCGCGGATCATACGTGCAATAGTCATCAGTTATCGTTGTTAAATCATTCAGGAGTCCGAGTCGGAATCGGCTGTGTGACATTAGGATATATGGCACATCTCCGCTTGAAAGTAACGTCCTTAACCTAGCATCGGTTATCATCAACTCACGCCAATACTCATTCCATACTGGCAGAATCGATTCACCAGTAAAGGCAATTGCCTCGCCCGCGTTGTTTATTCCGTCAATTCCAAACCTGTATTTCGAATCACCTTGAGCGGGGAGTATTGAAATTAGTTGTTCTGCGGGAACACGTCGCCAACTTGCCAACGTATCAGGCGTTAATTCTTTCCCCTGATAATTGGCTGATGCAAACATGACCGGATTAGGAATAGTAATTTGTGACCGTGGTGAAAATGAAATAATCCATAAGGAGACAAGTAGCGGAAACAGTAGCAACCCTAAGACTTTTGGAACACTATGCCTCGACCATGAGCGCAACATCCCTATATATTCTATACAACCGATACAAAATACTACTGGAGCCACGAAATATACTGTAAACCGCAAACCTGGGTATTCGGCGGTAATCATCCAAATATATCCAAGTGCCGCAAGGGCGACGATGGGGCTGACGTATTTATACATACGACCGCTAACGGTTCGAAAATTTACCAAACCATAGCCTGCCATTACTGCAATAGCTGGTGCAAAAGACTCAATATAGTGCACGGGTGCTCTGTTAGAAAAGCTAAACAATAGAACGCCCGTCAAGAACCACACAGCCCAAAATATTCCTGGCCCCGAAAAAAATTTCTTGTATTGAATCAAAGATACAACAAGTCCAATAAATCCAAGAACTATTGAAAATCCGATTAGTGAGGCATTGGCTCCAGTAAACAGTCGAAAGAATCCTCTGTCTCCAACGCCCCAGAGTCTCGCCCATGTTTCAAGCGATACAGATCCACCAGACGGCTTCAGAATAGGTTGAAAAATAGTGACCTCTGTCGGAAGTACTCGTTCAATTCCGTTGTATAAAAATGCTAAACTAAGGGCGCTCCCGTTGGCGTCATTCATTATCTGAGGGTGCGAACCAAACGCTAGAAAATCAACCCAGACTATCCAAGCTAGTGCTGTTAATAACAGAATCAATCCAGATGAAATAATCAAAAAGGCTTTCCCGCGAATGTCCTCGCGCCACCGAATCAAAATATAGATTGCTGCGGCAGGTAATAATACGAAACCTTCAAAAAACTTGATATTGAATAAAAGTCCCATTATTAAACCCCACACCAAAATGAGTCTCGGATGCTTCTCAACCGCAGTAATTAGAATCCAAGCGGACAAGACAGTGCCGAGCATAAGAAGTCCGTCCATAGTTGAATCTCGTGAAGTAGCAATTGATTCCGGGAAAATCGCGATCACCAAAGCCGCCGCAAGGCCAACGGTTACACCAAGGCCTCTCCGTGACGCAAGAAAAGTAATCGGAATTGAGAGCGTGCTGGCCACGACCATTGGGCCGATCAATCCATACGCATTAAAACCAAAAAACTTAGTCGATATCACCTGAAGCCATAAAGCTAATGGCGGTTTATCAACACTTATAGTTCCCGCAGGATCGAATGCCGCATAGAAAAAATTATGGAGAGACTCTCCCATAGACCGAACCGTCGCTGCGTAAAATAAATTTCCAAGTCCGAGGCTTTCCAAATTATAAAATCGAAGGCAGGCACCGAGTAATGTAATTACCAATAGCGCAGATACTGGGTTGCGGTAAAACAGGAACTTGTTCATTTATTTATACTTTTCACAGTAAACTCTCCTGAATAGAGAAACATGATCTCATATTTTAAGTAGGATGGTACCGGCTCGAAGGAAAGTTATCTAAATGAACGAACACAACACTGCACAACGGGGATTATCCAGAACAGAGGTACTGGAATTGGCCACACTACTTGCCATTCCATCCTACGGCATTCACTTTCCTGATATGGGTGCTGATGCTATTAAAGTAGAATCTTTGACTGGCGATCCTCATCGCAAAAAATATTATCCACAGTATGACTAAAATATATCGTCTCGCACGTAGCCTCCCTACTGCGATTTTACGATGGCGATTACCGATCACGTTAGGTTTATTAACGATCGGTGTATACGGGGTTGTTTGGTATGGATACGGGCTGCTCATGTACCAAATACATGAAGATACTCACTGGTCCGTTAGCACGCTGTCAGCCGCCCACACAATTGGAGCGACTGGAGGTGCGGCCTTAGGCGTTGTTGCAGGAATTTCACTTAGATGGGTCTCTGCTCGTACCCTCATGATTTTTGGATTAACAGCTGGCTCAAGTTTCATACTCTTCGCCAGTCAAACTCACTCAGCTTTGTGGTTTGTTCTTTGCTGGGGTGCAGGAGCGTCGATTCTCTCAGCATGTCTTTTTTACCATATCACGATGGCAATAGTTGCTCGGAATCACCTCAAGGATAGAGCGAAAGCATTCATGATTCTGACTTTAGTCGGTGGTTTCTCAAGTCCACTCTTTATTCCAATTGGGGGATACTTAGAAGCTATTGGAGACTGGAGACTAAGTCTTCAAATTATGACATTTGCTGCGATCATATTTGCTCTTCCAGCGATTATTCTGGCGCCCGCAAGAGCAAATATTGCGATTACGGCCGATTCCGCCATTCCAAAAAAATCCTCGTTGAAACAAGGTGTCCAACTAACAATCGGTACAGTGCTTAAAGACAGACGCATGCAACTTATAACAATTATCTTCGCGCTGAACGGTCTAGCAAATATGGGTATTCAATTCCATCACGTAGCTGCAATCCAAACCTATGGTTTTACTCTGGCCACTGCGGTTGCGATTTCAACCACGCGAGGAATTCTATCGCTTCCAGGGCGAGCTATGGTGGCATACATGGAAAATCGTTTTGGGGCAGGATCAGCTTTAAAGTACGTTTATATTCTTCTATTACTATCTACAATTTTATTTGTGCTTGAGCCATCAATCTTGACAATGTGGGCGTTTGGCATAATCGGAGGGATTGCCTTTGGAACAGTATTACCCCTACAAGGATTGCTTGTGGCAGAGTTGCTCGATGAAGAAAATTTGGAGGCCAAGTTAGCTATGCAACAAGGATTTGTATCGTTCGTCACTTCGTTCGGAAGCCTCTGGATGGGCGGCATTTATGATCTCACATCGAGCTATAGATTCGTCTTTCTAATCGCCGCACTCCTGCAAGTTATCGCAGTCCTATTATTACATTGGTACGGAGATCGCATCACCAATAAAAATCAGATTCTGCGTACCTGACTTGAAATAGTTAAGGCTGAAAAGGCCACTAAGAGTAAAATTACGCCCGCTATTGAAAGAGATGCTTGTATACCGTGCGTATCAGCAATTATTCCAAGACCTATCGTCCCTATCCAACCACATCCTATGGCCACATTCCACCAACCCATAACTCGCCCACGCATGTCTGAGGGCACAGCAGTCTGTAACAGAATCCACTGGAGGGAATCAACTAATGCTCCCATAGCACCCAAACAGGCAAGTAACATCCATGAGACTCCCAGATTGTTCGATATACCAAGCAATATTTCCAATACACCAAAACTCGCAATAATGCCAAGTAGTAATAAGCCCCGTCTAATCGCGCCATGATGAAGAGTTAGCCCTAACACGCCTAAAAATCCCCCGACTGCGGTTGCAGATGTTAATAATCCCAGGCCCTCAGGACCAATCCGCAAAAGATCTTCGGCAACTACCGGCAAAAACCCATTAAACGAAAAACCAAACATCTCTGTAAAGGCCATAAGCACTAATAGCACGAGTACGGCTCGCCGACCTCGAATCACGTCAAGCCCTTCGAGCATGTCAGAAAGGAATGAACTCACCTTCATCTCCCTTGAAAAATTGGGAGATATCGTAAGGAAAACTCCAGCTGATACCACCAACGGCAATGCGGCAAATACAAAAATCCAAGCAGGGCTGGTAGTAGCAAGCAGTATGCCTCCTAGGAGTGCACCCACGGCACCAACTGCTCTTTGACCCAAGGATGTGATAGTTACGCCATTTGATAGCCTCGAGTCCCCTACCACCTCAGCAGCCAAAGGTTGTAGGACGGCCATTTGAAGTGTGGTACTTGTACCGCCTATCAAAGCAAGTATTAAAAGCACAAGAAGTGATTCCTGACCCAAGAAAAAAAGTAGGCCCGTCAATAGCATTGCAATTGCCCGGACGCCAGCGTTAATCGAAAGCGTACGGCCCCGGGGATATCGATCCGAAATTACTCCCATTACAGGCCCAAATAACAGATTTGGACAAAAGCGAACGGCCCATACTAAGCCAGTCAAAAAGGCAGATCCTGTCATGTCGAGAACGAGCCAACCGACTATGGTTCTATCGAGCCATTGACCCATCGAAAACAAAACGGCGCTTGACCAAAGTCTCCTGAAAGAGCCGATGTCAAAAATATCAAAAGTCTGGCGGAATACACGATTGCTTATGCGGTTAAGCATTCGAGTAAGTATCGAAATTAAAAACTAACGGCCCACAAATTTTGGCGCTCGCTTTTCTCTAAACGCAGCGACACCTTCAGTC
>JAPYRK010000025.1 GCA_029941115.1 Dehalococcoidia bacterium | reverse complement strand
TAGGTTCTTTATTTATTAATCAAGCAAAAGAAGAAGAAGAGTTTCTAACCTTAAGCACTTTTGAATCAAATAAGAGAGCTCAGAAATTTTACGGATTTCATGATTTCAAAATTGTTAGACGCGGATTTGCTAGCTTTGAAGGATATCCTTGGGCAACGAACAAAAAGCAGCTTGCCGATATTACTTATGAATGGAAAAGCGTTACAAAGTAGTTACAAACTATTCTTTATTGTTCTGTAACCCTTGTATATAAAGGGCTTTTTGTAACACTACTATGGAGTGGGAATGATAGAAATCAAAACAGAAAGATTAATTCTCAAAAAACCGAAATCTGGCGATATAAAAAGATTAATAGACTTGATAGGTGATTACAGGGTTTCACAAACTTTAAAGAATGTGCCACATCCTTACACGGATGACGATGCTGAATACTGGTTGAAGAGAGTAAATAATGGCTTGTTTAACTTTAGTATCTTTTTGGATGGCTTTTTGATAGGTGGGATTGGTTTGGCCTCAGAGGATGATGGTTATTGTGAATTTGGATACTGGTTAGGTTTCGAATACTGGGGAAAAGGTTACGCAACAGAAGCATCTTATGAACTGCTTAATTATGCAAAAACCAATACATCGTGTAAAAAATTTAAGGCAAGTGTTTATAAGGGAAACACTGCTTCATCCAAAGTGCTTGAAAAAGTCGGATTCAAACAGACTGGAGAGGGAGAAGATTTTAGTCTGTCGAAACAAGAAAATATCCCTTGTTTAAATTATGAATATTGTTTCTAAAGTCGTGGTTACAAATTTTGTAACCACGAACAATAAAAACAAAGGTTTAGAACAATCGGAGTTGATTCATATAAATAAATAGTTACAAAAAAGTTACAAACTCTATTTCAATAACCCCTAAAGTATTGATTTTATAGAGGTTTTATATAACGTAACTATTGAGTGGAAATAAAGTGAATAAAATAATAGATCAAAAACAGAAAGGTTTTTTTAAAGTGCTCTCTGGATGCGGGGAACTATTATTTCAGAGTGAAAAAAAGGTAGTTATAGTGCAGATATGAAAGGAAAGTTCTTTATTAATGAGATGGTTGATGAAGACAGGTTAGACATTGATAGCAATACACACATTCATGTTAATTGGGAAGATGTCTGTTCAGTAGAGATAAGGGTTGAAAAAGGTGAAGGGTTGGTTTCTATAAAAGACAGTGAAAACGAGGTTCTATTTAATTTTTATAGTTTTTCGGGTTCTTTTCCAGAGGAAGTTAAGGCGTTTGAAGGCAGTCTTGTAGACTAATTTATGAATATATTACTTATCGGAAACGGTGGACGAGAGCATGCGATAGCTTGGAAGATAGCTGACTCGCAACGGCTCACAAAACTCTGGATTGCTCCAGGCAACGCCGGCACAGAGGCGTTCGGCGAAAATCTTAATGGCTTAGTCATTGAAGATCCTGATGCAGTTGTTCAGACAGCAAGCCAATTAGCAATCGATCTTGTAATTATCGGACCAGAAGGCCCCTTAGGCCTAGGTGTTGCCGATCGGTTGCGTGATGAAGGATTTTCAGTATTCGGTCCCAATGCTCGGGCGGCAGAAATTGAAACATCAAAAACCTTCGCAAATGATCTGATGAGTAAGTATGGAGTCGACACTGCAGATTCAAAAACATTTGATTCGTATGAAGATGCGAAGTCCTACGTCACAGATTTAGACGGGCCGTGCGTGGTGAAGGCAAATGGATTAGCTGCAGGAAAAGGTGTTACTGTCTGCGACTCTTCAGCCCAAGCAGTAAAGGCAATCAACGAGTCCATGCAGCTTCGCAATTTTGGTGCAGCTGGCGACAAAATTGTCATTGAAGAGCGTATGTACGGTTGGGAAACATCTGCTCATGCATTCACGGATGGCATTACCGTGAGGCATATGCCTTTCTCTTGTGATCACAAGCCGGTGTTTGATAATAACGTTGGCCCAAATACCGGAGGAATGGGAGTTTACTCACCTCCTCCGCAACTAGAGTCAGAAATCCAAGATGTAATAGAAACTCAAATTACTGAGACACTCGTTAAGGCACTTGGTGCGGAAAATCGCGTTTATCAAGGTGTCATCTATCCCGGAATTATGCTGACAGATTCCGGGCCACGGGTTGTTGAAGTTAATGCAAGATTTGGAGATCCTGAGACCGAGGTATTGCTTCCTCGTTTGGAAACAGACTTCATAGACATTGCTGTAGGCGTTGCGACCAGTACGTTAAAGGATGTAGAAATTAAGTGGTCAAATCAATCAACCATCGGCGTCATGCTCACGTCAGCCGGATATCCCGGACACTATGAGGTGGGTCATCAAATATATGGATTAGGTGATATCGACCCAAATATTCAAGTTTTTATATCGGGCGCAAATCGTGACAGTAATGGCCACATGATCACCACTGGAGGCCGTGTACTCTGCGTAACGGGGTCTGCGACTACTCTTGAGGAAGCGCGATCTCTGGTGTACGAAAACATCGAAAGAATCACGTTCAAGGGAGCGCACTTCCGTAAGGATATTGGAAGTTCGATCACAAAACCAGAATAGATCCAAACTCGCAGGACAACCTATCCAACAGCCTATAAAATGAACTCGTGGACGCATTACAATACTAGGAGAATTTATGATCCCTCGTTATGCAAGAACTGAAATGACCGCCGTCTGGTCTGATAAGAACAAATTTGACACGTGGTTACAGGTAGAAATAGCCGCGACTCAAGGATGGGCAAATGAAGGGACCATCCCGAAAACAGATGCCAAGCTCATAAGCGACAAGGCCCGAGTAAATTCGGACGATGTCATTACTTATATTGAAGAAACTCACCACGATGTGACTGCATTTATACGATCGGTAAATGAGTCACTGGGTGAGGAAGGCAGGTGGATACACTACGGTTTAACAAGTAGTGATGTTTGGGATACCGCAACGTCACTTCAATGTATTGGGGCACTCGATCTAATTGATGCTGCGGTAAGTCGGCTCAAGGAAGGGATCAAACAAAAAGCCGTAGAGCATAAGGATACAATTTGCATCGGTCGAACACATGGTATTCACGCAGAACCGACAACCTTTGGAATGAAGCTGACTGTTTGGTTCACTGAGTTGGAAAGACATCAGGAGCGTCTACAACTTGCCCGACAACAAATTTCTGTGGGGCAATTATCCGGCCCTGTCGGAACTCACGCATCCATTCCACCTGAAGTTGAAGAAATTGCTTGTCAATTTCTAGGACTTGAAGTAGCCCCAGCAACCACACAGATACTACAGCGTGACAGACACGCGTTTCTGATTAGCTGTATCGCCGGACTAGGCGGGTCACTGGAAAAATTCGCCACTGAACTGCGTAACCTACAGCGCACAGAACTTTCTGAAGTTGAAGAACCGTTTGCGGAAAACGCTCAAACTGGGTCCTCCTCAATGCCCCACAAAAGAAATCCTGAGCTCTCTGAACGGGTTTGTGGAATAGCCAGAACTCTTCGTGGCTATGCGCTGACAGCACTAGAAAATGTGCCGCTCTGGCATGAGCGGGATATCTCTCACTCTGGATCCGAGCGAATAATATTACCTGACGCGTTCGGCCTACTCGACTATGCGCTTCATATCCTAAGCGGGGTCATAGAAGGTCTGAAAGTAAAACCTGACCGAATGCTTGAAAATATAAATCTTACAAACGGCCTGGTTTTTTCGTCAAAAGCCTTAAATTACCTTATTGAGTCTGGGTTGCCGCGACAGGAGGCTTACAGCATTGTACAGACTGTGGCTATGAAATCTCATCATGAGAGAGTTGATTTCCGAACACTGATGGAGCTTGATGAGACGTTTCGTACCCAATTAAGTCCAGAAGCTATCAACGAAATATTCGATCCCCGTTCGTATCTAGTTCACATTGATGAAACCTTCAGAAGAATTGGATTAATATGATGTCCAGTCCGGAAATGCTTATCGATACCGACCTTGATCTCCCACTTATTAGTCGAGGCAAGGTTCGTGATGTCTACGAGATCACGGAGGATAGACTTTTATTGGTGACTACTGATCGTATTTCAGCATTCGACGTGGTTATGAATGAAGGAATTCCTCAAAAAGGAAAAGTACTATCCAAGCTGTCGGCGTTTTGGTTCAATCGCACTGCGGACGTTATCCCCAATGCGTTCCTCGGTGTTCTAGATTTCGATAACGCGATTCAGTTCAATCTTAAAGGTATCGATCCCAAATATTTCGATAGATCAATCATAATGAAGAAGGCAGATCCATTGCCGGTTGAATGCGTGGTCAGAGGATATTTGAGTGGGTCTGGGTGGAAGGATTATCAGTCACACCGAGCCATCGCTGATGTACTACTAGATGAAGGCTTTTTAGAATCAAGTCAACTACCAAGCCCGACGTTCACACCATCTACTAAAGCCACCCCACCCGACCATGACCGCCCAATGACATACCCCGAAGTTGAGCGATTGGTGGGAAAGGAAATCGCTAACGCGGTGAAAGTAAGAGCTCTAGCCTTATACGGATTCGGAAGCCAGGAGTGCCGAAAAAAGGGAATAATCATCGCTGACACTAAATTTGAATTCGGGCTAATCGACGGTGAACCATGTCTGATCGATGAGGTCATGACTCCAGATTCCTCTCGCTTTTGGTCCGTAGATGAATACTTTCCTGGAAAACCACAAAACTCGTACGATAAACAACCCTTACGTGACTTTTTAGAGACCCTCGAATGGGATAAGGAGCCACCACCACCAATCCTGCCCAGTCACGTCATCGAAGCCACGACAAGTCGATATGTGCGTGCATTTGAACTGATCACTGGGACCCCTCTAGAGTAAGGTAGACTAATCAGATGGAAGAAATCTTCTTAGTTCGAGTCGATGTAATGCTTCGACAGGAAATCAATGACCCACAAGGATTGGCAATTGCAAATGGCCTTCGCGAGTTAGGCTATTCGGAAGTCTCCAAGGTGCGCGCTGGTAAACGAATAGATCTCGAACTTGCTGCGAACAACGCTGAATCGGCGATTTCTAAAGCGGATAGCATGGCGAACGAACTCTTGGCTAACCTAGTGATTGAAGATTACTCTATTACCATCATTTAGTCAGCTAGTAATTGAGTCAATATATGTTGATGAATAATTCCATTACTAGATACCACATGGCCATCAGCGTAAGTGGGGCTGCCCTGACTATTTGTCATCAGGCCTCCGGCCTCCCTAACTAATAAGTCTAATGCTGCTACATCCCACACATTGACAATTGGATCAAGCATTCCATCCGCCACTCCCTCGGCAACTAAGCAGTGTCCCCAAAAGTCTCCGACACCGCGCTCTCTCCAGGCAGAATTAAGCAAGTTGCTAAATCCTGGCCATCGGTTTTTGGAGGTGAAATACCCTGTATATAATAGCTGGGCATCTGCGACGCTATCGATCGCCGAAACACTGATTGTTTCTGAGTTTCCGCCAGAAAAACTTTTATATGCCCCAGTCTTTTCACCCGCCCACCAACGGGTTGCTAATGCCGGAGCCGACACCATGCTACCAATTACTCTTTCTTTATCGATGAAAGCAATCAATGTCGCCCATATCGGCATACCTCGCATAAAGCCATGCGTCCCATCGATCGGATCAATAATCCATGAATAGTTTCCATCACTACCTGATATTAAACCCTCCTCCTCACCATGTACCGAGTGTTGAGGGAATTCAGAGTTCAGTATTCGCCTCAGCTCCGCTTCGACAGCTTTATCAGCAACGGTAACGAAAGACCCATCACCTTTTTGTTCAACCGCCAGTTCGCTCTGCCGACGAAAAAAATCCATCGAAATTACGTCGGCCGCATCGGCAAGTTCTCTCAGTACTTTTTCGATCCTTGCGGCACTTGGCCGATCAGCCTTACTCACGAATACCTCGTCTTCAATCAGTTAGTGTTTCTTTGGTGCTCGGCACTTTTCCAGCGATCCTGGGATCTGTGGTCGTGGCCATATCCAACGAACGCCCAAGTGCTTTCATTGCAGCCTCAGCAATGTGGTGGTTATTCGTGCCGGCTAACTGTCGAATATGAACAGTCAGACGCGCGCCGTTTGCGAGTGAATGAAAAACATGCGGAATCATTTCAGCCGGCACTTCACCGATGGCATCTGGACCAAATGAGAAGTTCACTTCAGCATGTGATCTTCCAGAGATATCAACTACTGACTGAACTAAGGCTTCATCCAAAGGTACGGTTGCATCTCCCATTCGCACTATTCCACCACGATCGCCCAGGGCTGAATCAATCGCTTGACCCAGCACGATTGCCACATCCTCGATCGTGTGATGGGTATCGACTTCAAGATCGCCCGCTGCTTGAATATCTAAATCAAATCGACCATGCCGCGCGAAGGCCTCCAACATATGATTATAAAAACCAAGTCCGGTTGAAATATCAGATTCGCCGGTGCCATCCAGATTTATAGAAACACTTATATCGGTCTCTGCAGTTTTACGTTGCTTAGACGCGATTCTTGGTGACGACATATATTACTCCGGTTCTATTTCTCTAATCGCTTCGATAATTCGATCATTTGCGTCGGGTGTCGCAATCGAAATTCTCAAATGATCTTCCAGTCGAGGATGCGCAATATATCTGGTAAATATACCCTCTAACCGTAACTTGTCTCTTAATCCTAAACCAGAAATTCCGTCCAGACGGAAAAGAACAAATGAAGCGTCGGATGGCCATGGAACCATCCATTCAGTTTTTGCGAGTTCAGTGCTCATTCTGTCTCGTTCGGCAGAAATTATCTCGGCTCGTGCATCGAGTGTGGCACTATCCGCCAATGCAGCGAGAGCTGCAGCTTCGGCAACTACGCTAATGTTATAGGGTTGCTTGGCTTGCAAGCAGATACTCACTAATTCCGGATGCATTATCCCGTAACCAATTCGGAGGCCAGCCAGCCCGCCCCACTTCGAAAACGTACGTAGAACCACCAAATTTGGAATCTTCTCAACCCAAGTAGCTAGTGAGGCAGTCTTAGAAAATTCAATATATGCCTCGTCGATCACGACTACTGCACCGGTCTCCAGTAATTTTCTAACAAGACGCATCGGTATCGTATTTCCGGTTGGGTTATTTGGAGACGGGATGAATACCAACTTTGCATCACGCGCTGCCTTCTCAAGACTTTCTTCATCGAACTCCCATCCCTCACTTAGTGGTACGTCAATTACATTAGCTCCGTGCAAGCTCGCGTCAAACGAATACATTCCAAACGTCGGGCTAGAGATCACGATATTGTCACCTTCGTTGATAAAAAGCCTAAACATGAGATCAATTAGTTCGTCTGAGCCGTTGCCGCAAATAACTGAATCAAATCCAACAGACAGATGCTCGGCGATCGCTAAACGTAAGCGACGTTGATCAGAATCACCATAGTGGTGAAGCTTAATTCTATTTAAGGATTCCAGTGCCCGTAAAGTCGCATCTGAGGGACCGTAAGGGTTTTCATTTCCATCCACTTTGATAACTGAACTAGGTGATATACCCAGTTCAGTCGCAAGAAATTCAACATCCTCAAGTGCAGCATAAGGAGGAAGTTCCCGTAGTGTAGTTTTGAGTGATCGAGAAACTGAGTATCCACTGAGGTCTAGACCATGTAATTCATTAACCATTATCTAGACTCCAGTCTTCGTTCGATACTCCGTGCATGAGCGGTCAGGCCTTCGGCCCGTGCCAAAACCGCCGCATCTGGGCCAAGTCGTAGAAGATCATCAGTTTCAAGCGCCACTAAAGACATGACGCGTAGAAAATCAAGTGTAGAAAGAGGCGAGGCCCAACGAGCCGATCCACCAGTTGGCATCACATGGCTCGGCCCTGCCGTATAATCTCCAAGTACTTCTGGTGAGTTTTCTCCAACGAAGACGCCGCCTGCATTCTTAATCTTTTCCAAGACCGAGTTAGGATCGGCAATTAGCAAACAAAGGTGCTCCGGCGCAAAGCGATTAGCTAGTTCAATCGCTCGATCAATATCTTTTACTACGATTGCACCTCCACGTAACATAGCCTGCTCTGCGATATCGACTCGTTCTAACAAGGGCAATTGTTCATTAATTGCCTCTAAAACCTTACGTGCCTGATTTACAGACGTCACTAACAGGACGGGAGTTGCCAATACATCATGCTCTGCTTGGGCAAGCAAGTCAGATGCCACCAAAGCTGGATCCGTTGATTCATCAGAAATAACAAGCGTTTCAGTCGGACCGTATATTGAATCAATTCCCACCTGTCCAAACAATTGCTGCTTAGCCAAGGTCACGAATAGTCCTCCAGGTCCAAAGATTTTATCAACTGGTTCGATCGTGTCCGTTCCGTAGGCTAGTGCTGCTAGACCTTGTGCACCCGATGCGCGAAATACTTTATCTATGCCGGACAACTTTGCAGCAACTAATTTATAGGGGTTTACACGCCCGTCAGGCATCGGTGCGCTCACACCAACAATTTCCTCAACTCCTGCAACAACCGCAGGAATAGCCGTGTGGATAACGGAAGAAGGTAAGGCCGCAACATTGCCAGCCATATAAATTCCCACTCGTGAAATAGGTCGGACAATCCAACCAGTTCCACGTTTGAGAAAAGACGAGGGGCCATGACTCAATTGCTCGCGGTGGTAACGGCGAACTCTTTCCACCGTAAATTCAATTGCCTTTAGATCTTGCTTTGAAATTCTTGAGAAGGCTTCATCGAACTCTATTTGAGAAACTTCTATATCCATATACGACGAATCATCAAAGAGCTCCGTATAAGCTCGGACTGCTCGATCTCCTTTATCTCGTACCTCGCCTATGATTCTCGCGACGTGCTCCTCAGGGGTAATGTCGCGGTCCTCTTCCTTCCAGGTGGCATTAATACTCAGCTGCACCTTCGAAGAAATTTGTGAGCTCAACTGGACGTCTCGATTGACAAGCCCTTCGGCCTCGCTCGAGTGATCTTCCAAAATTCTATACGAACCCTCGAAATTCATAAAATTCAAGTTCTCCTATTTAAAATATTCGATTAGTTTGGCTTCTATCATGTCATGCGCATCAAGCCAGAACTCTCTGAGAGTTGCACTTTCAATCTGACTGGAGGCTTCGGCAACTAACCGTTGAGGATCTCCTAGGAGATCTGAGATAGCGTCATCAGCTAAGTTTGCGCTTTGCATGTGACGGAGGATCATCTTCTCAAATCGTGAGTAGTCAGGTGGCTGAGACGCCACATCAATTGAAACGGCAAGCCATTCTTCTAGACTTCCTGGTTCAATGAAAGGAACCGCCGGTAGCTGCACTCCCGATGATAGTGCGGCTACAACTTCAGACATGGGTAAAACATGGCTACGATCCATTAAATCCATTTGATATTGAAGGGCTCGATCTAAGAGATTTGCGTACTGAGTGCCTTGATTAGTGGAGTATAACCCAAAATATGGCCGATATATCTCCGAGATAAAGAGTTCATCAAGAACCAGGTGTGTAATGTACCCAGCCACAAACGAAGCTGCAGTCGTGTCCATATCAGCCTGAAACTTCAGATTAGGGTGTTCCGAAAACATTCGTTTAATTGAATCTTGTGCCTCGTAGTGATCGAGATCAAAAAAATGCGTGTCAGCCCTATCTCCATGAGTTATTACACGAATATCGGGGCTGGTTGATCCAAGGAAAAATGCTCCGCGATCCGCGTTGATAGTCTGGGATTGTAATCTGTTAGCTACAACGTAGGCTGAATGTAGATGACTACCAAGTTGGGGCATTATCGAACCGTTCCCACGTTCACTGCGCTGCAACAAATTTTTCAACTACTGCTCGCAGAGTTCGAGTCTGTACTTCTGAATATTCGCCAATACGTCCTATGATACAGTTTGTTGATTGAATCATCACGTCAAGCATCATCAAATTGTTTGCCTCAAGCGAGGCTCCTGTTTCAGTTCCTTCAATTAAGATATCGGCATCTTCCGGAACAAATCCTTCCGATGCTCCTGAAATAGGAATCACGGAATACCTACCCAACTGCTTCGTTCGGGCGTATTTATCCGCGAGTGATGTGTACTCCGATGCGACACGAATTACGTAATCCGGATTGCCTGTTCTCCATATATTAATTGCATGCTCGATACTCTCCGCACCTAAATCTTTTGAAACGACAGCACCCAATCTGTACTCTGAGCGTTTTAGATCCACAAGTTCTTCGACCGGAGCCTCAGGATATGAGGCAAGAAAGTTCATAAGCCAGTCACGGCCCGTCATTGCTATATCAAATAAGCCCAGTGACACTGCTCTAGGCATGTCTTGCGGCCTAAACACTTTGATCTCTATATTTGGATCAGAAGATATGGGGCGTCGCACGGTATCCGTGGTCGTATAACCCTCAAAATTTAAACCGGCATCTTCCAACGCTGCCACCGTATGTCGTTGAGCATGCCCATCCGGCACTGCGATTCGCAAAACATTCTTGCGATTATTACCGACTTCCATAAATTTTGAAGTGTCACCCTCAGCTCGAGTTAGTCTCTTTGGCGGCACAAGTCCAATTCCAGATTCCTGAGTAGGAAGTCTAAGAAGTTGCTCCAATGGTTTCGACAAATTCTTATGAGATAAAGATTGCTTATTAGCTATTAACCAAACACCTCCGTCGTGAACACGAGCGATTATTTTCAATCCTTCCTTAACTGCTGCGCTACGTTCTGCGATAGTAAACATAGCGTCCTCTGGCGGCCAAGATTCAGGTTTAGCCCAAACATCAAATATTCGATAATTTCGTGCGCGCAGCTCGGTCAAAAACCTCAAAGCAATATTTGGAAATTCAGTGGTAATAGTCGAGATCAAATCCATCGCAAGCAAATCGATACTTGACTTCTCACTTCCCGCGAGAACAAGCTGGGGTTGCTCGGAAATACTTTTATTCATCTCAACATCAAGTCGCTTAAGGGGGACTATCGATTCCTGAGGGTAGCGAGTCAGTAACTCGTCGATTGAAGTTCGTGAACAGATCGCCAAATCATAATTACCCAAAGCTACCTGTATAGGAATATCTCGATCAGAAAACACTCGTACCATTGAATCTTCATGACCACTCACGTTGAATCGCAGTGCTCTTGATCCAGAATCATAATCTGGAACTTGAAAATCAATATCACCCAGCAGCCGAGCTAGAACCGGGCGAAGATCTCCACGAGGTAGTGCGATTCGTACCATTAGTAGTTACTTTGACTCAATCCGTGGCGCTAATACTCAAGGAAGTTAAAGCATCCATATTGGCCGTCCAGCCTACTGCTGTGGCATCCTCTCCACCCAAGGCTTTAATTAAAGAGTCATAGCGACCACCTAAGATGTAGGGTGTTTGAGTTTCTTTCTTTGCGTCAGAGATGCTAAAAGTAACGCCCGTGTAGTATTCAAACGATCTAGTGATTGCTGGGCGAATAACGAACGGAATACTCGATTCAGCTAATTCTTGGGTAATCATAATCATATTGTCCAGAGAGTCAGTTGTTGACGGGAGTAATGAACCTATCGTAGTTCTGATATTCTTAGTGAACTCGACCGAATCACCCTGAATATTCATCAGTAATTCCAACGCCTGGCGCGCAGTTGATGAAAGATTGGATGTCTCATCCATTACGGAGGCATCTAGTTCGATGAGTCTGTCATATAACTTTAAAGACTCCTCATAAGAGAACTCCGATGAGCCGAGAATTAGTCTGAGCAAACTTGAGTCTGCGAGGGCCACTACAAGATTACTGATTCCCAAGCTACCCAAAAATTGAATAGCTAGTTTGATCATATGCACGTCTGTCACCGACGACACTCCACCAAAGCATTCAAGACCGCACTGCCATATCTCCCGATCACCAGTCGGCGTAAAGCGATATGCTGGCTGCACATAAGAAATACAGTCCGCAGGGGGAGCACTATCTTTCTCCATATTTTCAACGTACCAACGAGCGGCTGAGATTGTCGCATCAGGTCGCATAACAACCCTTTCTCCGCTCCAGCCGTCCCAATCAACAAATGAATATGCCTCTTCAAGTGCTTTTGGTGTCAACGTTTCGGCGGTCGTATAAAGATGAAGAGGTTCAAGCGTTGGTGTGCGGATTTCTTTAAACCCAGACCGCTCAGATACCTCAAGAAACGTTCTCTCGATCTCACGAAAGTGTGCCATGTACACGCTGTCCCGATCACGCATTCCGGGGCTACGCAAACTTCGCAAACCGTCTGTAATATCAACTTGGTTTTGTTCGTGTATATTGTTTTCCGCACCTTGACCAAACATTGGTTCTCCTAATGTAACAAACCCAATAATATCTCTAAGAGACACTTCGCTATAAACCCGTGAACCTCCGTCATTCCAAAATCTTTACAATCTCGCTGACACACTCAACTTGAGTCTAGGTTCTTAACTCAGGCTAAGCATCGCAACTCTTGAAATCAATCCTCAATATCGAGAGTATGCACGTCACCCGCGGCATACGTGCCTCTCGATCCGTCTTCTAGCTCCAAAATTAGTTCTCCCATAGCAGTCACATCGACGGTTAAGCCCGTGACATCCCCACCAGGAGTTGCTAAACGAATCCTCTTACCGAGCGTCACCAGCTGTGATTTCCAATCCTCAATCAAGCTAGACGAGCCGACCTTTGCCTGTATCAGTCGTGTCTCCAAAAAAAATGATAAATTTGCAAGTAACAGTTCACGCGAGGGTGGTTCAAGACCAAGTTTCTCAATGCTGGTGGCAATAGCCGATACTTCGACAGGAAGATCGGGCGGAGTTTTAATATTTATCCCAATACCCAGGTACATCTGTAGGGTTGAGCCGACTGCGACAAGATCCGGTAAAATTCCTGATATTTTCTTTCCCGCAATTTGAATATCATTCGGCCATTTGATATCGACCACTAGGTCAAATAATTCCTTAAAGGAGTCACTAATTGCTAAAGCCGCTGCGGGGGAAACAAGCAAGGCCTGTTGTGATTCTTCAACTGTAAAGTAAAAAGTAGACCATAATCCAGCATCTGGCGCCGAAACAAACGAGCGACCACGTCGCCCGCGACCAGAAAGTTGTTGTCCTGCAACGAAAACAGAACCTGAATCAGCTCCACCATGGTCCACGCCCGTCTTGGCGTCGACCATGGTGGTTTCGGTAGTTTCCTTAAACGCTACTTCTCGCCCTATAACGGGTACAACATTGTCACCCAGTCGCTGTTGTATCTCGCCTCTAAGGGTATGGTATTCGGTAAAATCAAAACTCATAAACTAACTTCAGGTACCTCTTCTTTTGCGTTCCGCCAGAGATGTATATACACAAAGGGACCCCGGAGGGCCCCTTTGCTCTTGAACGTCACTCAACAAGTCGAGGAAGATATCTACCTCGAAGGTGACTCAGCGGATTACCGTGTAATCACCTCCGACGCGTTCAATTCAACTCGTTGGTAACGTTTACTACTGCCCATATTGACACCACCTCCTCTCATATCATTAAGAATAAGAGATACTGGCAACCAATTCAAGGAACAAAGATCAAGTCAGTGTTACCGAGTCAACCGCCGCTTTAACCGCATCAAGCATTTGATCGATTTCACCCGCATTGACACAGAGTGGCGGAGCGAAAAGTACGTTATCCCCAACTATTCTGGTGATAACACTTCCTTCTTCCCGCATATGTGTTTGAATCTTCACTCCTACAGCATTTCCAGCATCATAACCCTGATCAGGGTCTCGCTCAGCTACTGTCGAAAAGCCAGCAATCAAACCAAGTTGCCGTATGTTTGTTACATGGGGGTGGTCATCAAAAATAGAATGGAGGCCTGCGCCAAATCTGTCGCCCATGCTCTGAGCGTTGGCTACTAAATCCTCCTCTTCGATAATTTGCAGATTTCTCAAGCCTACAGCTGAAGCAGTAGGATGTGCAGAATTTGTGTACGCATGCATAAACTTCGCATCAGCGGGTACGGTCTTCAAAGCGTCACGAATCTCTCGGGAAACAATAAATGCTCCCATTGGTATGTAGCCAGACGTAATAGCTTTCGCAATTGTCACGATGTCAGGTTGCACGTTCCATCGCTCCAAAGCAAACATTTTACCTGTGCGACCAAACCCTGTTATCACCTCATCAGCTATAAGTAAAACGTCATATTTATCGCAAATTTCTCTAACATCACGAAAATAAGATTCGGACGGTGTCCAGACACCACCGGCTCCTTTAACAGGTTCACAAATTACCGCAGCGACGGTTTCTGGTCCTTCCCGTAGAATTGAGTCTTCAATCCACGAAGCATACTCTCCATCAGAGTTGGGCTCTCCCACACTATCTTCAGGATTTTCAGGCGCTTGGGTGTGGACTATATTAGGAACCAGAGGTCCGAAATACTTCCAAAACGGTGGAAGCCCCGTCATAGTAGATGTCGCAAGCGTACCGCCATGGTAGGCACGTTCGCGCGCAATCAGTTTCGTTTTTTCAGGCTTGCCTTTTAAGTTCCAATAAAATCGCGCGGTTTTAAACGCTCCCTCGTTTGACTCAGAGCCTGAATTCGTAAAGAACACTCCTCCCATATTTTCATACGTGAGTGAAATGACCTTAGCGGCAAGTTCAATAGCGGGGACATTACTGTATCCCGTGTAATTATTCGTAAAAGCCACTTTACGAATTTGATCGGCAGCAGCATCCGCCAATTCTTCACGACCATGCCCTACCGCCACATTCCATAGACACGATAAGCCGTCAATATAGCTCTTTCCTTTTACGTCAGTCAGCCATACGCCTTTTCCATGATCGAAGATGACTGGTTCCTGATGATCCGGCGAGTAATGCTGCGGGTGGATCAAATTTTCTAGGTCGGCTTCAGTCAGCTTCCTATAAGCATTCTCATCAATGATTGTCATTCTTTACCTCTCACTGCCTTACTTCTAGTCAGGTTCAAATATTGAATTCACTCAAGATTTCGACCGCGACATCCACGTCACTCCAAGGAATCGTCCCATTTTTATACTCGATAGAAGACTCATGTCCTTTTCCTGCTATAAGGACGATATCACCCTCATCAGCAACCTCAAAGGCTCTACGTATTGCAGATCTTCGATCTGGAATTTTTTCGAAGAAATCTCCCTCTAATTTTCCGGCTCGCATAATTGAGTGACTTATCTCATTCAAGATTTCTAAAGAGTCTTCACCTCGAGGGTCCTCGTCTGTTAGGAGGACAAAATTTGCAGCTTCAGCAACCGCATGGCCTATGCCGGCACGGCGATCTTTATCTCGTTCACCAGCACAGCCAATAACAACAATTTTTCGCGCCTCTGTATTAACGCGATCTAAAGCACTGAGAACTTCAGATACACCATCTTCTGTATGCGCATAGTCGACGATCACGGTGAATGGCTCTCGACACACGATTTCCATTCTCCCAGGAATCTGAGATAATTCCCGAATTCCCATCCTGATGAATTCAGATTTGATCCCCAAAGCCTCTGCAGCTCGGATAGCCGCGAGCATATTCTCGAGGTTGTAATTGCCAATTAATCGTGATTGAATTTGCGTCGGTTTGCTCTCTCCGAAAAAAGTATATTCAAACACTGTGCCAGAATTCGACATTTTGATATTAGTCACATCAGCTAGGCTGTACAGCGAGACTATCGCTTCTCGAGTCTCGGCAGTCGTCTGAAATGCAGATGAATGCTCGTCCGAGCCATTTATTATTGCATCACCACAATGCCGTAATTTTGTAAACAAAAGTGCTTTTGCCTGCACATATGAGTCTATGTCACCATGATAGTCCAGGTGATCAGGTGTCAAATTAGTAAAAATGGCAAGGTCGAACTCACAGCCATCCAGTCGACGCGAATGTAATCCAATCGAGGTCGCTTCGATTATTATATGTGAACAGCCTCTTGCCGCCATTAACGCAAGCTTGCTCTGTATTTCAGGGGACTCTTGCGAGGTAAGTCTCGTCGAGTTACTAAGTATCTCGTTTCCGATTCGAGTTTCAATTGTAGTCATCATTCCAGTGACGAGGCCAGCTCTCTCCAGTATAGAGTTGAGTATAAAAGAGGTCGTTGACTTGCCATTAGTGCCGGTAACGCCAATCAAGCATAATGAGTTTCCCGGCTGATTCTCGAACGCAGCTGAGATCTTCGCGAGAGACGCTCTCGGGTTAATTACCTCATACTGAGGGATTTTAATATCAGGTCGGTGACGGCCTTGATCGATAATTAACGCAATGGCACCGTTCGCGACTGCTTCATCCAAATAATCATGTCCGTCTGAAATCGCCCCCCGTATTGCAACGAATACGTCGCCGCCTTGGACGTTGCGCGAGTCGAACTGTATTGATCGTGCCGGTACAGGTTGCACATCGTGCACAGACGGCTCATCGCTTAATCCTAGCCACCAGGGTGCCTCAAAATCGCCTTGCACGGATCGGTCCTTAAATATTATCGTAAAAGTAGGCTAGTACCAGGCCCTACCAAATTTGTTTTCATCTTACATGCTAACCTAAACAAAATAAGTAGGAGGATCGTCGTGTCAGTTAACTTAACAGCCGAGATGAAGAACGCATTAGACGCTGCTCTCGATGACGGCTGCCCTGTAATCTGTTCATCAGTAGAAAGTGACGGCTACCCCACAATGTCGTTCTATGGTAGCGCCCACGTCCACGACCTAGAAACTATTGGAATTTGGGTACGCGATCCGGAGGCAGGCTTCTTAAAGCGAATCAAATTACACAATAAAGTCACACTGCTCTACAGAAATTCCAAACAAAAGCAGATCTGGCTATTCCAAGGTCAGGCTCACATAGCTGAATCAGATGAAGATCAATCTAGAATTTATCTGGAATCCCATCCTGGTGAGCAAGAGAGAGATCCGGATCGACTCGGCAAAGCCGTTCGGGTTCGAGTAGATAGAGTCACTTCATACGGGAAAGTATTAATGGAACGGTAGGGCTACGGCTTCTTCAAAGTCTGAGGTTTTTGGTAATGACAGATAATACTTTTGTTGTGGGCTATGTCAACGAACTTGAGGAAGTTGATGAACACGTTCAAACTGAGGTTATCGAGCTTGCTTGCAAGGAAGAACACCTAAATCTTGAAAAAATTTTTATCGCAGTTAAAGCAGAAGAATATAACGCACAAGCCGAGCTACTCGCAGCTATTGTAAGCGAGCCTAAAAAACTAACCCTTGTTCTTGCTGTGACGATTGACGTCTTTGGTAAAACCGCTCTCGAGCAAGGCAGATGTATAACTGCAATCCTCCACTCGGGTGCTGATGTACTGTTGGCGAATGGAATTCCAATCCAAGACGCTCTGAGGAGCAGTTGGCAAAATCGTGGCCTCACTGAATTAAGTAGAGAACGATCAAAGGCAGCTATGCGAGAACTTGCTAGAAAAACATATGTTCTTGGCCGTGTGCCTTTCGGTTACTCAGTCAAGAATCGTAATTTATCTGTTGATCTCACTGAGTCAGCAGTTGTGCAGATGATCTTCCGTCTCTACTTAGAAGAAAATCTTGGGTTGAGAAAGATCACGAGACAACTAAACGAGTCCGGAGTCACGACACGCCGTGGAAATAATTGGGCCGTCTCATCCGTCAGGAGTATTCTTCAGAACGAGGTTTACACAGGAACTTATCACCGAGCGGGAACAGTCGTGCCAAGCTCGCATGCAGCAATTGTTTCTCCGGAGCAATTTCGATCCGCAAACGAAAAAATGTCTGGCCGACGCAGGGAAATTGAGACCCAAAGACCGCTAAGCCAAACTCGCCATGATTATGTCTTCTCCGGTCTGATTCGTTGTTCAGAATGCGGATCGAAAATGATCGGGGCGGCTCGAAGGGACGGTCTGTCTGGGCCTATCTCACTGCTCTACAGGTGTTCCGCGGCAACGAATCAGGGGCGCTGCAACTATAGATCTCAGGAGGAAATAGACCTGCTGGAGCAGGTCAGGGCCAAAATAGCAAGTAATGATTTCACGTTTGTGGATGTTGATCGCAGGCACGCGCAAGATCTAGCAACCACTAGAGCACGTATCGACCGTCATGACCGTGCACTCGCCACCACGATCAATCGCTGGGCTGAGAACAGGGCGACTTTTCAGCAAACAGTCGCCACGTCCGGAGAGCTGAGTCTAGAAAGCATTTTTTCGCGAGCTGAGATTTT
Organism: Dehalococcoidia bacterium; assembly: GCA_029941115.1. Classification (GTDB taxonomy): domain Bacteria; phylum Chloroflexota; class Dehalococcoidia; order UBA2979; family UBA2979; genus UBA2979. The sequence continues at coordinate 5,957 of JAPYRK010000025.1, read as the reverse complement.
CTCACAGCTCGAAAGAAACTCTCCACGAACGATAAAGATATTACAGAGTACATGGCCCGAGTTATCTCGATCAGAACTCAAATGGGCGCTCCAAACTGTTATTCACCACGTGACAACCGGGCCCGAAGGAATCGATATCTTCATGAGGCCTGTCGAGCAGACCTAAAATACGCTTAATACAAATCCCTAGTGAATGATGTTAAACTTTCTTGGTTAGGGAGGCTGGACGACCGCTGCCACTGACCATTACGGGATGCAGCAGAGGAAAGTCCGAACTCCTCCGGACAGGGCGCCGGCTAACGGCCGGGCGGCGAAAGCCGACGGAAAGTGCAACAGAAACAAACCGCCGTTTTAAACGGTAAGGGTGAAATGGTGCGGTAAGAGCGCACCGGCGTCGTGGTAACATGGCGGCCAGGCAAACCCCGCTTGGAGCAAGGCCAAATAGGAGGACCAAAGACGTCCGGTCTAGTCCTCGGGTAGGCTGCTTGAGGCGACGAGTAATTGTCGTCCCAGATGGATGGTCGTTGCGTTCGAAATTGGGCATTTCGAATTTACAGAATTCGGCTTACAGGCCTCCCTAACGTAGCCCACTCTAATAATAACTGGTGTAAATTAGACCCAACGAATTACTTACCTTGAAAATCTCCGCAATGACTACAACACAATTCAACGTTGGCACCCTACTCCAGGAGCCTATCGGCTCACGTCGGGAGATCAATTTCCAACCTGATAATTCATCAGCGCTCTTTCTCGAAAATACTCTCAGTTTTTATGGAGTTCTGGAGATGATAAAGATTCAACGAGGTGTGCTCGTCTCGGCGAAGCTCACAGTTCCTGATGTACCCTTGGATTGCTCTGGTTGTCTCACTAAATTCGTCAAGGAAATCAAAATTGAATTTCAGGAAGAATATCTTCCTTTATATAATCTAAAAACTAACCGACTACTACCGGCTGATGAAGATGTGTTCAGAATCAATAATCGAATGATGCTTGACATCACTGAAGCTGTTCGACAGTACACCGAAACTGCAATCCCAATTGCACCAAAATGCCGCGAAATCTGTGCCGGTATCTGCGTATACTGCGGAAAGGACTTGAACCAAAGTACCTGTACATGTGATAGTAGTGAACAAGATAACCAATTCGGTCCGCTAAAAGAATATTTCAAATAGAATTAAGTAACGCCGAAAATTAGTGACAGGAACCAATTATGGCAGTCCCAAAAAGAAGAACTCCTAAGGCCAAACAGCTCCAACGACGAAGTCATCACCACGTGGGACTTCCGCAAGTCGTCCCTGATAGATCAAATGGTGGATGGAAGTTAAATCATACAGCTGGTGGTGAACGGGATCGAAAAGGTCGACCAATAACCGAAGACAACGATCTCCAACTGAACGCGAACTAGTATGAGCACTCTTAGCTCTCGGGTAGACGACGCGCTCGCTGAGTTGAGAGAACTTTCCACGGACCGCTCTGCAGCTTGGTTTTTCCCTGGGCAAGGTGCTCAAACAGTTGGGATGGGTGCAGATTTGTTTGAGCAGCACTCAATTGCTCGATCTACCTTCGAATATGCTGACGAAGTTTTAGGATTCAATCTTTCTGAATTATGCTTCGAAGGTCCTGTTGACAAACTGATGCGAACTGAATTTACGCAACCGGCATTAGTAGTCCATTCGATCGCGGCGCTTCTAGCAAGCTGGAAGTCAGGGGTCGTTGAGGACAAAGCCGGCTTAGTTGCTGGCCACTCTCTAGGTGAATATGCAGCCCTAATTGTCTCAGGAGCTTGCTCATTTTCGGACGGAATAAAACTAGTCCAAAGACGAGGTCAGCTAATGCAGGAAGCCTGTGATAATTCGGAGGGAACGATGGCAGCAATTCTTGGGCTAGAGGTCGAACAAGTTGAAAAAATTTGCCATGAATCTGACGCTCATATTTGTAATATTAACGCACCTGGTAATATTACCATCGGTGGAACTACTACGAGTGTTCAGGCAGCCAGCAATCTGGCAGGTAGTCAAGGTGCGTCAAAAGTTGTTCCCTTGACCGTCGCGGGAGCATTCCATACACCACTCATGCAGTCAGCAGCGGACGGAATGGAACCTATACTCAATCAAACTTCCTTCCAGCCATTGGAAATAGCTGTAATTTCAAATGTGACTGGGGAAATTATCCCTGATGAGAAATTCATCAATCATGAATTACACGCACAAATAACGCAACCAGTGCGATGGTTAGATGGTGTCTTAGCAATGATTCGGTACGGAGTAACTAACATCGTCGAGTTTGGACCGGGGCGAGTGTTGACCGGGGCTGCAAAAAGGACCAATCGTGACCTTATTCTTCGGAATATTGGAAAAAGTGAAGATTTTGCTTCCTCATGACCCTTATGGATACTTCGATTTCGTTCAGCTTAGAAGGCAAAGTTGCAGTTATTACGGCTGGGACTAAAGGGATAGGAGCCGCAATAACGGAGCATCTTGCGCGTCAAGGTGCTAAAACAATCGTCACATACCGGTCGAATCAAAACAAGGCCGAACAGTTCGCAAAATACGTACAAGAGACATACGGAACAAATTGCTTGCCAGCTGCTCTGGAAATAAGAGATTCATCAGAAGTCGCAAGTACCTTTAAAGACATTCAGGACCAGTTTGGCGGACTTGATATCTTGGTAAATAACGCGGGAGTAACAGACGACGCATTGCTTATGAGAATGTCGGAAGAACAGTGGGATCATGTTATTGAAACCAATTTGCGCGGCCAATTCCTAACTTCCAAAGTGGCCGTCAAAATGATGATGAAGCAAAAGTGGGGTCGTATCATCAACATTTCGTCTGTGGTTGGTGTGGTCGGTCAGGCCGGACAATCTAATTATGCTGCAGCTAAGTCAGGTATCCACGGCTTTACTCGCTCGCTAGCTCAAGAAGTTGCATCACGAAATATAACCGTGAATGCGGTCGCACCCGGGTATGTAAAGACAGATATGACCGCGTCTCTAACGCAGCAACAACTAGAAGCGATAATTACCCGAATCCCACTCGGCCGTCCAGCTGAGCCAAGGGAAATAGCTCCGATTGTTGGCTTTTTGGCCTCCGAAAGCTCAAGCTATATTACGGGGCAAGTAATCAATGTAGACGGCGGATTGGTTACAGCATAAATGTTGACCAACAAAAATCCAGCCAAAAATCAAAAAGCTTTATCCCGAGGCTCTGCCCGAGAACTCGTGTTCCAAGCAATCTATGCAAGTGATTCCGGAGGCTCCTCTTCAAGCGACACGCTGACTCGTTTCTTTTCGGATCAAGGTTTTGTGGGAGAAAATACAAAATTCGCTCGGAGGCTGATTGACGGAATTAGTAAAAATCAGCCTGCGATCGATTCGAAAATTGTAAAGTTTGCATCTGCATTTCCTCTTGAAGCGATGTCGCCCGTTGACAAAGCAATCCTACGCCTTGCTGTTTACGAGTTACTGTTCGATAATCTTGAAAACGATACTACTCCTACAGGCGTGGCAATCAACGAAGCTGTAAAAATCGCTAAAAAATTTGGATCAGAATCGTCCGGACGTTTCATAAATGGAGTGCTGGGTGGTATCGTTCGAGACGAGGATTCTTAAATAGGAATATAGAGGTATGAGAAGGGACTGATTACGATGGCGTCGATCTTTGAAAGAGTGCGAGATCTTGTTACCGAACAACTAGGAGTTGAAGAAGATGAGGTTGTAATAGGGGCGTCTTTTATTGATGACCTCAATGCTGATTCCTTGGACCTTGTTGAACTCATTATGTCATTTGAAGAAGAGTTCTCAACTGATGAAAACACCCTTGAAATTTCTGATGAGGATGCCGAGAAAATTCGGACCGTCCAAGATGCAGTGGACCATTTAAAAGGGGCTGGCGTAGAAGAATAATGGTGGCATGATTCAAAGGGAGATAAGCGCTCAAATTCACAGTCCTTTGGATTCAGATTTTATCTAGATCTAATGGCACTTATGCATTTACCTACTTGCGAGGTATCATTCAGACATGAATCTCTTTGGTGTCGGCGTATTCGAAGCACTACTAGTGGCAATAATTGGCTTGATTATTGTGGGGCCAAATAAGTTTCCAGAGATGATGAGCCAAGCAGGTAAGTGGTTCAAATACGCTCGTGCTTTTAGTACTGAAGTGATGAAAGATGTTAAGGAAGCTGTCGACGAAATACAAGAAGAAGTAATCGCTCAAGGAAATGATCTAAATGAAATCCGAGAGCTCGCCACAGATCTCCAATCAGATCTTATCGCCGAAGGAAAACACGTCGAAACCCTCATGGACGAAACAAATAACGAATTGGGGCGATCGGATAGCTCTACTCCTTCCGTTCTTGAAACACTTGAGACTCCGTCGACTTCTCCAAATAGGGATTCTGGCGAGCTCCGCTTAATTACAGGTAGTGACCCTGAAGAGAAATCCTAAATTGGATATTAAATGACATCGGATACATCTATCTCAGAGAGCGATCACCCACGCGAACTTAACGACGACGAACCTCCCGAGGACACCATACCCCGGGAGGAAATGACACTCATTGAACATTTGCTTGAACTACGCACACGCGTGATGTGGTCTGCGATTGCAATAACAATTAGCACTGGAGCACTTTTAATACCTACTATCGGGTTCGAGTTTATCGAACTCATGTTAGGGCCAGCTAGGGCTCATGATCCCGAATGGACGCCTCAGTCTTTGGGGCCACTTGATCGGATCGTCACGCTTTTTAAAGTCGCCTTATTGGGTGGAATAGCCCTCGCAATGCCGATTCTAATATATCAAACAATGCGCTTTGTTAGTCCTGCCCTAACCAAAAAAGAAAAGCGATGGGTGCTCCCAATTGTAATTGGTGGGTCGATCGCATTCCTAGGCGGTCTAGCTTTCGCATATTTCGTTGTTCTTCCTTTGTCACTCGTTTTTCTCCTAAGTTTTGGTGACAGCTGGGCCCGAGATGATTGGCAAGTCAGCCTCTACATAGACTTTGTTACGCGGATGATGTTAATACTGGGGATAGCCTTCGAAACTCCTCTGATAGTTATGGGAATGGCAAAATTAGGAGTAGTAACTTCCCGAAAGCTACTCGGCTGGTGGCGCTGGGCTATCCTAGGGGCATTTTTAGGATCGGCAATAGTGACCCCGACAATTGATCCCGTAACTCAATCTCTAGTCGCCGGACCTGTGATAGTTCTTTACTTTGTCGGGGTGGGACTCGCCTGGCTAGTACGGGGTAAGGATTCATCGCCTTAGCACTCCATCATTCTCGATCTTATAGTGAAAACTAGGATAAGTCAGATATGATCAATACCAATGGCAGAAAATTATTTCAATCTCAAAGAAGATAGTCTTCCCCCAAGTGCGAAAAATTTATACAGAGAAATCTCCGACTGCCCAAATTGTGAGTTAGCTCGCGAAAGAAGTCAAACGGTTCCGGGGAGCGGCCCTGTACCTTGTAATCTGATGTTGATCGGTGAGGCACCTGGTAAGAATGAAGACGAGCAAGGCCTTCCATTCGTTGGTCGAAGTGGAAAATTGTTAGACCAACTACTGGCTGACATCAAACTAACGCGACGCGACGTCTACATCACAAATGTGGTCAAGTGTCGGCCGCCAGAGAATCGAGACCCAACACCTACTGAAGTAGCAACTTGTGGCGATTTTCTTTTACGACAAATCGAACTCGTAAATCCTCGAGTAATAGTCACTCTTGGAAAATTTGCTATGGCGCGATGGTTCTCAGGCCTCATTATTAGTAAGATACGAGGACAAGTGATTAATGAGTCCGGACGTTGGATAATGCCTGTTTTTCATCCAGCATACGTGCTCCGAACTCGGCTAACCAATCTTCCTCTCATCCAGGCAGATTTTGCCCGGATAGAAAGTTTACTTCAAATGCCCCCCCCTGATGAGTCCGTCAGAGCTGAGACCGAGATACTA
>JAPYRK010000024.1 GCA_029941115.1 Dehalococcoidia bacterium | reverse complement strand
ACCATCGCCACACACGAACGAATTGTTGCGACTTATGCCTTGCCGAATGCCGTAACGAGTCGGATTAGGTGTAGGGTGGTCCCTGATGATCAAGGCTCAATTCTTCGGATACACTTCATGCCACGGGCGCCAGCCTAAGCCGGCGAAATATGATAGACCGTCTGCCGTTTATAAACGTCGAAGTCCACTTAAACCTTTTCTATTTTACTGAGATTGATGAACAAAGAATATTCTAATATACCTCTGAAAATTAGGTCAGCAAGAGAGTTGCATAGCGCTTACAATCTCACGATGACTCAAAATAATTCAGGGCCACTGGCAGGTTTACGAGTCCTTGATTTAGCAGGTGAATCAGGCCTTTTTTGTGGGCGTATGCTTGGTGAATTAGGGGCCGAGGTGATAAAGATTGAACCTCCAGGTGGAGATTCATTTAGAGCTCGTGGTCCGTGGTTGGCAGGAGAAGAAAACAATCCTGAAGCAAGCCTCTATCACCTTCATTACAATGTGAACAAAAAAAGTGTGACTGTTAATTTACTAGAATCTGAAGGACAAATTCTTTTTCGGCAGATGGCCACTTCAGCGGATGTTGTCTTAGAAACTATGGCGCCAGGCGAAATGAATGCTCTGGGGATCGGTTTTGAATCACTCCGAGAGGTAAATCCTCGACTCATCTATACGACAATCACGCCGTTCGGACAAAATGGTCCTTTAAGTGAATGGTCGGGTAATGCGCTGACCGGAGCAGCAATGTCAGGTCTACTTTATTTGAACGGCGATCCGTCTGAGGCTCCCAATCAACCAGCTGCCGAACAGGCCTACCATATGGCCTCGCTCGTAGCAACATGGAGCACTCTAATAGCAATCAGGACACGCTCAACCAAAGACACCGGTTCGAGAGTAGACATCTCTGTTCAGGAAGCAGCCGCCATGGCGACTGTACAAACGGCTAATGCCAATTTTTATACCTGGCATGGAGAACTTCCGATGCGAGGTGGTATGCGACATTTCGGGTCTCGACACCTATACCTCTGCAAGGATGAGAAATGGGCTTCGATTTCGATCCGACCAGTCCGTTGGTATGATTTCGTTCAGTGGTTAAGTGAGGAGGGAGTCGAACCAGATCTTACCGATGAAAAATGGAGTGATCCTTTCTTTAGACGAGATCACCAAGACGAAATTGAAGAAGCGCACGCCAACTTATCAAGAAAGTTTGATCGCGACGAACTTGTTCGAGTGGGGCAAAGTCGCCGGATGCTTATCGTTCCGGTAAACAAGATCGACGACTTGAGCCAGCACACCCAACTTCGAGAACGTGACTTCTTCAAAGAGGTTAGATATGACAATTTTTCAGATCTGAAGCTCGAGCATCCAGGACCTGCTTATCAATTTTCACTCACAAAACCACCTGCGTACTCGCGTGCACCGCTGGTCGGTGAACATAATGACTATATGTACAGTGAAGTCCTGAATATCACCAGAGATCGATACGACGAATTAGCGATTGAGAAAATTATATGAGCACACAATTAGACAAACCAAAACCTCTGGAAGGAATCAGAATTTGCGATTTCTTCTGGCTTATAGCTGGGCCTGCCTGTTCGCGAGTATTTGCTGATTGGGGAGCTGAGGTAATAAAAGTTGAGTCAGCCAATCGTGTCGATGAGATACGTCAAACTGGATCATGGCCCCCTGACTCAGTACGATCTGATGACTCACACAATGGGGTCTTCAACGATTGCAATACATCTAAGAAAGCCATTCAGGTTGATCTGAATACTGAGAGAGGAATTGAGGTAATCAAGCGACTCATCGCGAAATCCGACATCGTCACAAATAACTTCACCGGCGAACGAATGGATCGTTGGGGTCTTGGATATGACGACCTCAAGAAGCTCAATCCTGGACTCATCATGTTAACTATGCCGGTTATGGGAACAACTGGTCCGCAGAGAAACTTTGGCGCGATAGGGAACAATGTAATTGCACTAGGGGGGATAAATTACACAATGGGTTTCCCCGGAACGCCCCCCACCGGTATGGGTCCGCTGTACTCCGACTTTGCTGCACCGTACTTTGCCGCGAGTGCGATCCTCGCCGCGCTATATCATCGTGATCAGACAGGGGAGGGCCAATTTATTGATCTAGCTCAATTTCAAGCCACGGCGAGTTTATTGGGGCCCGCTTTACTGGATTACAGTGCAAACAAGGTCGTGCCTGACCGTCCTGGTAACACTCATCCAGATTTTGCCCCGCATGGAGTTTACCCCTGTGCGCCTGCAGCTCATAACTCTGACCGTTGGCTCGCATTAACTATTGAGGACGATGCGACTTGGGAGCGCTTCGTTAAACTAGTCGACGATTCGACGCTGGCCGATAAATCGAAGTTTGGGACTAATAAGCTGCGTAAAACCAATGAAACTCTTCTAAATGACACGATCGCGCGCTACACCGTGGCTCACGACGCATGGTCTCTCACCGAGCTTCTACAGGATGAAGGTATAACCGCCGGGGTGGCTCAAGATCTATCGGATGTACTAGACCGTGATCCAGGTATGCGAATCCAACATTTTGAAGATTTAACCGATCGTGCTGGCCGAGTGACTTACACGACGCACCGACAGCCCGTCCGAATAAACGGACAAACCGCGCCAATGGGTAGGCCTCCGTTGTTTGGTGAGCATAATTATGAGGTGTACACAGACTTACTCGGCTACAGCGACACAGAGTACGCTGAGCTCGTGGCTGCGGGAATTGTGAGTTAGGGGGCCTTGTGCCGGATCGTCGCACTATTATAGTTATGTCATTTTACCATAATAACCCATAAAGATGCAGATACGTTTTCTAACATCTGATCTATACTAGAACTAATTACAAGAACTTCAGCTTTTATAGAGGATCGGTTTATGTTGCAGAAAATCGTCGTCGGAGTTTCTCTGTTCCTCATTGCTGGCCTTCTGGTCATATTAGGATTCTTGGGACGAATCATTACTGAACCAGTCGAAACTGCACAAGTCCGAGAAGACACGAACGTCTCTGCAGCGGCGACATCAACCCAGATTCCATCAGTGGTAACAATCCCTGAGGACTTTTTATTGCTTGACGAAATGCGAGAGATTCTGCAGGAAGAATTCTTTGACAAAAGTGCAGCTGAAAATAGAAGCCTCGAGACTGGAGTACTCGCTGAAATTATTGCGCTTACTGGGACTGACTCTTTCGATTTAGAACGGATAAGTAAAGTTATTAACTTCATCATCGAGTTAACTCCAGAGGTGACCTCCGAGGAGGTTCAAAACGCAGCAATTCAAGGATTGATTCGGTCACTAGACGACCGCAACACATCCTACCTAACCCCTGAAGATATGAAGTATAGTGCCGATAACTCGGATGGAAATTATGAGGGGATCGGAGCTACAGTTGACTCCGACGGCGAATACGTAATCATTATCGCCCCGTTTGATGGATCACCGGCTCTCGCTGCCGGAATCCAAGCTGGAGATAAGATACTTAAGGTAGATGGTGTAGATGCACTCGGTTGGACCGTTCAAGAGGGAGTAGATCTGATTCGTGGGCCGGCAGGCACTACCGTCGTCCTAACCGTGCAACACCTCGACGACTCGATCGAGGATATCGCCATAGTTCGCGGAGAAATTCCGTTGCTGACTGTAAGTCGCGCCCCGAGTGGCATAGTGTTTAAGGACAGATACGGTGACTTGGTGGTCGATTTAGCGTATATTCGAATTGCCCGTATTAATCCAAACACTCCCCAAGAAGTCCGCGATGCAGTCTACGCCGCCGAAGAAAATAATGTGAAAGGTATTATTTTTGATGTGCGCAGTAATCCAGGCGGACTACTCAACGAAACTGTAGAAATAACCGATATGTTCATCGATAAGGGAATGATTTATTCAGCTTCTTATAGAGACGGAACCAACGTGGTTAAAGAAGCATCTAACGAAGTCATCACGAATCTACCTATTGTTATTCTGCAGGATTCATACTCGGCATCCGGGGCTGAGCTCTTTGCGGCAGCTCTAAAAGAGAATGATCGGGCGATAGTTATAGGCGAAACGTCCTATGGAAAAGGATCGGTCAATAACGCTTTCCCCCTCTCAAATGGCGGTGCCCTCTACACCACGATTGCACGCTGGTTTACTCCCGATGGCAATCTTATCGAGAAAGAAGGAATCACTCCTGACGTGGTAGTTCGCCTCACTCTCGAAGACTTCGAATCTGGAATTGAGCGCTACAAGGTTCTATGGGCCGGAATAGATCTCCTACGTGAACAAATAGCATCAGAGTGATTTTGTAATACAGGTACTCATGGCTAAATCAGTTACTCGTCGATCTTCAAGCGGCACAAGCCAATTAGCTACGAATCGGCGCGCTCGCTTTGACTTTGAGGTAAAAGAAACGTTTGAGGCCGGACTTGCATTACTTGGCACCGAGGTTAAATCCATCCGTAGTGGCCATGTAAATATTGGAGAAGCGTATGCTCGCTTCCTAAATGGGGAGTTATGGCTATACAATTCAAACATTGGGCCATATGCCCCCGCAGGTGAGAATCATGATCCCATGCGATCTCGGAAGCTGCTGTTGCACCGAAAAGAATTAGTTCGCGTGCAACGAGCGTTGATTGAGACGCCTCGTGCGACTGTGATTCCATTGCGACTGTACCTTAAAAGAGGATTTGTAAAGATAGAGGTCGGTGTTGCTGTCGGAAAAAGAAAGTACGACAAACGACAAACGATAAAGAAGCGCGACGCGGATCGAGAAATGCGCAGAGCGCTTCGACATACCTCACGAAATTGAGAAGAGTATGTATCGACCTAACTATGGGGACGACAGGAATCGACAGTTATGTTAGTGTTTCGGTCGCGAGTCGAGGCGACATCTACCTCGTTAATAAGGTGTCAAAAAAAATATTAACTGGCGAACGAAAAGTCGCCCTCGCCGCCTAACCGCGGTGACGTAGCTTTTGGGCTCTCTCTGACGGCCTAGACTGCTGCGACATATAGTCGGAGTGCTCCTTAAAAACTGTATCCTACAGTTTTTAAGGTCAAGATTAATTAGGATCAGTTAATGTAAGCTATGACATCAGAGAGCATTGACATGAACTAACTGATGACTACACTCGTAGACGCTGCCTCGCGGCATAGCCTGGACGGGGAGTTCGATTCTCCCCCGTCTCCACCACTCACTTAAAACACATCCTTTTTTTGTCAGTATGAATGATCGCTACTGGGTTATTCGCAGTTGCTTTCCACTTGCTCGCTTCATAGCAACTAGCCAAGTTGTGACTAAGGTGATTAGTACTACTACGAATAAAAACACAACAGACGCGCCAACCGCGTACCAATCCGTAATTAATCTGAATGGAGGAAGGACGGGCGTTCCTTGCTCGGTCACTTCAAGAAACGAAAGCATCAATTGAGATATAACTCGCCCAAGTACAAGACCAAGCCCAACTCCTAGAACCAAAACCGCACTCCATTCAAGAACTAATGACCGCAAGATCGTGAACCGAGAAGTGCCCAGGGCACGTAACACTGCAAACTCCAGCGTTCTTTGCCAGGTACTAAGTGTCAACGAAACTATGAATCCGAGAGTCGTAAGTGTGAGCACTGCAGCGAAGGCAACTGTGAGTATTCCAGTTCCACTAACCCGCAACGTAGGATCTTCAGAGATTCGCTCTAGTAGGTCACCAAGTATTACCTCATTTTGAACAGGAATTCTGGCATTAAACTGTGTCAAGTCCTCGATTAAATTATCTGCCTCAATCGGGCTAAGCTCATCATTAAAATCAATCCACACTTCACTTGGGTTCCTGTAATCCTTCACTTCAAAGAGTGCTGATAATGCATACAAATATTTCGGATTCGTGACTACGATTCCGGCTGCAGGATCCATACTTGGGAAATAGTCAATCACACCAACCAGTATTAACGGAACTACCAAATCATTTAGGATTGCAAACGCGATATCACCTTCATAGCCAACCCCGAAATAGGACATTGCAAGGGGGTTCATGAGAACGGGCAAAGGAAGCGAGTTTCCTTTGAGAGGTGCAATTATTCGAGGAGACGGCGCTATCGCCGGTGGAAGCGATAATTCAGCCACTCGATTCCCCTCAAAAGCCTGCTCAGTCTCAATTATTGAAAACATATCTTCGACCCCAGGGGCTGAATACAAGCGCCAATCAGATATCTCCTCGAAGCTTTCGATTAAGATACTTGCTCCACTTGTATCTATTGCAGAAATAGAGTCGACGAGAATAACTCCCTGATTTCGTAAGCTTTGTCCTACACGATCAATTGCGCGAAAGCCTAATAGTGAAACGGGTTGAGTCATTTTCTCAGGAATTAACGAATTCGCGAGCACCCAGCCCTCGCTATCCTGATCAATCGCTAACACGCTCGTAAATGGTCGACCGTTCGCATCTACAAATTTCGCCGTGAAGCTCGCCCTCTTTATTGGATTAACCGCACGCATAGTTCCCTGTACACCATCACTCGTTTCCTCTGATATTCGTGGAAATATCGCAACCTGTAACGCGGTGGAACCGGCTGGTAACTGTATTCCCTCCTTCATATCATTAGCTGAGTCAAGTTTATCGAGGAGTGACGACAACGGTTCCAATGCAAAATCATCTCGAGTCCAAATACTATCGCTCGCGAATTGTGGATCAATTCCCAGGACTGGAATAGGAATCCCCGAGATAGTGTAGATTTTCTTTCGCAGCACAAAGCTAGCAGCAGTAATTTTTTTCTTATCGAGTCCATTGTTAATATTCTGTTGCCCCGTTAATACTTCAAGTTCAGTTGAAAGTGCGTCCGGTTCGATATTTACCGTTAGGTCCGCCCTGAAATCGACGGCCGCCAAATATCGCTGGCGCTCCTCCATGGACTTCTCCACCGTAGCTCCATATGACGCGGCAAACGTTCCTACCGAAAGAGACATCAGAAGTAGCAGCATTAACCTTGCGTAACCGGCGGGAGCACGACCAGCTCGCCGGAGTCCAATCGCCGTGGCAAGCGATCTAGTAGTCAACAGTAGGGAGGTTAGAATCCTGAGAATCGGTGGATAAAATCTGAGGAGCATTGCCGCAACAGCCAGAATGAGAACGAATGGTGTCAGTAGCAGTACGGGATCACTCGACCATCCTCCTACCGAGTCAGGGTCAAACAGAGTTCCACGCTGATCTACTTGCCAAAGTAGCACTGCAGCAAATCCCAGCAGCAAAAAGTCTAGGTAATAACGCTGAATTACCGATTTCCGATCCGGTCGTGCGTCATCGCGGCGGACGTCTACGATACCCTTACGGGCCTGTACGAACGTAGGAATTAGAATTCCAATCAACCCGATTGCAGCGCCGATGATTCCTAACAAATAACCATCTTTCGACAATTTAGCGGGTAACAATTCACCGCTTGTTACTGCCTCGAACGGCGGAGTCAAACCAAGTAGTGCAACCGCCCAAATTGCAAGCCATGGTGCCAGTATCGCGGCGGGAATAGCAAGTAAAAGAGCTTCAAATAATCCAAATCCTACAAGTTGCGCAGTTGTTGCGCCTCGACTCCGAAAGATTCCGAATTCGCCAGACTGCTTCTCAAGCAGATTCGTTGCGGTCATTGCTATGTAGTAAATGACGATTCCTACAACCTGCAGCAAAATTAAAAGTAGAGGTACTGCTGAAAATGATTGTTGATTAACAAAGTCCTTCAAAACTAGTGCCACTCTGGTGTGTGTGACGGCAACTAGTTCTAAAGTTTCATTGATATCTTTTGTCCACGCACCCATTGCGTTTATTGCTGGTTGAACGTCATCGATAGTAATTCTAGTGGGGTCTATAACGATGCCAGCCCTATGAATCGTGCGTGTTTCGGGGACTGCTCTCGCGAATGGACCGAAGAAATGATCGGAGGTAGTGAGCAAGGGCATTTGTCCTTCGCCCGTCATCGCTCGCCCTAGTCGTGGGTCCAGTTCAGGTTCCTGGGTGTCCCGGTCACCTGGTAGCGGGATTAGCGGAGTGTCTGGAACGGCTAATATGCCCTGGAACAGATTCCATCTTAGTGACTCTTCATCAAGAATTTCAATGAAACCAACTAGTGTCCCGACTAAAGTTGAGCGTCCAAATGTTTGAGGTATACAACGTGCTTCATCACGCGCCGTTTCACTGTCTTCAGACAGCGGAACGGGCGGACAATCCGTAAGTATGGCATCGACATCGAGTCTGATGAAGTCTCCAATGGCAGCATGGCGCCTCCATCCAGCCGGTAATACGAACTCAAAGCTTTGTGTATTCCCGGAGTCTGGCCAGTTACCTTCTATTAATTCTGTATCCTGGCGGAGGTTACTAACCGTATGTACGAACGCACCCCAAGGTTGTCGTATTGGTTTTCCGTCCAAGCGATCAATTACGGTAAAGGGTCCGATTCGATTGATTATTCCATTCTCGTCAACAGCGATTCCATCAACTCCTCGCCTGCCATAGAACTTATCCTGTCGAACATCCTCTGAACTCTCAAACGGATCGGAAAACAGTGGGTATTCCTCAAATGATGCGAATAGTCTCACGCTTCGCTCAGTTATAATCACTTGCTCATCAACACCTAGCCACCCCACCCGTTCTCCAGTGACGAGGTCAACAGCCGCACGACGTTCTTGATCAACTGGATCGTTAATTTGGAGTAGATAGGTATCCACCCGAGCAATCTGTTCACGGCTGGTTGAAAGATCTTTCTCAAGTCGATAACTCAAGCCAAGATCTGTCATAGCCGACGCATAAATGGGGGCTAGTGCAAGCAATACGGCCGCACTCAACACGCCCGCAAAAACAACGGCCAGAAACCGCCAATTTGACAGAAAATGGCTCCACGCATAACGCCAACCGACAATTAGATCATTCACTATCGGATTGTAAAGGCCAGCGACCTCAGAAACCATGTGCTTCAACGTGCCCAGTAGTACAAATAACCACTTAGACACTGATCACTTATCATTGGGTGATGTTTAAACCTTTAACGAAACGAAAAATAGCACCGGTTTACCAACGAAAGGAATTTTCATGCCAGCACCGTGGAGTGGCTATGCCGAAATAATCGAACACATCTTTAATGTCGCACCAGAAGCGACTCCCATGAGATCTGATTTTCTAGATATCTGCTATGCCAATGATATTGATGATGATGTAGTCGACGGATTTGATGCCCTCCGTGAAGGAGTTCAGTTTGTTACCGCTGATGAGGTAAAAGCGGCTCTCGCTGATCTAGGCCAGATCTCGGACTAACTAGTTAGTTAGTGATCAGTTATGCAATCCACAAACAATGTCGAAGTAGATTCCGTATTCCTTGATCTAGCTTTAGCTTGGGGGAAAGAGTTCGCCCGCGCACCTGATTGGGCTGAAGTAGCTGATCGCATGTCTCTCATTCTTCTAACTCCTTCTTCGGTGAGTAAGTCTTCCGAGTCTGGCCCAACTATGTTGGACGTAGCGGCGTACTGGTTAATTATCGATAGGAACACACTAACGTGGAGCCCCGTGGCAATTGCAAAGGAACTGAAAAACGGACATGCTGTCGTACAGCAATATGGACCGTCCGCGGCGTATCCTAATGCGCCCGAGGCCCATGTAACAATTCTAAGAGACGACGCTGCGGACAAAATACTAAATAGTATCGCGTCCGACCAACGCCAAGCACTTGAGGCTCGCTGGCATATTCAGAGAGCTACCGCGATTCATGACCCGCTTCGCCGATTTGATCAACTTAGCAAGACCCCACATTCGGTCGATGAGGGCGAACTTGAACGAGTGATTCGGACACTCTGGGTTTCAACTCATGCGTCGGCACGCGCGCTCCACCTGAATCGCGATGTAGAGTCAGATAGCTTCAGTCTGACAGCAGGAGAATTGGCCGGTCAACTGCTTCGAATGTCTTTTGTGCTCGAGGAGACCGCTTACCCTACGCCGCCTTATCTTTTGGAAGCGCTCGATACAACTCATCTGGGACGAAGAATAGGACCATGGATTACTCTTCTCTTGTCAGATACGCCCGTTGAACGTTCACAGGCACAAAGGAGCACCGAAGCCACGTTGAAAGAAGTCAAAAATATTCTCGCAATCAGTTACAGGACAAAACATTGGCTAAATTCACCTGCCGCATTCCCCTATCGAACGAGAGCTCAGAGTGGCGATTAGTTAACATCGCCAGTCATATTTGACCCAAAAAACTCGTAAAGTATCCTTTTGCGTAGCTTGGGTATGCCCCAGCGCTCGGTAGCGGAAACAAACAAACGCTCACCTGAAAAACCTTCGGTGAGCCCTAATTTAGACACACCGTCACTCCTAGCAACTTCACCTGCAACAATATTCTCGTCGATAGTATTTTTTGGAAATAACATATCTATCTTGTTAATCACGGTTAACATCGGAATATCGCTCAAACCTAGATTATCTAACGTTTCACTCACTACTCTCTCTTGTGACTCCAGCACTGGGGAGTCCGCATCCGAAACATGGATAAGTAGCGATGCATTAGATAATTCTTCGAGTGTAGTTTGAAATGCTGAGACCAACTCAGTGGGAAGTTTCTGCATGAAACCAACGGTGTCGGTGATTAAAACAGCGTTATCTCGATTGCCACCAAGTCGACGAGTCAATGGGTCTAATGTTGCGAAGGGTGCATCAGCCACAAACACGTCCGAACCCACCAATGCCTGTAATAAACTAGACTTACCCGTATTTGTATACCCAACAAGGGCCACAATCGGCAATCCTTCACGAAGCCTCCGATCACGTTGTCGTTCACGATGATTTCGGACACCCTGAATATCTCGTTTTAACTTTGAAATACGGCGATCAATTAATCGTCTATCAGTTTCGAGTTGTGTTTCACCTGGGCCGCGTGTGCCGATTGCTCCATTCCCTGCCCCGGGGCCTCCAACCGTTCTGGATAAGTGTTGCCACTGTCCCCTAAGTCTTGGCTTAAGGTATTCATGTTGTGCCAACTCAACTTGAAGTGTTGCCTCACGTGTTTGGGCCCGTTGAGCAAATATATCCAGTATTAAGGCTGATCGATCCAACACTTTGACACCAAATGCCTCCTCCAAATTTAATTGCTGACTAGGAGATAACTGGTCATCAAACACGATCATTGAGTATTCTAGTTCGTCTTTGAGTGCTTTTATTTCGTCAATTTTTCCACGACCAATATAAAGAGTTGGATGAGGATGCAGGCGGCGCTGACTCGCCCTACCTGCCACTGTTCCGCCCGCGGTACGAACCAATCGAGCGAGTTCTCGTAATGAGTATTCAACCGGCATCGCGGGATCAGGGCCAGACCGACTTTCTACCGCTACAAGAAAGGCGTTCTCTTGCGTCGCAGCCTCAGCAAATTTACGAGGTTTTCTCTTTTTTCGTGTAGTCAAAACCTAGAGCTCGAATCTGAGACTCGACGTATTTGCTGCGAGTGAGAATTAATACAGATCACCTCTTTGAATCGAACTCTTGAAGCCTGATCAATGCTTCGTCGAGGCGGTCGTCAGGAGTGGTGAGCGAAATACGTATATACCCCTCCCCGTTCTCTCCATAGGACGCTCCGGGCGTCACAACAACACCAACTGAATCTATCAAGTCAGCAGCATATTCGGCACTGGATTCCACACCCTCTGGCAATCGAGCCCAGATGTACAACGAAGCCTTAGGTTCCGTGACTGTCAGTCCGAGCTCTCTGAGAACTAGTAGGGCACGATCCCGACGCTTTTCATATATAAGATTATGAGATTCAATCGAGTCGCGAGGGTCGTTCAAGGCGGTAATAGCCATCTCCTGAATCGCCTGCGGTATGCCCGAATCTATATTTGTTTTCACCCTTGTTAGCGCATCAATAATCTGCGTATTTCCAACAGCCATTGCGACTCGCCAGCCCGTCATATTGAATGTTTTCGAGAGTGAATTAAACTCGATCGCAACATCCTTCGCACCAGGTACTTCTAGAATAGAGGGTGGCCGGTATCCATCAAAGGAAACGTCAGCGTACGCCAAATCATGCGCGATTACAACGTCGTTCATACTGGCCCATTCGATCGCTCGTTCGAAAAAATTTAAGTCTGCGATCGCACCCGTGGGATTATTAGGGTAATTAAGCCACAGTATCTTAGCCCGTTTGGCATCCGCAGGGTTAATAGCACCCAGATCCGGGAGATAATCATTTCTTTCCAATAGCGGCAGACGCACGTTTTCGCCACCAGCAAACATAGTTCCTATTTCATACACTGGGTACCCAGGATCTGTAACTAGGGAGATGTCGCCCGTGTTTATTAAACATAGCGGTAAATGAGCAATGCCTTCCTTCGAACCTATCAGCGGCACAATCTCTGAATCTGGATCCAGGCTTACCTCATGCCGTGTTTCATACCATCTCGCTATAGCTTCCCGCAAAGCTGGAAGACCGTCCGATTCAGGGTATCGATGATTTTCATTCTTCTGGGCGGCAGTCGAAAGGGAATCTAAAACATGACTAGGAGTAGGTAAATCCGGATCCCCAATCCCTAAAGAGATAACATCGATTCCGGCCTTACGCTTTTCACTAATAAGCTCGGAAATTCTAGCAAAAAGGTACGGAGGGAGTTGTTTAACTCTGTCTGCTAGTTCGATTTCTTTCATAACCGTACTCCCTATTAGCGCCAACCGCCGAATCGGGCTTTGACTCCAGCTTTTCGTTTGGCTTCAAGTTCTAGATTAATTTCCTCTTCATCGATGCTTCTGCGCCATTCTATCCCGCCTGCAGAGTGTCGCATGCCTAGCTCACTACAAGCCTTCAGTGCCTGACGGACATCGGGCCGTACACGAATAACGGCACGACCATGATCAACCGTCCTGAGTTGGTACAAAGCCGCTTCCAACAGTTCTCGACCATATCTATTGCCCCAATGACTTGGCATAATTGCCGCAGTCAACACTTCACCATCACCACTAATTGAAGTTCCATTAAACGCGAATCCAATTACTTCGTTATCGAGAGTCAATGCCCCAGCCCAGTCAGCTCGAGAGGCAAAATCATCGAACGTCGCAGGTCCGTCTGTCAACTCACCAAGTGCGTCTGACCAAATGTTCTCGAAAATGTCAAGATCATCTTCTCCGGCTCGACGCATCTCAACTCCGGAAGAAAAACCGGGAGGTGACTCCGGAAGATCCGGATGGAGCATCTCAATCCATTCAGCAAACTGTTTAAAGGAAGCCGTTTCGAGAACCGGAATCACCATGTCTCGAGCAGTTACTTGCGATAGATTCATCGAGATATAGTCGATGTCATCGCGATCGACACTAAGAAGAGCTTCCTCCCACATCGCGGCGAATTCTTTCCGCATCGAATCAACCGAATCAAAGCCCCAATAGAGGCTTTGCTGACCATTCTCATATGCGAGTATCAGCTCACCAGTTGGGGAGCTCAGATGCAGGGTATCATCCTGCTCAAGTAAGCTCGCACGCTTTCGACTATTTAGTGGTTCATTTCGAACCGTAAAATCTATATTCTGACCAATTGCACGTCGTTCGATTGTCATTACTCTCTCAATTCAAGATTCGATTGTCGCTTCAAATACCTTTGTTACCACGCCCTCAAGTGTGATTGGCCCCTCGCCAGACCACTCAACAAACAACTCGCCACCGGGCATCGCAATAACCGCCAAGTCATCTACGAGTCCTCGACTATGCGCCGAAGCCATCACAGCACATGCCCCCGATCCACACGATAATGTCTCACCCACACCTCGCTCCCACACTCTGGCACGAATATAATTTGGTCCTAGCAGTTCAGCTATTTCAAAATTAGTTTTCTCGCGAAATGTAGCATCTCTTTCCACTCTAGGCCCTATTCGAATCAACTCATAGTCGGTTGTTTGATGTCCTTCGGACAACCAGTGAATAGCATGAGGATTTCCTATAGAAACTAATTGGAGATCGATGGCTTGGTCGTCAACCTGCACCGAAATACTATCTGAATCCTCAGTGGTCGTCACGCCGCAGTCCAAGGGATTAAAGCTGGGGTCTGGAAGTGTAGTACTTGCTCTTGTCACGAAGCCTGATTCATCTCGTTTTACCTCGACTTGAACCACACTCATTGTGGTTTCAATCGATATTCGTCCACTAATATGACTAGTCTCGGATACTCGGCCTTGATCGAACTGATACTTCGCAAAACAGCGAATACCGTTAACACACATCTCGCCATCTGACCCATCCAAGTTGAATATTCGCATGCCGAAGTCTGCTGTTGCGGATGGAACACTTACGATAATCCCATCGGCACCGATTCCAAAATTTCGGTTACACAGGTATTGAGCTAAAGACCCTAACTGGTCATCTGTGGTTAGTTCCTCGATATCAAACACAATAAAGTCATTGCCACAACCGTGCATTTTCCAGAAATCTAGAGGAAAAAACTGTGTAATCTGTCTGTCGGAGAATTTTCTTTCTTCTGTCATAACAAAATACTAACTCGTGCGGTGTTTCAACGCGAGAGAATTCCTAGTCCAATGCCTCTTCTACTATCGTGGCTGCCCGAGTAACAAGTTGTTTAGGCGTCATCTCCTCGCAAGAAAGCCATTTGATTCGAGAATCATCTGCTCGGAACCAACCGCTCTGGGAGCGTATCAGTTTATGAGTAGTGGTTTTTGTACGTTCGACTGCCGCATCAACTGTAAGCTCTCCCTTACCGACTGAAAGCGCTTCGCGGTAGCCGATCGCTCGGAAACCTTCACTGGCATCTCCGTAAGTTTCAGCCAGAGCCATCGCTTCCTCAACCAAACCCGTCTGAAACATCCATTCCACCCGCCGATCAGCGCGATCGAAAAGGATTTCACGACTCCATTTCAAGCCTATAACGATTGAATGCGCATCGGGTGGTCGATTGGAAAGCAATGGAACCGGTTGTCCTGTAGCGGTAATAATCTCCAATGCACGGATAACTCTAGGTAGGTTATTCCGATGAATTCGGTCTGCAGAGGTAGGATCTTTAAGTCGTAAGCTTTCGTGTAAATCCACAATTGGATCTCGTGCTTTCTCTTCCAATTTTCGTCGGAACACCTGGTTGGGTGGAACCTTTGGTGCCTCGCGACCTTCCAAAAAGGCCCAAATGTATTGACCCGTCCCTCCGACTAAAAAAGGAACATTTGACCTTCGGCGTATCGCTTGTACTGTCGAATTAACGGACTCGAGCCAGTCGACCAGAGTCCATTCAGAATTTGGATCAGTTACGCCTACAAGGTGATGGGGAATTTTTAGCATGTCTTCTGAAGTTGGTGCGGCAGTTCCGATACGCATTCCCCGTCGAACTTGGGCTGAGTCAGCCGAAATAACTTCACCTGAAAATCGTTGAGCTAACTCGATAGATAGAGCAGTTTTCCCCGATGCCGTCGCGCCAACAATAGAAATAATAGGAGAGCGTGCCATCAAGATAAGTCGCTAATGCTTTCCTACAGAGAATGCCCTACAAATACTCAAAAAATCTTCAGCATTAAGTGAAGCTCCTCCGACCAAAGCTCCGTCTACATCTTTCAGGGCAGCAAAATCGCCAGCATTCTTCTGGGTCACAGAACCGCCATACTGGATACGAATAAGTTGTGGTGCATCACAGTAGTTCGAAATCTCTTTTCGAATAAATTCGGCGCGATCTTGAACGTCGGTCGGTTGAGCAACAAGCCCAGTCCCAATTGCCCAAACGGGTTCATATGCAATCACCAATGCTCCTGGATTCTTGTTCACAGCCTGGGCAAGGTGGTGTCCTGTTGCTCCCTCAAAAACACTCCCAATCTGCTCCTCAAGTACCTGATAGGTCAAGCCAGATTCCTGTTCCGTCTGATTTTCTCCTATACAGTATGTGGTCAGCAGGTTCATATCTAACGCGCTAACCAATTGTTGTGAAAATTTGTCTGTAGTTTCACTAAAAATACTTCTTCGTTCAGAGTGACCAACCAGCAGAGCATCAACAAGTTCAGAAAGCATTGTTAAGCTGACTCCACCAGTAATCGCTCCGTTTGACTCGGCTAAACCATCCTGAGCACCTAGTCTGATGAAACTTTCACTCAGAATAGTGGCAGCGTCAGTGAGCCACACGTAAGGTGGGTAGAGAACGATCTCTGTGTCAATCTGTGGTTCGACGGCCTCCAGTAAAAGCGAATGGCACAACTGAGTCGCACCATCTCGAGTCATGTTCATCTTCCAGTTGCCACCAACAATTGGCTTGCGTTCAGCCATTACTAGGCTCCAAATTTAGCGAGCTTGCCTGCATGGGCAAAAGCTATGGGGAGTAACTCGTTGGCTGGAAATTGACCAAGTTCCCCAAAAATAGCGGAGCGTTCGCCAAAAGTCACCTGCTCGTCAGGTCGGACCTGCCGTCCAGCAATCAGCGTCGGTACCGAGTGCCAAGAGTGCCCCGACATCACAGCGGGCGTCGAGTGATCACCAGTTACGACGATCACGTCAGGATTAAGTTCCATCAATTCAGGCACATACCTATCAAAAGTTTCGATAGCCTCAACTTTCCCAGCAAAATCACCGTCTTCACCAGCGCTGTCAGCATATTTATAGTGAAGAAAGAAGAAATCAAAGCTATTCCACTGCTCTGTCATCCCTTGTATTTGATCGGATAAGTTACCCCCCGCATTGATTACATCCATACCGACAAGCGACGCTACACCTCTGTACATCGGGTAGACCGCACAAGCGGCCGCACGGGTCTTCCAAATCACAGGAAATGAGGGTAGGTTTGGTCTGACAGACCAGCCGCGTAGGAGTATCCCATTACCTTGATTACGTTCCTTAAGAAGATCATGCGCAGCATTGACCCATCGCCGAATCAAAGAAGCCGTACGTTCAGCGGCGACAGAACCGTTCAATGGTTCACAGACAGAAGGCCGGGCTCCTTCAATTTGAGGATCGGTTTCACTGACTAATGCTGATAACTCATTGCCGCGTAAGACCAAAACAAATCGTTGCTCACGTACTGGAAGTACAAATATCTCAATGTCGTTCATCTCAATTTGTGAGAGTAATTCACATAAATTAGCGGTTATTTCGGTAGATTGTCTACCGGCTCGGCGGTCCGCTATCAGTCCATTTACGTCAATATCACAAAAGTTTCCTCTTGCTGCGACATCGTCTGGTCCGAGAACAAAATCTATTCCAGTTGCCTCAAGTACACCTCTTCCGATCTCATATTCAAGTGGATCGTAACCAAATAGTGCTAGATGTCCCGGTCCAGATCCTGGCGTGATTCCATAGCCCACTGGAAGTGTACGCCCCTGGCTTCCCAGCCTTGCTAGCTCATCCAGATTCTTAGTCGATGCTGCCTCGAGTGCTGTTAACCCGTCGGGCCCAGGAAGCCCGCCAAGGCCATCCAATACACATAGAAGCGTTTTTTGACTGGAATCTTTGGAGAGTCTCTCAATCAATTCAATTTTCATGTTATTCAGTCTACACGCTTGACTCGGCCCACACGAACCACCAGCTATTCTTTATCGAGCAGAACTTCCACCCCTGGCAGCGGCGCACCCTCCAGCATTTTTAAAGATGCTCCTCCGCCAGTAGACACATGTGATAGCCGATCCATCACCCCAGCTTTAGCGACCGCAGCAGCGGTCTCTCCACCTCCGACAACAGTGGTCGCCGCAACCGAATCAGCCAGAATCTTTGCTAATTCAATGCTTCCGGTATCGAAGGGACTACGCTCAAATAGTCCAACGGGCCCGTTCCAGACAATTGTTCGCATCGGGCGTAGCGCTTCTCGAATATCCTCCAATGTTTGCCGACCTAGGTCCAGTATTCGAAAGCCAGGCGGGATGCGATTCACAGAAACGGTACTTACGACCGAACCACTTGAATCCGAAATTACGACATCCGTGGGTAGTACAAGCTTCAAATCTTTTCTGCCAGAAGCGATACGCATGAGTGATAAAGCATCATCAATTCTAGATTCCTCAACTAGTGAGTCCCCAACGTCAATGCCTTGCCCATGGAGAAAAGTATTAGCTATTCCTCCGCCAACACAGATAACATCAGCCTTATCAGCGAGATGGCCCAATATTCTAAGTTTCTCAGCTACTTTGCCACCCCCCAAAATTATTCCAAATGGCCGTTCAATTGAGTCCGTAACCTGACTGAGATAATTCAGTTCTTTTTGCATTAATAATCCAGAGACCGCCGGCAAATAAAAGCCGACTCCCACAACAGATGCATGTGCCCGGTGTGCCGTGCCAAAGGCATCTGAAACGAACACATCCGCTAGTTCAGACAGTGATCTGGCGAAGCTAGGATCATTTGCTTCCTCACCTGGATAGAACCGCACATTCTCAAGGAGTACGATACTGCCCGATTCCATTTCATTTATCACCGCACTTACCGAAGGTCCTATTGCATCACTGAGAGATAAAACTTCCTCGCCCAGGAGAGTCGATAAATGTCTCGCTACCGGTGCGTTGCGCAATTCTTCGACAACTACGCCGTTCGGTCTTCCTCTGTGTGAGCAAATTACAATTCGAGCACTCTGTTCTTTTAACGCACGTATTGTAGGTATCGATTCCCTCAGTCGATGATCGTCAAGAATTACCCCTGAGTCATCAAACTGGACATTATAGTCAACTCGGAGCAGAACCCGTTTATTTGTCAGACTAACATCGGCGATTGTTTGTTTCTGCATAGCAATGTGACTCCTTGCATAACTGCTTCTAAATCTCAACTCATCGATAATTTCATGATTTTTAGACTGTTCTCGTAATTAATAGGCTGCTGAATTGCTCTATGTAACTCTCAGGATTTGGCTGAAATGACAATGAAGCAAGCAAGTCATTGCCAATATCCATTTGACGCCGTGCCTCCCGTTCCGTTTCTTCTCTCGCGCCGGTCTCCGTGAGTAATTCAGTCATGTAGTCTACTTGCATCTGTGTCTTGGGAATCTCTTTGTAGGCGGCACGGAACTGCCTCCCAGCATCTGATTCGTGGTCACGGGCATAAATCACTGGAAAGGTCATCTTGAGTGTCCACAGGTCGTCACCTACCGGTTTACCCGTCAAACTTGTATCACCCCAAATACCGAGCACATCATCGATCATTTGAAAAGCAAGCCCTAAAGATTTCCCGAACAAATTGAATATAGCGACATCTTCTCTAGGCGCTCCGCCTAGCATCGCTCCAATTGCAAACGGTGCACTGAACATAGCAGCGGTTTTGCCCTCCGCCATACGAATATATTCATCTCGACTCACGTCACCTCTATTCTCAAACGCGATATCGAGTTGTTGGCCCTCAACGAGCTGCAGACACGTCATATCCAGTTCTCTGATCACTGCTAAAACTAAGTCGGCTGAAAAATTGAAATCCGAAAGTCTGTGCTGAGCTAATCGAGCAATCGAAAACATTCCATCTCCAGTATTGATCGCTTGAGCTTCACCTGCGAACGTCCAGAGCGTGGGACGACCCCGTCGGTTTACGCTTTTATCTTCTACGTCGTCGTGCAGTAGAGAGAAATTATGAATTAATTCAATTGCTGCTGCTGCAGGCGCACATTTCATCAAATCAGTTTCCGTCATACCAATTGATCGGGCCGCAGTGAATAAGGCACAGGACCGAATTTGCTTACCAACTGAGAAATTTACAGGTTGGCCTGTCTGATCCTGCCAGCCGAGGTGATACCGCATCCAGTCGTATAACTGACCGGACTGTTCCATAACTAGCTTCAATTCTTCATCAACCAGTCGTCGATAATTCGCTAATGTTGAAGCAAGATCGGTTGTACTCATGTTGTCAGTCTCATTATCGTCTTAACCTACATTGGATACAGCGAAATCTTATCATTTCGATGGGCTCTTATCACATCTGGACTCCAAAGCAATGGTCGATAACTACCTCTCGCAAATTCATGGATGAAGTCAAGGTAATTCGGATGGCCTGGTATGCCCGATGTTCCAGTCGGTATCGCAAAAATCGCCTCGTCCCAGTAACCAATCTTAAAAACCTGTCTATATCCGGCAGTGACCGAGACATCGCGCCCATCAGATGTTCGGTGATAAGCCCCTTGGGACACCGTATTGATATCACCGCCAAATCCGACACCTCTTGAAGACCAGATCTTACCCAGCAATGGAACGGCTGCTAAAGAATGTTTTGGCTTGAGAACAGAAAATTCATGAGACTTCACTTTCTTGCTTAATTTTGCTATACGGCGTTCCGCACGAGTTATCGCTAGCCTCAATATTTTTTTTCGGTGCTCAGCATCGTGGAACCATGGTTTGTTAAAGTCTCGCACTGCATTAACCAACCATCCTTGATGACGGGTGGTAAATGAGTTGTATTCTTCACCAAACATGTCTCGTTTTCCCTGTAAGAGCGGCGCGGATAATCCAGCTATCGACTCGGTAACCAGTTGTGATAATTCGTTGCTCACGTATGAGATGAATGATCCAGCATCGCTCCTGGAGTTAAGTTGTCCGTCCCATTCAGAGAGAGATTGCCGTCGAATAACATCATCCACAACAGGTAGAAGTAGATCACGAAGAATGACAAGGTTGGCCGAATAGGTATCTGTTTGTATTTGAGTGAACGATTTAATGTCATGTTGACGCGACTTCGCCAACATCTCGGTGATTCGCGTAGCCCGCCTGGGTTCAGCCCATTCTTCTCCGAGTTCGAGTTCTCCACCAATAGCCTGGTTGGCAGAAACAATAGATTGGCTCAGTGGATTCACGACTGAGGGGAGTTTTTCCGACGGATAAGTCGGCAGCTTGCCCAACGAGCTAGCTCCGTTCCGTGGCAGTAACCCCTCCCCGACTCCATGTTGCATCACTTTGCCCGCTAATTGGTAACCGATGTCGCCATTGGTGTCTGCCATCACGAAGTTAAAAGGTGCACCTGGCCAATCCAACAAAGCTGTTGATAGTGCCTCTATAGATTCCGATTTCATCATGCGGACGAATGTTTTTCCAATTGGTGAAGGATCAAATGCAGTAGAGCTTAGAGCAATCATTCGGGTTTCGGATTCAATGGGGACACTTATAATCGGACCGTGCCTTGAAATACCGATTTCTTCCACTACCACTCGCGATCCGTTTGGATTGCGCACAAGAATTTCTTCCTCAAACACCTCCAATTTCTTCGGTCCGTCAGGAGTCACATATCTGACGTCTGATAAGCGCTCTCCAATAGTTTGTTCAGTAATTGTTTCGATTACGCAATCAGCGATATCCACCATACCCGCGGTAACACCCCAGCCCACGTGCTCATTATGTCCAATTAATATGCCAGGCACCCCAGCAATGCCACCACCTATAACATTGAAATCACCTCCCTTCATATGGGATACATAAAATAATCCTGGAAGTCGGAGCTCGACATGAGGATCACCCGCGAGCAAGGGCACATGGCTTCCAGAGAGTTCGCCGCGCACGGCCCAAGCGTTGGATGCACCAGAAGACGTTGGTGCCCACTGCTCTGATTGTTCATAGGCCTTTAACAAGCGGGTATTCGAAGGAGATCCTCCGGGTTGATATATTTCGCCGATCGTGGTTGATTCGTCAGGATAACTTGGTTCTAAGAACGGCCATAATTTAGAGTCCACGTTCTTGAGTAACTCCTCCCGAATCAGTTCAGTTTTCCAGTTACCAGTAAAACTGAACAGCAGTAAACGTGCTGTTAGTAAAATATCTGTAGTCGTCCATGGTTCAAAGGTAAGTCCCAGTAGATGAAACTCTGGTGGAAGAGTACGTAATGATTCGACACCTGCAGCCACACCGGACACGTATGCTTTGAAAAGTTCAAGTTCTTCATCCTCAAGTAAATCATGGTCAGCCCGGGCTACGCGATACAGGCCAATTTGCCGCATGAGTCTATCTGTTGAGAAAGCACTGTCACCGGCTATTTCACTGAGTCGGCCATTAGCAAATCTCCGCGCTGACTCCATCTGCCACAACCGATCTTGTGACTGGACGAATCCTGATCCCCAAAACGCATCTTGTTCATTGTTAGCGAGCACGTGTGCAACGCCATATTCATCTCGTATAATTTCTATTTCATCTCGTATACCGTGATGTCTAGTTGAATAGTTTTTACGAGGATTAGCTAAACCAAATCGGCCAACGACATAGGCCTTGCAGAACCTGTATAAAAACCGTAAATAAAACCATGCCAGTCCTGGAATCATCATTAGATTAGAGAGTAACTCAGACACATCACAGTCGCGACTTATTGGTCATTTACTATTGTGGCTCAGACTGTGATTCTTCATAATTGCTAATCTTTAAAAGTCGACGGTCGTGCCTACCCCCTTCGTATTTTGCTTCACGGAATGCAAGTAAAATCTCTAACGCGTGTCCTTGTCCAATTGCCCAAGCTCCGAGGCATAGCACATTAATATTGGTGTGCTGTCGAGCTCTTTTCACTGAAAATACATCGTGGCATACGCCAGCACGAACACCATTAACTTTATTGGCCGCAATCGAGGGTCCCACGCCGTTGGAGCAGATAAGCACACCTAGCTCTGGTTTGCCCGCAGCAATAGCTGAGGCTAGCGGCAAGGCTATATCAGGATAATCACAGGGTTCAGTGCTGTCGGTACCGAAATCAATAACTTCATCTCCAAGTGATTCAAGTTGATTTTTAAGCAGTTCCTTTAGTTGAAATCCCGCGTGATCAGAGCCAATAGCTATTTGCATCACATTCTCCTAATTCTGTCATGCACTCGACTGTTCTGGGGTTCTCATACTAAGGTTGCAGAATCATCGAAACCCACTTGCCATCGACGTTAGCATATTCAATTCTATGATGCAGTCTGTCAGGATCATGTAACCAAAATTCGTAGTTTGACGGGTGTACACGGAAGCCACCCCAATTGTCAGGTACCGGCATATCTGAATCCTCACCATATACCCGCTTAAGTTGGTTGGCTTTCTCTACAAGCGCTTCGCGATGAGGAATTGGAGTTGATTGTGCTGAGGCCAACGCCGAAATTCTACTTCCATAGCTACGAGTATTCCAGTAGGCTCGGACGGCGCTGCTCTCAATAATGGATACGGTTCCACGGATCCTAACCTGAGCGCCAAATCCTTTCCAGTGCCACGTCAAAGCGGCATTTCTATTTACTAAAAGTTCTTGACCTTTTCGCGATTTCTGATTAGTAAAAAATTCAAATCCAATCTCAGACCATGTCTTAACTAAGACAAGCCGAACCGATGGAATTCCATCGATTGATGCCGTACCAAGTGACGCAGCATCTGGCTGCGGGTCCGAATTCTGAACTGTCTCATACCACTGCTCGAAATGACTCAGTGGATTCGCTCGGGCTCCGATACTTAATTGGTTGTCCATGTAGTCACCACTTCCTCAAATTCAATCACCCCTTGCCGAAGCAATCGTGGGATATTGCCGGTGAAATCCACCACAGTAGAGGCTACTCCGTGAAGGGATACGCCACCATCAAATACCGGTATCCGGTCATCAAATATATCAGTAACTTCTTGGGCCGTCTTCGCTGGTTTTTGATCGTGTCTATTAGCGCTTGTGACCGCGAGAAAACCTCCCATTCTTTCTAAAATTCGAATGGCGGCTTCGTTCGCAGGCTTCCTAATTCCTATCGTTAGTTGGTCAGTGACGAGAGGCGAAACCAGCCTACCTCTCTTCGCTCGAACTATCGCAGTCAACGCGCCAGGCCAAAACAACTCTATCCTTCGAAGTTGATCAATATTCTCTATATAGGAGTCAAGCTTTGATAACTCCGAGAAAAGTACTGCAATCGGTTGATTCATGTCTCGGCCCTTGACTTCAGACAGGTTCTTGAGAGCGTTAGAGTCTAGTGGATCCGCGGCCAGGCCATAAACGGTGTCCGTCGGAATTCCAACGATCTGTCCCGATTTTAGTGCTGCAATTATTTCTTCTTCTGTACTGAATCTGGCTTCAATCATAGGTCTATAATACTCGTAACCAACCTAAGCTTTATGCAGCTAGACTCAACATGTGGATCAATATAACGGGAGCAAAGTGGTCAATGAGTCCAAATCAACCGGAAAAAGAGACCATCGTAATATTGGATTATGGTTCACAATTCTCAATGCTAATCGCGCGGAGAGTCCGTGAAGCTGGAGTTTATTCTGAATTAGTTCCCTGGGATACGCCATCGGCCGCATTATCCAACTTAAAAATCAAAGGGTTTATTCTGTCGGGCGGTCCTGCTTCTGTTTATGGTAGTGAGGCACCTACCCTGCCGTCTTTCGTGATCGACTCTGGCTTACCCGTTCTAGGTATCTGTTATGGAATGCAATTATTGGCGAACCACTATGGCGCTGAAGTAGCCACTGCCTCTGCACGTGAATACGGACCGGCAGTAATCCAGCAAACGGGCAACTCACACGCTCTTTTTCACAACATTCCGGCAGTAGTGGAAGTCTGGGCTTCACATGGCGACAACGTCCAGGAATTGCCTGATGGCTTCACACTTCTTGCAGAATCAGAAAATGCACCTATCGTGGCAATCGCTGACGCACACGATCATCTCGGTATCCAGTTCCATCCAGAGGTCGTTCACACGCCAGCCGGTACGCAACTAATTGAGAACTTCCTCTTCCGAATTGCCCAATGTAATGGAAACTGGGATTCAAGTTCCTTCATTAACGAAACAGTGACCGCAATTAGAGCTCAAGTCGGGCAAGGTCTAGTGATTTGTGGTCTTTCTGGTGGTGTTGATTCAGCGGTCGCCGCTGGGCTTGTGCATGAGGCTATCGGTGATCAACTCACATGCATCTTTGTTGACAACGGTCTGCTGCGGCATACTGAGGCCCACCAAGTAGTCGAAACATTTCGCGAGCATATGGGAATGAAACTTATCCACGTAAATGCCGAAGCCGACTTTCTAGCCGACCTTGAGGGCATCAGTGATCCTGAAACCAAACGTATGCGTATTGGAGAGAGATTCATCCGGATCTTTGAAAAAGAAACAGAGAATTTGGGAGATGTTGATTTCTTGGTTCAAGGGACTCTATATCCCGATGTCATTGAATCCGCAGCAAGCGGCAATTCCGCCGCTGTAAAGATTAAGACACATCACAATGTTGGTGGATTGCCGGAAGACATGACACTGACTCTAATTGAACCACTACGAAATTTATTTAAAGATGAAGCTCGTGACGTGGGCCGTACGCTGGGCATTTCACCAGAGATCATCGATCGTCAGCCGTTTCCAGGACCGGGTCTCGCAATCCGAATAATTGGTGAGGTAAATGAAAGCAGGTTGGATATTTTACGGAGGGCCGATTGGATTTTGCAGGAAGAATTGCTCCGCACCGGAGAAATAAATAATCTTTGGCAGGCGTTCGCCGTGCTCACCAACACTAAAACAGTTGGTGTACAAGGAGATTATCGAACATATGGTGAAGTAGTAGCTATTCGCTGTATCACAGCTGAAGATGCAATGACTGCCGATTGGGCCAAATTACCGTATGAAGTTCTAGCGACGGTCAGCTCTCGTATTACGAACGAAGTACAAGAGGTGAACAGAGTTGTGTACGATATCACCTCAAAACCACCTGGGACTATTGAGTGGGAATGAAAGGAAAAAATTATCTTTGTTGATTTTAGAAAAGAACACGAGTTTGAGTTACTTCAGTTATGGCGTGAAGCTTTTCACAAAGCCATAGGAATAAAAGAGGATACTAGAAAGGAAGTAGTAAACGAGCATCTCGAATATCTTCAATCCCTAAACCCATGCTTCATAAGAGTTGCCTTAGAAAAAAATGATAATAGGGTTATCGGATTTATGAGGAAAGAGGGAAATCTAATAGAACAGTTGTTTGTTCATGTTGATTATCAAAGTAAAGGATTAGGTTCTTTATTTATTAATCAAGCAAAAGAAGAAGAAGAGTTTCTAACCTTAAG
>JAPYRK010000023.1 GCA_029941115.1 Dehalococcoidia bacterium | reverse complement strand
TGAAGGTGGTCGAACAGTTGGTGCAGGGGCAGTAACTTCAATTATTGAATAGGTAGTAGGCAATACAGCCTACTAGCATTATTCTTGTAAGCCTCGGCTTTTTATGGGCCGGATATGGAAAAACGTAGGGTTAGTTGGTAGCGACGAGGAAAAGAATGGCTGAGCATAGAATTCGAATTTGGCTGACCGCTTTTGATCACCGTGTCTTGGATGCAGCGGCTCGTCAGATTGCAGAGACTGCGGCAAGGACTGGTGCAGTCGTTGCTGGGCCTGTACCTCTTCCAACACGAATTCGTAAAAAGACGGTGAATAGATCACCTTTTATCGATAAGGATTCGAGAGATCAGTGGGAGATTAGAAAGCATAAAAGACTCGTAGATATTATTGAGGCGGGACCTCGGACAGTCGAACAGCTAACAAAACTTCAGCTGGGTGCGGGAGTTCACGTAAATATCCGAATGTAGAGATGGATATTTTAAGTCAGAGTTTATATATTTTATTAGTATTTGACAGTTTAAACAGAAATGGTGCGGGGGAAGCACGAAAGATATGTCAGTAAGTATGCAAGCAGGAATGCTCGGACGTAAGGTAGGAATGTTGACTCGCTATGACGATGCTGGCCGCGCGTATGGTGCGACGGTTATTGAATTTGCTGACAATGTGATAACTCAGGTTCGAACTGTTGATCGCGATGGTTATTCTGCTGTGCAGGTTGGCACGATCGGTGATCGCAAACGAACTACTAGAGCTCAGCGCGGTCATTTGAAGGCATCGGGCCAGGATCAGTTAAGCATGACTGCTCTCACGGAATTTCGAACTAGCGAGACTGATGGACTAGATGTAGGTGCGAGCTTGAGCGTGGATAGATTTGAGAGTGGCATGTATGTTGACGTGACAGCTCGAACAAAAGGTCGAGGTTTTCAGGGCGTCGTTAAACGATGGGATTTTGCCGGTGGACCTAAGACACACGGCCAAAGTGATCGATGGAGAGCCCCGGGATCGATTGGTGCAGGCACCAGCCCAGGTCGGGTCTTTAAGGGCAAGAAGATGCCTGGGCATATGGGGAATAGGTCTCGCACGATATTGAATCAGTTGGTTGTCGAGGTTGATTTAGCGCGCGGCCTTATCTTTCTGGCCGGAAATGTACCTGGGCCAAATGGATCTCTTGTTGAGGTCAGACAGGCCCGAAAGAAATCAGTTGATCCGGTTAAAGTCGTAATCGTTCCGGTTGTTAGTGAAGAGGATACTGATGTATCTGAGACACCTATTGGTGAAGTTGGGACAGTTTCAATCTCGAGCGACGAAGCTGTCGCAGAGACTAATGAGCAGTCTTCCGAAAATGAATCTTTAGACACACAGGATGAAGTTCCCGCTGACGATGAAGGGGAGCAATCTTAATGAATTTATCTGTCGTAGATGTTAATGGAAAAAATATTGAGGAAATTGAAGTAGACGAAAGTGTCTTCGGAATAGCACTTCATGACGCAGCCGAGCATCAAGTGCTAACAGCTCAATTAGCTGCCAGAAGAAGCGGTACTCACTCTAGTAAAACTCGTGGTGAAGTCCGGGGCTCTACGCGTAAGATATACGGTCAAAAAGGACGTGGTATGGCCCGCGCAGGGGCAATCCGCTCTCCAACTCGTCGAGGTGGAGGCGTGGTTTTTGGTCCTAAGCCCCGAGATTATTCACAGAAGATTCCTAAAGGAATTCGCAGGTTAGCCATTAAGTCGGTTTTATCGAGACGAGTCCACGAAAATAAGCTATTGGTAATTTCAGATTTGGGGTTGGCAGAAAGCCCATCGACGAGGCACATTGCGGGAATGCTCTCTAATTTAGGTGTAGACAAATCTGTGTTAATAGTGACCGGAAGCCCGGATTCAATAGCTCATCGATCCGCTCGAAATATTGAAGGTGTTGATTTAACACACGCGGATACTCTATCTGTTGTGGAGATGCGCAAGCGCCAGAATTTGGTTTTGACAGTTGATGCTATAAGACGGTGTGAAGTTTTATGGGGTAAGACTAGTAAAAACAATGGTGACGTGCTTGATGTTGAAGCAAATAAAATAGGTGAGGAATAATGGTTAAATCGATTCATCCTTACGAGATTTTGCGAGAGCCAATTATCACTGAGAAAAGTACAACGCTTGCTTTGCAGGGTAAATATGTGTTTGAGGTGCATGAGCGGGCAACAAAGCCTGAAATTAAGCGTGCAGTTGAGCTTGCGTTTGAGGTAACTGTTAAATCAGTTAATACTCTGAGAGTTCGGGGACGTAGACCTCGACGCGTATCCGGCCGTAGAGGTGGAAATTTGCCATTTAAGAAAAAGGCGATAGTTACCTTGGCAAGCGGCGACAGTATTGAATTGTTTGAAGGGGTTTAGGAGGTCTGATAATGCCAATCCGTAATTTTAGACCGACATCACCGGGTCGCCGCAACGCATCAGGATTCACGTTCGAAGAACTTACAAAGAAGCGACCAGAGAAGTCATTGACGGTTTCAAAGAACCGAATTTCCGGTAGAAGTCATGGCAAGATTTCCGTGCGTCGCCGTGGAGGCGGCCATAAACGCCTGCTTCGTATTATAGATTTTAAGAGGGATAAGTTCGATATTTCTGGGCGCGTGGCATCGATTGAATACGATCCGAATAGGTCCTCGCGAATAGCACTTATTTTTTATGCCGATGGTGAGAAACGATATATTATCGCTCCAGATGGATTAAATGTAGACGACAGCATAGTATCGGGTAGAGAAGTGCCAATAAATCCTGGTAATGCGCTTCCGCTATCAGAGATACCAACGGGTACGGTAATTCATAATATTGAATTGATTCCCGGACGTGGGGCACAGTTAGGTCGCTCAGCAGGCGCATCGATTCAGCTAATGGCGAAGGATAGTGGCTATGCATTATTGCGTATGCCATCAGGTGAAAGACGGCAGGTGCTTGAAGCGTGCATGGCCACGATAGGTGCAGTTGGTAATATTGAGCATCAACAAATTAAATTAGGAAAAGCTGGAAGATCTCGTCATCGTGGACGGAGGCCTAAGGTAAGAGGTTCGGTTATGAATCCGAATGATCACCCGCACGGTGGTGGAGAAGGAAAGTCGCCCATTGGTATGCCGGGTCCTAAGACGCCTTGGGGGAAACCAGCACTTGGATTTCGCACCAGAAGAAATAAACGTACAGATAAATATATCGTTCAGCGTCGTGGCGCTGGTAGACGCTAAATATAGAAAGGTTGGAAGATGTCTCGTTCAAGAAAAAAAGGGCCGTTTGTCCACCCCAAGTTATGGAAGAAAGTGCAGGCTGCTCAAAACAGCCAAGACCGTGTAATAATTCGTACTTGGTCAAGAGCATCGACTATATTGCCTGAAATGGTTGGAATAACGATAGCGGTGTACGACGGCCGTAGGCATATTCCAGTCCTGTGTTCCGAGAATATGGTGGGTCATAAACTAGGTGAATTTGCGTACACGAGAACTTTCCGGGGCCACAGAGGTAAGAGCGAGAGAACGACTCAACGAGGATAATTTGTCATTTATAACAATTGAGAGATGTGTAGGATAATCGATATGCGAGTAAAAGCTATAGCAAAGGATCAGAGAATATCGGCTAGAAAAGTACGTCCTGTTTTGCGATCCGTGCAGGGAATGCGAGTTACCGAGGCCTTGCGCGCTTTGGATTTCATGCCACAAAAAGGCGCCTTACTTGCTGCTCAGGTATTACGTTCGGCGCAGGCGAATGCTGAGAACAATTTTGATTTAAATCCAGAAGCTTTAATTGTTTTTAGTGCAACTGCGGATGAAGGAGTCACGATGAAAAGGTGGCGCGCTCGATCGCGTGGTCGTTCGGCACCACAGAATAAAAGAACTGCGCATATACAGATGATTGTTGAGGGTTGATTGGTATGGGAAGAAAAATACATCCATACGGATTTAGGGTAGGGGTCACAAAAGATTGGCAGTCGCGTTGGTATGCCCCTCATACTACGTATGCAGAATTCACTATTCAAGATCAGAAACTTCGTAAGTTTTTGAGCAAAGAGTTGAGTGAGGCTGGGGTGTCAAAGTTGCACATAGAGCGACAGGCTGCGTCTACTGCTGTAACTATTTACACGTCGAAACCTGGTATTGTCATTGGTCGTCAAGGATCAAATATCGAACAACTTCGAAACGCATTGCAGCTTCAGGTTGGGACGCGAGTAAACGTAAATGTAGAAGAGATTAGAGTTCCTGAACTGGACGCATATCTTGTTGCGAAGTCTGTGGCGATGTCTCTTGAGCGACGAGTAGCTTTCAGGCGTGCGATGAAGCAGTCTGTTCAGAGAACGATGTCTAGAGGTGCAGTAGGATGTAAAATCAAGATTTCTGGACGCCTTGGCGGAGCAGAAATGTCGCGTTCCGAGTACGAACTGCAGGGCAAGATTCCGTTGCATACAATTCGCGCTGATATTGATTATGGTTTCGCCGAAGCAAATACCTCATTTGGAGCGATTGGCGTTAAGTGTTGGGTTAACAAGGGTGAAGTTACAAATGCCAACAACCCTCTTGTTCGAGCAGCTGAACAGACCGGAGGCGAATAATTTATGTTGATGCCTCGAAGAACTAAGTATCGGAAACAATTTAGAGGAAAGATGCGCGGTGCCGCGCAGACCGGCAACGCGGTGTCGTTTGGTGAGTATGGTTTACAGGCTAAGACCACAGCCTGGATAGACGCGAGGCAAATTGAAGCAGCTCGACGAGCGATAACTGGTGAACTTAGGCGTGGCGGTAAAGTTTGGATTAGAGTTTTTCCAGATAAGCCTGTATCAAAGAAACCAGTCGAGGTTCGAATGGGTAAAGGTAAGGGCGCAACAGACAGATGGGTAGCGGTTGTTAAGCGCGGTCGGGTGTTGTTTGAGATATCCGGTGTTTCTGAGGAAGCAGCCCGAGAGGCTTTCCGGAAGGCTCATCATAAGTTACCAATAGATACGCGAGTCATAGCTCGAGATGAGGTTTACCAGTGAGTAGTACAACCGATGAACTCAGAGTTCTAGAGGTTGATGCCTTGCTAGCTGAGCTTGAATCAGCCCATAGGGAGTTATTTAATCTTCGATTCCAGATCAGCACTAATCAGTTAGGTGATATATCTGAGATAAAAAAAGCAAGGCGACAAATAGCTCGAATCAAGACACTGATTCGTGAAGATGAAATCAAGAAGGAAAAGTCAGAGGGATAAGTCAAAAATTATCGACTGATCAGGAGAAAATAGATGGTTGAAGCGGTCACAAGTCCAGCGAGTACGACATCCAAGAAGCGAACATTGGTCGGGGTCGTGGTATCTGACGTTAACGATAAAACAATTATTGTTTCAGTAGAGAGACGGGCACCACATAGGTTGTATAGGAAAGTTATTACTAAAACCAACCGTTATCACGCTCATGATGAGCAAAATCAAGCCACATTGGGAGATATCGTAAGAATTATAGAGTCAAGGCCTATGTCAAGATTGAAGCGCTGGGCGTTAGTCGAAATTTTGGTTGGGAGAGATGTCGCTGAAGTAGAAGCGACCGATCTTGATTCATCCTTCGTTGACGAAGTTCAGAGATCAGCTGCTCGTGCTAGCGCTGAAAATCAGACAGATACGGAAGATCAACTCAGTGACCCAGCAGAAGATCAGTCCGAAGGCAAAGAAGAGGATTTGTCATGATTCAACAAGAGAGTCGAGTATCAGTTGCTGATAATACGGGAGCCCGTGAATTGCTTTGTATCCGTGTATTAGGTGGATCTAAGAGACGCTACGCGGGTATAGGGGACACTATTATCGCCTCAGTAAAGGAAGCACAACCTAATTCGGGTGTGAGCAAAGGCGAGGTCGTGCGAGCGGTAATAGTCCGCACGAAGCATCCGATTCAGCGTGAAGATGGTCAAACAATTCGCTTTGATGATAATGCTGCAGCTCTTATTGTTGAGGGTGGTGCGCCGAGAGGTACACGCCTCTTTGGTCCGGTACCGTCTGAATTGCGAGCCCATGGTATGTCACGCTTAACTGCCCTAGCGCCGGAGGTTATTTAATGGCATCAAGAATTCGCCGTAACGATCAGGTAGAGGTAATTTCAGGCAGCGACCGAGGCGTCCGTGGCGAAGTTCGAGAAGTAAATCTTTCTGAAAACAGAGCCATAGTCACTGGGGTCAATTTTGTTAAGCGACATCAGAGAGCGACTGGTCCTCAAACACCTGGAGGTATTATAGAGCGTGAAGCACCTGTAGATTTATCAAATCTAGCAGTAATATGCGGCAGCTGTGAGTCTGGAGTTCGAGTTCGATTCCAGCTACTCGAGGATGGTCGAAAATCTAGGGTTTGTGTGAAGTGTGGAGAGGTGCTGGACTAATGACAACCTTAGTAAAAAAGCCAAGAATGCTTGAGCAGTATCAAAAGGAAGTTTTTCCTGTGCTGCAAGAGGAATTTGGGTATCAAAATCCTATGCAGGTCCCAACACTAGGTAAAATTGCGGTGAATGTCGGTCTTGGTGAGGCCGTAAATTCATCAGGCGTCGTAGAACATGCTACTGGCGACCTTATGGCGATTACGGGCCAAAGACCATATGTAAGAAGAGCTAAAGAATCAATCTCTAATTTTAAATTGAGAGAAGGAATGCCAATTGGACTTTCAGTGACACTTAGACATATACGGATGTGGGAATTTTATGACCGACTAGTGAACTCTTCTATGCCACGGATTCGTGACTTCCGTGGGTGCTCTACCCGCGCTTTTGACGGTCACGGAAACTACTCACTTGGTATAACCGAGCAACTGATTTTCCCTGAACTCAGCTTTGAGGATGTTGATCGAGTCAGAGGCCTTCAGGTTAATTTTGTTACGACAGCAAAAACAGATGAAGAAGGCAAACGCCTCCTCGAACTGCTTGGGATGCCATTCCAGCGAAGATAGACTTCGAAGAAAATTAAGGACAGTTAGATGCCAAAAGCTAGCAAAATTGCAAAGAACCAACGGAGACTCGTTCTAAGCGAGCGATATAAGGAAAGAAGAGCGACTCTGACTGCAGTTATTCGAGACCCTGATGCGAGTATGAAGGATAAAGATTTAGCGTATGCTCAACTTTATAAGATGCCTCGGGATGGTTCAAAAACCCGTTATAGGAACAGATGCCAACTGACAGGACGACCTAGGGCATATATGCGGGAGTTTGGTGTTTCACGAATAACATTCCGTGAACTGGCTGTTCAGGGAATGCTACCTGGCGTCAAGAAATCATCGTGGTAAAGGAGTAATTTAATGTCAATGTCTGATCCCATAGCCGATATGTTCACGCGAATTCGTAATGCTGTTCGGGCCGAGCACGCTGATGTTCTGATTCCTAAAAGCGGAACCAAGCAGGCAATCGCCGATGTTCTTCGGGGAGAGGGTTTTATCACTGCGGTAGAGGAAGTGGCCGAAGAGTCGAGAAGTTATTTACGTTTGAAATTGTCTTACGGGGAAGACCGAAAGGCGATGTTATCAAATATAAAGAGAATTTCTCGACCAGGACTCAGAATTTATGTAGGTAATGGTGAGATTCCGCGAGTTTATGGTGGACTTGGCATCTCGATTTTAAGTACGTCAAAGGGTGTTATGTCGGGCAAGGATGCTTGGAGAGCAAAAGTTGGTGGAGAAGTACTCTGCTATGTATGGTAGGGGTAGTTTATAAACTCTAGGAAAACTAGTATTTGAGGTCGCTGTTTTAACAGTTTGTTTATTAGGGTAATGTTAAGGAATTAGTTTATATGTCACGAGTCGGGACACTCCCAGTACCTATTCCAGCCGGCGTTGAGGTCAGTCTCGATGGTGGGCTCTGTCATGTGAAGGGCCCCAAAGGCGAGCTTTCTGAAAATATTCATTCATTAGTGACGGTAACAATAGAGGCAGATACGGTTACAGTATCGAGGCTAAATGATAAAAAATTAGCACGATCTCTTCATGGCCTAACACGAACTTTGATCGCGAATATGATTGAGGGTGTTACTCAAGGTTATCGCAAATCAGTTGAGTTTATGGGAAGTGGCATTACTCCTGATTTACAAGGCACAACTTTGATTATTGAGGCAGGTTTTTCCCATAAAGTACCAATGGAGCCGCTCGAGGGTACGAGTTTTACTAGAGATGGGAACATAGTGCACGTGGATGGAATTAGTAAGCAGCGAGTAGGTCAGCAAGCTGCCTTGATTAGACGTGTTCGTCCACCTTCCGGCTATAGAGCTCAAGGAATTAAATATATAGATGAGCAGCCGAAATATAAGGCTGGGAAGGCAAGAACCGCATAATGAAAGCAGCAGTTCGGACTAGAAGTGCGGCACGGATACGTCGACACACGCGAGTACGTAAGCGTGTGAGTGGGGTGGAGGAAAGACCTCGCCTTTCTGTTTTTAGATCTAATCGTTTCATCTACGCTCAGTTGATTGATGACGAGGCAGGTAAAACTTTACTTTCTGCTTCTGATCAGGGAGCTTCGTCAGGTAACAAGACCGATAGAGCTGCTCAAGTAGGTGGTGAGATAGCGGCGTTGGCGAAAGCTAAGGGTATTGCCTCAGTTGTGTTTGATAGAGGTGGATATCGATTTATAGGACGCGTAAAAGCATTAGCGGAGGGAGCCCGCGAAGGTGGGCTTCAATTCTGATAGGTAGAATTAATTATGGTGCGTGAAAATAATAGAGATGACCGACGTAGGTCTGATGATGATGACGGTAATACCTTGATAGAAAAGGTTGTATTCATAAATCGTGTGGCCACAGTGGTGAAGGGTGGTCGCAGATTTTCATTTACGGCGGTTATTGTTATTGGCGATGGAGAAGGTAATGTTGGGTTCGGCATGGGACGAGCTAACGAGGTTCCAGACGCAATTCGAAAAGGTGGGGTCATAGCTAAGCGATCAATGAACAACATTGCTATTAAGGCCGGAACCTTGGCGCATGAACTTGATTCAAATTTTAAGGCTACTAGGGTGGTGATGTTACCTGCTGCTCCAGGTACGGGTGTCATAGCGGGAGCTGCTGTGAGAGCTGTGATGGAATGCACAGGCGTCACTGATGTATTGACAAAGGTATATGGGTCGACAAATCCAATTAACGTGGTAACAGCAACGATCAATGGGCTTAAATCGCTTAGAGATCCGGAAGAAGTTAGAGCTAAACGACGAGAGTTTGTTCGACTGAATACTGAGAAATAGTAACAGCTGCAAGGTGTGTTTATATGTCTAGTTTGAGAATTACTTATAAGAAATCTTCGATCGGATATCCGGCAAATCAGAAGGCTACTATTCGTGCGCTAGGGTTAAGGAAAATTAGACAAACAATTGAACAGACGGATAACCCACAAATTCGGGGGATGATTCACACTGTTCGGCACCTGATTGAAGTCGAAGAGGTCAACTAGATGGTTGAAGAAGTTAAATTAGAAGACCAGGTTAATTTAAGCACGAATCTAGCACCACCAGATGGCGCTAGGCATTCGAAGAAGCGCGTTGGACGTGGTAAAGGTTCTGGTCAAGGCACGTACGCTGGGAAGGGCCTGAAAGGCCAGAATGCACGTTCTGGAGGAGGAGTTCGACCCGGTTTTGAAGGAGGCCAGACTCCGTTAGTTCGAAGATTACCTAGAAAACGTGGATTTCGTAATTTTAGTAGAGTAGAGTTTGAGGCTGTAAATATTGACATGCTTCAGTCTCGGTTTGAGGCGGGCGCTGTGGTCGACTCAAATTCGTTATTTGAGAAGAATTTAATACGCGGGATTAATTCCTCGTATAAGATCTTAGGTTCCGGCTCATTGGATAAATCACTTACTGTTGATGCGCCTCGTTTTTCACAAGGAGCTAAAGAGGCGATTGAAGCTGCGGGTGGTTCATATAATGAAACAGCTCCCGCAGAAAAACGTGTTCGTAACCGCAAACATCTTCGGAAGACCTAATTCTTACGGGAATTTGGTTTGAAAGGATCCTTTAAGTGGCTATAGCGATGCCAGATTCTGGTAAAAGGGATTCTAAAGTTCCTGCGCTTTTGCAGGCTGGACTTGCTGGACTCTCTCAGCCAGATGTTCGGAATAAGATTCTTTTTACGCTAGGAATGTTAGTAATTTTTCGTTTTGTGGCACATATTCCAGTTCCTGGTGTTGACGCGGATCGACTGAGTGACACTTTTAGTGACAATGCGGTCTTAGGCTTTTTGAATATATTTTCTGGAGGGGCGCTACAAAATTTATCTGTGGCAGCTTTAGGTGTTTATCCGTTCATTACAGCAAGCATTGTTATGCAGTTAGCCACACCGATCATTCCTCGACTAAGAGAAATACAGTCTGAAGGTGAGGCTGGTCGGCAAAAGATACAAGCATACACACACTGGCTTTGTGTTCCGCTGGCTTTGTTTCAAGGATATGCTCAATTGCAAATTATTTCCTCTTTAGGTGGCTACGATGGTCTTGGCTTTGATCTGACAGGTGTAGCTACACTTTTGTCTTTGGTGGCTGGCACGATGTTTCTGGTTTGGCTTGGCGAATTGATTTCGGAACAGGGAATTGGCAATGGCATTTCGTTAATTATTTTGGGGGGGATTGTTGCGAGTTTTCCGACTCTGCTTACAGGGGGACTTCTCGGAGGCGCGTCGGGAGCGGTTGGGAGTATTTTGCTACTTGCACTTGTGGCAGTGGCTATTGTTGCACTGATCGTGTTGTTTCAGGAAGCTCAACGAAGAATACCCGTCCAATACGCTCGATCTCAATTTCGAGGAGGCCGAATGTATCGACAGCAGTCTCAAAGTTATATCCCTTTGAGAGTGAATAGCGCTGGAATGATTCCTTTAATTTTCGCCACTTCGATCATGATTTTCCCTCCTGTCTTTTCGCAATTTATAGCTGAGACTGCGGACGTCGCGTGGATTAGATCAGTGGCTTCATGGTTCCAGGTGTATCTATCTCCCACGGGTATTCTTTATTGGATTGGTACATTCACTTTGGTGGTTTTATTCGCTTTTTTTTATACTATGGTTATGTTTCAGCAACAAAATTTGGCGGAGAATCTGCAGCAACAAGGCGGCTTTATACCTGGTATTAGGCCAGGAAAACCGACTCAGGAATATATCACGCGTGTTCTAGTTAGAATTACCTGGGGTGGAGCTCTATTCCTTGGCTTTATAGCGATTATTCCGTTCCTAGCGACCGGCCTGACTAATGTAAATCAGTTGCAGATTAGTGCTGCTGGGCTGTTGATTGTTGTGGGTGTCGTAATCGATACAATGCGGCAAATTGAAGCTCAGATGGTGCAGCGAAATTATGAAGGATTTGTATCGTAATGGTCTATTGTGTTTTATTGGGGTTGCCAGGCGCAGGCAAGGGGACCCAGGCACTAAACATAGCCTCAGACAGGGGTATTTTACATATATCGACTGGAGATATGTTTCGTGAGGCGTCTGCGAATAGGACGTCATTGGGACTTGAGGCTCAGGAATATATGTCAAAAGGTGAACTTGTCCCGGACGACGTGACAATCAGTATGCTTCTTGAGAGG
The DNA here is from genome assembly GCA_029941115.1 of Dehalococcoidia bacterium. Classification (GTDB taxonomy): domain Bacteria; phylum Chloroflexota; class Dehalococcoidia; order UBA2979; family UBA2979; genus UBA2979. The sequence goes on along the minus strand of JAPYRK010000023.1, from coordinate 14,473 downwards.
ATTGAGGAAGACGATGCAGCATCGGGATTTATGCTTGATGGGTTTCCACGCACGATTAAGCAAGCGGAGGCGTTGGATATAGCTCTGGAATCTAGTAGGAAGCAGATTGAAGTCGTGCCCTATATCAAGGTTCCAGAGGATCTGCTTATGGCGAGACTGACTGGTAGGTGGAGTTGTCCAGATTGTTCTGCAATATACCACACGGTAACAAAGGCTCCTGAGGTTGATGGAGTATGCGATAGTTGCGACAGTCACTTATTACAACGCTCGGACGATCAGCCAGTAACAGTAAAAACGAGGTTAGATACCAATCGTGAGTGGACCGAAGCCTTAGCGACATATTACGAAGATCAGAACAAGTTGCGGGTAGTAGATGGTACTGGAGATCCGTACTTGATTACTGAGAGAATAATATCTGTTTTAGATGAGATTTCCTAGGGTGACAGGATTGCTAATGACTGTTTCGCCAAGGCAGGGTATTATTATCAGTCTGGTCTCTGGTACTGGACTTTTTGCGACGGGTTAAGAGCTTAGCTATGCCTGTCAATATAAAATCTCGGGATGAGATTGATATCATGCGCACTGCGGGTGGTATCAACGCGGAGGTTCGTGAAATCTTGAAGGAGTCTATCGCTCCTGGGATTACAGGATCTGAGCTCGATCGAATAGCTAAAGATGCTATTTCCGATAGAGGTGGATTGCCAACTTTCGTTGGGTATAGTCCATGGGGGAAACCGGCGTATCCAGGCGCTATATGTTTCTCGGTTAATGAGGTGCTCGTGCACGGGATTCCGAGTTCACGGGTATTGGTGGAAGGTGACATTGTGAGTATTGACCTGGGTGTGACATATCAGGGCTATGTGTCTGATGCGGCGTTCACGACCGGAGTTGGTATGATCTCAGGCGAAGCTCAGCGACTCCTAGATATCACAGCTGCCTCTTTGGAAGCTGGTATTAACGTCTCGTTAGCAGGACATCGTATAGGTGATATTGGAAGTGCTATAGGTGCTTTTGGCGAAAATGCGAAGATGGGAATCATAAAGGGATATGGCGGCCATGGAGTTGGTAGGGAAATGCATGAAGATCCACATGTACCCAATTATGGTAAACCAGGTACTGGTTTGCAACTGAAAAAAGGGATGGTATTGGCGCTTGAACCAATGTTTGCCCTGGGAGATGCAGATACATATGAGCTAGATGATCAGTGGTCCGTAGCGATGTCCGATGATTCTTTGTCGGCGCACTTCGAACATACTATAGCTATAGGTGAAAGTGGACCGGAGATTTTGACCAGCGTTTAGCTGGTTAGTTCTATATGGCTAAGTCATCCAAGAAGAAACAACCGGCTCGTAGCGAGAGTGAAAAGCCAGAGAAGAAGAAAGAAGTTATTGAGGTTGAAGGGATTGTTAAGACGGCACTTCCGAATGCGATGTTTGAGGTAGAGCTACCAAATGAACATAAGGTATTAGCAGGTATTTCGGGCCGTATGCGTATGAATTACATTCGTATTCTGTTAGGTGATCGGGTCTTAGTTGAACTTAGTCCTTACGACCTTACACGCGGAAGAATAACCTATCGATTTCGTTGAGTTAACTAGTCAGATTTTGTGAAGGAATTAGAGATATGAAAGTCAGTGCTTCGGTAAAAAAACGCTGTAATAAGTGTCAGATTATTAAGCGTCGGGGTCGGATTAGAGTTATCTGCGAGACAAAGCGTCATAAGCAGCGTCAAGGTTAATAGAAAAAGATTGGTCTAGGAGATTTAGAATGGCCCGTATTGCTGGAGTAGATCTACCACGAGAGAAGCAAATAATGTTTGCCTTGCCATATATATTTGGAATAGGGCGACCGACGGCAAAGCTGATTTGTTCGCAGGCGAATATCCCCCCTGATAAAGTGGTATCCGCTCTTGGTGAGGAAGAAATAGCTCGACTCAGATCGATTATTGACAATAATGATGCTTTTGAGGGAGGCCTGAGACGGACGGTAAGATCGAATATTCAAAGATTGATCGAGATTAATTCGTATAGAGGTACTCGACATAGGCGTGGTCTTCCCGTCAGAGGACAGAGGACTAAAACTAACGCTAGAACACGGCGTGGCGCGAGACGCGCGATAGCTGGTAAGCGCCAAGTAACTAAGTAGATATATAACTAAATATGCTAGGGAGATATTTTAATGGGACGAGCTAGACGTGGTAGGGCCCGCCGCAGGGAAAAGAGAACTATTCCTGTTGGGCGAGCATACATACATTCAACTTTTAATAATACGATTATCACGATTTCCGATCCAAATGGAAATGCTGTGGCTCAGAGTAGTGGAGGGACAGTTGGTTTCAAAGGGAGTCGGAAATCAACTCCGTATGCGGCGCAGTTAGCTGCAGATGCGATCACGCAGGAAATTTCGGAATTTGGTATTCGTGCGGTAGATGTCACATTGAACGGACCTGGCCCAGGACGTGAGTCGGCTATACGAGCGCTTGGAGCAAACGGACTAAGAATTTTATCCATTCGTGATGCGACACCGGTTCCTCACAATGGCTGCCGTGCTCGAAGACGACCACGAAATTAGTAAGGAGTAATATTAATGGCTCGATATACTGGTCCGAAATGTCGAAAGTGTCGCCGATTTCAAGCGTCTCTTTGCGGCAAGGCTAATTGTGCGATCAATCGCAAGAATCTTCCGCCTGGTCCACGACCTGTCCGTCGTCGAAAAATTTCAGATGCTGGACAGCAATTAATTGAGAAACAGAAAGTCAGATTTGCATACGGCCTTATGGAACGTCAGTTTCGTGGAGTCTATAAACAGGCGTCAAAAATGCCAGGTGAAACGGGACTTAATTTGATGTCGCTACTTGAGTTGCGACTCGATAATATTATTTACAGACTTGGTTTGGCAGCGACGAGATCGCAGGCCAGACAACTAGTTACCCATGGTCTCGTCTCAGTGGATGGAAACAAGCTTTCGGTGCCTAGTGCAAGATTAAAGATCGGACAGAAAATTTCATTCACCGAGCGGGGTAAAAGAAGTAAATATTTTGAAATACTTAAGGAAGAGATAGCTAGCCGAAATGTGAGCGGGTGGTTATCGGTCGATCGCGAGTCACTTACGGGTGAACTTATTTCACTACCAGGAGCCGGTGATTGGGAGTCTATTTTTAATCCAAATGCGATTGTTGAGAATTACTCACGGTAATTGAATAAATAAAGAAGGCATCTAGGAAGGATACTGCTATGGCAGATCTGCGTTTAGCTGATATAACGATTGAGCAAGAAGAATCTGATTACATTCGAGTTGGGGCAGGACCTTTTGAGTCTGGGCTGGGAACTACGATTGGTAATGCGATGAGGAGAATTCTTTTATCTTCTTTGCCTGGGGCTGCCATATATGCAATGCGTGGTGATAATATCCAGCATGAGTTTCAAACTATTGAAGGCGTTCGAGAAGATTTAGTAGAATTAATGCTGAATTTGAAAGAAGTCAGACTGAAAGCTAATGCTGATCGTCAAGCTAGAATGACACTTGATTCAACAGGGAAGGGTGTCTTGACGGCCGCTGACATTCAAAGTACTTCCGACTACGAGATAGTTAATCCAGACCTCGTGATTTGTAATGTTGATGATAAAGATACAAATTTATCTATTGAATTATTTGTACGAACCGGCAGAGGCTATATCCCATCAGAGAAAACTGAAAAGAGTGGAGAGACCGCCACCATAGGTTTGGTACCCTTGGATCAGGTATATTCACCGATTCGACGTGTCTCCTATGAGGTTAATGAGATGCAGCGGGCTGGTCAGGCGTACGATAACCTCACGCTTGAAGTGTGGACTGATGGAACTATCACGGGTAGTGACGCCGTGAGTGAGGCATCGGATCTTTTAGTCTCGCAATTAACTCCTTTTTCGTTGATGACAGAAGGCCGATTGCCGTTGGATTCAGAACCAGTGTCACCAATTTTAGATCTTCCAATCGAGGATTTGGGATTATCACAGCGAGTAAATAACTTACTTCGTCGTTCGAAACTTTCCACCATAGGTTCTGTTTTGGACCATACCCGTGAAGAACTTCTTGCATTAAGGAATTTTGGCGAACTTGGATATAATGAATTGATTTCTGCTATGTCTGATAAAGGTTTTCCAATGCCTGAAGGCGAGCAGGGTGCGATGAACGAATCCCTAGACGGGCGGACTGAAACCGAGTCTGATAATAACAGTAATGATGATTCTGACGATGAGCCAGCAAGTGCTTTGGCAGCTGCTCTTCGTGATGCAATGAAAGAGCGATCTGGATCGGAAGATCGACAATAGAATTTGAATAAGAGGAGATAGTAATGCGACATCGCCAATCTGGTCGTAGGTTCGATATGCCGACTGGGCAAAGAAATCATATGTTTCGTATTCTTGTGCGGACAGTGATTACGCGCGGTGGTGCCTTTACTACCGAGGCTAGAGCCAAAGAAGTTCGTCGGCTAATAGATAGAATGATAACGCTCGGTAAAAAAGATACGGTCCACGCACGTCGCCTGGCACTTTCGGTCATCGCCGATCGAGACGTTGTACAGACACTCTTTGATGAAGTGGCTCCGAGGTACGCGCAACGTGAAGGTGGCTATACTCGAGTTGTTAAATTAGGTCGCAGAAAGGGTGATGCCGCTAGGGTGGCTCGCCTAGAACTGGTTTGAATTAGTCGAATGAACCCAAAGAGTCACAGTAATTTTAGTTCCCAGAGAATTGCGCTCTCTATTGAATATGATGGACGCCACTTTTATGGTAGCCAGCGCCAAGCAAATGTTCGGACTGTTCAGCAAACGATGGAAGATGTTTTCGCGGGTGTTTTTGGAACTAGGTCTTCGGTCGATTTTTCCGGGCGTACTGATACGGGGGTACATGCCCGCCGTCAAGTGTGTGCCTTTGATAGTGATGGAATCGATCGGTATGGATTAGAAATATTCGAGAGAATAATTGACAGAAATCTTCCTGAGGATATTAGCCTCCGAAATATAGGGGCAGCAGTGAAAGATTTCGATCCGAGACGAGATGCTTTATCTAGAAGGTACAGATACTTTATCGAGCATGGACCACGAAGATCGTCATTGAGTAGAAATAGAAAATATCATGTCCGACAGAGACTAGATGTTGATTCGATGAAATCTGCCCTGAATTCACTGCCGCACACCGAAGTTGATTGGTCGGCGTTCGCGGGCAAGACTCCGACTTATTACTGCACGCATCGAACGTTAATGAGCACTAGTTTGAGGGAAATTGGTTCAAATACACTGGAGATTAACTTTGAGTCTGATGGATTTTTACCTCATCAAGTTCGAATAATGGTCGGAGCTCTTTTGCGAGTTGGAAGACTTAAAATATCTGCAGATTCCTTTCACCTACTGTTACTCGGAGACGTTGGCAGTGCTGGCCCTGCCGTTCCTCCAGAAGGACTTGAGCTAGCTCAGGTTCGATACCCAGCAGGACTTGTGGACTGGGTGCATAGTGACGGTGCGAATGACAATTGGATAAACAACGAACATAGATCAAAAATATCGGTATGAAGTCGGAGTATTAAATGACAGCTTTGAAAAAAGGACGACGTATAAGAGGACCTAAAACAAGTCGTCTTCGTGAATCAGAAATTGCGAGAGAATGGCGAATAATTGATGTAGCAAACAGACCATTGGGGCGGGTTGCATCAGAAATTGCTCGTATCTTACTGGGTAAAGACAAAGCAACCTTTGAGCCTCATTTGGTAATGGGCGATTACGTGATCGTAATAAATGCTGCAGAGGTCGTGTTGACTGGTAATAAGATGAATAGTAAGAAATATTACCGCCATACTGGGTACCCTGGTGGTATCCGCGAACGAACTTTTGATGAGCAGATGCAGCGTGACCCAGCGCGTGTTATTGAAAAGGCGGTTAAAGGAATGTTGCCCAGCGGAGCCCGCGGGTATGAACTTTTGAGATCTTTGAAGGTTTATTCTGGTACAGAGCATCCGCATCAGGGTCAAATCGGCCAAATTATTCGCCCCAACAAATTCGTTCCGGTGAAGAAAGTGATTCCCAAAGTTGAAAGTGCTAAGGACGAAACACCTCAAAGCGCTGGAGATTTGACGGATGTTGAATCTAACCCGAGTGTAGAAGAGAGTGTAGAAACGCCAGTATTCGTACGTCTCACGCGAGCTGTGTCGGCCTACAAGCGAGCTGAACTAGATACTGAAGCAGGTCTTCTGGGTATTGAACTGGAAAGCGGTTGGAAGAAAGATGATGTATATCAGGCTATACAAGCGTTTTATGGCGAGCATCCACTGGAGGGTGAATAATGGTTTCTGAAGGTCAGTATTACTATGGTTTGGGACGACGAAAAGCATCCACGGCAAGAGTCCGTCTTTATCCTGGAAGTGGTGGGGTAATTATCAACGGTCGACCGGCTGAAGCCGTAATTCCTCGTGAAATATTACGTGAAGATATGTTACGTCCTCTTGTCGTGACAGGAACTAGGAATGGTTTTACTGTACAAGTCCTCGCCCGTGGGGGTGGCATAACCGGATGGGCCGGAGCGATTCGATTAGGAATTGCTCGGGCATTACTTAAAGTCGATGGGGCTCATCGATCAACGCTGCGGCAGCACCAATTACTTACGCGGGACGCTAGGGTCAAGGAACGTAAAAAGCCTGGTCTTGTCGGTGCCCGCCGAGCTAAACAGTTCACGAAGAGATAACTTTTGACTATTAGCGAATGAAGTGCTTTCGATAATAGTTGAGTTCCTCGATACTTTCTTTGATGTCGTCAAGCGCGCGATGGGAGCCTTTTTTCTTATACGGTTTAAGTTCTGGCCGCCAGCGAGCAGCTAGTTCCTTAAGCGTAGACACATCGATATTTCGATAATGTAGATATTCATCAATTGTAGGCATTTCTTTTCTCAAGAAGCGTCGATCCTGGCCGACGGAGTTTCCACCGAGAGGGCTGACACTTTTGTTAATCCATGACGAAATGAATTTGAGGGTTAGTTCTTCAGCGAGTTTGATGGTGACGTCGGAGTTACGTACACGTTCGAGTAGCCCACTATTCGTGTGCGTAGTGACATTCCATTCGTTCATTTCACTGAGTTCTTCTTCGTTTCTATTAATTGCAAGGGATGGTCCTTCGGCTAGAATGGTCAATTCTTTGTCAGTGATTACAGTGGCAATTTCGATAATTACATGGGTGTCCGGATTAAGCCCGGTCATCTCAAGGTCAATCCAGACCAATCGTTGATCATCTTGCTCATTATTAGACAAGGGTACTCACCTTCAACTGCTAAATACTAAAAAGGGAGGCTTTCATTATCAACCCCTTGGATACGATAGATAACTCTTACCGCTTCCTTGATTTCACCCTCATTTTTGTATTTCCGGTCAGGAATTAACTTAAGAATCGCTGCGACTTCCCGATCAACTCCACCTTTATCGCGTCCCATATTCAAAATTGCGGCTCTCGACATGGGATAATGAAACCCCTTGAAGGCAGTCTCGTAATCTTGTTTAGTTGCATGTGGTTTGCGCATAAGTTACTCCGCGGTGATCGTGTATATACGTCTGTAAACTAAAAGAACACTATAAATCGTAGTCGATAGCGTGATTGTGCGGGATCGCTCGTGCTAAGGGTGTAATCTGCGATACAATGATGCTCCTGCAAGGAGGTGTTGAATGCCGTTATATGAGTACTATTGTGAGCCTTGTAATGGGGTATTTGAACTTGTTAGGTCAGTAAAAGACGCTAACAAAAACCAGTCCTGTTTAGAATGCCATTCTGATGGTGTTCGGATTATGTCAAGAGAGTGGGCTGCGTTTACTTTCAGAGATGGATTTCCTAGAAAGATTCCTGATGATGGCACATATTGGCACTTGGGTCAGAAGGTTTCTAAGCCAATGAGCCAGAGTGGGCCAATGGGCAGTCATCCCGAATTGGACGCTAAAAGGGCCCCGGAGCACTCAGCCCCCACCGTCGAAGATATTCAACGATACGAGGCGATGAAGGACATTGAGCGGGAGGGTAAGGAAAATATGGGTGCTGAATATGCGACTTCAGAATGGTCCGTTAATTCAGATATGCCTAAGCGGTTAGCTCAACCGACTATTAATAAGCGTGTTCAGCGTGAGAAGGAAACCTTTTTTCGAGGTGAACAAATTAAGAATCGTCGCACAAATGCCAAACTTTTTAGGGAACGAGTCCTAAGAAGTAAAAAGACTGACTAAGTCACGACTTTTTCATCGTGTGAACTGCGCGCTGCATAGATTGTATAACCAGCTATGATGATCATTCCTGCCAAGGCAAAAGTGAATCTTCGTCCAATCAGTTCAGCCACAACTCCTCCTCCCGCACTTCCAATCAATATACCGATCGCGAATGCCATTGATTGAATACTCGCTACTGTTGAGAGACCAAGTGTTCGGCCTACCTGAACTTGTGTAGTTGCGGCAACTACTTGGCTCATTGCACTTCCTAGCCCAGCGCCGACTACGAAAGAGATGAGTAGTATCCAATAGGTATCACTGAAGGTGGCTATCCAATACGCGCTGGCCATTAGAAGAGTTCCAATCAGGGCAATGAGATGCTTTGAGTATTTATCAGCAAACATTCCCATTAATGGTTGAACTGCACCCCCCATAAATTGCTGCCCACCGATTAATAGTCCAACTGCAGTGGCACTTGTACCGATGTCTTCCTCAAGGACAACGGGAATGAAGGTAAATGAGACGCCGATGGCGCATGAAACAGAAGCCCTAAGCGAAAATATGGCCTGAACGAGTGGGTTTTTGATGATTTGTGACCAACTTGGCCTTAGATGTCTACTGTCATCGGGCAAGGAAGATTTGGACTTAACGTGAGTTGTTAGATCGCGGGCTTTATTGTTTTGTGGCTGGGTTGGAAGCAGAAATGCTACGACAAGAGTTGCGATTGCGAAAAGAAAAGTCATTGATAAAAAGATAAGATTGATGCTTGTATAGTCTCTAAGAATTCCGGCTAGTAACGGGCCGAGTCCGAACCCGACAAAGTCGAATAAATTGAAAGTCCCCATGTACCGACCTTCACTGCCTTTTGGTGCGAGCGCTCCGATATAAGATTGTGACATAGGAAAAATTAGGGCAGAGCCAATTCCTGAAAAGGCTCGGAAAAATACAATTTCTATGACGGAGTCTGAGTAGAACCAGCCCATAGCTGTTATTACATAGGTAAATAAACCAAAGACCAAAAACCACTTTCTTCCGTAACGGTCTGCTAGTCGGCCAACAAATGGGGATATGGCAAGTTGTGTGACTGTGAACGCCGGATAAGCAATCCCACGAGCTATGTCATCTCCGCCCATCTCCCCAACAAAAATGGGTATGATGGGTGTGGCTGCTCCTAATCCCAGAGTAGCCATCATCATTGAAAGGCCAACCACGAGAAATCCGCGAGATAGCATTAGTCAATGGTATGACAAAGATCAGGCAAACTGAATGTTGGAGATTGATTTATTTTCTGGGATAAATATCACTTTGGAGGGATGAAAAATGGAAACACGTTACTTAGGTGAGTCGGGCTTGGAAGTATCAGTTATTGGTCTGGGCTGCAATAACTTTGGTGGACGTCTTGATGAAAGTCGAACCGAGTCTGTCGTGAGCGCCGCCATAGATTCGGGAATCACACTGTTCGATACAGCTGATATCTATGGGGGCGACGGTAGGTCAGAAATATTCTTGGGAAAGGCACTTACCGGACGCAGGGATGAGGTCGTTATAGCTACCAAGTTTGCGGGCCCAATGGGCGATCTTCCTATGCAAAAGGGAGGGTCTCGTCGCTACATTCTTAATGCGGTTGAAGATTCTTTGCGACGACTTGGTACTGACTATATCGATCTATACCAGATGCATTTTCCCGATTTGAATACGCCACTTGATGAAACGATGCGGGCGCTTGATGACTTGGTTAGAGACGGTAAGGTGAGATATATCGGCCATTCGAACTTTACCGGCTGGATGATTGCTCATGCACATCATTTGGCTCGTGAGCATTCACTTACCCCATTTATCTCGGCACAAAATCACTATCACTTGCTGAACCGAGAGGTTGAGCCGGATGTACAGCCTGCCTGTACAAAATTTGGTTTGGGAATTCTTCCATATTTTCCGTTAGCCTCTGGATTACTGACTGGAAAATATCGAAAGGGGCAGCCTCGCCCTGAGGGCGCTCGTTTGACGTCCGGTCCGATGGCTGATCGGATGCTCACGGATCAAAATATGGATAAAGCTGAACTTTTGTTGGATTGGTCTGAGTCCAGAGGACATTCGCTTCTTGAATTGGCTTTTTCATGGTTAGCTCAGCAGCCAGCTGTTGCATCGGTGATTGCTGGTGCCACCTCAGTTGAACAGGTTGAAGCAAATGTAGATGCGGCGAACTGGATCTTGACCTCAGAGGAACTAACTGAAATTGAAGACATGCTTAGATAAAAGTCTTGGGTTTAAGCTTTAACTGATTGTTTGAAATTTTTGAAGAGTTGAAATGGATTTTAGAGTTTGGAAGTCAAACAGCTCCGACGAGGTGCGAGAATTTCTTGCTGGAAATCGTGATCTTGGTGCGTATGCTCTAGCTTATTTAAATCCTAGAGCGTCGAGTACCTTGGATATTGATTTATCAACGAGATATTTGACGCAGTACTATTTTGCTAGTGGACCGACTGGCCGAAGTTTGATCTTTTACGTGAATCAACCTAATTCACTGCTGTTGACCTTTGGAGACAAGTGCGCGATTGAGGCTACTTTACTCGTCGCCCCAAGTCTAAAAAAATCTTATCTTGCCACAGCCAGCCCGGAGCATTTCGAAAGTATTCGCAAGAGCCACCATATTTCTGCTGTATTGAAGATGAATCGAATGCTCGCAACCGAGTCTTCCTTTAAGCCGGCCACTACGAAGCTGGATGCGGCTTCTCATCTTCGTAGATTAAGAGCAGAGGACATTGAGGAAATTAACTCATTGTATAGAACAGGACCTGGTTTGAATCAATATCCAGCTCGGGTCGTGAACGAGGGGATATATTGGGGCGTGAGAAAATCGGGGGTGCTAGCTGCAATCGCTGGGACACACGTTATCTCTGAGCAGGAGCAAGTTGCAGTGGTCGGCAATGTGTACACGCACCCGAGTGCACGAGGTTTAGGACTTGCTCAGGTGACCACGTCGGCAGTCACCTCTAGTCTGCTTGCGATTGGTTGTACTGAGGTAGTTTTAACGGTTGATCCTCAGAACATGCCTGCAGTGAGTGCGTATAAGAAATTAGGGTTTAACCTGAAGTCTGAGGTAATCGAGGGCAGACTCAGTGGCAGACCATTTTACCGAGTTAGGAAAATTTTTAGGAAAGCGAAGCGAAGCAGAAGCGATGACTTCGTGGTCACGATCTAGATAAGATACTAGGCGTTTGCGCTGAGACTTTCGAATCGGGGTGATTGAATGAGTAGTCAAGACCAGTACGGTGATATCGCAAATGCTGATTTGGCAAATAAAGGCGTCGTGCGAATTGAATGGGCAGAGCGGGAAATGCCGGTGCTTCGAGGGATTCGCGAGCGATTTAGTGAAGACAAGCCGTTGGCAGGAGTAAAGATACTTGCGTGTCTTCATGTCACTACTGAGACTGCAAATTTAATTTTGACCCTAAAGGATGGTGGAGCAGAAATACGCCTCTGTGCCTCGAACCCGTTATCAACTCAGGATGATGTCGCTGCCGCCATGCTTCATGTATATGATGTACCGACCTGGGCCATAAGTGGTGAGAGTACGGAAACCTACTCTCGTCATCTTGCCGAGGCAATTGCATTTGGACCTAATATTACTGTTGATGATGGAGCTGATTTAGTGGCACTGCTTCACACAGACAGAAGAGACTTACTTACGAATCTCATTGGCGGGACTGAAGAAACGACAACGGGTATTACTCGAGATAAGGCGCTGGAAAACGAAGGCAATCTTGAATTTCCGATTATTGGCGTAAATGATGCCAGCACTAAACATTTTTTTGATAATCGTTATGGTACGGGGCAGTCAACTCTAGATGGCATTATTCGCGCTACTAATATTTTAATCGCAGGTAAAACGATTGTTGTTTGTGGTTATGGTTGGTGTGGAAAAGGCGTCGCAATGAGAGCTCAAGGTTTAGGCGCAAATGTAATTGTGACAGAAGTTCAGCCAGTTCCAGCTCTGGAGGCAGTTATGGATGGTTATCGAGTGATGCCTATAGAGGCCGCCGCTGCGCTAGGCGATATTTTTATAACAGTGACAGGTAATAGAGACGTTATTACCCCGGATGCATTTGTTCATATGAAGGACGGAGCGATTTTGGCAAATTCGGGACATTTCGACGTGGAAGTTGATGTTAAATCTCTAAGAGAGATGTCCGAATTAGTTCGGGATCTTCGGCCGTTCGTGCAAGAATACGTGATGCCGGACGGACGTGGACTTGTAGTGCTAACAGAAGGTCGAGCAGTAAATTTGGGTGCGGCTGAAGGACATCCAGCCTCAGTAATGGATATGTCCTTTGCTAATCAGGCATTGGCTGCGGAGTATCTAGTTAACCAACATCAAACACTTGAAAACCTGATATATCCTGTACCTAGCGAAATCGATAGTGAGATAGCGATGCTTAAGTTAACTTCTATGAAAGTCTCGATCGATCGTTTAAGCGAACAACAAGAAGAATATTTGTCATCATGGCAGGTGGGTACTGAATGAGTTTTACACTTTTCTCTAGTGAATCGGTAACTGAGGGTCATCCAGATAAATTATGTGACCAAGTATCAGATTCGATTTTGGATGCTTTATTGACTCAGGATTCGGACTCACGTGTTGCGTGTGAAACTGCAACAACTACTGGGACAGTTTGGATATTTGGGGAAGTGCACACAGCTGGATATGTGGATATCGAAAAAATAGTGCGTAAAACAATATCGGAGATTGGTTATTCTGGTCCATCGTACGGCTTTGATGCTCAGTCGTGCGGGGTATTGAATTCTATTGCGGAACAATCTCCAGACATAGTTCGAGGTGTGGATCGCTCCAAGGAAACTGATCCATATGACCGGGTTGGCGCTGGCGATCAAGGCATGGTATTTGGGTTTGCCTGTAATGAGACTGAATTGGCGACAAAAGATGATGGTCCGGCTATAGCACCTGGTCAATTTATGCCTGCTCCTTTATCACTTGCACACAAGCTCACGAGGCAGTTAGCGCTTGTTCGAAAGAGAGAAATTCTTCCTTGGCTAGGACCAGATGGAAAAAGTCAGGTGACCGTGGCGTATGAAAACGGTGCACCAAGTTATCTGGACACCGTTTTGATATCGGCTCAGCATTTACCGGATATAAGCTTGGCTGATCTGAGGGAAGCGATAATAGAAGAAGTTATTAAGCCTGTCTGTCCAGTGGAGCTACAAACGGAGAATACAAAGTACTTGATCAACCCAACGGGGCGATTCGTGATGGGCGGGCCGATGGCAGACGCCGGCCTTACGGGACGAAAAATCATTGTAGACACCTACGGCGGGGCGGCAAGGCATGGTGGTGGAGCGTTTAGCGGTAAAGACCCGTCGAAGGTTGATAGATCCGCTGCTTATGCGGCCAGACATGTAGCGAAGAACTTTGTTGCTGCTGGGTTAGCTAAGCGATTCGAGGTGCAAATTTCATATGCAATTGGGATTGCGCAACCCGTTTCTGTGATGGTGGATTCTTTTGGAACGGGCGTTATGACTGATTATGAGTTGGCTGAACTTGTTCAGCACCATTTTGATCTCAGACCAGCAGCGATAATTGAGCGTTTTGATTTGAGACGCCCGATATACAAGCAAACTGCCAGTTATGGCCATTTTGGTCGTGACGATATTGATTTACCTTGGGAACATCTTGACGAAGTAGAAATGCTTGAAGCATTACTTTGAACTGCAACTTGTTTATAGTGTAAAGATGCGTGCGATCATCCTAGCTGGCGGTAAGGGCACGAGACTTCTACCCTTAACCGAGAAATTACCCAAGCAACTTATCCCCGTGGCGGGCATACCGATGGTTGCTCATGTGATGAATTCACTAATTGAGGCTGGAGTAACCGAATTAACATTTGCGGTTTCTCGCCACACTTATATGCCTTTAAAAGAGTACTTTTCTAACAAATACAAGAATGTAGATATTGATTATTCGATCGAAGATTATCCACTCGGTTCAGCTGGTGCGGTTGGGCGAGCGTGTGAATTCAATCGTCCATCCGAATCATTTTTTGTGGTAAATGGTGATGTCATAACATCAGCTTCTTTGGCAGATATGCGTGCAATTCATGATTCATTTGGTGATTCAAATTCTCTTGTGTCGATTCTGTTACACGAGACTGAGACAGTAGGTAATTTCGGAATAGTAGAATTGGGCGTTGGCAGGCAAGTTCAACGATTTCTAGAGAAGCCAGCATCTGGAATTACTAGATCCAAGC
>JAPYRK010000022.1:22328-27703 GCA_029941115.1 Dehalococcoidia bacterium | reverse complement strand
TGTAATTTTTCAAGCGAAACTTCTGCTTGAGAAATAGCGGCTTCCGCTGCCGCAATCTCAGCTTGAGTAGGATCAGACTGTAATTTTTCAAGCGAAACTTCTGCTTGAGAAATAGCGGCTTCAGCAGATGCAATCTGCTGATCCGCCGACAGCACTTCAGCGTCAGATACAGATCTATAAAAGCCGTAGACTACCGAGCCACGCGTTAGGCGAGCGCCTTCAGTTGCAATCGACGTGAGAACGCCACTCCCAAAGGTGGCAACCGCAACCGTTTCGCCGTACTCCAATACTCCATCAAATTCTTCGTACGTCACCAAGTCTTTGCGCTCCAAACTCACTTTCGAGGTCGTAAGTGACTTGACTTGTAATGTGTCAGATTCCCAAATTCTTAGAGCTTCTTGGGGGACCAACAAGACCACCGAGGCCGCCAAAATACCGGTCAACAATATAACGAAAAGTACCTTCATTGATTCTTCACCCAATCCAATCGATTATTAGAGCCTATGACTAGAACTCATCTGTTGCATACTATTCACTGAAGTACACCTCGCGACAGGTGGCAATACTCGCTTCTACTTTCGCATCCTGAGTATCGATCCCGGCGAACATCGAAGTGATCGCCGATCTAGTGCCTCCAGAAAAATCAGGATCAGACACTGGCACGTCATCAGCTCGCAGACACTCGGCGAACTTTAGTAAATTATCTTGAAATTCGACTTGCTCCTCGGTGCTATTTTCTTGGGCAAATGTGGCACCTTGCAATAATGGCAAACACTCCCCCAATATCTCTTGTGTCTTAGGATCTTGCCAATCAAATTTTGGATCTTGAATCACACTCTCACGCAACGCCACTGTGTCCACGGTACCATCGGCATTTAACTCTGGATCAGGAATACTGAATCCATTCTTGCGCATACAAGTGGTGAAGTCGGTCGTTATATCTTCATCTGTGCGCACTGCAGAATCGTTGACTTCAACTAATTCTGGAGCGCAATCTGCTAACGCATCACGGGTAGATTTATCTTTCAGATCAAACTTTGGATCTGATAATACGGCTTCACGTAACGCTTCAATATCAATTTCTCCATCACCGTCTAAGGCAGGCGGGGGAAGATCAAAGCCATAATTTGCCATACAGGCCGTGAAGGCGTCTGCTGTCGCTTGAATTGGCTCTTGGGAGACTTGCTGAACGGTCGCTACTTTTGCTGGCACCGCTTCAGCATCGTCAACTCGTGCGACGCCGCTATCTGGCTCGGAGCTTCCGCCACAGGCCAACAATCCAAGCAAAGCTCCAGAAATAAGTATTAACCTTAAATACCGCTTGCACAGCTGACTAATATTCATCGAAGCAACTCCAATACTCTCAGGCCTTACCCATTAATTTAATCATAGTTTTTTGAAAAACATTAAGAAATACTTAAGAATCTATGTGACCTTCTGATGCTACACAAAAAATGAGATGGGATTAATCTAAGAAGAAAGCGAATCTTAGGGAGTTTTGAACATGTGGCGATAAGAATAGCAGGACCTTGGTCACTAGATACAGTTTGGACATATCTAGCTGAGGCAGAAATTCCCGTCCAAATCGCTGTATTGAATAATGATAATCTTCCAATACTTATCTCCCCTTGGTTTAGTTACGACAATAACCATATTCGGTATACGACTCAGCGCGATGCTCACATAGTAAAGTTGCTATTCAACTTGATATAGTCTCAGTGACCAGTTGGAATTTCTCTGGCAGAATGGCAAATTCGTAAATACACCGAACTTTGCTACTATTCACTCAACATTTATGTGCCTACATGGAATTAATACGGCCAGCCAGTAAATAACTAGACAGCACCGGGAGTTGAATTTTGAAAGTTACAGGCCTAAACACATTTGTTGTAGAAAACGAGGAGCCATTCATCGGAGGGCGTTATTTCCTTTTTCTCGAGCTCACCACAGATGAAGGTATTACCGGAATTGGAGAACGCGTTGTCGGAAGCTCATATGGAGAATCGAACATCGCAGCCACATTTATACAAGGACAAATAAGCTTGCTCGAAGAGCTAGTGAGTGAATACGTCATTGGTGAAAGCCCGTTCAATACTGAACGAATTTGGGACCGAATGTATGCGTCAAGACATGACTATCGGCACCCAAGTCTCTATGCCACTCCAGCAATGAGTGCCATAGATATCGCTCTTTGGGATATTGCCGGGAAAGCAACTGGTCAGCCTATCTACAATCTTTTGGGCGGTAAATATCATGAGAAACTTAGAGCCTACGCCTATATGCCTCGGATGCGCGAATTTAATGAACATCCTGAAATAGCAGGTGAGGTAGCGGCGCAGCTTGTTGCGGAAGGAAATACCGCATGCAAATTTGACCCATTCATGCCCCTCTACCCAATACCTAGAGATATTTCATTGCGCGAAATGGAAAATGCCGGAAAAATTTTTGAGCAAATTAGAAAATCTGTCGGGAGTGACTTAGAAATCGGTATCGGCACCCACGGCCAACTTACCACTTACAGTGCCATTCGAGTAGCAAACTTTTTAGAACCATTTCACCCGTACTGGTTTGAAGAACCCGTACCGCCAGAAAACTTTGAGGAGATGGCACGAGTCGCAGCCCACACCAGTATCCCGATCGCCACGGGAGAACGACTTGTTACAAAATATGAATTTGCTCAAATATTAGAGAAAAAAGCAGCTCAAATTATCCAATTAGATGTAGGTCAATGCGGGGGGATTACCGAAGCAAAAAAAATAGCCGGTATCGCGGAAGCGCATTATGCGGTGATTGCCCCACATATGTATTGTGGACCAGTTGCAGCGGCGGCGGCAATTCAAATTGACACCTGCAGTCCGAATTTTTCCATACAAGAGGCTAACCAAGGACCACTCCATAGGTCAATTTTTCAAGAACCCCTAATATTCGAAAATGGCTACATAACCCCACCAACCGGACCGGGTTTGGGTGTCGAATTTGATAAAGCGGTACTGAATAAAAGGCTCGTCCGATAGAGTAAGGAATCTTTAAAAGATGTCAGCTGCAAAAGACTATTCTCGAAGAGACCATACCAATTAAAACCAGTCTCACACCACCTAATACAACTATCTTGCTGACGAGCCTGGCGGTCGCGGCCGCTTTGCTCGGTGATGCGATGCTATATGTAGTGATGCCCTCTAGACCCGAACTCTGGCATCTCACAATCGCTGAAGTTGGAATACTACTCTCTGCAAATCGTTTTGTACGACTATTAACTAACCCCATGAGTTCAGAGATTATTCGAAGGTTTGGAGTCGGCAAGCCCTTTGCATCTGCAATGTGGAGCAGTCTAATTGTTCTTATTATCTACGCGTATTCAACGAATTTTCTAGTACTGCTACTGGCGCGCTTATTATGGGGAGCATGCTGGTCAGTTCTAAGGCTTGGGGCACAATGGACAGCGCTTGAACATAGTTCAAAATTCAACTTAGGCCTCAATCTGTCGTATAACGCCTCAATTATAAGAATAGGTGCTATCGGTGGTGCGCTCTTTGGCGGAATACTTTCTGATTACGTTGGCTATCGAGAAGCATTACTGATTTTTGGGTTAAGCACTCTAGTAGTCACGGGTATTTGGTCTAAAAAAACACTCAAGCAAATCTCTGAGCTGACAATTCAGACAAAACAACAAAGACGTCAGTACAGAAACATCTTAGGAAACCCACGGATTATGGTTATAAACTGCTGTGCCTTGGTGGTAGGACTAATTTGGGCTGGAATACTGTCGGGGACTATCGGCCATTATTTGCGCTTCAGGTACGGCCTCGAGTTGAATTTTTTTACGATTGCGCTAGGAGTCACTAGTTTCACTGGACTAGTCTTAGGACTGCGAAGCTTTGCAGAGGTCTTCGTGGGACCCATGGGTGGATATCTATCTGATAGATATGGGCGAGTTCGAGTCCTTCTCATTACTCTTATATTCTCGGCTGGCTGTGTCATGGGACTAGGAGTTGATCTGAACGTATTGAATATGCTCATTCTTCTAATACTTGCATTCACTGGTGGAGTATTGCTCAACATGCAACTACTTGCCTTGGCTGGCGAAATCGCACAGAAAATATCTCGCACAGAAACACTCTCGGTCTACGCTACATTCCAGGACTTTGGTTCCGCACTAGGACCGATCATCGGACTCTCAGTGATAGCGTCTGCACGCCTCAGTCTTCTATACGAGACAAGTGGAGTTATCTTATTAATCTTTGGTTTGATTTTCTTCATGGCGTTTCGACGGGTGTCGTTCGAGTCGACACCCACCACGTCAATATGAGATGTCCCGATCGAACACAACAATTTAAAATTCAGATATATTTCTGCTAACTCGGCAAGCTGTGACAAATAAACTTAAATGAGAACGGGAGAAACAATATGGTGCGTGTTAAAGATGGTGTACTACAACTGGATAAAGAAGCTAATGGTCGTATTTGGGTTATGACCCTAAATCGACCGGAGCGCCTGAATTCATTTAACGGAGAGTTACGAAAAGCTCTTTATGAAACATACTGGGAGTTTGCGCATGATGAGGAAGCTTGGGTATCAATACTCACTGGAAATGGTCGGGCATTTTGTACGGGACAAGATCTGAAGGAACGAACTGAACGGAATGCTGCAGCGGCGGCTGGACTCCCCGACCCAATGGTACAACTCCCAGATTATCTGAAGGACATGTTTCCACTCTCTGAAAAAATCAACTGCTGGAAGCCGATGATTGCCGCTATCAATGGTCTCGCTATTGCAGGCGGGTTCAATCAAGCAATGCAGTGTGACGTGCGTATCGCATCCTCGAAAGCTGAGTTTGGTATTGCAGAAGTACGATGGAATCAAGGCGCCGGTTGGGTACATCATCTACCTAAAATTATTGGGCTAGGAAATGCGCTGGAGTTGACTCTCTGGGGTGATGAGCGTATCTCTGCTCAAAGAGCCTACGACTGGGGATTCGTTAACAAAGTGGTGGATCCAGATGATCTAATGCCTACTGCGATGGAATGGGCGGAAAGAATGACTCGTTTGGCTCCACGTTCTGTGAGAAATCTAAAGGAAATCCTTTATCGCAGCACTAATATGAGTTCAAGGGAAGCACAACGCTACGCCGAAAATCTGGAGAAAAATCTAATAGGTATGGAGGATTCAACGGAGGGGCCTAAGGCTTTTTCGGAAAAACGGATACCTGAATTCAAGAACAGATAGTTATACGAGCAAAATGCTAGACGGCTAAGAAAAAACAGATACTTCCGGTTTATTCCTTTTCTTTTGAGGTTTTCCAGAGGCCTTAAGATTTCGCTTTAAGCGTTTCCCGTAGCTAGCCTTGCCACTTCGCTTAATATCGTTTGAATCGTCTC
>JAPYRK010000022.1:0-22228 GCA_029941115.1 Dehalococcoidia bacterium | reverse complement strand
CGAATCGTGACTCCGATCGTGGGGCACTGCCTCGCTTAGGTTTACTGCGAGATTTGTCGCTCGCCGGACGGTCACGTCCTGAATCGTCTCCGAATCGTGACTCCGATCGTGGGGCACTGCCTCGCTTAGGTTTACTGCGAGATTTTGTTGGACCCGTGCCTCGGTTCTTAGGTCCGTCTGAGACTCTGTCCGGACTTATTAGATTTCTTGTGGATCTATCGACACTGCCTTCAGGGCCAATAATTGAAATCGATAAGCCCAACGACCGTTGAAGTTGCTTAACGATTTTGTGTTGTACCTGATCTACAAAGCAGATGACCACGCCCTTCGCACCAGCACGAGCAGTTCGTCCAGATCTGTGGAGGTAAGCCTTATCGTCCTCTGGTGGATCGAAATGGAGAACGCACTCAACGTCGTCTACATGAATACCCCTTGCTGCCACATCAGTGGCGACCAAGGTTTGAACCTCTCCATCAGCAAATGCAGCCAATGCGCGCTTACGTTGATGTTGACTTCGGTCACCATGAATCGCTGCCGTAGAAACTCCCATCTGCTTTAATTGGCGAGCTGCACGATCTGCGCCATGCTTGGTTCTGGTGAAAATAAGTGTTCTGCCATATTCCTCCACCACATGCGCAGCTACTGGAATTCGATCTGGACGATTCACTGACCAAAATTTATGTTCCATAGAATGAATGTCAGGCTTCTTCGAACCTACCTCATGTCTTACAGGATTCTTCTGATAGTCCTTTGTAAGCACGGCAACGTCTCCATCGAGAGTGGCCGAAAATAATACCGTCTGCCGATCGGCAAGAGTCTGGTCTAATAGCTTCCGAACTTGTGGTAAGAATCCCATGTCTGCCATACGATCTGCTTCATCGATAACTACTATTCCTACCTTCTCCAGAGTAAGTGCTCCTTGTTCCAATAGGTCATTCAGTCTACCCGGACACGCCACAACAATATCAACCCCTTTTGCAAGTCGGTCGATTTGCTGACGCATATTCACACCTCCATATACCGAGAGGATTGTTCGTTCCATCATTCGTGCGAGGGGCCTGATTGCCGTAGTGATCTGCTCGGCGAGTTCTCTGGTTGGAGCAAGTATTAGGGAAGTTGGTTCTTGCGAATATCCTTTCGGCGCTCGTACTACCAATGGAATGCCAAACGCAATCGTTTTACCCGAGCCCGTTGGAGCTCGTCCACATATATCTAGTCCAGCCAGCGCGTCGGGGATCGTCGCCATCTGAATTTCGAACGGGTCACCAATGCCGCGGTCCAAAAGCACCTGCACCAATGATTCGGGTACACCGAGATCTTTAAACTTACTTTTCACGAAACTTGCCTTAGGGGAATTTGCTAGTAAGTATCGTAGTTACATTTGTTCGCACGAATAGATCTCACTCACCTAAACTCTATCCGCAACAATTTTTATAAGCGAATATTCGGATTTAGCCGAACCGAGCGATTTCTTAGTCGTTCGGCTAAAATGGTGAAAATATCAGAAAATTCATGATGGAGAACGCCCTATGACCAACAGTACAAACACGGACACTTGGCAAAAAACTCCTGACGGCATTCCGATCCCACCCCCTTCCAATGATGACGTACTGATTAAGACAACCAACAACATCCGGACAATCACTCTAAATCGGCCACTAGTTCTAAATGCGCTAAATAAAAATGTGCAGAGACTCCTTCTAGATGCACTTCAGAGGGCTGATATTGACGATGAGGTTTCAGTTGTAATTCTCACCGGAGCCGGTCGAGCCTTCTCGGCAGGCGGTGACATGTGGTCACACTTATATCCTGATGATGAACCAGGACCATCAGGCACTGACGTGCAAACTTATATTTGGAAAATGAATAAACCAGTTATTGCTGCAATCCGTGGTCACGCTGTCGGACAGGGTTTTGAGTTGGCAGGTGTTTGCGATTTCACTATCGCATCTGAAAACGTTAAGTTGGGTGAGATACAGATCCGACACGGTTTTGGCATCCCCATGCTAATTACACCTTTTCTAGTAGGGTTGAAAAAGGCCAAAGAAATCCTGATGCTTGGTGAGACTCTGACTGCACAAGAAGCCTTAGAGCTAGGGCTGGTTAATAAAATTGTTGCTGATGAAGATCTTATGACGACCGCTAATACTTGGGCTGAAAAGTTATCTAAACTCCCCCAAAATACGGTGCGAAGTAATAAGGCAATCATTCGAAGAGTTTATGAACTTGCTGGCTTTGATGACGCAATTATGTATCAGGATGTTCCCGAAATCACCGCCTTAATTGAAAAGGGTGATGAAAACGCTGATCGACAGCATCAGATTCGCGAAAAAGAAGGATGGAATGCATTCAAAGAAGTACGCGATCAAGATTACACCTCGTCTGATTAGCTTCTCTCCGTTGTTACATAATGGATTCATGTTTTCGTAGGTAGTTAGATTGGCCCAAAAAGGGGCCAATGCCCCAGAAAGCACGTTATTTCGTGCGGGCATCTAGAGCCTATTTCAGGATTGATGAATGTAGTTCGACATAAGAGATTCAATTTATGTTACAATAGATAAATTGATTTTGAAATTACGAGGGCGCCTTACGGGGCGCTTTCTTTTTGCTCAAAATCTCCCCACTACTTTTTTAAAAAAACTTGCACGCTTGTTTTATGCGAGAGTGCCCCTCCCTTCATGGGGACAGGGGTGTGACTTCGCGACCCGGACCCCTACTATTTGAGACATGACTGATAACGAGAAGACCCGAGAAGAGATTGAAAAAGGTGAACGCTTCAAAGCTGCATACCTAAAGTCGAACCTGCCAGAGGATCACCCATTATCAAAATTGGGAATAGTCCCAAATCCAACGGATGAAAAAAAGAGTGACCCAGCACAAGAAGCACTTGATGCACGAAGACAAGAAATACTTGATGCAGAAAAAGCTAAGAAAGAAAAAAGACAGGGCAAATTAAGAAATCAAAATAGTATTGGAAGCGATTAATTCAACATTGATTGGTGATTTCAGAACATTATCCCCGACCACCCCGACAAACAGCGAGGTAAAGAGCGGCAACGCCTGACCCCGTACCCTAAAGATGCTCAACTATTTTCTGAATATTTAAGTATCATAATCCCAGTTACTAATTTAGATGATAAGGATCGAGGGTTCCGATGGTTGATTTTGCTGACAGTCCAGAACAGAAACAGTTCAGAGATAGCGTCGAAGAGTTTTTTGTCGACAATTTCCCCAAAGCCTTACAGATGTCTCAAAACGAAGATCCACGTACGGCACGGACTATGCCAACAAGTCCTGAAAAAGAGGCTGCATTGAAGGAGTGGCGGGGTGCCTTGGTTGAAAAAGGCTGGATCGCTCCTGCTTGGCCCAAGGCATATGGCGGAGCTGACCTGTCAACGATGGAGCAATTCATTTTGAATGAGACCATCGCTACGCGTGGTGCCCCAAGAGTTGGAGTCCCTGACGTTGGCTCCACCATAATGGTTCACGGAAATGATGAGCAAAAGAAAGAGTTCTTGCCGCCAATGGTTAAGGGTGAAACGAGATGGTGTCAGGGTTATTCAGAACCTGGATCGGGCTCAGATTTGGCATCTTTGCAAACGCGTGCCGTGCGTGACGGAGATGATTTTGTGATTAACGGACAGAAAATTTGGACGTCCGGAGCACACCTTGCAAATTGGATGTTTGCTCTCGTGCGTACCGATCCCGAAGCTCCAAAACATCGCGGAATTACCTACTTACTTTTCCCAATGGATACTCCCGGAGTTTCTGTGAGGCCGCTCATCCAAATGCATGACCAACACGGGTTCAATGAAACATTCTTTGAAGATGTCCGTGTTCCGGTGAAGAACGCAGTAGGAGAAATTGATCGAGGATGGTACGTGGGAGCAACTCACCTCGATTTCGAGAGATCATCTATCGGTATGGCTGTCGGACAAGAGCGGATACTTGATGGGTTGCGAGACTTTATACGGAATCCTGAGGAAAAAGCCTCTGGTCGAAGTCGCCTAGGCAGGCCAGATGCGGCTCGATTAGAGCTCGTTGATCGATATATCGAGGCCAATGTTGCCAGGACACTTTCTCAACGTGTTATTTCGATGCAAGCACGAGGCCTCATCCCGAACTACGAAGCATCCATGACAAAAGCGTTCAACACTGAGTTCATGCAGCGCATAGCTAAAACTGCCGTTCAGCTGCTTGGAAAATATGGTGACTTACGTGACCGTGAACACCATCTCTCACCTATGAAAGGAAGATGGGCCACAATGTACCTTTCTACCGTATCCGCAACAATCGCTGGAGGAACTAGCGAAATTCAACGAAATGTAATTGCAACTCGGGGACTTGGACTTCCAAGAGGTTAAAGCCCTCGACACTAGATCAACAGATAGGCACACATGATTAGTTGGAATGACCTATCTAGTGAAACTCGTCCGGCGCATTTGAGATTCGCAAGTACAGGGGAGTCAGACGCCTCTCCTGAAATTACGTTTCAGCGATATGGATCGATTCGCACTAGATATTCGCATCTAGCGAACTCCAAGGATTTACTCACTGAATTAGACGCATCACGTGACCGATTTGTTACCATACTCGAAGATATAAATTGGGACTGGCCAGATCGTCTTGCGAACACCAAAACGCTTTGGTCTGCGCGAGAAATCACTGAGCACGTGGCCTTTTCAGAGGGAGTTATCTTAGGAATTACCTGTTCAGCAATTCAACTGGAAGCCCCATACTTAATTACATATTTGCCATGTTTTGGAAGTAAAGAAGAAGGCATCGAAGGCATTATCGCTATGGGAGAAACATGTGCCTCGATCTACTCGCAAATATCAGACCTCGATCTTCCCAAACAAATTAAAACTCCATTCGAAATAGAGTGGGGACAAACTGTGTGGGAAATGCTCGTTCGAAATATCGCTCATGCTGACGAGCACGCTGAGGTTTTGAACGGTATGAAATAACAAACACCTAGCAGCGTTAGTACCTATACCCACCCTTATATTTATATTATCTATTCTCAGTTTTGACCTATCTACTCCTGTGTGAGGACAAAATATCTACCCGCAGTCCTAGTCGGGTCCGGGCGGTAAATATATTTATCACCCGGAACAAGTGCCTCCTCATACAACACTTCCTCAACACCATTAAACGTAATCGATACCGCATAATTATCCGGTCCGGGTAGGTAAAATTTAACCTGGCCATCTCGATTAGAGGTTGAACGGCTCAATCCGGCAATTACCACTATTGCACCTCGCACAGCGAATCCATTGATGTCAAGTACAAGGAGAGTAGCCGTCTGTCCAGGGTTAAATTTGACTGAAAACCATTGCCTAAGTCTCCCCGGTCGGCCTGGAACTATACCGCTGGGCATATTATCAAGGACATCCTTCTCATATCCAACTTGCTTGGGAGTAATCCAGTCAGGGCCATACTTATAAGTGAGATACTCGTCTGGCGGAGTCGGCACATTATAAGATTTCCCAAGAAAATCAATGGGAGTCAAGCTAGTAAATAGCTTGATAGGAAAGGGTACTCCTGGATAATGTGCGATAGTATCTTTGACGACTTGATAACACTGCCAGTCAATACGGATTTGGTATTTCATTATTTTGACAGCCGTATAAAGACCCTCACGGTGCACTTCAACGTAGCAACCACTGGCTCTAAGGTCTGCAACAGTCGGCTCTATCATCTCCTCGGTAAAACCATGCATTCCAATAATGGAGCCAAGATCAAGATCATCATCCCATGCAATCAACGCGTGGTCTCTCACCGCACCAAGACAGGTACCCTGCCTAAGGAAAAATGCCACTTCGTGCTCGTCAAATATCTCTTTGACTTCGCCAAGAAGTGTCTCAGCATCCTCAAGATCCATAGGGGGAATAGTTCGTTCAAGATGGAGCATAAGCTCCGCGTTTTCAGAATCACTCAAGTGATCAGATTTCAAAATAATCTCCCGTTCTTGTGCGGTGGCAACCTAAAGTACGGAAGCTAGTGCATCAACTAATGTTCTATTTTCTGCCTGAGTACGAGACGCTATACGCAGGTACCGATCAGCTTGCGGCATGCTTTTTTTCGCACAATCTTTTATCAAAATATTATGCTCTACATACAGTCGTCGAGTAACCTCCAGCCCACTGGCCTTAGGATCTGAGAGTTTACACAGCACGAAGTTTGCATCAGGCTCGATAGGTTCGATACCCTCGGTAGACAGCAGAGCTTCATACAGAGCGATGCAATCTACTCTGGTTTGATTACAGCTCGCGATAAATTCTGTGCGATAACGGCCCGCTGCATGTAGGAATTCCTCTGCCATTCCATTCACATTCCAAATAGACAAACTACCTCTTATGTCGTTAATAAACTTGCGGTCTGAACTAAGAATATATCCTAAGCGAAGGCCTGCAATACCAAATACCTTGCTCATGCTTTTGATGACCGCGAGATTAGGTTGGTCATCTATCAAATCTTCCAGACTACCATTACGACCCAGAGCCGAAAATTCTATAAATGATTCGTCAACAATTAATCGGCACCCTTCGCTGGAAAGTCGTTCGGCCAGTTTCATCAGCTCTTCGGGTTTCACCGATAACGCTGTCGGGTTATTGGGGGTCACGATCACTGCAGTATCTGCCTTCCATTGAACAGCAGCATGAGCAAATCCATCAATATCAAGGTCGAAAGTATCCGGATCTAGGGGAAATCGTTCGAGTTTTTCTGGCTGGACAACTTCTTCATATTCATTAAATGAAGGGGTCGGAATAATCAGACGTTGAATAAATTGGTTTCCCAGAATTTTAATAAGTTCGGCGGCTCCGTTGGCGACAGCGAGATTATCTGGGTTGGCGCCAGTCCAATTCGCCACCAGTCGGGCAAGTTCAGGCTGTGCAACTGGATAATTACTGACAATTTCAGGCAAATTCTTGCCGAACACTTCCAACATTTCCGTGGGTGGAAAGTACATGTTGTATAAATAGGCGTGATCAATGAAGCCATATCTCCAGTACGCACCATGCAATTCCTGAATACGATCGAATTGCTGATTCTTTGTTGAAAAAAGGAACTCAGCTGCATCCAAATCTCGATGATCATCGATCTCATACCAACGATTTCTTGAAACATCTACAGCGATGAGCTCGCTCTTCGACTCTTCTTCAACAAAATCACGAAGAACGCTTTCGTAATATCCATTTTCGTGCCCATCCCGAATCTCTTGTTCTAATCTCGGAACAATTTGCTCCTCCAATAATTTTTTTCGAAATAGGTACACATTCACAGTCTTGAACAAATCAATATCTTTCGGCAATCGGTCAAGATCTTCATTCATTATGAACTTGATAATGTGACGTTGCTCGTCGCAATGTATTAACGTGCCGGACAGAGCTTTATGGTTGGGAGCGACTGCTGCACTGCTTCCCCTTTCCCTTAACAAATCAGTAATAAGATTCGAGTCAAAAATAACATCCGCCTCAATCAAGATGACATCGTCTGTCAGATAATTACGCGCGTCCCACAAAGAACGAATATTATTTGTTGTCTCATAGTCATACGCGTCAACATAAGTAATTTTAATCCCCTCAAAGGAGGCGCCTACACGGTCGCGAATCAGTGAAGCCTTATAGCCCACGACTATCACCGCTTCACTCACGTGTTGTGAGGACAGACCATGCAAAGCTCTCTCGATTAATGATTGACCACCAACCTCAATGAGGCATTTGGGAATCCCTGCCGTCAAGGGCTGAATACGATTACCTTTTCCTGCAGCCAAAATCACAGCACGGCGAACTGGAATAGGTTGTTCTCCCTCTTCATATTCGAGTTGATGGTTCGTAGAATGCATAATTGAATCCAATTCGGAGTTATTAACTTCTCTGATCTAGTGGCGTGAAATAAATGCGAAGACGATCTATGGCTTCATCGTATCTGTCGTTACAGAAAGCTAAGCGCAAATCATGTGGAACACCAAAATCTGTACCCGGAACAACAGCGACATGGGTCTTCTGAAGGACATCTCTGGCCAACTCTTTGGACGACGCAAATCCATGTTCAATATTCCAATCCTCACACCGCAAATTTGCGTAGAAACCGCCCAAGGCTGGTACAGGTTGGCAACCCGTGTTCTCCAGTTGCTGAGTCGTATATTCTGCCCTTGCACGATAAACATCTCTTAGGTGTTGCGGGCTTTCTTCATCCGCTAGAGCCGCAATCATCCCGTATTGATAAACTGGATCTGTGCACAATAACGTGTGTTGCTGAATAACGCGGAGATTTGTCTGTAACTCTTCAGGCAAAATCGCAAATCCTATACGCTTTGAGTACATCCGGTAGCCTTTAGAAAAACTATTAGTCACGATAGTATTGTCTTTGTACTCAGGAAAGAGTTTCAAAGCTGAGTGAAAGTCCTCATAGAACATGGTGTTGTTATAAATTTCATCATTAAGCACATATGATTGGCCATCAACTATCTCGTAGATTGCTTTCATTTCGTCAGGCGACACTATATTCCCTAATGGATTCCCTGGAGAATTAATTACCACAAGAGAAGTTTTTTTTGCAGAGTAATTTTGTCTAAAAGAGTCCATATCGACTCTGCCAGAATCGCTATCGATGTCATAAAACTTAACTTGTGCGCCCGCTAATTTAGCACAATATAAATAAAGAGCGTAATACGGTCTTGGAATTAGAATTTCATATTCAGGCCCAGAGACTAGCTGAAAAATATTACGGAAAATTGGTGACGTCCCAGTGTTCACTATGACTTGGTCGATAGTGCTATCTGCGCCGTAGCGTCGATTATAAAACTCCGAGATGGCCTGACGCAACTCCGGTAATCCCTCCGGATATATGCGCCTGACAAAATCTCTATCATGAAGTTTTTCGACGATACTCTCGAGCACTGGGCCTGGCATTGGAAGTTCTGGAACACCTACAGTGAGCTTCAAAACATCAGCTCCCTCTGCAATCAATTCTTCAGCGAGTTCATCGAGTACAAACATTTGAAACTCTAAATCCATTGGCATCAAGTCTCGAATAGTACGTGGCATTTAAAATTCTCCTAAATTTCTTCAATAATTCAACAATATTCAATTCGACAAAAACTAAATTGCAAAGATTAGCTGATCTGATTCTCGGTGTCGAAAAATCACGAACCACAAGTCCAAATTCAGGACCAACCTGTCGCTGAGGCGCAGTCAAAATGAATAAGGTGAGAAATTTAGTGACGTAACCGTAACACACACCAACAGCGAGACAACATCTTATTGTGATTGCTCAGTACAACTTTTTATTCGAAAACTGGCTCATTTACTTAACAAAATAGGTGAAATCTGTTGGCTGCAGCCGACTAAAGTTTGCCATTACTGACAAGACTTGCCTCGTTAATTTTATGTGGCGCAACAAAACAGAGGCATACCCGTTTCATAAAGCATTATTGAGCCCCTAGTATACATCTCAGCTAAAGCTTCCACCTCTATAGTGCCGGTTAAATAGATGTAGCCGGCCGTTACGACCATCAACCCCACGAGTATTAACTTTCTATGCTGCATCGTAAAATTATAACTAATAATGATCTGTATCAGTGACAAATCAGGTCTAACTATAGTTAGACACCAACGCCTTCCAGTTATGTAAAGAAAAGAATACTAATAGTATCCAAAGTGCATCCGCCAAACCTAAATGAATTATTTGAATTTCAACTGGCGTGAGGAGCGCTATGTTGAATACTCCAGACAAAACTTGTAAAAAAATTACTCCGACTACAGCAAATCCCAAAATAGATTTCTGAACACTGGGTTCCTCTAGCACTAAATACAACAATCCAATAATTGCAAATCCACCAATAATTGCGACGAGTGGGTGAATCGCTCTGACCGACACAAGAAGTTGAGCGATGGGCGTTTCCTCCACCACCACGTGGTCAGAAAGATAAAGCGTGTCAGCTAAAGAGTTTATGGTCCCAGTGACTGTTATGAGAATTACCGTAAGCATCGCAAAAATAAGATAGCGGCGCTTTGGATTCTGCTTAGTTACGAGGGTTTCATTATCAGCTCTACTCAGAAAAATAATTAATACCAAAGATCCAAGTAGTGCCAACGTATTCACTACGTGAAAGCTATCTGCAATAACTCGTCCCCAGGAGGCATTGTCTTCCACCCAACCAAAGAAAACGAGCGCCGCACCCAAAAGGATTTCAACTACCAAAATAGCCGTAGAGGCAAGAATGCTAGGCCATACGCGATGTCTCCTCCCAAATAGGACATAGCCACCAATCAATAAACCGAAATAGCCGAAGCTCAGGACGCTCGTTAACATTCGATGTACGAATTCAATTGCCATATGTACATCAGCGAAAGCTGGAATCAGCGTCCCATCGCATTTCGGCCAGCTATCACCACAACCGGCTCCAGATTCGGTTGCCTGAACTATGTCGCCACTAATGATGACAGCTACTGTGAATAGTAGTACCGTCCAAAGATACAGTTGAAAGTATCGCAGGCCCTTAGGAGATCTGTTAACTCGAGCAATTAATTTCATCTATTTAAGACTAGACCTGTATCAGATTAGCTAGTCATCTGATTAATCTCACATCGTTTAATTCAAAAGCTCATAGAGCCAGGGCTGTAGAAAAATCAGGGATATTCTCCCATCTTCCGGGGTCAGATCCGCGCATCAAAGCGATAATCTTAATCACCTCGGGATTCGCCAACCCATGGGGGGGCTCACCACTCAATACACGAAGAATATTTTCAGCCTGTTTCCGAACGCCCTCTGACGACGACACCGTCGATCCGGCCGCCACATGCGGCGTAATAATTAGATTATCCAAACCAAGTAATGGATCTTCAGCATCAATTGGCTCCACTTCTGTAACGTCGAGCGCAGCCGCAAAAATTTGCCCGTCTGTCAAAGCAACATGTAGCGCTGCTGGGTCAACCAAGGGGCCACGTGCGCAATTAATAAGGATTGCGGACTCTTTCATAGATTTAAAAGCGTCAGAACTAAACATATGCTTAGTCTCAGACGTCGACGGCGCGTGAATTGTCACGAAATCAGACAATCTCAAGAGCTCATCTAGATCCACGAGCTCAACGCCATACAAATCGGCCGACGTTTGAGAAACATATGGATCATAAGCAATCACGCGAAATGGACCGAAACCTCGGATTCGAGTCGCGAAGGCTCGTCCAATAGCTCCAAAACCTACTATTCCAACTGTGCTGCCAGCAATTCGCTTCAAACCAGGAGCTAAGTCCCGAACAGCCTGTGTCTGCGTGCTCCAACGTCCGGCCTTTACAGCACCATCAAATTCTCGTATTAGTCGGGTAAGCGCTAGTAACTGAGCCATTGCATGGTCGGCTACCTCAGATGTGTTCACGCCGGGTGTATTACACGCAAGGATACCAAGTCGAGTCGCCGCTTCTAGATCGATGGAATCAACACCAACTCCCTGTCTACTTACTATTTTTAATTTAGGACAAGCTTCGAGGACCTCTGCATCAGTAAGCGGCAATGTACCAATAAGTGCACCATCGGCATTGCGCAAAAGATCGATATAATCTTCCTTTGAGGTAGCAGCACCAACAGCGACTTGAGCAAGGTCCATGCCAGCGGCTGTGAATATGCTTGGATCTGCCAATTGCCGACCACCATTAAATACTTTTATTGCCATACCAACCCCCATTAATTAATTTAAACGTAACTCCAAGAGTGTATACGGCTCTACCTTGAATACAACAGTCTTCCCTACTGTATTCGCGAGTTTATGCAGCAATAATTGCGGGGTATATAAGTGACTTAAGTTGTGGACGAATTTGAGTCGTCGCACGAGTTAGCTGCGTCATAAAAACTACTAACAGATCTTCTAAGGGATCAATCCAAAACGCAGTGCTCGCGGCCCCACCCCATCTAAACTCTCCCACTGACCCGATTGACTCACTTTGAGCCACATCTAGCACCATCGAGAATCCGAGTCCAAAGCCATGCCCTGGCGACCGAAGGCTCAAGCTCATCTTCTTTTCGCGGTCCTGCATTGTTTGAGCAGCAGTCAAATGATTCTGGGTCATCAAGTCGAGAGTTTTAGGAGAGATAATTCTCGTGCCTTCGAGTTCGCCCTTATTCAGGAGCATCTGTGCAAAACGAAGGTAATCATACATAGTCGAAATCAGTCCCCCTGCCCCTGAAAAATAGCTAATGGGGCCAACAAAACCGCTGTCCGCGGCTGAATCAAAAAGCTCAAGCTCGCCGTCTAATCCATGTGTATAATTTGATGTGAGACGAGGAACCTTGTCTGAATCTACCTCAAATGAGGTATCTGTCATCCCTAATGGATAAAATATCTCGTCCTGTAAGAACACATCGAATTTCCTACCTGACATGACTTCGACCAGATAGCCACAAATATCCGTAGATATCGAGTAATTCCAATAATCACCAGGTGAAAAAGCTAGAGGTACGCTCGCCAAAGTGCTGATCGTGTCTTTTAGAGTAAGTCCCTTATTTTGAAACCAATCAGGCCCCAGTCCAATTTCACGATAGGCTTGTTCAATCTCAGGATAATTCCCAGAGGCTCCAAAGCTTCCTGCGGCAATTCCACTCTGATGGGTGAGTAAATCGCGAATTGTCATCTCTCTGTCACAGGGCTTAGTTTCCCAATTGGGATATTTACCACCAGCATATACTTCGAGATTTTTCCACTCTGGGATAAATTTTGAGACCGGATCGCTGAGTTGAAACAATCCGTCTTCATAAAGGGTCATTAAGGCTACTGAGGTAATTGGTTTAGACATCGAATAGATGCGAAATAAATCATCTTCACGCATCGAGCGGTCCTGTTCTAGGTCAGCTTTACCCAAAATAGAAAGATGTGCCACTTTTCCATGACGAGCGACCGCTATCATACAACCGGCCAACCGACCCGCATCTATATATTCGCTCTGGAAAAAATTACTGAGCTTAATCAGCTGTGAACTGGATAGTCCGACACTCTCTGGAGCCACTACTTGAATTTTTTCACTCATTTTAAATATTTCCAATTCTATTAAAATTTAAATGCTAGTATCCAAGACTGACGGAGATTGATACATGCCTGATTCAAAATTCGAAATCGACCACGTAGTAATAAATGTTCGCGTAGATATAGACGAAGCCGCGAAAATTTTTGGTCGACTAGGTTTCACATTGACGCCCAAAGGCTATCACACCCTTGGATCCGTCAATCATCTCGCAATGTTCGATACAAATTATCTTGAATTGATCGGAGTCCCTACGGAGAATCAGCAAAAGCGTGCAGATATGATGATGGCACCACTCGGTATCGATGGTCTTGTGTTTAAGACAAACGACATCGACGAGACCTACAAACTACTCCAAAACCTAGATATGGATGGAGACCCTCCAAAAGCGTTTGGCAGGCCAGTGGCGTTGGAAAATAGCATCGTCGATGCTCAGTTCAAAACAGTGACAGTGCGGTCTGATGTGTTCCCAGCTGGCCGTGTATATTTCTGTGAACACGGAACACCAGACTTAGTCTGGCGCCCAGAATGGCAGCATCATGTAAATCAAACCGTTCACGCTAAAGAGATGGTGATCGTAAGTCAGAACGCTGAAAAAACAGCTGAGGACTGCGCGCAACTCGTTCAGGGTGAGGTGCAAAATCCTGAATTAGGCGCTTATCATATTAACTTAATTAACTCCCGTTTGACCGTGTATACACCCGACGTGTATGTAGCTAAATATGGAGATATTGCCACTTCAATAGGAGATAGATCAATGATTTTTGGAGCATTGCGCTTCATTGTCAGTGATTTAAGCGTGATTAGAAATCTAGTCCTGAATTTAGCCACCCAAGTAACAAGCGTCGAACATGATCAAAGTCTTTTTGTGCGACTGAACCCATTCGATACACTCATAGAATTCATTGAACGATAATCAATATCACGTCTGATGATTCACCTGCAAAATAAGAATTCACTCGTTCACCACAAGATTGGAATAACGTGCACTTAGCCATAAAAAACGCCAACATCATTACTCTCGATGCAAATATTCCAAGGGCCTCCGCAATATTAATTCTTAATGGCACGATTGCTGCGATAGGTGATGAGTCAATTATTGAATCCGTGGATATCCCAAACCTAGTCCACATCGATGCCGCTGGAAAAACTGTTGTTCCCGGTTTCGTGGAATCCCACACTCACCCATTAATGACAGGCGTTCGGATGAATTCTGGTATAAATTGCGGCACTCCCCCAAGCAGAACGATTGCTGACTTAGTAACTCTCATGGGAGAATTCGCCGAATCCAAAAATTCTGAGGTAATTCAAGGTCATTCATATGATGACTCTCTAATCCAAGACAACCGCCATCTCACACGATTTGATCTTGATGAAGTTTCAACTACGCGGCCGGTGATCGTCACGCATATATCAGGACATTTAGCATATGGAAACAGTCTGGCTCTGAAAATGGGAGGGGTTTCATCTGACAGTCCAGACCCTAACGGGGGTGTAATTGATAGAAATGAAAATGGTGACCCTACCGGAGTCTTCTACGAGTCGGCTACGCGACTTATTCTTCGACTAGCAGGTTCGCCTGACATTAATGAATGCATAGCCGGCCTAGAATGGGCTGGTAAACGACTCGTTCAGACAGGCGTCACCACGATACACGATGTCGGCAGCGGACATCACGAAACTTCTTTCCGAGCCTACGATCTCGCTGGAAAAAGCGGTAAATTCCCGCTCCGAACCTATTTGGCAGCAAGTTACGGTGGATTAGCCGGAAGGTATGGTGAATTGGAAGCGGTACCTACACTGGCGCGAACGGGACTCGCCACCGGTTTTGGTTCTGAACGATTAAAAGCAGGCATTCTTAAAATAGTCCATGATGGGTCGTTGCAAGGACACTCGGGCGCGCTTACTGAGGGCTACCACGACCACGATACCGAAACTGGTATTCAAATCTGGAGTCAAGACACTCTCAATGAAGTTACTGAGCAAGCTCTTCTGGCTGGCTGGCAGGTCGGTACACATGGCAACGGCGATCGGGCTATAGATTCAATCCTGGATGCGTATGAACGAGCTCTGGACCGGCACCCGAAGCAAGATCATCGATTTCGAATTGAGCACTGCCAGACCGTGCGTGAGGATCAACTAGATCGTATGGCAAAGCTAAATATCGCTGCCTCATTCTTCAATTTACACGTTTACTATTGGGGCGACAGACACAGAGATCGCTTCCTTGGCCCCGATCGAGGAGAGAGAATTTCTCCTCTGAAAGGCGCACTCGACCGTGGTATCTTGTTCGGCTGCCATTCTGACTGGTGGGTAACACCGGTTGATCCCCTATTCAACGTGCATGTCGCAGTAAATCGGCAAACGCGCGGTGGTGAGAAGCTAGGCTCTGAGTTTGTGATAGACCCAGAAGCAGCTCTTCGGTCGATGACTCTTGATGCCGCAGCCTTAGGTTTTGAAGAAAAGATTAAGGGGAGTCTTTCTGTTGGCAAGTTGGGCGACCTTGTCGTTCTATCAGATGATCCTCTGGCCATCAATCCAGCCAATATAGATCAAATAGAGATAGAACAAACAGTGATTAATGGTGAAATTGTCTACGATCGCGCAGTTGAAGGTGGTTCTAGAAAAGACGAACGAAATTCAAGAAATCCAGACTTAGAAACGTCTTTTATTAATCACTAAACGATGTTTTACATCCGATGGCGATATTTCTACTTATATTTATGCAGCACACTTGCCAGAGTCTCGAGCTGACCGGAAATATCTTCACAGCCAAAACGAATACATAGGTGCTCAACACCAGCAGATACAAATTCGTCAAGCCAATCAACTACTTTCTCCACCGGGCCTGCAATCGATCCCTGAGCCTTACTAATTTGTTCATAGGGCACACCGTAATAAAGCTCCGAATGTTGGGCTAGTTGAGCCTCAGCTTTTTCCGACTCACCAAATACCACAGTGAGATAAGCACTAGCCGTTATAGAATCTGATGATCGGCCGGCATCTTCAGCCGCCTGCCTAACCGATCTAAGGCCACTTCTGAAAGCTTCCGCTGATGTAGCAAGGGGAAACCAGCCATCAAATAAACGTCCTGTCCGCTCTAAGGTTCTTGGGCCGGCCCCACCCATCCAAATTGGAGGTCCCTCCGACTTATGAGTCAAAGGGTACATCTGCTCTTTATCACCACGCCAAAGAGATCTAAGTCGCTCAGCAATTTTGACTGACTGACTAGCACGTTTCGAAAAATTCATTCCTGTAAGCTTAAAATCTTTACGAACTCCAGGGGTGTCTGGTCCGCCACCAATCCCTAAAATAAACCGGCCGCCAGAAAGAGCGTCTAGCGTAGCTGTCGATTGAGCAAGCTGTTCGGCATTTCGTAGAGCTGGTAACAAGACGGCTGTTCCAAGTTCTACTTTTTTTGTCTTTACGGCTACCGCGGAGAGTAATGTTAGCGGCTCTGAACGCGGCCGAGCGAGCAACGAATCTCCAGCCCAAACCGAATCAAATCCCATCTCCTCAGCCCGGACGGCTAGATCGATAAGTGGTTCTGGATTACCTGATTTATCGCCATAGAAAACGGCTTCTCGAGTAGGGAGCAGTATGCCAATCTTCGTCATAAAAATCCGATCCGTTATCTAAATTAACTACAAAACTCGGTATGTGACCTTACGTCCGCCAGGTAGCTCCAAATATTCTCTAGTGTATCGGGCCGGCCAACTGTTACGCGTATATACACAGGTTCTCCTTAATTGCACGAGATAAGATCGCAGCTAGTCAAGAATAAATCCGTCCCAGCCTCGCATGTAGTCAAGAAATTTATCTGACAAGCCTTCATTTCTTAGATAGTCCTCTGATACCGGCAGTTGGACTGGCATAAAATCAGGATCAGCCCGATGCAATTCCGGAAAATTATGATGAAGTATTGCTGCTCGTCCAAGCATTATCCAGTCGACTCCTTGTGAGATTATTGCTTCCGCTTCACCCGGATTTGTTATTTTTCCAGCAACCCCTAACTTCACACTCCCCCGATCAAGCTCGGCAAAATGAGCCAGTAGAGTTTTACCCTGAAATTTCTCTTCATTTGGTTCTTTGAATACATCCCACAAAGACATGTCTAAGAAATCAATATCACCTTCAGTCATAAGGTTTTGTGCCAACTCCTTGATTTCAAACAGCTGCATACCAAATCGTTCAGGAGAAAGCCTGACACCCAATACAAAATTAGGTGAACAAGAAGCACGTATTCCTTGAATTATTTCCTTCAGAAGTCGACATCTATTTTCTAACTCTCCACCATACTGGTCAACGCGGTGATTAATTTCGCTACTTAAAAATTGACAAAGAATGTAGCCATGCGCTCCATGAAGCTCAACTCCATCAAATCCAGCTTTCTCAGCACGAATGGCTGACTGCACAAAATCATCTCTAAGCTGGTACACCTCATCCAATGTCAGTCCACGTGCGTCGTCACGCTCGTTATCCGATGGGCAGACCGGTCGCTCGCCTATAAGTGCAGCTGGTGAACGCATCCCCGCGTGATGTAATTGAACAATCGAAATACTATTGTGAGATCCAATTTCTGCGGCAAGTCTAGTTAATCCTGGTAAATGCTGATCCGAAAATATTCCCATCTGTCCAGGAAAGCCTCTTCCGATTTCCTGGACATGTGCGGCACACGTCATAGTGAGGCCAAATCCACCTTTCGCACGCATCGTCAACCAATGAAACTCTTCCTCGGACATGGTCCCGTCATCATTACTCTGAGAATTGGTAAGAGGTGCCAACATAAATCGATTAGTCATTTCCGTAGCGAGATTGAGACTAAGTGGGTTAAATAGCTGACTCATAAATTCTCCTTGCTGATTCAAGAAAACAATAGAGCAAGGTTATCAGTTGGCAGGTTTAGGAATATCCTAAACCTGCCGACTGAATCTCAACCTAGGGTGCAAAACTAGACCGAGCCTGAACTCCCCATTTTCCATCGATCAAAGCAACGATCCAAAGTGATGGATACTGCCCTATTGGAATTCCATCCTTGCGATACCTCGTGAACTGGACAGCGAAATGTACTTTGTCTTCCTTACTCTGCACTGCTCTCCGATAATCCCAAAGGCTGTAATCCCATCCGGTATTCTTAATGAACGACTCAAAAAAATTCCGAGACCGCATACGAGTTTTCTCCAAAATTGAGATCTGGCCACTCGCGATTCGCACGTGCGGGAAATGGAACGCCGCATCCATCCCAGCAATGTCACGATTATTCCAGGACTTCATATACAACGTCAGTGCCTCTAACGCAGCTTTTTCTGGCTCTGAGTTCGCAACAATATCAGTCGAATGCTCGCTCTCATGATTGTGGCTCTCTACCATTTCTGCTCCTGTCACTTCATATGTAGACTATCGCTTAACCAGTCAAATCTGTGCCTAAAAAACGCCGACCTAATAAAATTTGGTCTCCGGACTGACTAGTATCCCATTAAATAAGCCTATAACTCGGTCTAGCCTCATCTATACTCACACTAGAAATAAGCCATACAGTCCTGATTTCTCTACGAACAGTCATCTATCCCTAAGAGTCCTACAACCACCAATTTACTTAGGATTGGTCTCGATTTAGCCTTTTTGATATCTAATTGGCCCCTTCTGAATATTGTACAAATCCCGCATCACATAGCCTGTCCTGGCCCGTTAACTAGATCCCAAATCGAGCGTTAGCAGACTAACACAGGGCTTAGGCATGGCCAATATTTAAAATCCTTAGTGAATTATCTAGGATATAATAATCCTGATTTAATTGTTCATTCGTTTGATATTTCTTCATAATATATCTCTATTCTAACTATTTAATCAATATATTTATCCCATTTTTATGACGATCTATCGGGTAACTAACACTACATAAATGATCGGCCTCGACCTACACCATATTATACAATAATATTACTATTTATTATAGTATAATACTTCTCTATCAGCCAAATCTTGAGTTATTATTCAGGCTGGATACACGGCCATGACTCCAGTGAACAAGCTATTTCACCTAAAAGAAATTTACCGGTGTACCAAAGAAGAATTGATACGATTACACGACCGGTATTCTCCGCACCAGCCTGTTGATAGACTCTTTCTAAGCTACGAACGAAAGTTGACACGGGTACCGACTTCAAAACTCATTGAATAACCTCTTTCTTTATTCGTGCTGCTCAACCAATGATTTATCGTCACAAAACGCCTCAGAACGTCGATAGCAGAGACTTTTGGCATAATAGATACCAATCCCCACCCTAAAATTCCACCCAGGTGACCCATAACGAGTAACAGGCAAAAACAGATGTTATGTACTGCGCCGAGCGGTAGCCCAGATTCACCCCATCCTGAAGTGGGTAGGTCCGGAGTCCCGAGGACACACAGTTCAAGCAACATCCCAATCGATCAGGCCAGCACCGCGTAATCGTACCTTTCCATTGCGATGTCGACACATAGCTCAACATCATCGGCTAAAAGATAGCGTTGCTGCACAAGCTTTTCGGCGGCTTCTCGAATGAGTCGAAGATAAGCGTCGCGGCCACCATAACGTCGCTCGATTTCATCCGCTCTAAAAAGCTGCGTGGATCCCACGTATTCCACCAGCTGGCCGACACCTCCAGACCTAGGATGGCGTGGGTTGAACCCAGTGTGTGTACCAACCGGCACGCTGATGTCTGGCATGGCAATACCGGCTTTCTCGTTACCGTCTTCGTTAACTGACGAAACGATGGACTCGTAAGGCTTACCAGCTGGGTTAGACGGGAGCCAAGCAACTCCTGCTTCAGTAGCCGATCCAAGGTCGAGCGGACGGATTCGATTCAATCCAGGCGAGGTAGGAAGTGCCAGGCCTGCAATCTCCGCGAGTGACACCAACAACTCAGGACGCGTCACAGCTGTTCCATCAGATATACGCGGATAGGCGCTAGGTGGCGGGTCTAGGTCATCTTTAACCCAGGCAAGCAGATTACTCAACGCTGCCCGGATGAGCGGTCGATAGTCAATGATGTTCAAACCATTGCCGGTGGGACCATACTTACTCTCACTCAGCTGCGGTAACGTTCCCGGCGAATGCTGAGTCGATGCGAAGAGATAGCGTCGCACGTTGACTGGGAACTGCATGTCCTCCTCATTTTTCAATTCAATATGGGTGAGGCCAGCATCCCCACGCCAGTATTCAGCCGAGGTGTCTGTATAAAAAATCTTTGGTACGCCACCGCGCTCGCGTTGCACATCTAAAAGACCGGCAGTAGCGCCGGTCGGATCAGTCTGTGAGTCATCTGCGTGCGGAAACAAGTGACCAAAGCTCGGTGTCGGTTGCACAGAAGGCTGCGCATAACGATGATTGAACTCTCCACGTCGCCCGCCTGCGACATGCACTAACAGTCCATCGAACGCCTGGTTTTTTTCCTCATCCACGTTGAG
Source organism: Dehalococcoidia bacterium (assembly GCA_029941115.1). Taxonomy (GTDB): domain Bacteria; phylum Chloroflexota; class Dehalococcoidia; order UBA2979; family UBA2979; genus UBA2979. The sequence continues at coordinate 1,760 of JAPYRK010000022.1, read as the reverse complement.
CCCGTTGTACAAAAAGGTACGTAAAAAACGACCACACTGCGACAGGCCCTCGCCAATTACATACTCCACCGGGCTGACCGGGCTTGTCGGTCCTTTTAAGCAAACGGCAAAATCTCGCATCGCAATCAAACCAGTGCCAACGACTGGACACTGACGTGGAATGTACAGAAGGTCATATACCTTGCCAGCTTGAAACCCTTCAGCGGCACGCACGCGGTCTTCTTCGAGTGTCCAGTGATCACGCGGCACTAGGGTAGCTGTGCCGTACGGCGTGTCGCGCACTAGAAGCTCCGCGTTCGGATCATTGAGGGTCTCTGGCGGGATCGTCACATGGTTTGGCCCTACGCCGACGTGCTGATCTGTTAACAGTAGCTCATCCTGATTCGACGGAATCTGAAAGCGCAACTGCATGCGCCCTCCGTCAGGTTCAGTGACGAGAGGGGCTGCTAGGCCCATCCGACCCGATTCACGGGGCACATCCCACTGCCAACCGCAAAAAGCGACCGTCCAACCATGTCGCAATAAATATCCATCACCCGGTTCGATCAGATGTGAATCTTCTGGAAATGGCGCCAGATTGAACAGTCGCGGCGCCACCCGGCCGCCGCGGTTTGGCACGTCAAGTAACGCAGCACCGTTTCCGCCTTCGAGAGGGGCGAGGATGGTGAAATCACCACTAAACCGAACTAGGCCATCACTGTCGCGTGTCGCATTCCCCAGATCGGCAATGCCTGTGTTAGCGGGGTCATCTGGATCGACCGCGTACTTTACGACCCCATCGATACGTTCGTACGTTAGCTCATCGCCAAATCGCTCGCCATCGCAATACAGATCACGTGAATGGATATCGATATCGGTGACAGTCATAGTATGGACCCCTTTAGTACTTTGACAGGAGGATATCACTCGTCCATCCGCAGGCCCGCGACACTGGCTTTCCTGTGAACTGTAGATTCCTGTACCATTGGCTGGTGGGTATCAACTGGGGGTGAAACGCTACTGCTCTCAGAGCAGTGGACTCCTCACATATGGGAATCCGTTGCTATACATAGAATATCTCGGAAAATGGTACCCTCGGAGAGATTCGAACTCCCGACCCGCGGATTAGAAGATCATCAGCCTGTGTTTCACACCATTCATAACACTTCACCTGAGCCTATAGCAGCGGGCTCTAATGTGTATCACTGTTTCTTTGGGTTCATCTTCCAACATCCACGAAGGTGTCACGAAAGTGTCAGCAGCTAGATGATTCTTCAACACCAAGTCCTACACCTACTCCAACTCCAACTCCGTTACCAGATTATAATGAAGGAAAGGATGCATATTGGGATGAGGACTATAAAACTGCTTTAGCACTACTTACTCCCTTTGCAGAAGACGGTGATGCTGACGCTCAACATTACCTAGGGAACATGTATTCCGACGGTAAAGGTGTTCCGGAAAATGATAAAACTGCAGTGGAATGGTACACACTTGCTGCCGAACAAGGTCATGAATACGCTCAATTGTATCTAGGATGGTCATTAAAGTTCGGTTACAGGTGTATGGGAGAGTGATTGTAACCAAGAGTTTGATTGATATTGCTATAGGATATTCTCTATGAAAGTACTAACTGTTGTTCTAGCAATATACATGCTGAGTGTTATCGGCTGCTCGAATGATAATGATGCAAAAGTTGAAGAACTTGAAAACCAGATACAAGAATTTCAACAAGCTCAGGTTGTTTCCCAAACCGCTACACCAACACTAACGGCAGTAGC
>JAPYRK010000021.1 GCA_029941115.1 Dehalococcoidia bacterium | reverse complement strand
GTCCCACCCAGCTGATTGAAGGAGTTCTTTTTCCTGGCGGGCATGTTCAGAAATCGATATCGAAGTTGAAATCACGGCTGAGCTAAGCAACGGTTGAGATTTAACTGATGAATTCGAGAGCTCCGACCGTACTTTTTCATACTGCACTCGTTCATCTGCGGCATGTTGGTCGATCAAAAGTAAGCCGCCTGGTCCCTCACAAAGAATGAATGTTTTTTTGAGTTGGCCTAATGCGATGACAGAATCACTATCAGCAAGAAGGAAGGGTAGCTTTGTTTGTGGTTCACGAAAATCGATCGGCGAACCAGTGTTGCTGATTTTTTCACGACTGACTGATAAATGAGATAACACATTTGCTTTATGTATTTTAGGATTTCGAAATAATCCGATATTCGGTATATTGGATTGAATACCTCCACTGTAGTCATAATCGGTACGAAGTTGAGAGATAGTAGACGCAGCGAGTGCTTGTGTGATTGCACGACTCACTGAAGTACTAACAAACTTTTCATTTTTAAATTTAAGCTCAAGTTTTGCAGGGTGGACATTAACATCAATATCCTCGGGGGGTAGAGTAATTTTTATAACGGCAATTGGAAATCTACCCACAGGAATCAGTGTTGAATAGGCGCGCTCCAGTGAGTGTGATAATGTTTTCGATACGATTGCTCGACCATTTACGATGAGATGGATTGCAGACCTATTTCCTCTATGGATGGATGGATTGCCGCAAAAGCCTGTTATTTTACAAGTGTCCTCATTACCGGATGACTCATAATTGATTTGCAACAGATTATTGGCTATTTCTGTGGAGTGAACTGCAGCAACTGCGTCTTTTGGATTTCCGTTGCCTGGAGTTCGAAGTCTTTCATGATTATCGGCGATTAAGGAGAATGCTACGTCGGGGTACGCTAAAGATATCTCAGTTAGTGTTCGACTAATTGCTGATGTTTCAGCTCTGATCGAGGCCAAGAATTTTAACCTGCCTGGCAGGAGCGAGAATAGATTCGAAACCTGAATCGTTGTTCCTGTAGGGCATGCAGCTTTAATTATGGGGCCAATTTTCCCATTGTTTGTTGAGACTTGAAAACCGTCAGATGCCCGGTTGGACTTACTAATTAGCTGACAATTTGCGGCGGCTGCGATCGAGGCAAGTGCCTCACCTCTAAACCCAAGCGATTGAATCCGAAATAAGTCCTGTTCGGTTGTTAGTTTTGAGGTTGCATGCCGAACAAAGGCTAGCGCGAGATCGATTTTTCGAAATCCACTGCCGTCATCATTCACTCGGATCGTTTTTGTACCACCATCCGTGATTTCTATAGCTATTTTTGCGGCTCCTGCGTCAAGCGAATTTTCAACTAGCTCCTTGACCACTGAAGCTGGCCGATCGATTACTTCTCCAGCCGCGATTCTTGAAGCGACTGCTTCCGCGAGTTCCCTGATGAGTCCCACCTCATCCGTTGTGAAGCTGTGTTTATCGAGAGAACTCATATCTTTTGGAACTGCAACCATAACTAATATCATAGCTCAACAGGTTTAATTAATCATATGGATAGGTGGGTGAACAGATGACGTCTATCAGCCTTGGTCGTTCGTTATAATTGGTTGGCTTCGTCGTGTAGTTCGTAGAGTTTTTCAAGGGCTTCTCGTGGTGTGAGGGAATCGGGTGCGATTCGCTTTAGTTTGCCGATCATTGCCTCGATATCCACGGGTAACTGTTGCTTTTCCGGCTTGCTAGAGTGTTTGTCGATAGTTGAGTTAGACTTGCGGTCGACTTGCAGAGTCTTTAGGAGCAGCTGAGCTCTTTGGATGACTTCTTTTGGAATTCCGGCTAAAGAGGCAACATGGACACCGTATGAGCCATCAGCGCTTCCATTGATGATTCGATGAAGAAAGGTAATTACACCATCTTCGTTCGACACTGCTACGGACTGATTTATAACACCATCCAAGTGGGCAGTGATATTGGTTAATTCTCGATAATGCGTCGCGAATACTGTTAGTGGGCATCCTTTGTCATTGTCGTAGAGAAACTCGATGACGGCTTGGGCTATTGCTAGCCCATCCTCAGTGGACGTTCCACGACCTACCTCGTCGAAAATAACCAACGAATCTTGTGTGCAGTTATTAAGAATGGTTGCGGTTTCAGTCATTTCCACCATGAACGTTGATCTACCAGCTGCGATTTCATCTTGCGCTCCAACTCTTGAGAATATGCGATCAATGACCGGAAGGTTTGCGGATTTTGCTGGAACAAAGGAGCCACAATGCGCCATTAGAACGATGATGGCTAGTTGCCGCAGATATGTTGATTTTCCTGCCATATTTGGGCCAGTTAGTAATATAATTTTTTCGGTTGGTGGACCGAGGTGTGTGTTATTTGGTACGAATTCTCCAGCCGACATAGAATTTTCAACGACTGGGTGCCTACCGGACTGAATTTCTATTCTATTCTTATCATTGAAAATAGGCCTGCAGTAGGAGTTTCTCTCAGCTATCTCAGCCAATCCAGCAGCCACATCGATTACGGCAACTGCGTTTGAAATCCGTGACAATTCAACTTCATATTCACTTACTAATTTTAGTAATTCAGCCAGTACGTCCTGCTCTAAATTAACCAGTAATCCTTGAGTTACCGATATATCTTTCTCAAGCGCAGTTAGCGGTGAAAAACGAAATCTTTGGGCATTCGCGAGAGTTTGGCGGGGTTCGTAATCGTCAGGAGCTTGCGCAGCTTGCCCTCTAGGGCACTCGAGATAATAGCCGAACACGCGATTGTAACCGACTTTTATTGCCAGACCTGTGCGAACACGCTCTGATTCCTCTAGATCCGCGAGCTTTAAAAAAATTGATTCCAAGAAAGACCGATGGCCGTCTATTTCGGGATTGATGCCTTGCTTGATCGACGGCTCAGAGCCGGGAACAGTTGGCGGGACTTGAGTGAGTCGCGTGTCGAGCTGATTGCATAATTTTTGGCAGGGATTGATGCTTTCAATGGAGTCACTCAAGTTCGAATTGGTCGATCGGAAACTATCTTTGAGGATCGGAATAATAAGTAGCGCGTCTCGCAACTGAGCGAGGTGTTTGGTGTTGCTTGCTCCAGACCGTATGCGAGTGACTAGTCTCTCAAGATCAGGGAGTTGTTTGAGGTGTCGTTGCACATTTTTTCGCAGAAGTGAATCATTTACAAATTCTTGAACCTGATCCAAACGTGATTCAATTTCGCGCTGATCGCGTGAAGGTCTCGATAGTCTCTCTTCGAGTAATCTCTTACCCATATGTGTGTTGGACTGATCCAGCGTTGATACCAAAGACTCATTTTCGCGACCGGTTGATCCGAATAAATCGAGGCTAGTGCGTGTTTGCGAATCGAGGAATATATAGTCGCTGGTTGCACCTAGACGGGGTCGCTGAATTGTATTTTTTATGTCGGGCCATACATCTTCGAGATACGCTAAAATCCCTCCTGATGCGCCAAGCGCGAGCGGATGCTTAGTTAAGCCGAGACTCTCAACCGTTTCGATATTTAGTAACGAAGACCAGTGTGTTTCTGCTTTTTTTGTATCGAATTCTGATAATGGTCGAACCGTTTTTAGCACAGCACTTGGGATCAATTGAATTAAATTGTTTTCGGTACCCTCAGGAAAAATTATCTCACGGGGGCGAATTCTTGTTAACTCCCCACTCAAGTGTGCTTCAGTGATCTCTAAGACTTGAAACTCACCGGTTGTAACATCTATTGCTGCTAATCCCCAATTCAACGAATTCTTTCCCTGACTGGGGACTAGAGCAACGAGCCAATTATTTGATCCACTTGTCATTAGAGTGCCAGTGTCGACGGTTCCGGGGGTTACGATTCTAGTTACTGCGCGGTCTACTAAGCCCGTAGACCCACCTTGAGAAGGTGGTATCGACGTTTGTTCTGCGATGGCGACTCGATGACCAGCACTAATCAGAAGATCTAGATATCTTTCGAGTTGATGATGTGGAACTCCAGCTAGAGGAATTTTCCCTTCCTCTTTGCTCATAGATCTCGAGGTGAGGGCGATGCCGAGCAGCCTTGAAGCAATCTGTGCGTCTTCATCGAATGTTTCGTAAAAATCACCCATGCGAAACAGCAGTATTGCGTCCTGATGTTGAGATTTTAAGTCTAAGTACTGTTTACGGCCTGGACTGAGCAGTTGAGATTTCCTTTCGATGGCAGGTCATTGATTGTTCATAGTGACATCAATAACGGATCACTCAGGAACAATTGATAAGCAGCCTCTTGCAGAATCGGTGAAACCTCGTCGGAGAGTATTGAACTTATCGCCTCCCATGAATCTAACTCTATCAGCTTCTGCAAGAAAAATTCATCTGCGTATAACGGCTCGTTTGTATGGGTGGCTATTGAAATCAGCCGACGAATACTCACTGAATCAAGTGGCGTAATAATGCAATCTATCCCTCTTCCGACTGCTGACGCGATATATATTTTTAACAATGCTGAATGCAGTTCAGCCGCTGAGCCGTAGCCCACAATCTTGGAGTCTAGAAACGTATTTGTGTCGGGAAATTCGTTGTTAAATGCCTTAATTAGTTTCAAGGAGCGCCGCGTTCCCGCGGGGTCCACCGACGCTGGCCAGGCTAAGGCGTCAAGAAATATGGGGCCGGGAGCTCCTCGAGTCAAGGCCCATTCTAGTGCCGATCCGGTTGCGTGAACTATCCAATCTATTTCAGCTCCAGCGATCCCTTGTTGATCTATTTTGGATGGGGTGATTACTAATCCGCAGCGAGCTTTGGCAACCGCCCGTAGTAGATACTCCTCGTCCGACCCAAATACATTGCCGCCGGCAATCAAACCGCCCACCGCAAGTGGCGGATTGATACCATCTCGTTCCACGAGCTCCAAAAACTGCGCTGTAGCTGCGGGCCGGGGCGATCGGACGAATAAAAGTTGTTCAGTTGAGACTGTGCGAGCTGATTTAACGGTAGCCGTAATATCGATAGCCGACCAATCCGTATTAAAATCTAAGGCGAAGCCGTCGATTTGTAATTGAGAATGTTCCAGCATCTGGCCGAGAATTAGAGGCAAGCGTCTTGTCTCCCAATCAGGAGTGGGAATGGCCTGATTTTGGAACGATAGATCTGAGATGAAGCGCGTCATGAAAAAAAGTTAGAAGAGCTGAGGTAGACCTGCTCGTCGGTTTGCCCAAGCGAGCATTTCGGCCGCAGTTCGTGCAGCTCTCGGAACGGTTGCGAAACAAGGAATCTGATTTTTGTAAGCGGCTAGTTCAAAGAGGTGAGCGGCGGCCCGATCATCGCCCCGTTGTCTCAGTAGCATCGCCACTGGCGTACCAGTGTCATTTTGTATTGAAACGATCATTTTGATATATGTATCTATTTCTTCCTCGAGCTGCTCCTTTGTCAATTCATCTTGATCTGCGGCACTTGAAGACCATGGCAAAGTTCCTAGAACTAGGTCTATGTTGTCAGCGCCTGCAACTGTTCTGATAGTTCTTTCCCATATTTGTATATCTCCCCCTGTGTTGGTGTCAATCGGATTGTTGATCGAAGTGCCTGCTATTGGAACAAATTCTCGTAACTTCAACTTAGTTGCTTCAGGTGTTGATGGGACATCTAGTCCGGCCATTGCGATAGCGTCGGCTGATAGCACGGCAAATCCTCCACCACCTGACACCAGTGCAACGCCAGTCCCCTTTATATTCTTCATAGAGGTTGTTGCACCGACAGTGAAGTCGTGTAAGTCTTCCATCGTGATTGCTCTAGATGCGCCGGTTTGTCGGCACATTGCGTCAAATATTTTGATCTCACCCGCTAATGAACCAGTGTGTGAGTGTGCCGCTCGGGCACCAGCAGCAGTCAGTCCACCCTTGAGCAGGATCACTGGCTTTGTTTCTGCTAAGCGTTTGACCGCTTTGAAGAAATTTCTTCCTTCCTGGACTCCTTCCAAATACGCAGTTATCACTTCAGTTTCTGGGTCTTCGGCTAAATAAGCAAAAAAATGATGGGCTTTTAGATCGGCACCATTACCAAAGGAGACGCCTTTTGAGAATCTAACCCCTCGTCTGCTCATTCCGTGAATCATATCTCCGGCGTTGGCTCCTGACTGTGAGATGACGGCCACATTTCCGGGAGTTTCTGGGAAGCCATTCATAAAAGCTAACCCCTCGCTTGGCACATAAAGTCCCATGCAATTTGGACCAATCACGCGAATACCTGCTTCAGTCAATTCACCGACAATTTTGGTTTCTAGCGCAGCTCTTTCAGGGTCTCCCGTTTCTGAAAACCCTGCGGTATAGAAATGAACGCTTTTGACTTTCTTTTCAATTGCCTGCTGCACAAGAGCTGGGACTATTTTTTCTGGAACTAACGAAATGACGTGATCGACAGGGCCAGGAATGCTTTGGAGGTTCGGATAACATTTTATCCCTGAAATTTCATCCGCTTTTGGATTGATGATGTAAAGTGGCGATCGTTCATGGTATTTTTGTTCGATTAAGGATGTAAGAAACCCACTGGCCATTCCCTTAGCATTTGTGGATACCCCGAACAAGGCGGTCGCTCGTGGATGAAATATATGATCAAGCGAATGGGGAGAGTTGCTTTGCAAGTTTTGGCGAGTCATATAATCTCCGTTCTACAAAGAAATTCTAAAGAACGGACTGATGGTATCAATCCTTTTTGCAACGATCTTCTGTTTGAACAGTAACGATGATTGGAGGGACTAAATGATGGATACCCACGATTTAGAAATCAACGAAGAGATATTCAGTGATTTGATTGATCTTTTGGGTGAGCTTGTGAAGAAACGGTCAGTGAGTCTTGATGGTCCCAACACGGAGGGCATGAGGGCCTGTCGCGATTTACTCGTTATGACCTTAGAAAATCTAGGAGCTACTGTGAAACTCCTAGAAGTCGAGCACGGCCCTGACGCGATATACGCTGAATTTAATGATTTCAAAGAGGATGATCCGACTGTTCTTCTCTACGCTCACTATGACGTTCAGCCGGTGGGTGATATTAGTGAATGGACTTTTGACCCTTTTGATTCGACTATTGAGCATGGACGAATTTTTGGCCGCGGAGCTAGTGACGATAAATCAGGCATTATTACTCATTTAGGCGCCCTGCAACTGCTTCTTTCAAATACCGAAGCGCTACCCTGTCGAATTAAGATTCTGATTGAAGGAGAGGAAGAATTGGGGTCGCCCCATATTTCTGAGTTTCTCGAACGCCATACAGAATTACTCAGAGCTGACGGAATCGTAGTCGCAGATGCAACACATTGGGACTTGGGTGAGCCCGCAATTACAACATCTCTTAGGGGTGTGATTGACTGCGAAGTCCGTGTGAAAACCCTGAATCTTGGCAGACATTCTGGTGAGTATGGCGGTGCAATTCCTGATGCCCTTATGGCCCTAGCAAGAATAATCGGGTCACTCCATAATGATGATGGCTCTGTCGCAGTTCAGAATTTAGATTCAAGTCAGACTAACGACATCCACGTCACTGAATCTAATCTATTAGCAAAAGCTGGAGCGGTTTCCACTCTAAACTTAATAGGCCTTGGAGACGTGGTATCACGTATCTGGACCCAGCCCGCAATTTCCGTTTTGGCAATTGACGCTCCGACCATAAACGAGGCGGTTAATCTAATTGTCCCAAAAGCAGCAGCAAAAATTAGTATGCGTATCCCTCCTGGACAAGATCCAGTGAGCGCGTTGCTTGCTTTAAAATCTCATATATTAGAGTCAGTACCTTGGGGTGCTCAGGTTGAAATAGTAGAAGGAACCATATCGTCACCTTTCAAATCAGGAAGCTCTGGGAAACTTATGGAAGCGTTTCAAGAAGGAATTCAGTTTGCTTGGGGCAAACTCCCTCGAGAGATTGGCCTAGGAGGATCCATTCCTCTAGTTGCGGAAATCACGAAACTTTTTCCAGAAATGGATATTGTTATTACTGGGGTAGGAGATCCTGAAAGCAGGATACATGGCCCAGACGAGAGTCAAGATTTACTAGAACTTCGCAGAAATATGATTGCCGAGGCTCGGGCACTTAAGGCATTTGGTCAGCTGTGAATCTGATGCTATTGACCGCGGCGGCGAGCTCTTGAAAGGAGTTCCCTGAGATTTCGGAGAGTTTTTTTTGATTGATTAGTAACCATTGAATCTGGCTTCTATGAGACTCTTGATTCATGCCAAGTGTTAACCAATAGTCCGATTTCGCTTTATATTCCGTTACTTCCCAAGCATGGCGTCGAAACAGTTGTCGCGCCAATGCTTTTAGTTCATCGGATGCATCAATAAAGATCCTGTTGTGTAGTAAAGTTGGATCAACGACCAGTGCCATACGCTGAGAAAAACCATCCCGTATATCGAGAGCGAAATCTTCAGTGTTACTCGAATGTACCTTGCGGGGTATTTGATCTGAATCTATGTTCCAAATGGTATCGCTAATTTGTTGGAAATACTCGATATCATGAGTTGCAGAAACGATCGCGAGCCCGTGTTTCACTGCAAGATCTCTCAGCAGATTAAGTAAAATGAGCTTTGTTGATTGATCCAAAAACACAGTTGGTTCATCGAGAAACAGTAAGGCGGGTTCCTGAGCGAGCGCTCTTGCAATTACTAGGCGTTGCATTTCACCGTCTGAAAGGCTATGTATAGTCCTCTCAGCGAGATGACTGGCCTTCACGAGCTCAAGTGACTCACTGATTACACTGTGATCGATGGGCCTTAAATGCCCATTCCAACCGATATATGGGTATCTGCCATGACTGACGAACTTATAGCCAGTTAACATTATGTTCTCAGTAGTGACGGTGGATACGGTAGCTATACTTTTTGCTTTTTCGTTTCTGTCCACTTTTTGTATCGGATGTCCGTTCAGGGTAATTTTGCCGGCGAGCGATGCTTGAACGCCTGCTAGTGTACGAATTAAAGTCGATTTACCAGACCCGTTTTCGCCGATCAGAGCGATTATTTCTCCACATTTGATATTTAGATTTAGATCACTTATTAATACCTGGGTCCCATAACCAATTTTAAGTTGATCGGTCGTCAATAAAATTTCATTAGTTCGGGCGTAAAAGTTCAATATACTCATTTGGCTAACTCTAGGGGCTATAGGTTGATGTTTGATACTTGACTAAAACCCAAATCACAATCGGAGCCCCTATCAAGGCTGTTATTGCATTTAATGGAAGAACTGAGTCATGCCCAGGAAGCTGAGCAACTATTTCGGCTAGTGTGGCCACTATGGCACCAACTAACATGGTGGTCGGGATAAGAACGAAATGATCCGATGTTTTGGTGAGCATTCTTGCAATGTGAGGCGCGGCAATCCCAATGAACGTTATCGGACCACAAAATGCCGTCACGGCGCCAGCACATATCGCAGCACTTGCGAGGGTAATTGTTTTAAGAATTCGTGTGTTTATGCCTATCGAATTGGCGTAGGCTTCACCAAAGAGAACAGCGTTAAGTTGCTTGGCGCTTGCAGTCGCAATTATGGAACTGAGAATTAATAAGGGCGCCAACCAAAACAAACCACGCCAGCCGGGTGATCGAAATGAGCCGAAGCCCCAAGAAATATAGCGTTGAATGTTCTCAGGATCGGCATATGCTAGTAAGAGCGTAACGCTTGAGCCTAATACGTAGGATGTCATCAACCCGATGATCAAGAGAATTCCTACGGACCTAACTTTTTGAGCCGCGAGTAATATGATGAAGAGAACGAGGGCGGCCCCTAGTATCGCGCTAAACGTGGTTACAGATGTAAACTCCCAGCCGATTGCGGATGCGAAATCAGTCGCCGGAGTGGCTGTTCCGATTAAGACAGATAGAGCTACTCCCCAAGTCGCTCCAGCGGTCACTCCGAGAATTGAGGAATCAGCTACGGGATTCCTGAATAGTGTTTGCATTTGTAACCCGGCGACCCCCAACGAACCTCCTACCAAAACAGCGGTGATAGTGCGTGGTATTCGAATTTGCCAGATGATAGTTTTCCAGGCTTCATTAGAGCTTTTTTGCACGAACAAAATATTGTCTAGTTCGCCGATCGGAATTTTTATAGAACCTAACGCGATTCCACAGAAAATTAGTATTAGGAGAATGACCACGCATAGAACGACCGCAACAGGAATATCGATTCGAGGCATTGATTTCTGTAGGTCGATGATATCAATAATCCTGTTTCGGTTTGGCATTATGGACTTCCGTAAGGGTAACGCTTGACGCTACCGAACTACTTACTCGGTAATTGTCGATACCACTCGAATTTATGTTCAGTCATAAGTTTAGGGTGGGCAATCTTCACTAGGTCAGCGAGGAGTAAATCTGGTCGCGAGGCTGCACGTTCAAAATAGTCGTAGGCACCTTGATCGTTTACAAGAAGCGTATGAACCCAAACATTGCTTTCCCGGACGGATTCTAACTCGCCATATCGAGAATCTTCCGAGAGTCCCTGTTCAATTGTGGACCACTGTGTCGGCGCATTTATCCACATATCAGCGGTTATTCCTTCTGCTATAACAGATTCAAGATCAAGGTATAGTGACCCAGTACCGGGTGTTTGGCTCCAAACGTACCCAATATTTGCGTCCTTCAGCAAGTTTGCGATGTAGGAGGCTCCGCCTGGCGCATAGAAGGTTCCTTGAAATGCTGAACCGGCGATTGCCATTATATCGGAGTTGGCTTGAGCCGCTTTCTGAACAATCTTTTCATAATTAGCAGCGATGGTATTTATAAAAAGTTCGCCTGCAAGTTCCTGATTTAACAAGCTGCTCGTTATAAGCATCCATTCTGCTCGACCGAGTGCAGACGTTTCCCGCCAATCCATCCAACTGACTACCGGAATATTGAGTTCTGCTAGCTTTGAGTAGGCCGGATCAGAAAACCCATTTGACATTAAAACATCCGGATTTGATTCAATTACTACTTCGGTTGCAACTTCAAAATTAGCTGCGAATTCAACTACATCATTGATTTTTACGTGCTCTATGATCTCTTTCGATGATATAAAAGCAGTCTGACCGATACCTGTAATTTTAGCCACGGAACCTAACTCAACAAAACTGGGATACTGCGTAGTTGAAGATAAGAACGCTGATTTGATGGGAATTGTAATAACAGGAAGAGATGTGTCCAGACTTGGCGCTCCGCATTGAAGGAGGACGAATGATTGATTTCCGGTGCTATCGATGGCGTTAATAGTGAGAATTTTGAATGAATTGTGATATTCGATCGAAAAACCGGTGGCATAATTGACACTGACTTTGTTGGGAAAATAGTCGGTTTTGGAATTAAATTTGCCCTCGGGAATGCATGACGAGAATAGATTAACTTTTGGCGTCAGCAATATGGTCGTGGTAGCTGACTTCACTGGCACCGCAGATTGATTGCGCTCCACGTTAGTATCACAACCCAGCAAGATCAGGAGACAACCAAGAGCAACGAGCGAAAGCCAGAGAGGCTTCTTCTGATTTGAATGACGAATCATAGATTGCTGCTCCCCGTTTCCACGCGGTGTGCTTTTCTGATATAAATTCAAGTAGGTCGACCTGACTGACCAACGAAACGAGTGTTTGCTGGATCTACAGTTGCGGGACAGTATCGGACTCTCACCGAATTTCGCCTGACCTGAATTAATTCAATAGTAGGTTAATAAATGAATAGCCACAATTCTGAAGAGCGTGTGATGCTATGAGGGCCTAGTCACGCATGTTATAGACATCTGCAATTGACTGCAGAACTAAGTCACAAAGGACGCCAGTTCTGATTTGGGCGCGACTGGTCTCGACGGAATTCAAGCTTTTTTGCCTACTGAGCTCTTTTGTTGTTTCTTCAATTTGCCTTCGGAAGTAAATAAAAGCATTAACGGCTTTCGACAGTGACATATTTTGTTGGTAAAGCAGTATTCCATACTCACGCCCGATGGCCGCAATTTCCTGTTCAACGGCTGGGCTCTTTCGCTGTGAGATAATATAGTCATCGGCAAGCGCGATAAGTCGCGAGCCGATTCGTCTAAAATCTTCACGATCGTCCGCTTTGAACTGATTATTCCATGATGCATCTTTTGGATTGTGCGCGAGTGACCTGCGCACTCGTGATACGACCGCGCTGCTGATTGTTGCTCGCGAGCCATTTCCATTAGAAGAAATAATGGTATCTAGTTCGCTCACGGAAAATCGCCGATGCCCTCCCGCAGTCCGGTAGGACGGGACCTGCCCATTGTCTGCCCAACGTCTTAGGGTGGATGCGTTCACACCGAGACGTTTTGCGGCGACTGTTAATCGTACTCGGCTCTCTACTGAATCTTCTAACCGGACCATTCTAAACTCCAAAGATTATTATTTGGTGCACCCTAAAAAAAAACGGATTCTATGCTCGTTGGATCCGTAACTTCCTCAAATACTAACTCAGAAACACTTGATTTGATCATTGGAATAGATGCGGTTTTTGAAATTTATCCCAATTGATTTATGGGTTGCGTGATCTGAGTAAGCTATGATGAGTCAGAAGCTGTGGATGATTCTATGGAACAGCGTATTGCGCACTTTGATCTGGACTCATTTTATGTGGCGGTCGAACGAGTGGAGAACCCGAGACTCATAGATATGCCAGTACTGGTTGGCTGGCCGGGCTTGCGAGGAGTGGTTGCAACCGCCTCATATGAAGCGAGAGAGTACGGTTGCCATTCAGCTCAATCGATGAGCCAAGCTTTACAAAAATGCCCACAGGCAATTGTTGTTAATCCAGATATGGCAAAGTATCGGGAGTACTCAGATGCGTTTCATCGTATTTTGCTTAAGCGAACCCCGCTTGTCGAACGGGCAGGGCTCGATGAAGCCTACATGGACCTCTCCGTGCTGGCAGCTAACAAGCTTGGCGATCCAATTTCAGTTGTGCGAGAGTTAAGACAATCGGTCCTCGACACTCTTAATTTGACCGTCTCCGTATGTGTGGCGGGATCCAAACCAACCGCAAAAATCGGCTCGGCATATGCGAAACCAGATGGCTGCTTGGAAATTCCGATGGGGACAGACGCATCGTTCTTATCGACCTTGCCTATTCGAATGATGCCGTCTGTCGGTCCAAAATTCCAGAAGGCTCTGCTAGAAATTGGAATTACGACTATTGGTGAACTGGGTAATGCGGATTCAAAATGGCTTAAGATGCGTTTCGGTCGGCAGGGGTTGTTAACGAAGAGGCGAGCTCAAGCAAAAGATAACTCCGCAGTAGAATATTTGCCGAGACAAGTAAAATCAATTTCCCGAGAATCAACGTTCCCCAAAGATTTGCTAGGTAATACTGATTTATTGGCACAATTATTGAAACTGAGTGAATCCGTTTCTAATGAGTTGCGCGAAAGTGGTAGAGCGATTCGAACCGTCTCCATAAAGATACGATGGTCTGATTTTGATCTTACGTCACGTCAGAAAACGGTTGAAGGCGGAATGCATAGCCGTAAGCAAATTCACGAAATCGCAAAAGGGTTATTGGAGACAGAATTAAAAATAAATCGAAGTCGCGGAGTAAGATTATTGGGCGTGGGATTAAGCAATTTTAACGATGAACAATTTCAGCTCCCGCTATCCTCTGAAGCGGCTCAAAACTTTTATCGGAATAAATCTATTGAAACGGCACTGCAAGAAATTCACGGCAAATTTGGATCAAATTCGATTAGGAGGGGTCACTGATAGTCGGGTCGTCAGCAGCCACATCATGGTTTGGGTTTTCAAGTTCTTCTGCTGTAATTTCGGCTACTGCCTCAGCCTCAGTAGATCCGGATTTCACCCTTCGCACTATTGCTACGGCCGCCGCAGCTATTATGGCAGAGGACAATGCTGCTCCTCCAGCCACGACCATATGCCTTCGTTTTATTTCTGGAAATCTATCAAGCGTTTTATGGGCCAAACGTATTGCGTTTTGCGCTACATCTTCGATACGTTCGCCACCGGAGTTACTTGGGCTATTTGTCATCGTGTTCACCACCTCTGATCTGCCGAAGAAGATGCGCTGAATGAAGAACTGCGTACATGGCCTCAGATCCTTTGTTGCCGACTGAGCCACCTGCACGTTCTAACGCATCAGCCAGGTTATCAGTCGTCAATACGCCAAATGAGACAGGGACGCGACTCTCTGTTGTAGCTTTCATAAGCCCTCTAGCGGTCTCCGTAGCCACGAACTGGAAATGCGGAGTGTCGCCTCGGACTATGGCACCCACAGCACAGATCGCATCAAAGTTCTTAGAACTCGCCAGTTCTAGGCTTATTAGCGGTAATTCGAACGCACCAGTGATCCAATAAATCTCTATATCTGTTTCGACGACACCTAATTCTAGCGCCGTCTCAAGCGCTCCCTGGCTGAGGAGCTTCGTTATCTGGTCGTTAAAAAGCGGAACCACAATAGCTACTCTGAATCCGGCCGCTGAGAAATTATTAAGGCCAAGCGTGTGCACCAAATTAAACCCCGCTGCCAGGCATCTGTTGCTCAAGAATATGACCCATCTTGTCTCGCTTTGCAGTTAGATAGCTGACGTTGTGGGGGTTTGCAGCCACTTCGATAGGGATTCTCTCGACCACCTCTAGTCCATATCCATCCAAGCCAGCACCACGTATCGCTCCAACCGCTTCAAGCTCCTTTATCTTCACAGGACTGTTAGTCATCAGTCGCATTTTTCGAACCCCTAGATCGACCAGAATTTGTGCCCCTATCCCATATTCTCTGCCCTCTGCAGGTAAACCAAGAGCTTCATTTGCCTCAAAGGTATCCATACCCTGTTCTTCTTGCAGGCGATATGCCTTCAATTTATTGTGAAGGCCGATCCCTCGACCCTCTTGATCCATATAAAGGATTACACCCCGGCCAGCTTTTGCAACTAGATGCATAGCCGAATTTAGTTGTTCACCACAGTCACAGCGAAGTGAGCTAAAAGAATCTCCCGTGAGACATTTATCATGGACGCGTACCAGTATCGGATCAGGAGAGTCGAGATCTCCCATGATGAGAGCGACATGCTCTTTGGTGTCAATTAACGTCCGGTAGCCCACCGCCCTGAAATCTCCATGTTTGGTAGGGAGTGCGGTTTCTTCAACTCGTTCGATAAGTCGTTCCTTGGCTAGCCGGTAAGATATCAAATCAGCAACGGTGATGAGTTTTAGTGAATGTTTCTCTCCAAAAACTTCCAGTTCGGGCATTCTGGCCATAGATCCGTCTTCACTCATTATTTCGCACACGACAGCTACTTCCTGTAAACCAGCTAATCTGCAGAGATCTACGGACGCTTCCGTCTGACCAGCTCGAACCAATACTCCTCCGGGTTTTGCTCGGAGTGGGAAGATGTGACCGGGTCGCGAGAAATCTTCAGCGATCGCATCAGGATCAGCTAATAATTGAATGGTACGCGACCGATCGGACGCAGAAATACCCGTAGTCACGCCTTCTCGCGCCTCGACTGAGACCGTAAATGCAGTGCCTAATGGTGCGGTGTTCTTTTCGGCCATTGGTGGCAGATCGAGTTCATCGGCCCGAGTTTCGGTGAGTGGTACACATATCAGTCCTCGTGCATGTGTCACCATTAGGTTCACAATTTCAGCCGAACAGAATTCTGCTGCTATTACTATATCGCCTTCGTTTTCTCGGTCTTCGTCGTCTGTAACGATGATAGCCCGTCCGAGTCTGAGTTCTGCGATGGCTTCTTCCACGCTGATGTGAATTGAATCGATTGTGGCTTGGTCAGGCATATTACGAGACTCCCCGATTATCTAATTCTGTTTCGATCGCAGCTTGAATCATGGGCTGCATGAATTGTGCAACGTATCGGGCCATCATATCTGTTTCTAGATTTATGAGATCACCCGGAATTCGGTTAACCAGATTCGTGTGCTCCTGAGTATATTGGACTAACGAGACCGAAAACGAGGTTTCATCTTTTGCCATTACAGTAAGCGAGGCCCCATCGACACATACAGGCCCTTTCATCGCTATATATTTCAAATATTCTTCACTAACCTGGTATCGAGCTATCAAAGCGTCGGCGTCTGGAGTAAGTGATAGTAAGGCGCACGTGGTTTCGACCACTCCGCGCACGATATGTCCAGAGAGCGACGTTTCAGTAGTTACCGACGGTTCAAGATTTACGCAACTTCCCGCCACAGCTTTATCGAGATTTGAGCGTTTAAATGTTTCAGGCATCACATCAAAAATCAAGGAATTCTGGTTAATCTTTCGAACCGTTAGGTCAACACCATTGACGGCAATTGAATCACCCAACTTCGCGTCATCTCTAATTTTGTTGCATCTGATATCAAGTTCCCCACCAACTTTATGGAGAATTGTTCCGACCTCAGCAATTATTCCCGTAAACATGGTGTCTGTAAGTTACTTGCTTTCGTTCCAAGAGGGAATACCTGTGAGGTGAATGTCATCACCTAGTGACCGAAAATGGATATTATTCAAACGTGCGATATCGTTCATTTGCAAGGCTCCGCGACCTCGAACGGCGTTAGATGATGCGTCGCCTCCCATGATGGCCGGCGCTAAGATTGCATGGACTCGATTGACTAATTTAAGATCAAAAAGTGATCCTAAAATTTCTGCCCCACCCTCAAAAAGAATATTTTGAATTTGCAGCGTACCAAGTTTCCTAAGCGCTGAGCGGATATCAACCCTTCCAGAATCGTCTTTATCGACCACTATAACCGAGCTGTAACTTTGTTGAATCTGACTTCGCCAATTTTCTGAGCTTGAGTCAGTGGTGACGATAAAGGTATCGCTACCATGAACTGCTGATTTAGGAGAAATTCGTCCCCTTGAGTCGAATACGACACGAACTGGCTGAAGATTTTTAGCAGCTAGTTTCCCATTGGGCCTCGCCGTGAGTTTTGGGTTGTCAGCGAGGACAGTTCCTGAACCTACAGCAATTGATTGAATTTCTGTCCGGAGTTGATGTGACCAATCCCGGGCAATCTTACCGGATATCCATCGAGAATCTCCACTCGACGAAGCGATTTTGCCGTCCAATGTTGCGGCGAATTTAACGGATACGAAAGGGGTATTAAATCGAATGAAATGGAAGAAAGCTTCATGAAGTTCACTGGCGGTATGGCTGCCATCACCAACGTTGACTTGAACTCCATTTTCTACTAGCTGCCGGGCTCCAGCGCCTGCCACTCTAGGATTAGGATCCTCGACGGCAAATGTTACTGCTGCAACGCCAGCTCGCACAATGGCATCAGTGCATGGGGGTTGCGTGCTTTCGTAACCATGTGGTTCGAGCGTTAGATACATGTGGCTATTTCTTGCTGCTTGTCCAGCATCGTGGAGCGCCATGATCTCAGCGTGCAGGCCTCCATTTGGTTGAGTGGCTCCACGACCGACTATTTCCCCGTTCTGAACTATCACGGCTCCGACAGTCGGTCGTGGTGACGCCTTAGGTAAAGCCTGGGTCGAGATATCGATTGCGGCCTGCATCCATTTAGAAGGTTGGTTTTGAGTTAACGACGTAGTCTTAATCATTCTGATGCGCGCTTTACAGCAATCTTAGGGTTGAGAAAAATCACGATACATTCGACTAGCTGTCGGGAGATCCTGGCCTTGATATCTAGATCCGAGAGCCGG
Source organism: Dehalococcoidia bacterium (assembly GCA_029941115.1). Lineage (GTDB taxonomy): Bacteria > Chloroflexota > Dehalococcoidia > UBA2979 > UBA2979 > UBA2979. The sequence goes on along the minus strand of JAPYRK010000021.1, from coordinate 11,633 downwards.
ATGACCATAGGGATGCTCTGCGGGGGAGGTTAGATGTTGGAACGACAATTGACCTATTTTCATGTTCGCATAAAGTCGAATCGGTAATGATGAGACGTTTGAGAGCTCCAAGGTAAGTCTTCCCTCGAAACCCGGATCAACAAAACCTGCAGTGGCGTGAACAAGAAGACCAAGTCGACCTAATGAGGATTTACCCTCGACGCGAGCCACCAAGTAATTAGGAATTTTTACTAGCTCTACCGTGCTAGCCAGAACAAATTCACTCGGGTGTAGTACAAATGGTTCATCACTTTGAATTACTTCTAGTTCAGTCAAGTCTGCTTGTGGCTCTCTAACATCTATGTACGCGTGTCGATGATTTACGAAGACACGAAACTGGTTGCCAAGCCGAACGTCGATAGATGCAGGCTGTATCGCACTTTCCGCTAAGGGTGCGCAAACTAAACGGCCTGATTCCAGTTCGCTACGAATATCTCTATCACTAAGAAGTCCGTTATTCAATTTCCCACACAATCATCACCGTTGCCGCAATATTTTGTGTCCCAAATGCGATTGGGGTATTAGTGTCACCCAGTGGTGCTGCCTCCATAGAGGCTACCCCAAATCTTGGATATTGTGTGGGAATGTTCGCCTGGGTGTTTATGCTCAGAATTTTACCAAGTTTGACACCGGTTGCGATACCAAGCATCTCGGCTTGTTCCTTTGCATTCATGACAGCTTTGTTTCTAGCGGCCTCTAGATACTGCTCTTTGCCAGTTATGCTTAACTCGAAGCTATTTATGCGAATCGCATCCTTTCCCGCGGTAATCATGTCATCGAGAATTCTTGGAGCTGAGTCAAGCTTTGTGATGCTAATTTGAAGGCTGTTTGTGACTTCGAATCCAATTCTAACTGACTCACCATCTCGCCAAACAGTTCGTTCAGATATCCGGAACGAGGTTGTCGATATATCTTTCTCTGGAATTTGATTTTTTTCCAATGATTTTAGTAGTGCAGTCATCGTTTCTGCGGCTTCTTCCCTGGCAGCTAATACAGACTTATCAACAGCCGTGACTTGAGCTGAGATTATTATCAAATTTGGGAACACTTCGACTGATCCATTACCAGAGATTGAAAGAGTTCGCGGTTGATCATACCCAGACTTGTCGATCGCAGCAGCGGTACTGTTAGATGAATCAGAGCTGCAGGCAGATATTGGAATGAGGGCAAGAATAGTAAGAAATACTAGGTATCTAATTTTCACGCTGCCCCTCCCGGGTGTTGGCTAAGAAATATCACTCCGTATTATTATATTGCGATAAAACATGAAGAGTAGCTTGTCTAGCTGATGCCGGCGGAGCCGAAGCCTCCACCACCTGGAGTCTCTATAATTATTCGGTCTCCCGAGTCAACTTGAACCGTATCTCGCGCGGCTAACTCATATTCTTTCTGATTTGCTCGGATCAGTCGATTTACTCCGCTTGCCCCATCACCCCCCCCTGCTAGCCCCCATGGCTGTAATTTTCGTCGCTCAGAGATGATCGTGACGGTGGCAGGCTCGTAGAACAAATATTCTCGTATTAGGCCCTCACCCCCAGGATTCTGGCCACGTCCACCACTTCCAGTTCGTAGCTCGTATCGCTCGATTGAGAAGGGGTATGCCAATGGGATTGCCTCGACGGGGGTGTTTAGGGTATTAGTCATATGTGTATGTACGCCGGATCGCCCGGCCCGTTGCGGACCTCCTCCTGCACCACCGGCGAGTGTCTCGTAGTAGGCATATGATCTTTTCCGACGGGAGTCATATCCACCAATAGTAATATTGTTCATTGTCCCCGATGAGGCCGCAGGAATTATCTCGGGAAGCGCTTTAGAAAGCGCCTTCAGCGCGACATCCGTGATCCTCTGACTCACTTCGACGTTTCCAGCTGAGACGGCGCGAGGGTCTGAAGCATTAACAATTGATTTTTTTGGCAAGGAGATGTGAACGGGCCGATAGCATCCCTCATTAGTTGGTGTATCGAGAGGAGCCAAAGATCTCACTGCATAATAGCAGGCAGACTCAGTAACTTGAGCGACGGCATTTAAAGAGGTGGTTCGTGATTCAGGATCTGTTCCCTCAAAGTCGAAGTAAAGGTTGTGGTTTTTAACTTTTAATGAAAGCCTTATTTTTCCACCCTCACTAATTTCGAGGAAGTCTTCAGCCTCATATACTCCGTCAGGGATTTTGGAGATCACTTCACGAATAACTCGTTCACCATGAAGCAGCATGGCCCTAAAGCGGGTTTGAACACCCTCAGGGCTAAACCGAGCTACTAGCGATTGAACTCGTTCAATTCCCAACGAAGTAGCAGCTAACTGGGCTCTCAGATCACCCTCACGTTCACCTGGTGACCTAGAATTTCGTAGAATGATCGACCACGCAGGTTGAGAGATTTTTCCGGCATCGACAAGACGGATCGGAGGGATAATCAAACCCTCTTGTAAAAGTTCGGTGGCAACTGGCATTGAACCTGGAGTCATACCTCCAATGTCCGCATGATGAGCTCTAGTAGCAGCAAATCCCAAAAGTCTTTCATCATAAAAAATGGGCGCGACTGTCGTGATATCAGGGAGGTGATTTCCTCCTTTATAGGGGTCATTTAAAGCGATGATGTCACCCTTGTAAAAGGGCGCCATATCGATAACAGTTCTGACAGTCATTGGCATCGCGCCTAAGTGAACGGGGATATGGGCGGCCTGAGCAATGAGGGATCCGTCTGAGCTAAACACTCCACAAGAGTGATCGCGTCGCTCCTTAATATTTGGTGAGAATGCCGATCGCGTTAAGCTCTCACCCATCTCTTCTGCGACTGAGGCAAATGCAGCTTCAGCGATAGCTAGGTCCGATGGGGAAAGATTCTGTGTATTCACTTGTGTAATTCTCATCTCCCTTTTTTTAATAGATTTAGGTTGCCCTGAATATCGACACGACCCATCCAGTCGGGTGTAATGAGTGTGGTCGTGTCTAATTGAGTGATTATGGCAGGTCCCGCTATTTGATCTTGAGGATTGAGTGCGGTGCGTTGATAAATCGGTACACGTTCAGATTTCCCATGAAAAATGGCGTTACAGTATTCACTAATTATCGGAGTCGTCTGATCGGCACGCCGATCAGAGAATATCGATTTTGGAGAGGTGAATTCAGTTTCAAAAAATCCAGTCACACGGATGTTTGCAATCTCGACGTCGTAGCCAGAATGCCCGTATAGGTCACCATGCCTCTCCACGAATTCTTCTTTTGCGACTAACAGCATCTCGATGCTTGTCCTGTCAGCGTTATTTATTGTGACCCCAATTTCGTGCGATTGTCCTGTGAAACGTAGGTCAAGCACTGCTCGATATCGAGTTTCCTTACTTCGCAATCGATCACGAATGATTTCTACAGTTTGTTGTAGATCAGAAAGGATCGAGTGGATGTTTTTCTCGTCCATCGCTCGGAGAATAGATTGTCCAATGGTAAGTGTCTGACCCGATTGAAGAGCACCTAAAGCCGAGAGAACCCCGGGTGAGGGAGGTATAAGAATTTTGTCAATATTCAGACTTTCAGCCACGTCACACGCATGTAACGGGCCGGCGCCACCAAATGGCACTAACGTGAACTCATTTGGATTAAATCCCTTTTGAACTGATACAACACGAACCGCTCGTTCAATATTCGCGTTTGTGACATCAATAACTGCCTGCGCAACCTCAAACCTATCGTTGAAGACACTCAGAAATGGGTCGGCCGCTCTTTCTGATTCAGATATGTCAATTTTCAATGAATCGGCGAGAAAGTGATCCTGGCTAAGTCGACCAAGTAATGCGTGAGCGTCCGTCACACTGAATGCAGGGGAAGATAAGTCACGTGAATTTCCATAGCATGCCGGCCCAGGGAATGAACCTGTCGAGCGTGGCCCAACACGCAACGCTCCGCCAGTGTCGATATACGCAATAGAGCCTCCACCGGCACCGACCGTGTGAATATCTACAACCGGAGTCCGAGCATGTATACCTTCGATTACTAGATTCGTCCGATAAGGTAATTCTTTGTTGCAAAGTGCAATATCCGTGGAGGTACCCCCTATATCAAGAGTGATTATTTGTTCCTCGTCGACCGCTTTGGCGATAGAAAATGCCCCGTTTACGCCAGCCGCCGGACCCGATAATAGTGTTGAAATTGGAAGTTTCTCGATTTGCGATCTAGTAGCAGCACCACCGTCACTCTGAATGATATGAAGCGTAGGCGGACTAGTAGACGACTGCAGTTGCTCTAGTGATTTCTCCAACTTTGACAAATATGTGGACATTATTGGTCCGACATATGCATTCAATACGGTGGTAGAAGCACGCTCCACCTCGCGATACTCTGGTGACACCTCACTAGAAATTGAGAGGTAGGGGAGAGTGATAGTAGTTAATTCTTTCTTGATTTCCTCGTAAACCTCTCGGAATTTCGCTTCAAAAAAAGTATTCTTATGTGAAAAAAGCAGGCATATTGCTAGCGCATCAATTTTGTTCTCGATCGTATTGTGGATAATCGTCTTGTAGAGCTCCTCCTTCACATAGGACTTTACTTCCCCGTCAGTGGTTAGTTTTCCGGGAAATTGAATGATTAACTCTGAAGGAACTAGAAGGTTAGGGGGAGCGGGTTCTAGTTCGTAAATATTACCTCTTGCCTGCCTACCTATTTCCAATATATCTTTAAACCCTTCCGTTACTACTAGCGCTGTTCGGGCGCCCGCCTTTTCTAGAAGTGCATTTGTTGCAATAGTTGATCCGTGTGCCACTCGTGATAAATCCGTTTGGAGCTCTCTTAACCCTTGGAGTATGCCGATCGACGGATCATCGGTAGTAGTTGGGATCTTCCGAACACTATATTTCCCATTAATTAAGAATAAAAAATCAGTGAATGTTCCTCCCACATCGACACCCACTGCATTATCAATCTCAGATGTCACGTTGTTCTAACTCCTAGCGTTGATAGGTGTTCCAAGGGAATGGACACTATCTTCTGGTATTTGATCCGGCGAAAACACCTTGGCTATATTTCTAGCGTACACTGTAATCGATGAATTCGGACTCGCACGACCACCTTAGAGAGCCATTTGATAATCGCCGGGCGCCTTTCAAGCTTAATGCCCCGTTCGGTATGACTGGTGATCAACCTAGTGCGGTTAGCACAATTGTGAACCGGTTAGGTGAAGGAGCCTATTTACAAACTCTTCGGGGCGCAACTGGCACGGGTAAGACGTTTACCATGGCAAATGTGATAAATGAAGTACAGCGACCAACGCTGGTATTGGCACCAAATCGGACATTAGCCGCTCAGTTAGCTCAAGAATTTCGAGATTTTTTTCCTGAAAATTCAGTTGAGTATTTTGTTTCATACTATGACTATTATCAACCAGAGGCGTATCTCCCTCGCACAGATACCTATATCGCGAAGGATGCAGATGTTAACGAAGAGATCGACAAGATGCGACATGCTGCTACATACTCATTATTAGAACGTACGGACACGATAGTCGTCGCGTCCGTTTCATGTATATATGGGTTAGCACCACCTTCCGAGTACCAGTCGTTTGTTGTGCGACTTATGAAAGGGAAGAGCTCGTCCATTCACAACTTAATTAGGCAACTGGTCGCCATGCAGTATCACAGAAATGACATGACCCTATTGCGCGGAACATTTCGTGTTCGCGGTGACACACTGACGGTATTTCCGGCTTACGGTGAGTTGGCCTTGCGAATTGATTTCTGGGGAGATGTAATTGAGGAAATCACCTCACTTGATCCACTAACAGGGGAAATTATTGACCGCTTGGAGTCAGAGGCTGTCTACCCAGCTAAACATTTTGTGACATCACAAGAAAAACTGGAAGACGCAATGTTGGAGATTGAGAAGGAGCTGGAAAGTCAACTGAAGTACTTTAGATCTCAAGGAAAACTACTCGAAGCTCAACGTTTATCGGAACGAACACAATATGATCTCGAAACAATGCGGGAGATTGGATATTGCCCTGGCATCGAAAATTACTCGAGACATTTGGCTGGTCGCTCTGAAGGCTCCCGACCATGGACATTACTGGATTATTTTCCGGAAGACTGGCTACTTTTTGTTGACGAATCCCACATGTCACTGCCGCAAGTACGCGGCATGTTTTTAGGTGATACGTCTCGTAAGAAAACACTGGTCGAACATGGATTCAGATTACCTTCGGCGATTGATAACAGACCTCTTAATTTCGACGAATTTTTTTCACATATACATCAAGCAATCTTTGTCTCAGCTACGCCGGGACCGTTTGAACTTGAGAATTGTGCGGAGACAGTGGAGCAAGTTATTCGCCCGACCGGAATACTCGATCCGCGAATCGAAATTCGCGAGACCACAGGACAAATTGATGATTTATTAGCGGAGATTCAAGTACGAGTGAATCGATCCGAACGGACACTTGTCACCACTCTAACTAAGAGGATGTCTGAGGATTTAAATGAATATCTAAAAGATTCCGGAGTTCGTTCAACTTACCTTCATTCCGAGGTGGATACCCTGCAGCGAGTAGAGATTCTTCGTGATTTGCGACTCGGCATATATGACGTGATTGTAGGGATTAATCTCTTGCGAGAGGGTCTGGACCTGCCGGAAGTGTCTTTAATTTGTATTCTGGACGCCGATAAAGAGGGATATTTGCGATCTGCTGGCGCACTAGTGCAAACAATGGGTAGGGCGGCAAGACACCCGGATGGATTCATAATCATGTACGCGGATAGGATCACGCGCTCGATGGAAACTGCAATCAGTGAAACTGACGCACGCCGACAAATTCAAATGGCCCATAATAACGCTAACGGAATTACCCCTGAAGGTATTGCCAAGAACATTAAAGACATCAGCGATCGCATTCGTGAAGAAATTAAAACTGAGGAAGGCCCCTTTGCCTACGAAGATATTCCATCAGATGAATTGGAACATATTGTTCGCGATCTTGAGTTACAAATGAAACAAGCTGCGTCTGACTTAGAATTTGAGCGCGCGGCTTTAATTCGCGATCAAATTACTCAGTTGAAATTGGAGAATACTCGGCGCACAAACATACCCAAAGGCCTGAGCAAAATTTCGAAATAAGTGATCTCATGATTCGTCAAAACGTTGGGGTGGATTAGCTCTTGGAACGCCAGTTGAGGAAAAGACCGAGTTTGTATTTGCAGTATCGGGACTCTGGACGTGCTGTGGTCCTAATGAAATTACAGGTCGCGGTTTACCGGCTTGGGCTATCGGTCCAACGACACCATTCTCCTCAAGTTGATCCATGACTCTCGCAGCTCTCGGGTACCCGATACCCAGTTTTCTTTGTAGCATCGAAGTAGACAATTCCCCAGTCTCTGCACCCAAAAGCAGAGCGCGTTGATACAGAGGATCCTCCGTCGGGCTAGTTGATGAATTAGTTCCATTGCTATTTAGCTCAGTGGCTAGGACCTCAGCTGCTTGCAAGACGGCTTCCTCGAGTTCATTATCATGTTTGTCCGGAGGCAGCGATTCAGCACTTGCGGCTGACCAATAATCAGCGACGCTCGCAATTTCATTGTCAGAAACAAAAACTCCCTGCACCCTTTTGGCCTTATCTGCACCAGGCGGGACATAAAGCATGTCACCCCGACCAAGTAATTTCTCCGCACCCGTCCCGTCGATAATCGTTCTGGAATCTACGAGTGAAGAAACAGCGAACGCTATTCGGGTGGGAAAGTTTGCTTTAATTAACCCTGTAATAACATCAACTGATGGTCTTTGCGTGGCAACGATTACGTGGATACCCGTTGCGCGCGCAAGTTGAGCTAGCCGGACCAGTAATCGCTGTACTTGATCTGGTGCGGTCATCATTAAGTCGGCTAGCTCGTCTATGACAACTACCCAATATGGTAATTTGTTGGTGGTCTGTTTCTCGTTGAAGCCTTGAATATTTCTGACACCCATAGCCTGAAATCTTCGATAACGAGTATCCATTTCGTTCGCGACTGCTTGTAGTGTACCCAACACTCGGTCAAGATCTGTGACGATCTCAGAAAATGCAAGGTGTGGAACCGTTTGATAGGCAGTCATTTCCACTCTTTTTGGATCGATCAGCACAAGACGGAGAGTATCCGGAGTATGTTGCATAAGTAACCCAGATATGATCGCGTTCAGGCAGACTGATTTTCCTGACCCTGTTGCTCCAGCGATTAGAAGATGTGGCATTTTTGTAAGATCGGCAACGACAGCTTGTCCTGAAATATCGGAGCCGAGCGGAATACCTAACGCTGTATCGCCTCTGGTACTTTGCCACGCCTTTGATTCCAAAATATCCCTAAGCATTACTAGTTGAGTTTGTGAGTTAGGCACCTCTAATCCAATTATTGGCTTGCCTGGTACGGGTGCTTCAATTCGAATTTCTCGAGTGGCTAGGGCTAAAGCTAGATCATTTTGAAGGCTTGTTATGGCCTTTACTCGGACGCGTGATCGAGATATTTCTTCATGGTGAATTGAGACTTCACCGTCCTCGCTCCTTGTCGTGACTGCTTTTGTCTTTATATCCCACCCAGGGGTAATTCCAAACTGTGTTACCGCAGGTCCTTCGTTAATTTCAGTAACAGTTACATCAACACCATGCGAGCTCAAGGTATTCTCAATTACTCGTGCTCGCTTGTCGTTATCTGAGTCAGTAGTAGCTTGTTTTTCACCGGGTCGTAGCAGGGCAAGCGGGGGAAGCAGCCATTTGTCTGAGGTTCCTTGATCTGTTTCAGGGGGGAGATCTGCTGGACTTTGCTCTGCTGAGAAAACAACCTGTCTGGGGGCAGTTTCTTCGAGAATCGACGGTTCTGCCATAATTACAAATTGCTCGGTGGAAGATTCATGCCGAAAGGTAGCAAGTGAATCTGTTCGTGGACCAGCGATTTCAGCTAAGTCAGAGTTATTCTCGGCGATGTCTTTAATAGCGGGTTCGCTCTGTGTGTGGCGTTTTCTTGTCGCGGTCGTAGTTCGACGCTCTGCAACGTATGCACCAAAGAATTTAATCAAGCGAAAGATTGCTTGTGGGATTCGTACTTGCAGATTGAGATGCCATAAGCCCAAGAGGCTTCTCCAGATTAGTCTGATCGTGAGCTTGCTTATCTGAAGGCTGAGTCTGGGTTTGAATATCGGGAAGGCCACTACACCAGTGACTAGCCAAAGTGTGTTGTAAACGAGACTTCCTCGAATCACGCTGCCTAGTTCGCCACCTGCGGTATAGACCTCACTAGACGACTCAATGAAATAGGCCGGTAGTGATAGGGGCGAGACGAGACCGTAGCAAAAGAACATTGCTAGGAGGGCTGCGACTATATTTTGCTTGGCAGTCCAGAGCAGCGTTATTTTCCTAAAGCTAATCAATAAACCCAGTGAGATCAGGCCGATTGCCAAGGGAAGCACGAGTAATCCAATTTCGACTAGTACACGCTCTTTGAACTTGTCGAGCAGTTCAAATTCGATAGGAATTTTACGTGTTACCCCAGCCAGGAGAATTAGCGTCAGCGTGCCAAATACTGCTATGTAGATACCGAGTGCATCGGGTTGTACGAGACGCTTTACTGTCTTAATGATGGGCGCCGAAAAGTCAAAAAAACTTTCCTGCCTGGTGCTCTTACTGACTCGTCTAGTTGGACGACTCGGTTGATTCATAGGAAAGACCTTATTTCTAAATCCATCCCCGCCTTTTCTAGTCTAATCGATTTTGTGGGCGATAGGCGTTAACTACTGTTTTGTAAAGAAGATATCTAAAAAAAGTTCAGGGCGTTGTGGAATGAGTAGTTTTAGACTTCGAGTAAGTTCGTCTTCAAGTAATGTCTCTAACACTTGTTGACTAATACCACCTTCCTGCGATGAAATTAGATTATTGGCGGCACTTTCGATTTGAACCTGAAGATCTTCGGTAGGATAATCGATACCGATACTTTTGACTCGAATGGCAACCTTTCTTGAATGATTTGCTTCACTAACATGCACCCTAAGCGAAATTAATCCGTCGGTGGAGAGTTCTTTTCGTTCTTCAATAGAGCTTGAGTTACTAATTCGATTCCTATGAGTATCGATGTAAACGTAATCCGAAGCAATTCTTGATGACATTTCGAGAACTGTCCTTACCGGACCGTCAGCATTTTCGTTCTCTAAACGAAAATCGAAAACATCGCCATCAGTACCGACTAAGATATTTTCGTCTGTCATTCCAATCTCGGCCGCTAAGGTTCGATGGTGGAGCAGATGTCTGTATTCGCCCTGAGCAGGCAAGATAAATTCCGGGCGCACAATGCGCTGGATGAGTTTAAGTTCCTCCGCGGCTGCGTGCCCACGTACGTGCACATTGGCAATCTTGTTATGAATCACGTTGGCACCAAGTTCCACGAGTCTATTTATGTTTCGGAATACGGCCTTCTCGTTCCCTGGAATTGGATTCGAGGACAGAACTACTGTGTCTCCTGGTCGGATTTCGATCTGCTGGTGAATGCCGTTTGCCATTCTGGTAAGTGCCGCATTTGTCTCTCCTTGCGATCCCGTACACACAATAATTATGTTGTCATCGGTATTTTTTCTGAATTGTTCAACATTCATGAAGAGGTTTTGGTCAGTGTTAAGGTGCCCAAGTTCTTGTGCGTACTTGGTTGCTTTCAACATCGAGCGGCCGGACAAGAAGAATTTTCGATTCGTACCGTGGGCAGCATCAACTATGAGTTGGATTCTAGAAATAAGTGAGGCAAAGGTAGCAAATATTAGTCGACCAGGCGCGGCCTCTACAATTTGTTCGAAGGTTGCACGTAGACTTTCCTCTGGTGGAGTCATCCCTGGCACATCCGCGTAGGTGCTATCGGAGCAAAGCAAGAATGTACCTGAATCACCCACCTCACTTAATCGCGCCAAATCAGTTGTTTGCCCGAGTATCGGGGTGTGATCAATTTTGAAATCACCTGTGTGCACGAGGGCACCAAGCCCAGTGTGCACTATTATTCCGGCTGAGTCCGGGATAGAGTGGGCCACCGAGAAAAACTCCACGTCCACATCCGTGAGCTCAACGAGTTCACCAGGTTGAATGGCGTGAAGATCCACTGAACCCTTTAGCCCATGCTCACTGATTTTTCCGTTCAGTAAGCTTCTAGTAAACCCAAGGCCATAGGCTTGAATCGAAGTCATTCCGTGGTCGACTAGATCTCTAAAGAGATATGGCGCACCTCCTATATGATCCTCGTGTCCATGAGTGAAAAATATACCCTCTAACTTGTCGAGGCGCTCAAGAACGTATGTGTAATCAGATATTATTAGATCTACGCCCGGAAGCTCTCCGTCGGAGAACATGACACCCACGTCAATAATAATCAGAGATCGTTCAGTTTCTATGATGGTCATATTCCGTCCGATATCCCCGTAGCCGCTCAGGGCAATGACCCGAACTCCGTCGGCGCTCAGCGGCAACAGCGGGGTGTTAGTTTGGTGGTTACTCATTGTTATCGATTCTCAATTTCAGTTATGTTTAGTATCTCGGTCTCAGCTCTGACGGACTCATCAGGGGGGGGCATTTGAAGTAAGTTTTCTATCTGAGCAAAATCTGCCTGAATGAGAGGAAGAT
>JAPYRK010000020.1 GCA_029941115.1 Dehalococcoidia bacterium | reverse complement strand
CTACAAAAGTCTGGCATGGTTATCCTACTCCACTACTTCGCGGGATAACGAGAAAGTCTATTCTCTTCCGAAGTCATAAACTCCAGCAATGCGGGCCTACCTTCTTCCATTTCAGTAAATGCTCGCTTAAAAGCTGGAATAATTTCTGATGTATCTGAAACGCGTTCCCCATATGCACCTAACGCGTTCGCAACATTGGCATATTCCCCGTATAGTTCCGTGAATCGATAACCATCGACCGCATCTTTGTAGCGAGCAGGATAACCCGACAAAACTTGATTATTTAGAACGATCGTAAGTACTGGAATATTTAGCCGCACCCCTGTCTCAAGATCCATGCCAGCCATCCCAATTGCGGCGTCACCCATGAAATTAATGAATGTCTTTTCGGGCGACGCTAGCTTTGCTCCCAGCACCAAACCTAGAGAATAACCCAGTTGTGTCGAATTCCCCCAGCCTAAGTAACCACGGGGCACGGTCGACTCCCAGAATGGAATAAGTTGATCTCGTGGGTGCCCTGAATCATGTGTAACCACTGTGCTATCAAGATCAACTGTGTGCATAAGGTCCCATATTATTCTGTACGGATTAATTGGAACTTCTTCAGAGGTGAGTAAAGGCAGCCATTCCTCTAACCACTCATTTTTTACTTTCGCAACTTCCACCGCAACGCCCGAATCCTCACGCCCGATGCCACCACTCTGAGTCGTTATTTCTTCAATAAGTTGATCAAGTACCAGCTGACAATCACCGATAACAGCATGCTCCAGATCGTGCTCTTTGTTTAAGTCCTTGGCGTCAATAGTGGTTTGAACTAGCGTCTTCCCGCTAGGAATATTCATTGATGCAAGGTTGGTCGTAAAACTCGACCCGATTCCGAAAACTAAATCTGCTTCATCGACAAAGTGGCGGGCCATTTTTGTCACAGTGTTCCCTGCAGCGCCAAGCGAGAGTGGGTGATTTTCGGGAAAAGCACTCTTCCCCGAGTTGGTCGTGGCTACTGGAGCATCAATGAGTTCAGCAAGTGCTACAAGTTGATTGGTGGCTTCCGCCCATAGCACGCCTTGCCCCGCATAAATAACTGGCCTTTTTGAAGAAAGCAAAAGCTTGGCTATCTTTTTTATATCGGACGGGTTTCCAGCACTCTTATAGGTCTTTACTGGTCGGTAGCTCGAATCAATGCCTGCTATCTCCTCCATCGCCACATCAGACGGAACTTCTAGAAGCACGGGTGCACCTCGCTCAGACCGTAAGAATGTATGCGCTCGTCGAAGAAACTCCGAAATTCGATCGGTCTGATTAATCTGTCCGGCCCATTTGGTTATCGCTGAATAATTCGCAACGGCGTCAAAATCAGGATTTGAGTTAATTCTGTTTCTGCTCGTACCGCCCGGAATGACAAGTATCGGCACTGAGTCAGCATACGCGTGAGCAATACCACCATATGCATTCTCTATGCCGGGACCAGCCTGCGTAACGACTACACCATTAGTCTTCCCATTAAGCATTCTTGTATAACCATCGGCCATATTAACCGTGGTTCGCTCTGTTCTAGACATTATGGGCCGGATGCCAGCGGCAGCGCACGCGTTTATTAGTTGATTATCTGGATAACAGAATAGGTATTCTGTTCCCTCAGCTTTTAGTATCGCCGCAATAGCATCGTTCCCGCGCATGGTAGTAACCTCCAGAATTCTGAGCCTTCAGTCCTATATGACTGCAGTAATTCCGCTATTGTAACTACAATCACCAGCCCGATACACCTCCCAGCAAATAAACCACGGTCGACCATTGTCTAATCCATCGTGTATCTATTCAAAAATAAGATTCTCTCGATGGTGAGAATTAAGTAACTAATTCTGGGAAAAAAATCGCTACTATAGAAATGACCCTACATGTTACTCGGGGTTGAATCGGCAGGGACTGGTTCAGGACGGTCATGCCAAATTGATGACAGATCTGAGAGGCTAAAGATGTCTACAAATATAGTTGTTCTCGATGGATACACTTTAAATCCAGGTGATATCACCTGGGAAGGATTTGAGAATATCGGTCCAGTCACAGTGTATGACCGGACCCCAAAGGACCAAATTATTCAGCGGGCACAAGGCTTCTCAAATATTCTCACGAACAAAACATCATTGCCTCGTGAAATCCTTGAAAACTTGCCTGAGGCCTCCTATGTCGGAGTGCTCGCGACTGGCTACGACAACGTTGATCTGATTACAGCCAGAGAAAAAAACATTACCGTTACCAATATCCCAACATACGGTACCGACTCCGTTGCCCAGCACGCGACCGCCCTCCTCATGGAATTAGTGAGACAACCTGCACTTCATGCGAATGCTGTTAAAGACGGGCAATGGAGCGCAAGTTCAGATTTTTGCTTCGCGCTAGCGCCGATTACTGAGTTGTCAGGAAAGACCTTAGGGATAATTGGAATCGGTAGGATTGGCCAAGCATTTGCTCGAATTGGAGCAGCGATGGGAATGACAATCATAGCTCATGATGAGTTCCCGCCAACTGAAGAAGCACTCAACGGGCTAGACGTCAGATACGCAGACATGGATACTGTATTTTCCGAAGCAGACGTGATTAGTCTCCATTGCCCTCTTACTGACTTAACAAAACATCTCGTAAACGAACGCCGTCTGACACTGATGAAACCAGATTCAATCTTGATAAATACAAGCAGAGGGCCACTTGTAGATAACGAAGCGCTAGCTGCAGCATTAAATAACTATCAAATTGGCGGTGCTGGACTAGATGTGCTTGATGTAGAACCACCGCCTGTTGATAATCCTCTAATTACCGCAGAAAATTGCATAATCACTCCTCACATTTCTTGGTACTCAAAAGCATCAAGGCAAAGACTTATGGATATTGCGGCATCAAATCTATCAAAGTATTTGGACGGAGAACCCACAAACATCGTCAATTGATTGTTCTATCAGTATCTGACTTCTGGTCCGTCAAAAATAATCGCTGCGCGTAAATTGTTGACAGGACTAAGCGAAATGACCCTCGATATCTAAACGAGTTTTTATTCGACTTGTTCCTATAAAGGGAATTCCCGAAGATCTTCTGACTAGATCAGTGAGAATATTCGCACTACTCAACGACCCAAGAGTCCGTTCATACGCTGGCCAATCCTTAAAAAACAAGTCAAATACTGAGGTGTAATTCGTTAATTCGTCACCACCCCGCAAACTTCCAGCGGTGATATTTCGGAGTCCCGCAAATCCACCTTGTGCGGCAACAACCTCTGCCAGCGGTTTAAGTGCATCGATCACGTCAAACTTCTCAGCCGAAAGTGGTTTCAATTCGGCCCTAACATTAACTGGATACTCAACAAAAATCGAAATCTGCTCTAGTTCGTCTTCATCAAGCTCGGTCCATTTTCGATCAAACAACCACTCGATATCACAATTCCATGAACTCGTAAGTTGTACAGACTCACTCGGTGGCCTGGAGCGGAGAGTCTTTGACTCAGAAAGATTTCGAAATTGCTTCGTTAACTCGCCCATGTGCGCGTAACTATGAAACGAAGAAATGAGTTCCAATGCTCCAAAATTTCTGCCAGTATGTTCAAACCATAGCGTGACGCCATTTGCACCTAGATCCTCATGGGTCGTCTTGATTTCAAGGATGGATTCAATAGCCGAGCTAGTGAATGAAACATCATTATTCGTGAAATAAAGAGATCGTGTCACTGTCATTGCAGTATCTCTTCCTAAACTTCTTAAAGTTTATAAAACTGACTTCACCCTACTGACTTAGTCAAATCAGCCTACATGATTAGTTTAGACTGCTCTCTGGAAGCTTCTACTGACCGCTGAAACAGGCTCTGCCACAAAATTTATGTTCGCCTACTTTATCCAATAATTAATATTTGCAAATTTACGTCGATTTTGGATATTATGACAAATATGATGTTATAACTTAGGATAACTAAAAGGTACAAGTCCTAATAGGAGATCATGCACGTATCTACACCCACAGTTATAGACAAAAATATCATAGTCAAAGCCGACCAAAATCGATTAATTATGAGTCTTGCTTATAACACTAAACAAGAGCTGCTGAGGGGTGCCCATCTGAAACAATTTGAAAAAGGTGAAGTTCTTGAGACTCAGGGAGAGTTTGGTAGAAATGTATTTTTCACACTGTCAGGTCTGCTAATTTCCATCTTCGAAGGTAAGGATGGTACTGGTATTGCGAACGCGATGCGAGGTCCGGAAGCCGCCTACGGAGCTATTAGTTCGGGAAGTTCAACTGCCCAGATAGGAACTGGGCGAGTCATTGCACAAATGCCGTCTGAATTTCTCATAATTTCGAAAGCTAACTTTTCTAAAATATTGATGAAGTCAAATGACCTGTTGCGAGTTATTCTCGCCCACGCAGCTGAGATTGTCCGCAACCACGAAGTAACGCTCAATTGCAGCCGACATCATAAAATAGATAAGAGACTAGCCCATCTTCTAACTCTCTTAAACTTTTATAACAAAGATCCTGAGCTACCCGCCACCCATTCGGAACTCGGCGAGATCCTTGGCGTGCGAAGAGAATCGGTTAGCACGGCACTGTCGGAGTATGAGAAAAGTAATCTTATCGACGTGAGTCGCGGCCGGATCTATATCAGGGATATTCAGAGACTTGAAAATCTCACATGTGAATGTCATCAGGAACTGCTTAGGCTTCGAGCAAGAGAACTTCTCGCTCGTACGGGTTGCTGACTCCGACTAATTCCTTGTTACTGTTTTTTGCACTTACTCATCGTTTAGGGTGTTCAGGCAAGCTGAACTATTTGAAAATCAGCAAAATTCAGGTTTCTCTTAAAAGCTGACTCATTTTGCCTTCACACCAAAATTTGGCAGTCAGTCTTGTTCCTTGAGATCGAAAATAGTGTCCACTCCTATTACATCTCTAATAAATTTGACTTCCGCCAAATCAAATGGCGAACCATCCCGCCGAAATATGTCATGAAACCAAGTCTCT
The DNA here is from genome assembly GCA_029941115.1 of Dehalococcoidia bacterium. GTDB lineage: Bacteria > Chloroflexota > Dehalococcoidia > UBA2979 > UBA2979 > UBA2979. The sequence continues at coordinate 24,399 of JAPYRK010000020.1, read as the reverse complement.
GGCTCGGGAATCAGATCTGTTGAGCCGAGAAATTGACCTTCCTCTCTAAAGGTTTCTAAAGACGCTATAGTAGACCAGCCAAAGTGGGTTTGACTTTTACCAGCCACTAAACCCCAGTTATAACAAGACACGTTGTATTTCTTGAATATGGGCAAACTCTTTTGAAAAGTGGAACCCAACTCACGAGCCATGTATTCAGTGCAGAACAACGGACGATCGTAGCTCATATGACTCAATATTATCTCCTCTATTCGATCACCCTCGTAAGAATGAAATGAAATTATGTCCGACAATTGAGCATTCAACGCAATTACTTCTTCACCAACTGCACCATCCAGACAGGCCGTCAGAGGTTGAGAAGGACGAATTTCGTGCGCCCATTCCCAAGTCAAATGAAGTAACTCCAAGGATTTCTGCTTCATACCGGATTGGCCTGGTTCGTTATAGATGTCCCACATTAAAACGCGGTCATCACCGGAAAAATTACCTAGAACGCCTTTCACGAACAATTCAAGCCTGTTCAAATCCGTATCTCGCACACGTCCGTCGCTCACCGCAGTAACTAGCTCTCGTCCTGGGCTCTGTTTCCAGCCAGAGTTGTGAACACCAACAATTGGTAAGGGTTGTCTGCCACGGATTGGATCAGGTCGATGGCAATCATCAAATAAAACTAAAATTGGCCTGATTGAATACCCACTACATATGTTAAGAAAATGATCTAATCGCTGGCAAAATTCTTCAACACCCTCGTCCCACAAAAGGTCGTGAAGATAGACGCGTAAACTATTAAATCCTAGTTCCCGTGCCCACAACAATTCCCGAGTAATTGTTTCAGGATCGTATGTCTCCGCTTGGAACATCTCAAGTTGATTGATTGCAGAAGATGGCAGGAAATTACACCCCACTAACCAGGGCTGCTGAGAATACCAATCAGTTGCTTCCTCTGAAGTCCATTGCGCCATTGGCCTAGGTTAACACTCAGCAATCCGTGCTCCCAAAAACACTCTGGCTGACTGATTATACGTCCAAGATATCTAACTGAACCGAAAGCAGTTTTATGACCTCAGCCAAATAGCCCTGTGGTAAGGTTTTTGAAAATAGGGAAGAGAGCAATTCATGGGTGACGATAATTAGATAGACCAGAGGTCGAAATACAACACCACGTCCGAAAAATATTAGGGACGGCACTTAAGCTATCCGCCCGATTGTAATAAGCGAGAAGATCCAAATTGAATGGAAAAACATGAATAGTGAAAAGTTGAATTTCACAAAACAATCTGAGTCGAAAATAATTCAGCAATCTAAATTGTTTTATGACAAAATCAAAAAACGTCGAACGGTAAGAGACTTCTCGACCGACGCGATTCCGCTAGAAATCATCCAGAACGCCATCATGTCAGCAGGAACCGCCCCCAGTGGAGCAAATATGCAACCTTGGCATTTTTCAGTTACCACGGACCCAAAGGTAAAATATCGTATCCGTGTTGAAGCAGAAAAGGAAGAGCGCAAGTTTTATAACGAAAGAGCGCCTAAAGAATGGCTAGAGGCGCTTGCTCCGCTAGGAACAAATGAAAATAAGCCATTCTTAGAGACTGCGCCGATATTAATTGGAGTCTTCTTAAAACAATATACTGAGGACACGGACGGCCGCCGACAAAAAAACTACTACCCGTCTGAATCTGTTGGAATAGCCTGTGGGATGCTGATATCAGCGTTACATTTTGCGGGTCTTGCCACACTGACCCATACACCAAGTCCCATGAAGTTCTTAAACGAAATTTTTGATCGTCCTGCTTCGGAACGTGCATATTTGCTGCTGGTGGTTGGTTATCCTACAGACAGCTGTGAGGTTCCCGTCATCACTAAAAAATCGTTTACAGATATTACGAATTTTGTGGGTGATATCTATCCTTAACTCTAATCTATTAGCAGTGAATTCCTCACAAACCAAGCCGCGAAATGGTGCGCCCGGGAGGATTCGAACCTCCGACCTCTGCCTCCGCAGGGCAGCGCTCTAATCCCCTGAGCTACGAGCGCGCATAATTACTGATGATACTCGTGTTGAAGTCTTTGCGCCTGCTATCAAAGATTTGGTGCCGAAGGTGAGACTCGAACTCACACAAGCTATAAGCTCACTACGACCTGAACGTAGCGCGTCTGCCAATTCCGCCACTTCGGCATCACCACAATTAGTTTTATTCAATAAAACTAACGTTATGACTAGTATTACCTAATCGAGCTCTATAAGGTCAACCTACCTGAGAAGCTTCTTACAACAAAGATTCTTCTACACGATGCCATTACGAGCCAAGTCAACTAGATCGTCCTTAGAGAAGCCCATTACTGTCAATATTTCTATGTTGTGCTCTCCCAGTAGGGGCGGTCGCCTCCACATACGGATAGGCGACTTGCTGAATTTATAGGGAGCGCCTGGATATTTCACCGTACCCTCATGCTCTGGTAATTCACCCTCCCACCAAAAATCTCGCTCATCCCAGTGGGGGTCATCCAAATTTTCTTCAGGTCTACGTACTTCTCCCCACGGCATGTGTATCGCCTGACCACCGCGATACGACTCTTCAGCCGTCAGAGCCTTTACAAATGAAGCGATCGTATCCGTAATTCTGGTTCGTGCATTTGGATCGAGTCGAGGGTCTTTGAAAAGAACCTCTTGGTAGACTGGATCATGCATATCTCCAGCTGCGTCGTGCTCGTCCATCCACTCAAGCAGCTTGTTGTAGATCTTGCTATCACGAGGTACACCGCCACCCATCAATAAAATATATTTGTCGTCGGTAGTCAAATGTTGCCACGCCCCAACGCGTTCGACCGATGCATGTCGACCGGTTTGACGTTGAACTAGTTTCCCTAAAAACTCCCAGTTCGGAAAGGATCCTTCTGTCGTAGCAGATACAGATTCATGAACGGATACGTCCAGTAATTGACCAACAGATGCGCCGTTAGAGATGTAACTATCCCGCATCCACAAAGCTGATAAAACAGCAGTCATCGCGTATTCATTACTAATATTCATCGAATGCAGTCCATCTGGGCGAATTGGAGTGATGGAATGATCATCGTAACCAGTACTCATCATTGGACCACCTAGTGCCATAGAGACAAGATCTGACCACGGCCAATCCTTACGTGGTCCAGTCAAACCAAATGGCGTAATAGAACACCAAATAAGGTCTGGACGTAGCTGTTGCAGCTGACTAAATCCGCAATTTAATAAGTTCAGCACTTCTAACCCACTGCTGTCTATAACAATGTCTACCGCCCTCGTTAAATCAGTGAACATCTGTTGTCCGCGCACTTGAGTCAGGTCCAGAGTCAGAGATCGCTTGCTCGTATTTCTAGCGGCAAAAGCTAGTGACCGGTTAACACCAGGTTGATCAGCGACAAACGGACCAAAATGACGTGATGCAGCCCCTTGAACAGGTGCTTCAATTCTGATTACGTCTGCCCCGGCATCCGCTAGTAACTTACCAGCGACTTCGCCCCAATCACCGATCTCAAGAACGGAGATTCCGTCTAGCGGACCAAGTTTACTTTCAATTTCATCAGGCATGGCGAAATACTAACCTACTCCCAGTTGACTGTCATTCCCATATAACCATCATCTATCAGTAACTGCTTTAAGTAGTGGCCAATTACGTGCCCACCGATCGCACTCCTGTAAAAAGTATTCATCCGCGCGACCGGCATTCCCAAGTGATTGAGATGAGTCATGAGGCGTGAGAATTAGGTTCGGTGCATCCCAAAGTGGTGATCCTTCGGGTAATGGCTCTTCCTGAGTCACGTCAAGATAGGCGCCACCAATATGTCCTGACTCAAGATTTTGAATCAGTGCCATCTCGTCAAGCATCAGTCCGCGAGCGACATTAATAATTCGAGCACCTCTAGGCAACTCAGACATTACGCTCGCACTGACCAACCCAGTCGTCTCCTTAGTCAAAGGGGCCGTAATTACAAGACAATCTACCTCGGGTAAAAAATCTCTAAATTTATCCGGCGTGACCCATTGATTTAATAAGCCGGCTGAAGACGCACCTGGATAACTTCTTCGAACACCTACAATCCGCATCCCCACCGAGATTGCTAGGCGTGCGAATTGTTCAGCAATAGCTCCAAATCCATAAATCATGGCCGTCTGTCCCCTCAATTCCGCCGGCATATCTTCGACCGGCCGAGGTGCCCAACGATGCTCCTTTTGTGCAATTGCAAATCGAGGTAGATCTCGGGCTAAAGAAAGCAGAGCAGCAAACGCCGTCAACGCAATCGGTTCTGCGGCAGAACCTGATGAGTTAGAAATATGCACACCTCTGTCGAATAATTCCTGAAACACAGGATCGTCGGTGCCTGCATGAGCAACATGTAACCATCTGAGATTTTGAGCACGGCGCACGGATCCAAAAAAAGGACGTGCGAGTTCTTGTTCGCGAATATCAGTAGAAAAATATGCGGCAATTATCGTATCTAAAACTTCCGCGGGGAGACGATCACCATTTGAGGGTAGTAACAGGTAGTCGAGTTGCTCGTTATTTGCTAGTTGGTATTCAGTCAGCACCTGATCGAGTCGCTGTTTGTGAGTCTCATAGATTACTTCTGAAATCAAAAATTTTCGAGTCACTGATCCTTGTTCTTTTCTTCAAGTTTATCTCGCCGGTTAGCGTTATAACCAACAATCGGACTAGGTTCAGACGGCTGCCAATCCTTGTAGGCAGTTCGATCATCCTGTGGCCACTCAAGATGCTCAAGATCTTTTCGAACCTTAGCAGCTGATTCATCCGTTAACAAACCGATCGCGGCTTCCGATACTTCTCGTTGCATCTCGATATCGTTGGGAGCGCCGAATGCATGCCCAAACGGAAAAGGGACACCCAATATTCGTGGAAGCTCATATTTTGCAGCAGTGTCTGGCATCATTGTGACTACTACCGTTGGTATACCAGCTTCTTCAACTAAACGCGCCAACACGGGCACGTTCTTGCAGCAATCTGGTCAGGCAGGAGCAAGAATCAGGGCATGAACACCCTGCTCCTTTAACTTCACTATAAGTTCCGGACCCTGATTATTCCGCCAATCAGGTGTCCCGGCTTGTTGATAACCCATAAACGAGTAATTAATGTCGGCGAGACTCCCAAAACGCTTTTCTGACTCTAACTCAGCAAATCTATCTAGGGGCAATGCAACATTAAAGTCCACATAATAATCTCTTGTGTTCAGATGTAAATGAGCTGCTGAAATTTCCTGTTGCTTTGTGTTTCTAGGAATCTCTCGATAGGTGGGGTCCCCCCACAACGGATTTTCTAATTCTGTATCGGTATCGAATGGCTCTTGGCTTTCTAGATACAGACCTGAAGAAGTCATCAGGGCTATTTTTGCATCAGTTATCGGCACTGCAAGATTTGCTTTGACTGGCTCAGTCTCTTGAATCGGAAATGCTTCAAATCCTTCACGAAATGAACGTGGCAAATATCTATAGGAATCTATGGGCATATAACACCTTCCACTGAATTTTCACACATAATGGTAACTCCTAACCAAGATTTCATGAAGGAGCTGAACATGACTAATCAAGAAGTTACCGATTCCACGGTAACTATAAAAATAGATGAGCACATCGCCACAATCACAATTAACCGCCCGCACGCAATGAACGCCCTCGATCCTGACACTCTACAACAATTAGCGAAAATCTGGCTGGAAGTTCGTGACAACGACGACATTTGGGTAGCCATCGTAACTGGAGAAGGTGAACAGTCGTTCTGTGCTGGCTCAGATCTCAAAAAGACTATCCCGCAAGGCAACCAAAGTGATCCCTTTCAAAGCCAAGGGCTGCTACAAATCGATAACGGTCTAGAGTTGTGGAAGCCAGTGATTGCGGCAGTTCGCGGATACTGCCTCGGAGCCGGCATGACGCTTCTTTCGGCCTGCGATATTCGAGTTGCTTCAGATGATTCAATGTTTGGACTACCTGAAGTGCAAAGAGGAATTGTACCCACTCTGGGCGCCACTCAGAGAATTCCAAAACAACTTCCTTGGGCAATTGCAATGGAAGTACTTCTCCTTGGTGACAAATTAACAGCTCAACAAGCGCTCCATTATGGATTAATTAATAGAGTAGTTAAGTCCAAAGATGTAATCACCGAGGCCGAAAATATTGCCCGAAGACTCACAAGTGAAGTTGCTCCGTTAACTTCTCGAGCAATTAAAGAAGCGGCAGTGAGAAGTCAGTCCGTCGGCCTTACGGAGGGACTTCGAATAGAGGCGCTGCTTTCGAGACACGTCCGAAATACTGACGATGCAAAAGAAGGGCCAAAAGCATTCGCCGAAAAACGAGCGCCTGTTTATAAGGGCCAATAGTGGTCAGACACCACATCTGCCCGCTAAATTTCTGATAACCAGGCCACGCACGCCTCTCGAAATAATCCCATACTCTTGTACTGGACCACTGCTTTTGGAAGCTGCTCTATTGCGGAAATCAAGCGTTTAGCGTCCGCTGCACTCGTGATAGCAGACTCTAATTTGGTCATATGAGTCCTGATACCAAAGATTACTAAGCCTGTTCGCTCGAGCCGACGAAAGGTCTGCCGTTCCACTCGCAACCATATTTTTTGTCCAGCGTTTTTTCTATTTATGTCAGAAACAGCTGCTGTCTCAAACTTCCCGTGATGTCTAAAAAGTTCCTCGTGACGAGTCAAAGACCAATTGAGTCGCTCCACAATACGTTCGGGCTTTAAACTATAAAAAAGTTTATCAACCTGGTTGTTTAGTGATTCTTCATAACCCGGCACTCGCTTATGAATTCCGATCGTCGGTTCTCCCATAGCCTCGTCAAGCGACCAGCCAGCAGGAAACGCTAAAAATCCAGCGGTCAAACGCCACGCTGAATCGTCATAATTCTGGGACGCCTGAGTGCCTGGTTTCATCAATAATAGATCTTCGGTCACCAACCTTGAAGCAATCGCTAAGGGATGTGTGTCAGGATGAGTCAAGAAATACTCCTCCCAGCCGTTAGCATCCAATTCCAATATAAGATTAAGTTCACACCCTCGGGCATACAGGTAGGGGTGATTTACCCTCAAAGAGGAAATAACAAGTAATAGTGTCTCAAGCGACGCTTCAAACGCGAGGTCCTCAGCACGAAACACCTCTTTCGGTGACAACGCAAAAAGTCGCTCTTTCTCGCTTAATTGTAGATCTTGATCGATTGAGTCTGAAACTTCCAGCCAATCACTCTCGTCAATTACGTTAAGACCTAAAGACATCTTGTACCCATCATCAGAGAAAGGAAGGTGTGTCGACATACGCGTTACTCGCCTTATTCAGTTTGCATATCTAGATCTTAACGAGCTAAATGCAGATCGACCAAACATTACTGCGAAAATAGCCTCAGCTAGTAAGGTCAGTGACATTATTCCAGACCCAACCAACACTCCTTCCGCGGTATCAAGGAACAAAGAACCGAACACCAATAATAAAAGTAAAATGAGCCTCCCTATGTTGATATAGACAATTCCTCTCGGCTCTTTATTGCTCATGATTGCAGCCGCATAGAGCTGCTCTAACGCAAGCCATGGGGGAAGTAGCATTAAAACCTGTAGCGCTTGAATTGACATGGCCCTAACAGCATCATCTGCGCCGAGTAACGTTCCAAAAATCCATCCAGAGGCGGTATCACTAAGAGTCAGTAACACCATAGGAATTGCCGTTAAAATTCCAACTATTATCGCAAAAAATCTGACGAACTGTGGAGACTCTTTTAGTCCAAATAGTGCCAAACTAGTCGGCTGTATTCCATTCGATGGAATACTCATTATTGAAAAAACTCCGAAAGCGAGAGTAAAAGCAGTTATTGAGAGCTCGGGATTGATACTCCGAGCCATCGCAAAATTTATCAATGGAAACGTTAGTGACGGAAGCAGTGCGGCAAATAATAACGGGATAAAAAAGCGTATTATTCGCATCTGAGTAGGTCGAGCGCGTCCGGTTCTTAAATCAGGCCCGCGACGGTGCAGAAGGCCAATCGACGCTACGGCGCATTCAAGTATCACTGCGGACGTAACCGCAATTGCCCCAATCCGAGAGTTAAATTCCGGGAAAAACTTATACATAAAAAGACTCACTGCAGTCGCCGTCACAAGGCCTGTAGCCGCACCTAACCACAACAGATTAGCTTTTTCAAACCGCAGAGCGACTCCATACAGATGAGCACGAATTACCGAGAACAATCCCCACAAAGTAAGTACTTTAAGAGCACCTATAGCCTCATCAGCAAGTGATTCTTCGATCTTGAATAAATCATTAAAGATAATTGAACTAAGAGGAGTGAATGCAACTATAGAAATTATGGAGACAACCACTGCGGCACAACTCGCTGCGAATAGCGCAACCGCCCGCCAGGATTTATTGTCCTCTACAAACACCAAGGTTAGTGCCTGTATTCGAAGTCTCGGAAGCGTTAAAAAAAATGCCACGGACAGTGCCAGGGCATAACCCGCAACTGCCCCCTCTGGATCAAGTGAGCGTGCCATAAAGGCAGCAACAATTGGGGTAATCCACTCATGAGCAGATACGTTCACTGCAGCAGGCCCAAGAAGCCTCAACGAACGACGTATAGAACCTTGATAACGAGGGGAAAACCGCTGCAGCACGTTGGCTCCTTTAATTCGTTCCCTAATCTTCAGGATTATTCCAATCAGGTGCAACTAACATGGGGCCTGTCGGGCTGGGTAACGAAATTAAATTCATCCTAAATATCTCACTCAAAGCGCGAATAGAGGGTTCAATATCATTTCGGATATCACCATCAAACATAATCTTTCCTTGGTCTAAACCAATCACTCTGTCGCAGTGCGCCAAGGCTAAAGAAATATCGTGCAGAACCACAATGACCGCGAGCCCATCGGCACATAACCCTCTCAATAGCTTCATCAGGTCACGCTGATACCTAATATCAAGATGGCTGGTCGGTTCGTCGAGCATTAGTATCTGTGGTTTTTTAACCAGCGCGAAGGCGATCCATGCTCTCTGAGCTTCACCTCCTGAGAGCGAGCCTAAGGGGCGCTCCGCAAGCGACTCTACTCCAACTGATTTGATAGTCCGATCGACTTCATATTTAGTAGTTTCTGAATCTGTCACAGTAAAACGCGACAAATAAGGAGATCTTCCTCGGCTCACTAGTTCTCTCACCGTTAAATCCAGATCAGTTGGAGGAGATTGAGGAAGGAAAGCAACTCGCTTTGCAAGTTCTCTGGGCGTAATCAACGAACTCTCTTGACCACTAAAACTAAGCTCGCCCGCATCGATCGCTCGAATCCCGCTCAGTCCGCGTAACAAGGTACTTTTACCGCTTGCGTTAGGGCCGAGTAACGCTACAAATTCACCAGAACTTACTTCTAAGTCAACGGAATCTATAACTACTTTATCTTTATACCCGAGGGTTAAATTATTACAGGCAATTACAGGTATTGTCTTCATGATAATTTCGATCTCACTAGATATATCAAAATTGGTGCGCCGACAAATGCCGTTAGAATTCCGGCAGGAAGTTCCGACGGACTAATTACAACTCGTGCGACCGTATCAGCCGCGAGCATGACAATACTTCCAACTAAAATTGAACCTATAAAAAGATTTAGGGAGCCTCGACCAACTATGGCCCGTGCAATATGCGGAGATGCCAAACCAACGAACGAAACTAGGCCAGAAATCGAGACAGCTATCCCAGTCATTAAACCACTAAAAAGCACAGCTGCTGCGCGCGTACGATCAGGATTCTCGCCCAAGTTAATCGCTATTTCGTCCCCCAGTGCAAGATTATCCAGACGGTTGGCCAAGCTCATAATTCCTATACACATTAATGGAAGAAATACAATCCACCAAAACGCGTCTTCCCAACCAGACCCATACAAGCCTCCAGCAAGAAAGCCTAAAGCTAAGTCCAACACCACACGTGAGCCTGTAATTAGACCGATAATACAAGCGGATGCAAATGCTCCGACAGCCACTCCAACGATCGTGATTCGTAATGGGGATACGAAACCTCTCGATAGAATCAATATCAGTCCTCCGCCAGCGACTCCTCCTGCAATACAGGCCATTCCTCGGACGTAGGAGTTAGCAAGTGGGAAAATAACCACCATAAGAGCCAGCGCAAGTCCCGCCAACGCACTAATACCTAAAATCGCGGGATCAGCCAAGGGGTTGCGTGTCGTTACCTGCAGCATCGCTCCAGCAAGTCCCAGACCGGCTCCGACTAGCGCCGCGGACAAAGATCGTGGGAACCTAATCTCCCAGATTATCGTGCGATCAATACCAGAATCTGAGAAGATTAACCCGTTGATTACTTCGATCGGGCCAAAATAGCTCGTCCCAAATTGTAGGCTGAGCAGAAAAGCTAACAAAGCCATTAGCACCAGCAACAAAAAACTTCTAACGATCGTAGATTTCACAATTTGCATATCAAAAATACTAGCGATTTTCAGTAACTGTTAAGGCTCCTATTGAGCCAGAGACTCCACGATTAACTTCACTAGTTGATCAACTCGAGGCCCAGGAGCCTGCAACGCTATTTCTAGTGGGAGTTCTAATATGCTCCCGGACTGAACAGCACTCAGTCCACGCATCGGAGGGATACTAGGAAGTAAAGTACTCAACCGAGGTGCAGGTGCAGGTGCTGGTGTTATCGTGAAAATAAAGTCAGGATTCCAAGAGAGAAGTATTTCGATTGACGCGGTACTAAATCCTGGGAACGGTCCTGCATCAGGGAGATCTGAGGCAGGATTCACTACTCCAAGGTTGTCCATTACGTCGCCTACAAACGAAGTATTCTTCGCCGCGTAAAATGTGTTATCTCTATCAGCTATCAGTACGATTGCGCTCGCGCCCGGTGGCAGAACTGATTTAGCAGCTTCCATAGAAGTTTGTATTCTTGTAATTTCAGCCTGAGCCTCATCATTTCTATTCAATACCACGCCTAAACGCTCAAGTGCCGTAAGTACATCGCTGTAGCTTCCTGCTCCAGCTAAGAATACTGGCGCAGGAAGGCCTTTAAATTGCTCAAGGAATCTAGGCTGAGCCTGAATTATCGAATCAGCGATGATTAAATCAGGATTGAGTCCCAAAATAGATTCAAAGTTGGGTGCATAAGAAGTTCCGACCGATTCAACACTCATTGCGGCCTCAGGATAGCGGGCAGACGATGGCCGGCCCACTGCTACCCCGCCCAATGCATACAAATATTCAAGCGCTGAGGGGCTTAGGGCAACAATACGGTCAGGTGGTGCAACAATTGTAACTTCGCGATCTAGCAGATCTTCCACGGTCTTCGGATAATAGGCATCAGTCACTGTTGATTCTGTGGGACTTGAAGTGGCTGTCGCTGCAGTTGCTGTGGCATTAGCTACTTGCTGAGTTGCAGCTACTGCTGCTTTCTCCACCGCGGTATCGGAATCTGAGGAATCTGAACCACATCCCGATAGTATTAGCGTAAGACCTATGCCTGCGCTAATGACCCCCAAAAACAAGCTGTTTCCCTTAAGTGAAAGTGACTTCAATTCATACTCCTTAATCATTACAAAAGAAAATAATTCTCACAACTTCTCATCATCATGTGAGAATTTTATAGATCTATTTATAAAGTCTTAGAGAAATACAAACAATAAAAAATCTACCGCTGTAATGAGATATATGTAAGATTCGCCAATCTGTGCCAGATTGACTTATAGTCCTATTCAAAAGATAGGAAATCAACATGGAAGCTCTTAAGAATCTTCGAATTTGTGATTTTACTGGGCAACTAGCAGGTGCTGGCGCTACCCGACACTTAGCAGCATTCGGTGCTGAAGTAATTAGGATTGAGGACCCCGTGAATGAGGGACGTTGGGATATTCTTCGTGGAAATGCGCCTTTTGTAGACGACCGCCGAGGAATTGAATTAGGCGGTGCGTTCAACAATCACAATGTAGAAAAAAAAGCTATTACGTTAAACCTGAGAACAGATGAAGGCAAGGAGATCCTGAGACGCCTGGTCGAAAAATCGGACGTTGTTTCTGAAAATTTCTCCTCCGGGGTGATGGACAGACTGGGGTTTGGATATGAAGCTCTCAAAAAATTGAGACAAGATATCATTTACGTCTCTAACTCAGGATTTGGAGCAAGTGGACCCTATCAACCTTATAAAACGTGGGGACCAATTGTTCAGGCAGTTAGTGGGCTTACGTTCTCCTCTGGACTCCCCGACCAACCGTCTGCAGGGTGGGGCTATTCGTTCATGGACCATACTGGCGGATACTATATGTGCATTTCAATTCTTGCAGCCCTCATATATCGAAGCAGCACAGGAAACGGTCAATGGGTTGATCTTGCCTGCACAGAGGCTGCCGCAACACTGACTGGTCCATCGATACTCGATTGGTCCGTCAATAAACGACCCACCCGTCGAGATGGTGAGCCTAATTCAAATCGGAACGCATGGCCAAAAATGGCTCCTCACGGAATTTTTCCTACGAACAACATTGATACTTGGATTTCGCTTGCGTGCAGAAACGATGATGACTGGACTCAACTCCGTGGGCTCATAGACGACCCCGCTGGGTTCGATTCAAATTACGACACGATAGAAGGTCGATACGCCCACCAAGATTCACTCGAAGAGCTTGTGAGTAGCTGGACCTTGGTCAACAGTCAGAACGATCTTGCTTCGCAACTCACGAGTATCAACATTCCGAACGCACCGGTGCGCAACCCGCAGCAACGCATAGATCAAGATGAAAACACGGCTGATTGGGGATTATGGCCAACTGTAGAACATACTCAGATGGGATCTGTTCGAGTTGATGGTTTACCGGTACATCTGTCCGAGACTGATTGGCAACTTGAGCGCGGTGCTGGATGTTTAGGCGAGCACAACGATGAAGTATATGGCGAATTACTAGGGTTCAGCTCGACAAAATTAAAAGATTTAAAAAGCCAAGGAGTTATCTGATGAATGATGCAGCATCTGTCGGTCCGCTCGAGGGGATAAAAGTACTCGAATATACGGGAGAAATCGCGCCCTGGGCTGGCAAAATTCTCGCTGAATTGGGAGCTGATGTTATTCGGGTGGAGCCGATTGATGGGAGTCACACCAGATGGTATGAGCCTTTTCTAGCAGATACTCCGCATCCCGAAAAAAGCCTGTTCTTCTGGCACTACAACTTAAGAAAACGCTCGATCGCTCTGGACATTAATTCAGAGTCAGGCAAAAAAATATTCTTGAAACTAATCTCGGACGTAGATGTGTTACTAGAAGATCAAACCCCAGGTCATATGTTGGAACTGGGCCTAGATTATCCGCAGCTAGCTGCGGTGAACTCAGATTTAATTCATGCTGCAGTCACACCCTTTGGGCAAAATGGGCCTCGTTCCAAAGATCCAGCGGTCGATCTCACGATACTTGCCGGCGCAGGACCGGCTTGGTCTTGTGGATATGACGATCACAAACTCCCACCAGTTCGAGGTGGGGGTGGACAGGGTTATCACACAGCTAGTCATTGGGCAGTAATAGGAATTTTAACAGCTATTATTGCTCGGAAAGAGCTCGGGAAGGGTCAATATATTGACGTGAATGCCCACGCAGCCTCAAATGTCAGCACGGAGGCAGCTTCTTACTCGTGGCTGGTTGCTGAGCAGACAGTACAAAGACAAACGGGAAGACATGCGGGAGTAAGGCCTTCAAGTCCAACCCAAGTAAAAGCAGCCGACGGAAGATGGATTAACTCAGGGGTACCGGCGCGTCAGGGTAAAGATTTTCAGAAAACCTACGACTGGTTAGCCGAGGCCGGTCTGTTAGAGGAATTTCCAGAAGCACCTTTGCTGCAGCTGGGCGCAACACGAGATGGCTTTTTAAATTTAGGTGCAATATCTAGCGGAGAAGACCCAGAGGGAGCAGAAATATTCGCCGCTGGACGTGCGGCTATGGTGCTTCTAATAAAATCACTGTCTGCCTACGAATATTTTACAGGTGCACAACAACGAGGATTCCAATGCGGAATTATTTATTCCCCTGAAGAAGTGGTTCAGGATGTTCATTTTATAGACAGGGGATTTCCATTAGAGATTCATCACCCTGAACTAAATCAATCCTTCATCTATCCCGGTGTCCCGTATAAATTCCTTGGATCGCCCTGCGAGATAAAACGTAGGCCACCCCTATTAGGGGAACATACAGTGGAGGTCCTGCTTGAGACTGGTTACACGCCCGAAAATATAGAGGTATTTCAATCAGAAAATATTTTAGGCTAGACGAAGTCACTCGCATTCAACTCCCGAGAGTTAAACTTTTAGTCAGCTGCAGTTACCCTCTGCACATATTGGTACTCACATAGTGTTTGGTGGCGAATGTCCATGATAAAGGACTTATTCAAGAATCAATATAGCCGCTGGGTCATGCAGCTTATTTTCGCGATCGGTCTAATTCTGATCTTTGCCTCACGTATCAATCTAAAAGATTCTCTCGCGTACGTTGCAACAATCAATATCGGTTGGGCGCTTACCGCATCGTTCCTATTCGTGGTATCAAAAATCGTTCATGGATTTCGATGGTGGATGTTTGTTAGGCAACGAGAGCTGGTGAAAGCAGGCTACTTGATCGGTGTATTCCTCATCTCAAACACTGCAAACGCGCTTTTACCGCTTCGAGCAGGGGATCTATTACGTGTTGAATTACCCAGCCGAAGATTTGGAATTCCTCGAGGCTCTCTTGCCAGTGGCGTGTTTATCCTTGAAAGTGCGCTCGACGCACTGGTATTTTCAATATTCCTCTTGGCGATACTCCTCACCTCAGGATTGCCAAGCGAAATCCGTAGTCTATCAGTTGGAATAGTATTGCTAGGTCTAACTGTTTTTATCGGAGTTTTAATACTTTCAAGAACTTCGCAGGCTACTAAAGCTGAGGATATTCAGACGATAAACTGGTTACCCAAAAATATACAAAACCGACTGCGTACGGTTCAGTATTCGATTTTAGATGGCCTTAGACCGCTCAAAAACAACAAAAATACCGGTCTGATAGTGCTAGTCGCATTGCTCGCGTGGGCAATTGAAGCGTTGGTGTACTGGTGCATCGCTCACGCGTTTGGCATCAGTTTATCAATATCCGAAACACTAATACTTATGATCGCTGCTAATTTGATTGTCTCGATCCCTTTGACTCCCTGGGATATAGGGCCATATGAGATAGCAGTCACAGCTGTATTCGTGGTAATCGGGCTGGAAAAAACTGAGGCTGCAGGACTTGCAATCGGTTCACACTTGCTTATCCAGGCAACAGTCCTCCTAGCAGGTGCTGTTGCGATGACCATGTTCAATATCCCATTCAGGGGCTTGGTAAAGCGAAATGAAAATTAAATCATGATCACTCAAGTCAACGCCAATTGATATTTCTCAGTAAGAAAGTGACGTATGAAAAAAATTGAGGCACCGCTGACACTTCGTGATATGAAAATCACCGATATCGCTGCTGTAAAAAAACTCGAATCGGCGGCGTTCGCGGATGCCTGGCCACAACGAGTTTTTGAGACTGAACTCGAAAATGGTTTTGCTCAATACAGAGTTGCGCTCGAGCTGAAAAGCCAAAACAAACGGAGGACACAAAATATCCTTGGGTATAGTGGAGTGTGGTTCATGGTGGATCAACTCCATTTGGTAAGCATCGCGGTCCACCCAAATTGCCGACGATCGGGAATAGGCGAACGCCTGATGTTTGATGTTGTGGATCAGGCTAATGGGGCGTTACTTCCTAAGATCGTGTTAGAAGTCAGAAAGTCCAATCTGTCTGCTCAACTACTTTATGCAAAATTTGGCTTCGGAAAAATTGGTGAATTAAAAAATTACTATAAGGACAATCACGAAGACGCGGTGATCATGCTTTGCAAATTAGATATCCATGAAAAAAAGATCCAGTCTCTCCTCAAGCTCCAACAAGTGCAATACCCTCATCTCTGGACATGAGCCTATACTAGCCACAGCACACGTCCACGAATCTAACCAGAATCGAGCAAATTATGACTTGGAATGAAATTGGTGTTGGGATTACGGCAAATAGTGCTGTCGATTTTTGCGAGCAGATCACACAAGCTGAAGAATTTGGTATCCCCACTGCATGGGCGACAATAGGTGGGGCCGGTGGCGGAGATCCACTAACTGCTCTAGGTGCCGCACTTAGTCAGACCGAGAAAATCGCTGGCGGTACTGCCATTATTCCTACGTGGCCAAGACATCCTCTTGCAATCGCGCAGCAAGCTGTAGCTCTGGAAGAATTAACGCCGGGCAGATTGAGACTTGGGCTAGGTCCCTCTCACAAGCCTATGATGACTCGCTCAATTGGTGCACAATGGAATAAGCCACTTACTCATCTGAAAGAGTACCTAACCTCGCTTAGACTGCTCTTTACTAACGGAACCGTAGACTTTGAGGGTGAACAGGTAACACTAAGGGCATCAATTAAAGCACCGATTAATGTTGAGATTCTAGCGTCTGCCCTTCGAAAAAAATCATTCTCGTTATGTGGAGAGTTGACTGATGGCGCGATATCTTGGATGTGCCCAAAAACCTACCTCATCGATCAGGCCCTACCCGCACTCAATCAGGGAGCGGAACAGGCCAACAGAGATAAAATCATACCTTTGATCGCACACGTACCTATAGCGGTAAGTAGTGATCGCTCGGTAGCACGGCGCCTCGCTCAGGAACAACTAGCTCGATATAGCGAAATTCCGTTTTACCAGGCAATGTTTCGAGAAGCCGGGTTCGAAATATCAGGCAACCCCTACCCTGATGAACTTCTAGATGATTTGGTTATCTCAGGCACTGAAGAAGAAGTAGCTGAAAAATTAGTCTCGTATATCGACGCTGGCTGCGGAGAAGTATTAGCAGCGCCACTAATCAATACTGCTGACAGGGCGAGCTCAATTGCTGAATCATTTTCCGCAATCGCACTAGCCAATGAACGTTCGATGAGCCCGTCAACGACTAAACAAGACTAAACCCTTCATAACCGGCAGCTACGATCTCGTCGCATTTCTTCTTATAGGCGGGGAAGCCTGCAAGTGGCATGAAGACTCTAGTCTTCCCTTCGACATTTGCTCCGAGATACCAAGAATTGCAATTAGGGTCCGTTCTAAGCGTATTTTCAGCTTCTTTATTCACATGGTCCACCCAGGCATCTTGAGCAGGTAAACTCGCATCAATTGTCGAGAATTCGTTATCGTCCATGTACTTGATACATTCATCGATCCATTCAACATGCTGTTCAATAGATACGATCATATTGGTCAGTACGGACGGGCTTCCTGGTCCGGTCACAGCAAACATATTTGGAAATCCGACTGTCGTTAGACCGAGATATGTTCTTGGCCCAGCGTGCCACGCATCTCGAATGCTTTCTCCACCACGACCTCTAATATCCACGTTCAAGATCGCGCCAGTCATCGCGTCGAATCCCGTGGCAAATATGATGGCATCAAATTCTCGGTAATCGTCACCAACCCTAATCCCGTTTTCAGTAATCTCATCTATTGGATGATTCTTTATGTCCACAAGGTCGACGTTGGGCTTGTTGAATGTCTCATAATAACCGGAGTCAATAATCATCCGTTTACAACCGATTACGATATCCGGCATCAACAATTTTGCCGTGTCTTCGTCTTCAACAATTTCAGCTATCTTTTTTCGCGCAAAATTCGCAGCAACTTCATTCGCATCGTAATCGACGCCAACATCAGGAAAAACTGACGCAAAAGTAAATCCGCCCTTGTCCCAAGCAGCCTCTAAAAGACGATCCTGTTCTTCGCTACTATAGGTCAGTATCGGCTGGTTCAGCATCGACGCGTATTGGGCCCCTGTACCAGCAATCATTTTTCGATTAGCTTCGCGGAATTCTGCGTAGTTCGCTTTGATTCCAGCTACAAATTCAGGATCGGCTGGGGTATTATTTGAAGGTAGCGAATAGCTTGCTGTTCGTTGATATACGGTCAGTGATTGTGCGTCCTCTGCCACAACTGGCGTTGTCTGCACAGCTGACGAGCCTGTGCCAATTAGTCCTACCCTTTTTCCCGTAAAATCTACACCTTCTTTCGGCCACCTCGCTGTGAGATAAGTGTCGCCCACAAAATTATCCCGCCCAGGAATATCAGGCATGTTCGCAGCAGATAAACAACCAGTCGCCATAACAAAAAATTGTGCCCTTACCGAATCGCCTTGATCTGTCGTGATCTCCCATAAATTTGCCTGTTCATCAAAAACTGCACTTTCAACTCGTGTGTCAAACTGAATATCTTTTCTCAAATCAAATCGATCTGCCACATGGTTAGCATATTTCTCGATGTCCGGCTGAGCCGAGTACTTCTCCGGCCATTCCCACTCTTGTTGAAGCTCTTCGGAAAAAGAATATGAATATTCAACACTCTGAATATCAACGCGTGCGCCAGGGTAGCGGTTCCAGTACCACGTACCACCAACTCCGCTACCGGCCTCATAGACTCGAGCTGTCCGACCAGCCTCGTGCATTTTATGGAGCATATACAGACCCGCAAATCCAGCGCCTACAATCACTACTTCGAAATCAGTACTTATATTCTTATCGGTCATACTTCCCACCTTACAAACTTAGTCAGATTGATTATGAATAATTTCTAGTGGTATCGTAAATGATCGCGACGGAAACCGAAACTAGTTGACCGCCAATGAGAACTTTCTCATTCGTATCAATAAAGTTTTACCTGAATCAGTACAGTCTATTTTCAAACGCCAAATTTGAAGCCAGATGGACAGTCCCGAGAATTAATCTGTCCGCATCCACCTTTGCGGGTAAGATTTTCACAGCTAACCCGAGCGATTGACACAGCGTCTCCAGTGCGATTTTAATCGATTCAAAGTGGTCAGCGAATGCGTCAATGATGATCACATCAGGCCTGATATAACCTAGTGTCTCTGAAAGATTAATTACGAGTGATTCATACATCTCTGAGTCTTTCTCCAAGGTTTGCGGAAAAATCGGTAGCATACTGGATACGTCAAAAGACTCGGCACCACCAAAAATTATCCTGGACGTGGAATATGCTGCGACAGCGCTCGACCTCTCGTCTAGTCTGAGATATAACGTGCTCTCTGCACCAGGTATATCCGCTAATATCATCTCGGCACGTAGGGCTACGCGTAGTTCATCGGTCGCCATGATAGGTACATCGAAATGTCCTCTGAGTTCGCTGACAACATCTAAATCGTCCCATAGCGGATTACTCCGTGATGAAATCAATCGACCCGAAGATTCGTCAACAAAGCCTGGACAACAAACCGCGATAGCGGCAGCCGACCTTTTTTTACCCTCTAACGCAAAGACAGTGGCAATATATCCGCCGATATCCCATGCCCATTGCTCTTGGTCGAGCATTTCGCGAATCTCAAACGACTGGTCATGAATAACCGTATGAGTTTTATCTGTCAGCATCACTCGCGCAGCTAAATCTGAGAATTGAACCGCTACCAACGCCGGATCTGGTAAATTCGCCATACTCGTCAACTATCTCCGAACATGCCTGCAACTAGACCTTAGATGCCCATACTGCAACCCTGCGCAGTATCTTTCCGACAATCTCGATATGCTGCTCATTCAAACCTTCATGCAAATTCAACGATATCGAGTCTCTAACAATTCTATCCGTAACGGGAAATTGACCACTCACAAAATCTCTATACCCTTCCGAATAATCGGGATTAATCGCCAATTGAAAATCAAGACCCTCTTCGTTTAAAGCCAAAATCGATTCTGATACGTCTTTTCGCCAGCCTGGCCCACGAATTCTAAGCACGAAACTCGAATAATTATGTTTAACTTTTCGAGCATGTGACATCTTAGCTATAGACGCAATTCCGCGAAGCCTGAAATTCAATTCCCAGGAAAGGCGGCGACGGTGCTCTATCCGACTCTCTATCGAAGCTGCTGCGCCAAAGATAATTCGCATTTCATCTTCCGTGTAGCGCAGATGTACCAAATCCATAGCACGCCTAATCAGTTCATCGTCTTGGTCATCACCGAAGACAACGATGGTGGGCGATGAGTCATTAATAAAGTTATGAAAGAGGGATAAAGATTCTCGAACTGAAAAAATCGAAGCTATGCCTGTTGTACCGATAAGTTCACCGTGTGCACTGCTTAAGAAACTCTCTGAACATTCTTGCACAAAAGGTAAATCGTAGCCCGAAAGCATGTCAAGTAGCACAGGCATATTAGCTGGATGCCCAAAGGGATGAGCGATAATCACACCTACAATATCTGTAGATTCGGTCTGAGTCGCCTGAGCAATACCACGAGGCGAAATACCTAAGCTATCGGGCTCAATATCAACAGCAAAGTATTCCAGATTAACTTTCTCACACAAGGATATTAATGTTGACGCACCAATGGTTGGTCCTAGTATCCGACCAGCAGATTGTTGAGATGCTGACTGCATACTCTTAAGCGAGGCTTCAGCCGCCGCCTCATAGGTATCATATAAAATGACACGTCTGTCACTTACTGATAATAATTCAGCAAATTTTAATCTGAGGCCTTCAAAACAATCAGCAGCAGCAGACGGGGACAGGTTTGGCTGGGTCGGCAAATCACTGCTCAGTAAGCATAAGCCTCCTTCTAAAACTAAGCGATCTTCATCATTAAGTAACTCGATATCGGGTGAAGTCATGGAGACAGTCTAAACCCAGGAAGCCCTAGACTAAAGAAATGTTACTCCAATTTCGTAACCAAACTCTTGATTTAAGTCAGCGAACCGGCATTATGGGTATAGTAAATGTATCCGATGACTCTCCAATCGCATTTTCTAGGGTGAGGTCAGATAAGGCCATCGCGCGTGCAATAAAAATGAGGCAAGACGGGGCCGACATCATCGATATCGGCGCGCACTCAACTGCTACCAAAGCCTATTCGATTTCCCCCGAAGAGGAAGTCAGTCGCATCTACCCTGTTGTCCAAGCACTTGCAAAAGAAGGAATAATTACTTCTGTAGACACATGGACTCCCTCCGTCGCGAAAAATGTCGCTCCGGCGGGTCTACATCTTATTAACGACGTAAGCGGTGCCCAAGACTTGGAAATGCACAAAGTGGCAAAAGAATTTAGTCTGCCGATTTGCATCATGCACATGAGGGGCTTGCCAAAATTACATAGAGAGGTCAACCAAGAATATGACGATATCGAGAATGAAGTCTTCGATTTTCTCAGGGCTTCAATCATCTCGTTCGAAAACAACACCGGACAACAGGCTTGGATAGATCCTGGATTCGGGTTTGGAAAGTCGGCTGGTGATAACTTAACTCTGCTGAAAGGGCTCCCTAGACTTCGCACACTCGACAGGCCAATTCTTGTATCAGCTTCACGAAAAGGCTTCCTCTCTGAATTGATGATGCAGGGAGATAGTCAGGATACCGAAGAACTATTAAGCGCAACTTTGGCGTTTAACGCACTTGCTGTGCTTAAGGGTGCCAATATCATTCGAGTTCATGACGTACCTGCAGCGCACGCAATGATATCAATTATTGATACTGAAAAATAAAAAGACTAGACAGCGGAGTAGCGCGTAGCCATTGGTAGGCGCCTATCCCGACCAAAAGCTCTAGTGGTTATCTTCACTCCGGGAGGGGATTGACGCCGCTTATACTCATTGCGGTTCACCATACCAATCACCCGTCGAACTAGATCTTCCTCAAATCCTTTTGAAACAATGGATTCTAAAGAAAGATCATCTTCCACATAGAACTCAATAATCGGAT
Source organism: Dehalococcoidia bacterium (assembly GCA_029941115.1). GTDB lineage: Bacteria > Chloroflexota > Dehalococcoidia > UBA2979 > UBA2979 > UBA2979. The sequence goes on along the minus strand of JAPYRK010000020.1, from coordinate 2,587 downwards.
CAAGCACATCGTACTCGGGTAACGAATCTGAATCTAATTGATCGGGACGTAGCTCTGCAGAAGGTGCCTTTGTAATTGAATTCTCCGGAATCACCTCACCGATGCTATTTCTCCAGCGTGATAATTGCCATACGAGAGTCTTCGGCACGTCCTTAATCACCGCGAATCCACCGACCATATCACCGTATAACGTTGCATATCCGCAGGCATATTCACTTTTATTTCCCGTTGTAAGCACCATCGACTTCGGATGATGATTTGAAAGACCCATCATTAACATTCCACGAATTCTTGATTGAACATTTTCACCAGCAACCCCAGCATCCGGATTTTCAGATCGAGCAAATTCTGGCAGTAACGAATCGAGAACCGCACCGTGCACACCTTCAATTGGAAGAGACAAGAGCTCAATCCCAAGTCGACTTGCTAAATCCTCAGCATCGGCGATAGAACCGCCAGAGGAATATCTTGACGGCATGGAGACGCCAGTCACATTTGCTGGTCCGAGCGCGTCCACTGCAACAGTCCCAACAAGAGCTGAATCAATTCCGCCAGACAAAGCAACAAACGCATGCTCAAACCCGCTCTTATGCAGATAGTCCCGCGTACCAGTTACCAGCGCACGGTAGACTTCCTCTTCCGTCGAAATCGCATCAGATTTAACTAAATGAGAAATATCAACTTTCGCAGACGTCGAATGCACCGGCTCAACACGCTCTAACTGAGCAGGCGTCCCACTACTGCGACTGCTGCGCATCTGCCTTAATCGAGAGTCATGAAGTTGCCGCTGCAGAACATCCTCGAACTCAATATCACTCGTTAGGAGGGAAACCTCAAAAGATGGCGCATGATTCACTATCTGCCCATCCGCCATAGAAATAAATGAATTACCGTCAAATACCAGCTCATCTTGCCCACCTACTTGATTCACATACGCGATAGCCACCGTGTGATCTGCTGCTCGAGTTGATATCATTCGTTCCCGATCCAATGAACGATTTTTCGCAAATGGCGACGCGTTAATATTTACTATCAGTTGCGCCCCAGCTAATGCGGCATCGGATATTGGCCCATCTGGGTACCAAATATCTTCACAAATATTCACGCCAATATCCACACCTTTGACCGTGCATATCAAGGCTGAGCTACCCGCCTGAAAGTAGCGCTGCTCATCAAACACACCGTAGTTTGGAAGCTTTTGCTTGTGGTAATCAGCAATCACTCGACCTTCATGTAAAACCGATGCGCTGTTATATAAATGTTGATCGAAATCAAGAGATCCTACTATGAGAGGAGGGAGTGCCTCAGCTTGCTCGGCTAACTTATTTAATGCAATACGAGATTCTTCAATAAAAGAAGACCGAAGAAGCAGATCTTCCGGCGGATATCCACAGATTGCCAGTTCAGGGAATGCAACTAGATCAGCACCGAGACTTGCGGCTTCGTTCGCCATTTCAAGAATCAGATTAGAGTTCCCTGAAAAATCACCGACGGTAGTATTTATCTGAGCGAGAGAAATTCGAAGTGACGACATATAGTCCCCTGAATCTATTATTCCCAATCTACTTTGCGTATTAAATACGCAAACAAATCAGGTAGCCTATATGCTAAGTAGCTCAACGGGTGGCGTCAATGAGATTTACGAAGTTCTCTAAGGTACTCTTCTTGCTCTTTTCGCTGTCTTTGCATCCAAATAAAAAACACAATGCCCATAGCACTCAAGTGAATACTTAATGCCCCTACCCACATGATCATCCCACCCAGCACCTGATCAGTTGCTCTATCTACACTATTAAAAACAGGCTGGAATTCAAGGTAACCGGTATAGAAAAAAGTGGTCGAAAAAACGAGAAATGCACCAACAACATGTTTTGGAATTCCCGTTAAAAATATAAATATTGCACGAAGAGGCATGCTCATACGAGCACTCAAAGGTTTGGGGTCAATAATGTTCCACCAAAAAAGCCAAGCGACTATCAGAAAAGTAACGTGTTGAAACCGATGAATAAAACCGTTAAACAAAACCTGATTGTATAAATCTGGCACATGCCAAATAATTACGACAGCATTGACCGTAATTCCTGCGGCTATTGGGGCTAAAGCAACATTTCGTAGAGTACGGAATATTCTTGACCGAAATACGGGTGATATTAAGATTTTACGTATGCGCACGGGTAAACCTCTGCCAACCGGAGTTACAGGAGCACCAAGCAGAGTAAGTGGCATTCCAACCATAATCAACAATTCATGTTGAATCATATGAACAAAAAAATGGCGTTCTGCCAAAAAATCAATTGGCGATGCCACCGCTAGAAGCACTACAACCCACCCGGCGAAGTAACATACTGTTTTCCACATTGGATGTTCACGGGTTCGATCAGTCCAACCTCGTAAACCTCGTAAATAAAGAAACGAAAGAAGGATAAACGGGATCAAAATTTCTGCGTCGACATTCCAATGAGAGAACCAAGGATCAAAAGAGTCATGAGTAACACCCGCGTGACTGGGAAGTGAAAAAACTGACCGAACAACCGTGACTGAAATCATAAGCCTCACATCGACTTATAGAATATTCCCATATATGAAA
>JAPYRK010000019.1:5968-31177 GCA_029941115.1 Dehalococcoidia bacterium | reverse complement strand
CTCCTGAAACAGCGTGATGGAAGCCCAACAACTCCCCGAGGTGCTATGGGAGATCATGCCACTGGTGCGAATATGGCGGGCGGAATTACTGCTGCACTTTTTGCTCGAGAGCGGGGTTTGGCTCGCGGACAATTTGTTTCTACTTCGCTGACGAGGACTGCTGCCTATCAATTAGGACAGGATATGAATCAAGCGATTCGCACAGGTGTTACTCCCCGGATGGTTCCGAGGGAGGATCAACGGAATCCGCTGATGAACGCATACAAAACCGAGGATGCACGTTGGATTTGGCTCTTAATGCTCGAGAGTGATCGTTTCTGGGATAGGTTTGTACGAATTATTGCTGCCCCTGAATTGGCAAAGGATGAACGATTTCAGTCTTCTATCCAGCGTGCTGCTAACTGCTCAGCGCTTACAGCGTTATTGGACGAGATTTTAGCTCAACAGACGTTCTCTTATTGGACCAGCGAATTTGATGCTAACGATATTTGGTGGGCACCGGTTCAGGAACTCGACGATGTATTAAGGGATAATGCATTTTTTGATGCCGGATGTGTAGTGCCAGTGCCTGACGGATCGGGAGGAACTATTGATATGGTTGCATCCCCAATTGATTTCAGCACAAGTAGCTGGGTACCCGAAGCCCCGGCACCCCAGCTTGGAGCCCATACTGAGCTGATTCTTGCGGAAGACCTAGCGGTGAACTGGGAGACCATCTCAGAGCTAAAGGTAAAGGGAGTGATTTTATAATTGGCGAGTTTTGTAATAGCTATTACTACGACGGACGTTCGTCGTGTTATCGGACTCTAGTATTCTTTCATATTGGCCAAGTCCGTTCGGCTACATTCGAATTACGCCCTTTGCCCCGTATGAATTTGGCATAACTCACGGCCCACTCTGTATGCCATGCGATCTGTTTTTCGTGAAGGTCGGTGAAGGAGGAGTCTCGCATTTCCGGATATTTTTCAGACATTGCTCGTGCAAGTGAGGCAGTTAGTTCGGCGTCCACTCCAGCGTCATGTAAATTCTCTGGGAAGAGTCCATAGTGTCGAGAGACAGTTTCAAGATTGCGAGCACCTCGGCGATACTTATCAAGATGCCGATCACAGACCAGAGGATCGATGATGTTTAAATCGGGAAGATTGGTGTCTCGTTTTTCGGCTCGAGCCTGCATGAAGCCAAGATCAAAAGGTGCATTATAAATTACGAGAGGAATATCTCGATCAACAATATCCTTTAGCCGTTGGAACAGTTCATCAATCGCGCCCGCCAAATTAACGCCATCTTTTATGGCTTGTTCCGTGGTAATTCCATGAATGGCACTTACATTGTGTGGAATAGCTCTTTCCGGATTTACAATGGTGATCCAGCTCTCCGGCAAAATGGCTCCGGCACCGTCTTGGTAGATAAAGGCAATCTGAACAATTTCATCCTCATAGGGACTCAACCCGGTGGTTTCTAAATCGAAGGACGCGATAATTTTTTCTGACCAGCTCATGGCATCAGTGTATCCTTACATCATTCTTGATTTCTGCCATGAACACTGAAAATTCTGCAAAATTGGATGTCTGTTAAAATTACGAGATGGTTACGAGCCGAGAATCCAGACGAGCAACTATTCGCGTTGATGATGTCTCATCAGCGATTGAGTATTGCTATGAGGCTGGCTGGACTGACGGATTGCCAGTTGTCCCTCCTACCGTGGAGCTCGTGGATGCGATGCTTGACGCGGCTGAGCTGGATCCATTAACTGTGATAGGTGAGCACGTTACTACGCGAAGATCCTGCACGGCTCATGCAGCAGCGGCAAATGCTGTTATGGCCGGATGTCTTCCAGTTCATTTCCCAATAGTGGTCGCCGCAATGAAAGCCATGTCAAAGACCGGTTTTAATTACCACGGCTCAACCGCGAGTACCGGTGGTTCCAGTCATTTGATAGTAGTGAGTGGCCCAATCATAGGTGAGATTGGCATGAATGCGACAGGTAATTTATTTGGATCCGGCAATCGAGCAAATGCTGCAATTGGCAGGACTATTCGATTGATTCACCTTAATGTTTTTCATATGCAACCTAACGTCACGGATAAATCTACTCAGGGAAATCCAGGGAAGTATTCGTTGTGCGTTCCGGAGCGATCCGATCGTAACCCATGGCCTCTTCTCCATGAAGAATTCGGATACCCAGACGATTCGATTGTGGTCGTATTTGCGGCCGGTGGATTTCATAATGTTGAGAATCACTTTGCAGCTACGCCCGAACAAGCTCTTCTAACTGTGGCTGATTCAATGTCGTGCTTGGATTCGTTAACACACGGTCAATCCGTAGTGGTTTTGTCTCCTGAAACCGCTGAAATTGTCGCGGCCGACACATCTTGGACAAAGTCTCGAGTTTTGGATTTTTTGTTTGAGAATGCATATCGGGAGAACGCCGCCCTGCAACAAATCGGCAGACCAACAGACACAGAAGAGGATCGCTCACAATATAAATTCAGCAACGATGCATTGAAAGAAGGCCTAGAAGAGAGATATCATCGCGGACTGAGTGCAGAGGATATTTTATTGTTTGTAGGTGGTGGAGATGCAGGAGCGCATTCCGCATTCCTTCCGTCTTGGAGCCGCGGTCGCACCTCAATCATGCAGAGCGAAGTTATTAAGCCAATGAAAAAGGTTAGGTGAGCCGATAATGATTGAAATGTACACACCGGTTATTGATGACCAACGAATAGAAACTGCATCCATGGCACCTCGTCTTTCTACACTGAAAAATTCTCGTATCGGCCTATTATCAAATGGCAAACATAACGCGGACGTGTTGATACAGATGACTGCTGATTTATTCATAACTGATCACGGTGGTGAAGTTGTGTTGGAACTGAATAAAAGGAATGCGTCACGGCCATGTCCGGATGATTTAGTTGATACCGTGGTGAAAGCTAACGTTGACTTTATGATCACTGCGGTTGGTGACTGAGGGTCGTGTAGCACGTGCAGTGTGCACGACGGTATTACATTTGAAAAATTGAATGTACCTACACTTACAATTTGTACTGACCCGTTCAAGCCAACGAGCGAATCGACGGCTCGAACACTGGGCCTTCCAGAGTTTAATTTCGCACTTGTTGCGCATCCAATTGGTAGTCGTAATGAAAAAGAACTGCTCCAACGTGCTCAGCATGCATATCAACAGGGCGTCCCGATTCTTTTGGGCACTGCTGTGAATTAGTAACCGACTGAGAATTGATATGAAAAAACGCGATGTCACGATTGTAGGTGGCGGAGTAGCCGGCTTAACTGCTGCATTTTTTGCCGCCCGAGAGAACTTGATTACAACCGTAATTGATAACCAGGGAGCTTCAGGCGGAGTGTTAATTAATGTTGACAACATTCAGAATTTTCCTGGATTTCCTGATGGTATTAGAGGCTATGAACTTGGTCCGACTATCGCGAATCAGGCCGCGGCGTCTGGTGCGGAATTCATGTTTGGATCAGTTGCCGAAATCCGACAATCTGAGCAGGCATGGGAGGTCTCCGGTGATTTTGGTACCGTGATGACGATCAATCTAGTCATCGCTACCGGCTCTCACCCAAAGTTACTCGGCATATCCAACGAAGAACAATTATATGGTCATGGAATATCGTATTGCGCTACATGTGATGCCGATTTCTTTCGCGATGAAGATGTTGTAATTGCTGGTGGAGGCGATGCAGCGCTTGATGAGGCTTTGGTTTTAGCGGAAATTGTGAAATCGGTGACAATCGTTCATCATAGAGATTTACCGAATGGTTCCAAAACGACACTCGCTCAAGTACAAGCACTTCAAAATGTTCGGATGTTGGCCAACAGCGAGGTGGTAAAACTACTTGGAGATGATGTTTTGATAGGAGCCTCGATACGAGATAAACTGGGATTGATTGAAGAAGTGAACTGCACAGGTTTGTTTGTCTATGTGGGGAGTGAACCCCAGACGAACCTTCTCCAAGGGTTTTGTGAGTTGGATGCGTCAGGCCACGTGGCAGTTGACGTGCAAATGGCGACAGGTATTACGGGCCTCTATGCCGTAGGTGACATCCGCCAACGAAGCTCCGGACTACTTCTGGGTTCGGCGGCCGACGGAATGGCAGCAGCGCGAGCCATAGCAGCAGAAAATTAAGGTCGCCAGTTGTTAGAGTTCTACCAGGCCATCGGCAGCAAGATTGCGGATAGCCACAAGAACAAGCTCTTCGGTTATCGAATCGTCGACCTTTAAAGTGGAGGCAACCTCCTCTGCCAGTGAACGGACAGTTCTCTTTTGATCCATAAGATTTAGTAGTAGAGCAATTGGTGCAATGACCGGATAACCTTCCGGTCTTGCCGAAGTTTGGAGTAAATAACCCAGCTCATAAATTCCATCGCCAAGTGTCGCGCCTTTGACAAGTCGAGCATCGTCGACAAGGGTAGGCGACTTCAGCAATAACTCATTATTGCTGAACTGTTGGGAAAAGGTGGCGCGGTCAATTCGACTATTCTCGGCTTCCTCGATAGCCTTGATAAAATTTTTGGGAGCATGTCCCTGATCTATTACCACGCGCTCGTACCCTTCAGGCGCATTTCCCGCGACGACATTTATGAATTCTTCTCTGGAGGTATCTGACCAATTTTCCTCGTTCAATGAGCGGTCTCGCCAAAACTGGCTATCGAGCGACTTGTTACTTCCGTAGAATAGGCGCGCTAACTCATGGAAGTAACCATATCTTCGTCGATAGGTGGCTTCGTACTGACGTGCAGCACTTCTAGCAAGATCTGGACTTTGGATAACGGTGGCTGCGTAGGCAGCAGCTAACACCCCTGATTGGAGGGCAAGATGCACACCGGATGAGAAAAGTGGATCAATGAAGCAGGCTGCATCGCCAACAAGCGCGTAACCATCGCCAGTCATTCTCGTGGTGACGTACGACCAGTCTTTTATAAGGTGAGTTTTATTCTTGAAGGTGGCTTCACTGATTAATCTGGAGATCTCATTTGTTAGCAGGACTTGACGTTCGAACACACTGTCAACGGACGATTTTTTAATCTCAGCCTGAGCCCAGTCCGCATCCATCACAACACCAACGCTAGTTGTGCCATCATGAAGAGGAATTTTCCAGACCCAGCCATTTTCGAATGATTCAATCAGGATGCTTCCCTGATCAGGGGTTGGGAGATGCTCTCCGCCAGCGTAATATCCGTAGATAGCTAGGTGTTTAAACGCGACATCCCAGTCTTTCAAATTGAATTGGTTTGCAAACAACGTCTGTTGACCAGATGCATCGATTACTACCTTGGAGCGCACCGTTTCACGGTTGCCGTCTTGATTTATATATTCAACGCCGGTGACTGTTGCATCATCCTTCGAAAATATTGGACCGAGAACCTGACATTGCTCTCGGATTTGGACACCTTTTTCGCGAGCATTGTCAAGGAGTATCGTATCGAATTCAGGTCGGGTCACTTGATACGAGTGTGAGTAAGGACCCTTAGTTTCGGCAAATAACCACGACCAGATAGAGCGGTTATTACCCCAGACCATCGCGGCGCCATATTTCTTAATGAATCCTGCATTGTCGATCGCAGCACGTACGCCCAGGCTATCGAAAATCGGGAGAGATGCTGGAAGCAATGACTCTCCCACGTGAGCTCGGGGGAACAACTCACGTTCCAAAATCAGAACTTTGAAGCCCTTCATTGCTAGTAAGGCTGCAGTTGTACTTCCTGCTGGCCCCCCGCCAATCACTATTGTTTCAAAATCAACTGCTACCGGCATACACCCGAATCTCCTCAGATCTGATACCTTCTCCGCATAGCGTAGACGTAAATGATACTAAAGCACCGGAGGTGACGTATGGAAATCAACCCGTCAGAGGCGCAGGTCGAGGTGGCCGGACTTAAGATTCGATACTTCAGGGGTGGTTCTGGCCCCGTCGCTATCAAGCTTCATCATTCAACTGGTAATCCCGGCTGGATGGCTTCAGACGACGCTCTAGCGGAAAAGTTTGACCTTATCGTTCCAGATCTCCCTGGCTATAACCAGTCCGATCGACCGGTATGGGCTAGATCAATCCGTGATATATCAATTCTCATGAAACGCTTTATCGAAGAACTGGGACTTGAGAACGTTACTTTGATTGGATGCGGACTTGGTGGCTGGGTTGCAGCAGAACTTGCGACGATGTCTGATGCTGAGTTATCAAACCTTGTGATTTCGGGGGCTCCCGGAATCAAGCCGAACGAAGGATTCATTGAAGATCAGATAATGATGGATTGGGAAGAGTATGTACAATTGGGGTTCTCGTCTGGAGATAATTATCTGAATGCATATGGCGAGGATGCGGCCGAGGTGTATAAGGAACTTTGGGACTATAGCCGGGAAATGACTGCACGACTTACATGGAAACCCTGGATGTATAACAAATCACTTGAACCTCTGTTACAGCTCGTCAATATCCCTAGCTTAGTTATTTGGGGGGCAGACGATCGGATAACACCACTTATTTGTGGTGAGCAATATAGTGCTGCACTACCAAATTCCAGTCTGCAAGTAATTGAAAATGCTGGACACTGTGTTGAACATGAACAAACAAGCAAATTTGTTGAGTTAGTAAGTGAGTTTGTGGGCGACTGATCATTGATTAAGAAGACACCCAACACTGAGTTGGAAGGGAGATAAGAATGTTCGTAGGTTATTTCACTGAGAGACCGTATCAAGACAAGAGTTCTGGCTATTTTGGGGCGACTGGGCGTGACTTGACCGATTTGTCAATGTCAAATCGTGACTACGATCCAAAGCTGGGTGCGGACCTGTACAACAGATATCTTGATGAAAAGGTATTTGCCGAAGAAATGGGTTTTGACGGCCTCATGCTTAACGAGCATCATTCGACTCCGTTTTGCATGGGTGGAGTCATGAATGTGGAAGCATCAATCCTTGCCAGAATTACACAACGGGCAAAAATAGTGTTACTCGGCAATGTACTTCCTATTTGGGAAGATCCGTTGTGGTTGGCCGAAGAACTTGCAGAGATCGACATGATTTCCCGCGGACGACTTGTGACGGGCTGGGTTCGAGGAACTGGCCGAGAGTCAGTCGCGCATAACGCACAGCCGCCATTTAACTGGGAACGTTTTCAGGAGGCGCACGATCTCGTAGTAAAGGCCTGGAGCCAACCGGGACCTTTTAGATGGGAGAGCGATCACTATCAATTTCGATACGTCAATCCGTGGTCTCGCCCGTATCAGAGTCCCCATCCGCCAATTTGGATTCCTGGAGTAATGTCGCGCAACACAGTTAAATGGGCTGCGGAACATAGGTATCCATATGTCATGCTTGCGACCGAGCTCGGGCCAACTGTAGAGAGTTTTAAGTACTATGAAGAATGTGCCCGTGAAGCAGGATATGAGTCGGGGACCCAACATAGAGGATACCTGTGGAAAGTCCATGTGGACGAAACTGAAGAACTAGCTGAAGCCACAGCACGAAAATATATACAGGGACCAAGTAACCCATTTCTGGAAGGAAATCAAGGTAACGTTCGTAGCTTCATTCAAAATCTTCCGGGCCTTACCTCACGTACGAATCTACTTCCAACCAGCCAGGTGGCGTCAGCCGCTCGCGCTCGTGGGAAGACAGACCAACTGAAAGATGCAGCTAAGAGTGATATGCGAGGCACATTTGAAGAGCAGAGCGATAAGATGGGGATCGTGTACGGGACGCCAAAGACCGTGATTCCTAAGATTCGTCATGTACTTGAAACACTTCGACCCGGCTCGATTATTTTCTGGGATGGAGATGGCGCGATGGATCACGATGATGCAATGCGCTCTTTGCGCTTGTTTGGATCGGATGTGCTCCCGGCGGTGCGTGAGATGGGCAAGGAACTTGAGTTGGATTCTCCGTTCGACGTGGACGATGAGATTCCGGCTGGATATTCACCGGAGGTGGTTGCTGCTGCCAAGGCTGCTGAAGCTCGTGCGGCGGCACAAGCAGATGCTGCCGGTGCCTAGCAACTACGATTTGTTGGCGTAATGTCTGCGTCTTAAATTGGAATCTAGATCCGGGTCTAGATTCCGAGCGTATAGCCGGATGAGTGGGCCTATGGTGAAAGCAAACCATATGGTCCCGAGTCCAACGGTGCCGCCGAGTAGATATCCGATCACCAACACGCTTAATTCAATGAGGGTGCGACCAATAGGAATGGGAATACCTTTCCTTGCAAGTCCCGTCATCAAGCCATCACGTGGACCTGGTCCAAGCCCGGCTCCGATATAGAGTACGGTTCCAACTGCAACGACACTGGGTGCAACTAGAACCATTACGATTTGAACGCCTAGATGGTTAATAGACGGGATTAGCGCCATAGTGAGATCCAACGCGACACCAGTTACAGACATATTTAATATGGTTCCGATGCCGGGCCGTTCGCCTAGTGGAATCCATAAGAGAAGAACAGTGGCGCCACCCAATATACTGATGACACCCACACCTCCAAGATTGATTGAGAACGAATGAATCTGGATCTCTAAATTGACATGACTTGCGATGCCTTCATGAAATACTTCCCATGCACCAACACCTAATTGACTTTCGAGCATCATGGCTAAGCCAATACCAAAGATGATCAGCCCACTGAAAAGCCGGATCGCACGGAGAAATGTGAGTCGCATCGATATAGCTTAGTCTGATTGCTTCTGTACTCGAAGTTAAGTCAGTTCTGACGTAATGTTGAAATATGACTAAATTTGTTTTAATTTCAGTTTTCGCCGTGTTAAATTACTAAGGAATATTTGCATATGGAACATACTTTCGAACCGGCTACCTACCACAATAACTTCGGATCGTACGATCCAATCCTGAGAATTTCTTCAGGTGATTTGGTGCGCACGTCGACTGCTGATGCGTTTGGCAATGGTAGGGAAGGCGACCTTGTTGCTAAACCTGGGAATCCTCTAACGGGCCCTTTTTTCGTTGAAGACGCAGAACCTGGCGATGAACTTGTGGTGCTGATCGAGGCGATTGTCCCCAATCGCGATCATGGGTACACGATGAGCGGTGTAGCTCCGCATATCGTGGACGGTGATTTTGTCAACGAATTACCGACGCGCTCAAAAGTACGCTGGGCTGTTGATTTGTCGAGTGGGACAGCGACTCTAAATGATGAGCTCGCTGAGCCGACAACGCTCACGGTAGCATTTGCTCCGATGCTTGGTTGTATCGGTGTGGCTCCTCCTGCTGGACAAGCTATCTCGACCGCGACATCGGGTCGTTACGGGGGGAACATGGATTACCGGGCCGTTACTGCAGGCGTGTCGATATCGTTTCCTGTGTTCGCGCCAGGTGCTCTGTTCTTTGTTGGAGATGGCCACGCAGCTCAGGGAGATGGTGAGATTGTTGGCACAGGGATAGAAATTTCGATGGATGTGTCTTTTAGAGTTGAGCTTCGCAAAAACGTAGAGTTGCGTTGGCCTCGAATGAACACGGAGACTCACATAATAGCTCTTGGCAACGCCAGACCAGTGGATCAAGCACTACAGCATGCAACCACCGAATTGATACGGTGGCTTTGTACTGACTATGGCTACGACACACGAGGTGCAAGTCATCTTTTGGGTCAGGCGCTTGAGTATGACATCGGCAATGTATTCGATCCCGCGTATACAGTTGCAGCTAAAATCGCCAAGAATCACTTACCCGGTTAATTCATACTTTGGGTTTAGCTCAGGGTTAACGGCTGTTGGTAAAGCTGCTCTCTCGGCACTCCGTGATTGCTTCGGCGACTTGGGGATCGTCTCTATCAATATCCTGACCGGTAAACATGGACCGCAGGCCACTTCGTGTGCCTTCTGAAAAATCCGGATCGGCGACCGCTACACCTTGCTCTCTGAGACACGTAGCGAAGGTGAGTATTTGGTCTTGTAGTTCGATTTCGTCTTCAGTCGACCGAGGTTGTGCGAAGCTGGCGTCAGCTAATAATCCACGGCATTTACCAAGAGCTTCACGAGTTTTTGGGTCCTGCCAGTTGAAGCTTGGATCCTGACTAAGCTTAGTGAAGAAGGCTCGTAAATCGACAGATCCATCGGCATTAACCTCAGGATCTGAGACGTTGAACCCTTCGCTTCGAAGGCAGGCTGCGAATTCAGAAGTGAGTTCTTCGTCAGTTTTGGTTACCTCTACTTCTAGCGAAGTGGCCTTTGTGGCTGTGGCGGTGTCGGATTTGACGGCTTCCGCGGTCGCTTGAACGGGTGCTTGCGACACTTGCTGTACGGTGGCAACTTTTGCTGGCACCGGTTCAGCGTCTTGAACTCGTGCTACACCGGCCGCCGAGGCAGAGCTACACCCAATCAAGAACGTAAGCAGTACAATCAGCACAGTGTTGAGGCCTAGCTGGCCGGATATACGGGGGAAGGAAAATGTGTTCATGTCTTTTTTCTGTTCTAAACAAGTTTAAGGTATGAATTAAAGAGGCAGTACTTTATGACTATTCCATTCCTTCGCACTCCGGAGAGTAGATTTACGGAGCTTGATATTGATCTTTGGCCAGTCCGGTATGTTGATATTGAGGGATTAAGGATGGCCTACAGTGATGAAGGCTCAGGTGAAGCCGGCACCATGCTGTTACTTCACGGCGAGCCAACTTGGGGTATTTTGTATCACAGAATGTTTGATATTTTTGTGAACGCTGGCTGGCGACTAATTATTCCGGATCTGATTGGATTCGGAAGGTCGGATAAGCCAGTCAACCGAAGCGACCACACCTACGCAAATCATGTTCGCTGGGTAGCGAAATTTTTAGAGTCGAGTGGTGTTCTGACTGTGTTGGAAGATCTATTTCCAGATCATGGTTTTTGTGCTTTTTTTCAGGACTGGGGAGGCTTGATAGGACTTCGGGTCGTTGCAGAGAACCCAGATTTATTTGACAAGTTAATTCTTGCTAACACTGTCCTGCCTGACGGATATAGTCCGATAAGCGAAGGGTTTATGAATTGGCAAAATGCGTCACAGACAATGCCCGTAATGGATCCTGGTCGACTGATCGCGGGTAACTGTGAGCGGGTGCAGGTATCGGATGCGGTGCAGGATGCTTACCGAGCCCCCTTTCCAGATGAATCATATATGGCTGGTGCCCGAGAACTTCCGATGATGGTTCCGGTCAATGATCAGAACCCAGCGATTCCGGCAAATCGTTCGGCCTGGGCTGTGCTGGAGAATTGGACTAAGCCGGTGTTAACTGCTTGGAACGTTGATGATCGAGTGCTTGGCGAATACAACGACGTGTTTATCAATAGAATCCCTGGAGCAAGTGGCCAACCTCACAAGACATATTCACCGGGGGGACACTTTATACAGGAGGACTGTGGTGAGTTAGTTGCAGCTGACGTGGTAAGTTGGCTCCGAGGACTAAAGTAATCATGCATCGACGGGTAGGTTAGACATATGAATACAGTAATACCGGAATCAGTTGGTTTGGCGTCAGAGCAGCTCGCAAAGATTCCAGGGTTTCTTCAACAAAAGTACATTGATTCAGGCCTGATAGCTGGGTGTGTGGTGGCTGTGATTCGAAATGGTGAAGTCGCACACCTATCAGCAATGGGTAAAGCGGACATGCAACGGGATATAGATATGACGGAGAATTCTATCTTTCGCCTGTATTCGATGACTAAGCCTATTACTTCTATCGCGCTGATGAGCCTATACGAAGACGGACTGTTTCAGCTCACTGATCCTGTTTCTAAGTTCATTCCTGCTTGGAAAGATTTGGGCGTCTATGTTGATGGATCTTATCCAAATTTCGAAACACAACCAGTTGATCGGGAAATGAATATACAGGATTTACTTACTCATCAGAGCGGTTTGACATACGGTTTTTTTGCTGACATGCCTGGAGCGACTACTTCAGTGCAGCGTGCGTACAAGGAATTGGACTTGGGTATGACCGATGTGTTTCCGCCCACTCTCGAAGATCTCGTGAATCGATTAGCAACTCTGCCACTGGAATTCAGTCCAGGCACAGCCTGGAATTACTCGGTCAGTACAGACGTATGTGCACGCCTTGTCGAAGTGATCTCTGAACGTGACTTCGATAAATTCCTCGCTGAGGTGATATTTGAACCACTGGGGATGGACGAGACAAGTTATGAAGTTTCAGATCAGTTATTACCCAGATTTACCGTGAATTACAAACCATCAATAGGGAATGAACTTGAGGTGTATCAAGACTCTCACGGCAGCAGATACAGCGACCCAGTAACACATTTTGGTGGTGGAGTCGGACTTACGGCTCCCATAGCCGATTACATCCAGTTTGTAAAAATGTTGATGAACTGGGGTGAATTAGATGGGAAACGAATAATCGGTCAACGGACGCTCGAATACATGATTCGAAACCATCTTCCAGCCGGCATGGATATCGCTGACCACGCCTTTAGCAATAATGTAGTGCGGCCTCCGGGGGCCGGATTCGGACTTGGTTTCGGGGTTACTACTGACACAACGGCAGCGGGAGTGATTGGAAGTGAAGGAACCTATAACTGGAGCGGAGCAGCGTCCACCGTTTTCTGGGTCGACCCAGTAGAAGATCTCGGGGTGGTGTATCTCACTCAGTCAATGCTGGCTGGTCTTCCAACAGTCGCGGATCTAAAGGCTTTGGTATATCCGGCAATAGTCGATTAGGCTTGTGGTAGATTGGCTCGGGACCAGGGAGTCGAACCCCGACACCGTGAACCAGAATCACGTGTACTACCATTATACGAGTCCCGAGCGTTCTAGAAGCGTACCGTACTCTGACAGTTGTTGCACACTTAACTTAGGGCAGATGAAGCTGCAATAATTCGCTCTACGACGAGGCCCTTGCCGACGATTTCCATGGATTCAAATAGCGGTGGTGATATGCGTTTTCCAGTCACGGCGGTCCGTACAAGAGATAGTAATTCTCCAGCCTTTAAGCCTAATTCTTCTGCCAAATTCCGAAGCAATTGTTCAATCTCAGGTGTAGTCCAAGACGCATCAGTCAGGTCATTAAGACGAGCGCTGACTTGTGCCAGTGTTGCGGACGCCTCCCGCCCACGATCACGCCATTTTTTCGTTAAGAAATCTTCAGGAGGAGGCGTGTCAATTTGACTTTGCCAGAAGAAATCAACCAAGGAAACTGCATCAGTCATAAGTGTGATCCGCTCTTGGATTAAGGGCGCAATTGACTCAATCAAAGCGTCATCCAATGGGCGTGGCACGTCGACTGGTAAATCGAGCTCTAACCGTCGCCTTAGGCTGCTCGCGAAAATATCCTCTTCGAGAGCCCTGATGTATGTGCCATTTAGCCAAGCCAATTTTTCGTGATCGAAGGTGGCAGAGGCCAAAGTGATATCACCCATGTCAAAGAGTGATAGAAGATCATCACGACTGAATAAAGTTTGGTCACCATGTCCCCAGCCGGTTAAACAAAGAAAATTCAATAAGGTTTCGGGTAGATAGCCCTCTTCGGCATACTCGAGCACTGACTTGGCGCCGTCTCGTTTGGATAACTTTCCACCACCGGGAGCTCGAATAACAGAGGCATGCGCGTATTCGGGTCGATCGTACCCAAAGGCATCAAAGAGAAGGGCGTGCCGTGGTAGGGAAGATATCCATTCCTCACCACGAGTTACCAGCGTTATATCCATGGCGTGATCGTCGACAACGTGTGCCAGATGGTAGGTGGGGAACCCATCAGATTTTAATAGTACAAAATCGTCGAGAGTGCTGTTCTCGAAAGAGATGTCGCCGCGCAAGAGATCTGTTGCAACGGTGGTTCCTTCTCGGGGAGTCTTGAAACGAACTACATGTGGCTCACCTGCGGCCGCTCGTGTGTTTGCATCCTCTGGCGAGATGTCGCAGCAATCACGGATTCCAGGTGGAAGTTTGTTTGCCTGCTGCTCTTCCCGAATTTCAGTTAAGCGGTCGGGACTGCAGAAACACCGACGGGCCGCATTATTTTTCAAAAGAGTGGCAATGTGGTCGTGATAGAGATCTAATCGTTGGCTCTGGATATATGGGCCATATTTACCACCGATGTCCGGACCTTCGTCCCATTCAACACCTAGCCAACGGAGAGAATCTAGGATTCTTTTATCCGCTCCTTCTTGCGCTCGGCTCTGATCGGTATCTTCCAGTCGCACAATGAAGTCACCTCCATATCTTTTGGCGTGCAGCCATGACCAAACTGCCTGGCGAATGTTTCCTACGTGTGGATCCCCTGTTGGACTTGGGGCATATCGAAGCCTTGGTCGATCGGTGCGTGTCCGCTTACTTTCGTTTGGATTACCAGCTGGCATTAATATTCCCTCTGCTTACGCGCGCGCTTCCAAATAATTTTCGTAATTGAGTAATACAGTGTGTCATGTCTTCAGGTAAAGGGGCGTTGATCGTTTGGTACTGGTGGGTTGAGGGCAGACGGAACCCTAACTGTGCGGCATGAAGAGCTTGCCTATCAATAAATTCAGAGCCTGTACCGTAAAGATTATCGGCCAGTACCGGATGCCCGATAGCGGCTAAATGAACTCTAATTTGGTGAGTTCGTCCTGTGAGAATTGATACCTCCAGAAGTGCAGCAGCAGAACCAAAAGTTTCGAGGGTGTTGTAGCTCGTGAAAGCTGATCGCCGATCGGGGTCGCTTTCATCAGTCACGATTCTCTTCCGTGGGTCAGTCAGCGAAACGCCGATCGGAGCATCGATCTCCGCACTCGGATTCTCCGGAACATCTGCAACAATTGCAAGATATGTTTTTTGAGTTTCCCGCTCTTTCCACTGTTGCTTGAGATCAAATTGAGCCTCAGCTGTCCGAGCTATGGCGAGCACACCGGTTGTATCCTGATCGAGTCGATGTACGATTCCGGGACGTTTTGTCTCATGGATAGTTTGAATTTCTGGATACTTCTTCTTAATGAAATCCAGTAGAGTTCCTGTTTGTTGATTTGCGGTCGGGTGAATAATTAAATGCGCTGGCTTGTTTAATACGGCGACTTCTTCGTCCTCGTAAAGAACAGGAATGAGCGGAGTAGGCAAGCGATTTGCGGTTTTTTGCACCTCTTGGAAATCGATCTGTGCACCGTATTTTGTGATGTGACTCGGTGAGTTAATAACCTTCCCATCAATCTTCACATTGCCGGCTTGGATTAATCGTTGTACCTCGGAGCGCGAATATTCGGCCAATAGTGAAGTTAGTAGGTGGTCCAACCTCATTGGTTCACTGTGACTATTAGAAATGCTTGGCATCTTAAAATTATCCCTTGCCGACTAGATCTGTTTTCTTTGATTAAGCAAAGAAGTACCAATGAGTACAACCGCGCCAATAGATATTAATGAGTCAGCGACGTTGAATGCCGGATAATAAGCGGGATCAATAAAGTCGGTGACAGCCCCATGCCAGAAGCGATCAATCAGATTTCCTACAGCGCCAGCGAAGATCAAGACAAATGAGTAGTCGGAAAGTGGATTGAAAGGTGGTTGGGTCAAGATCATGTAAATAAAACCAAGCAAGACGATCGGGACAATAAAACTTAGCAGCTCACTCTGTCCCTGTAAAAAGCCAAAAGCGACTCCAGTATTTTGTATATAACTTATGCGTATCAGTTCCCAATTATCTGGCCAGCTGGTTTCATATGTTAGATTTGCTCGTACCAGATACTTCGTGATTTGGTCAGCGGCGATCAGTAAAGCCCAAATCAACCCTAGGACGGAGAGTCGTCGGTTATTCCAGCGTGAATCTACTTGCATCATTCATTGATCCTACGTTCTCTAAATACTCGTGTCGAATAGAATGTAATTTACTAGATATTTAGGCAGAGGTTGTCTTAGTATGGAGTGAGTTAAGAGGTGCATCATTAATTTATTTCGTGCAACAGAGTCGAGATCAAATGAGACTCGCCCCGATGGCAGAGATAGACTACCTCCAGGACAGCGCCTGGTAGATTATTGGCCAGTACTTACGTACGGCTCAAATCCGCCCATCGATTTGGCAACCTGGCGATTTGACATATTTGGTCTTGTTGAAAATGAAATGTCGTTCTCTTGGGATGAATTTCTTGCTCTACCACAAACAGAATTGAAGACTGATATTCATTGCGTCACCACATGGAGCAAATACGATAACGATTGGGAAGGAGTTCGCTTTATCGATCTTGAAGAACTCTGCAAACCACTCGCTGAAGCAAAGCACGTTATTTTTCATTGCTACGGTGGATACACCACAAACGTTTCACTGGATGAGCTTCGGTCTCCCGAAAATCTGCTGGTCCATAAGTATGACGGAGAGGCTTTAACAGCTGACCATGGCGGCCCTCTTCGCGGAATGATTCCTAATCTCTATTTTTGGAAAAGCGCCAAATGGGTCCGCGGAATCGAATTTGTTCCTCAGGACCGCCCAGGATTTTGGGAAATGTATGGATATCATATGCATGGCGATCCGTGGACCGAAGAGCGCTACGGCTAACAAGCCTAACCAGGTCATTCTTTTTCTTTACTAGATGTAAATATCTGATCGTTCCGGTCGATTGTTGCCGGTCCGAATTGCTTCGTTTCTTACGGCGTCTCCAACAGCTTGGAAGACATGCTCATTAAAAACGGTTGGAATGATATAGTCCTCTGTTAGTTGCTCGTCTAGGATAGTTTCGGCAATGGCTCGTGCGGCAACTATCTTCATTGACTCTGTGATTTCTTTCGCCCCTGCGTCTAACGCACCTCGAAATAACCCAGGAAAACACAGGACATTGTTAATTTGATTGGGAAAATCGCTTCGGCCCGTGCCGATGACTCGCGCCAATCCGTGGATTTCATCAGGCATAATTTCAGGTACTGGGTTAGCTAAGGCAAAAACGATAGGATCCTCGCCCATTCCCGCAATCCAATCAGCTTCAACCAAGCCTGGGCCGGATAAACCTAGGAATACGTCAGCGCCAACTAGTGCGTCAGCTAAGCTGCCTTGAAAACCTTCTCTATTGGTATTGTCGGCGAACCATTCCTTTTCAGGATTCATATTCTCAGGACGTCCCTCATAAACGGCACCTGTGCGATCAAATCCAATAACATCTTTAACGCCGTATTCCATCAGTATTTTGGAGCAGGCCACGCCTGAAGCACCCACTCCGAGCACGCGAACCTTGATGTTTTCAGGTCTTTTGTTGACTAGTTTCAGCGCGTTCATTAAACCAGCGAGTACGACTACCGCGGTGCCATGTTGATCGTCGTGAAAAACAGGGATATCTAGCTCGTTTCGCAGTCTTTCCTCAATGACAAAACAACGAGGAGCAGATATGTCTTCAAGCAGAATTCCACCGAAACCTGGCGCTATGGCTTTGACGACTTGAATTATTTCCTCGGTGTCGGTCGTATCTAAGCAGATTGGCCATGCGTCGATATCAGCGAATGACTTGAATAGCATGCATTTACCTTCCATTACAGGCATTGCAGCTTCTGGTCCGATATCGCCCAGACCGAGGACGGCGGTACCGTCCGTAACCACTGCAATCGTGTTTGGTTTAATAGTGAGAGACCACGCCGCTGAGGGATCTTCGGCGATCGCCATGCAGACCCGAGCCACACCGGGCGTGTAGACATGAGCTAATTCTGCGTTCGTGCGGATATGTACCTTGTTGTGTATACCAATTTTGCCTTTTTGGTGAAGCTGGAATGTTCTGTCAGAAGCTAGTATCAACTCACAACCCTCTACGCCTTCGGTTGCTTTTACGATACCGGCCGCCTGATCACTATCATCACAAAGGATTAAGAAGTCTCGGACTATGAAATCGGAACCAACCTCATGAATATCAATATCCAAAATGTCTGCACCATTTTCACCTAAAACCGTAGCCACACGGCCGTGCATTCCGCGCTCATTATTCATACGCAGCCTTATCATGAGTTGATAACCCGCACCAGGATTAGTAGTTTCAGTACTTGGGTTGGTGTCTTCATTAGCCATGGAAGGCTCCGTTCATGATTTCGAACTTAAAACTGCTACCTGCGCCAAGATTTCTCAAAGTTTCTCAGGAGTTACTCAGCACTATATCTCAGCTTGATGATACATGGTGAAGGTTTTTTAAATACCAATATATATTTCATGTAGGCTTTCTTGCTGATAATGTTATGTTTACGGCCCCATCGTCTAACGGTCAGGACGCGAGGTTTTCAACCTCGAAATCGGAGTTCGATTCTCCGTGGGGTCACCAGCTTACAGGCGATAAAACCCGCTATAAAAAAGCTCCCGAAACCGTTGCATCTCCGATGTCATCTTCGCTCATTCCTAAAACATTCGTGAGGACCTCAAATGTATGCTCACCCATAATTGGGCCTGGACCCCGCAGGTAGTCTCCCTGTCGTGCCGAGAATCTGGTGGAGTGTCCATCGTACGGAGTTGGTCCCATTAGGGCGTGTTCATGAGTTTCGAAGAAAGCTCTGTGAGTAATTTGGTCGTCAGAGTAAAGTTCACTAGTTCTTTGCACTACCGAGGCGGGTATTCCAGCATCGATGAGACGAGATTCTAACTTCCGTCCATCCTGCGTAACACACCATTGCGCCAAATGATCATTAATTTCTTCTTCGTGGGTGAGCCGGTCATCGACCGAGGTCAGCTTGTCAGATCCGAATCGACTCGTCAATTCAGCATTTCCTACGACTTCGAGCAACGCTTGCCATTGTTCACCGGTTTCGCAGGAAATTGCTATATATCGCTCGGTTCCGTCTGCAGTCAGATATGTCTGGTTTGGGCATGCGTACAAAGAAGAGTTTCCATTACTGGTAGTCACATTCTTATTACTCGTGTAGTCCAGTAATAAGGGTCCGATGAACTGCATCCCAGCTTCAATTTGAGAGAGATCTATGAATTGACCCTGTCCAGTGGTGCGACGTTCTAGTATCGCGGATGCCAGTGCCGACACTCCAAACCGCGGCGTAATAAAATCGGTGTAGGCTCCCCAGGTTCCCGCCGGCGCCCGGTCGGTCCATCCGGTGAGACCGTGCAAACCCGCAATAGCACTTCCTTGTTGACCAAAGCCACCGAAGGTGGCATGTGGTCCTGTTTGCCCTCGTAAAGTGGTGCTATACCAAATCAGGTCGGGGCGTGATTTAAGAATTTCTTTCGGATCAAACCCGAGTCGCTTCATGGTCCCGGTCGTAAACGAGTCAACGACTACATCGGCCCAATCAATTAGCTGTCGAGCGATCTCTTTTCCCCAATCCGTCCTCAAGTTTAACTGGAGTCCATATTTTGACGTATTGAAATTAGCGAAGAATTGACCTCGGTCAAGTCCGAGAACCCCGTCTTTTGCTGGCCGTCCCATCCGCAGCACATCAGGAATTGTTGCACTCTCGATATGAACAACCGTTGCCCCATGATCCGCAAGCGCTTTCGCCGAAATTGGACCGACTCCCACCCAAGAGAAATCAGCAACTTTAAGTCCAGTAAATGCTTGGCCTAGGCGATCTGTTTCGGATTCTAAAGACTTGGAGACAGGGATGTTTCTAGCAGGCAATCCGTCTGAAAAAACTACTGGCTCACGCAGCAAATTGTTTGAGGCACCAAGCATGGGAGCTGACTCAGAAAGAACAGCCGGTGTACGACTAAATCGGATTGGTGTATTCGGGTGCATTCGATCGCCAATTTTTTTCCAAAACCCGCGTGACCTTAGCTGCGGATCACGATCGACTAAATCAGCAATGCTGTTTACCGGAGCTACCTGAGCATCACTGACAACAGCTCTGTCAAAGAGTTCAGCTTTGGTTCTCTGACCAAACGCGCGGTGAACCATATCGACGGCCTCTTTTATAAGTACTGCGGTAGCTTCGTCCACATCAGGGGCTATTTGATCGGCAAGGCTGGCCAAGTCAACGTTTCGTAACGCCTCAGGAAATTGACCGTCACTTTCGGCTAGTCTTGCTGCCATGCGTAATACACGAGTCCCAAACCGGCCACCACGGAGTGATGCGAGTACATATCCATCTGCAGTTGCTATCGTATTGAGGCCTGTAAGATCCAATTTCCCAATTTTAGGATGCGGATCATTCCTGTCATCACCGGTGAGAGGAGGCTCACATCTCTCCATTGGCCAGAATCCAGTGGCGTGCATCAAAGTCCAAAGCATGACCGTTTGCATTGACACATCAAGATGCTGCCCCTTTCCGCTGAGGGCTCGCTCGTTTAGGGCGATGATGGCGTCAGCGGCAGCCTGTCCGCCGGAATGAAACGATGCTTGTGGATAACCAACGGCCAAGGGAGGTCTATCACCGTCACCCTGAAGAGTAGTGAGGCCGGCAGCAGCCTCGATAGTGAAGTCTGTTGCTGGCCAATTAGCTTTTGGGCCTGTCTGGCCGAATGGAGATATCGAGACGTAGACTAGCCGTTCGTTTAGTGCCGAAAGGTCCTGATACCCGAGCTGCTTGTCGGCCATGTATCCGAGCTCTGCACTCTCCACGAATATATCTGCATTTGTAATCAGAGTGCGGATATCTGAGCGACCTTGTTCGGTTTCTATATCAGCGACAACTGACTGCTTTCCAGCACCTACATGAGCCCAATAGAGTGACTCTCCAGTTATATCATCGCTCGGTTTCATATGTCTGGAGTTGACCCCACCGGGCGGTTCAATTTTGATTACACACGCTCCAAGATCAGCGAGTAACCGACCACACATCTCACCTCTGGAGTCACTAGCATCAATTACCAATGTACCCGCAAGCGGACCTATCTCTGACATCTCTGATTTTGACATGTGTAGACCTCCAATAATCGTCGCTGCTAAATCATAAAGGCAAATAAGTTATTTGGGAGATGACAGCGGAATAGATTACCATTCTCTGGAGTTCTCCAAGTATTAATAAGGTATTTCATCGTTCCACCGCCCATTAATATTTGCGCGTACATCCCTGCGTTTATTGATTGCGGTCAAGGCATTTCTCGGTCGCAGCGTTTTAATCGACTCTAGTTGCGGTCAATGACGTCTGACCGACTATAAAAGGTAAATCTCTTGTTATGCTTGGACTGGATTGAAGTGAAAAATTAAGGACTGAGTATGCTTGGGCGAGACGATTGGCTAAAACCATTTTCTGAGCCGGTAATCGAGCCGGAGCTTGCGATTATCGACCCTCATCACCATTTGTGGGATCGACTTGGTGGCACAAGATATTTTTTGGATGAACTGTTGTTGGACACTGCGGAACACAACGTGCGCCAAACAGTTTTTGTTGAGTGCAATTCGATGTATCGATCAGATGCGCCTGAACCATTGAAATGTGTGGGAGAGACAGAATTTGTTCGTGGCATTGCAGCCCAGAGTAACCACGGGCAGTACGGTGATATGCGAGTAGCAACTGGAATAGTGGGTGCCGCAGATTTATTACTCGGGGCTGAGGTGCAAGAAGTACTTGAGGCACATCTTGCCTCTAGTCCTGAGACATTCAGAGGTATTCGCTATAAAACCGCATGGGCTGACGATACTGTCGGATTGATTCCGGGCGGTGCCAAGAACGAAGGGCTGATGAATACCCGTGAATTCATGGATGGTTTTTCAATGCTTAGTCGTTATGATTTGAGTTTTGATGCATGGCTTCTACATCCACAGCTAGAGGAATTGGCGGAGCTCGCAGGAAAATTTCCAGATACTACAATTATTCTTAACCACCTTGGTGGCCCGATAGGCACAGGACCGTATGCGAACGACCGCTCACAGGTGTTTGATGATTGGAGGCGAGGCCTCTCTTCGGTTGCGACTCATGAAAATGTAATCCTTAAAGTCGGTGGTATTCAGATGCCTATTAACGGTTTCGGTTGGCACGAGAAAGACGCTCCGCCAACTTCAGACGAACTAGTCAATGCTAACGGTGACTGGTACTTAGCCGCTATTGACTTGTTCGGTCCGGATCGATGCATGTTTGAGAGTAATTTTCCAGTAGAGCGCCAGTCATGCTCGTACGCAGCCCTTTGGAATCAATTTAAGAAATTATCTGGTGATTTCAGCCCCACTGAGCGAGCGGCGCTGATGCATGATACAGCTATGCGAATTTACAGACTTGACGCGGTGTAACTTAAGGACGGCACGTGGTGGTAACAGTTAGGACGCATTTCGGAGATCTACGTGGTGAGTTACAAGATGGTGTAAGTATTTTTAGAGGCGTCCCGTTCGCAACCCCCCCTGTCAATGAATTGAGGTGGAGAGCACCCGAGCCACCAGTGCCATGGTCCGGAGTTCGGAATGCGACAAAATTTGGAGCTCCGGCGCCACAATTAGAAAGCCCTATTCAAGTCGCATCTGCTTATAACGGTATGTGGCGTGCATTCGAAGATGTGTCTGAAGATTGTCTAACACTCAATATATGGAGCCCTGACCTTTCGGACGGCCAGTTACCAGTAATGGTCTGGATACACGGTGGTGCATTCAATACGGGGGCGGGGAGCCAACCAATGTACGAGGGGAGCCACTTAGCAAAGAATAATGATGTAGTAGTCGTGACGATTAATTATCGTCTTGGGCCTTTTGGCTATTTCAATCATGAACAGTTTGATTACAACGTTGGGTGCCTGGATCAAGTGGCTGCTTTGAACTGGGTTCATAACGAGATTGCAAGATTTGGCGGTGACCCGGATAACGTAACAATTTTTGGAGAATCTGCTGGAGGGAAGAGTGTCGAAATATTGTTATCAATGCCGTCCGCCAAGGGACTCTTTCACAAGGCGATTATCCAGAGTACGTACGACCCACCCATGGAGATATGGCGTGGAACAGAAAAGACGACAGAATTAGTTACCCATTTAGATCGAGGTTCGAGCCGAAATGAGTTACTCAATTCAACCACACACGAGTTACTTAAAGCCCAGGAGAACTTGTATTTTTTAGGCTTAACAGAGGGTGATCAGAGAGGGGTAATAAATCCTGTTATCGACGGTACAGTAGTGCCGGATTATCCCTGTTCACTGATCTCTGGGGGAGTTTCCTCAGACATCCCCGTAATGATTGGAACCACGCTTGACGAGACCAGGTTATTTTCTTTATTCACGTTGATTGATAGCCCAGAAACTACTTTTGATAATTTATTACAACACTTGGACACGGGCATTTCTGACACGACGAAAGATGTGCTATTGCAGGCTGTGAATCATTATCGATCATTAGCAAAAGACGGCGAGAAACTGATTAATCCAGAGGATGTAAAGCAGGCAATTCGTACCGATATGACCTTTCGGCAACCCTCTATCCGGCTTGCCGAGGCGCATGCTAATCGTAATGCAAACACGTATATGTATATTTTTGAATGGAAATCACACTTATTGCCCCAAATCGGGGCCTGTCACGGCCTTGAAATCCCGTTTATTTTTGGGAATTTTGATTGCCCGATCGGTGAGCTTGCAGGAATTTTGCGTGAACCGGACGAATTAATGTCTGAAATGCAAACAGCCTGGGCTGATTTCGCAAGAACCGGAACGCCTAATTCAACAGGATCAGCCGAGTGGTCACCATATGATTTAGAGGATCGTCATACAATGATTTTCGACGAAAACAGCAGAGTAGTGTCAGATCCATATGGTGAGACGCGATTATTTTGGGCCCATCAATACGAGATTTAACCACGCCTTTCGCCAACCATAACCTATGGGAAAACTCGTAAAGCTTACGATGATGTCAAGCCACGTTTGTGCTAGTTTAGAATTTCGACAGAATTGCGATGGAGGTTTAATGCTTTTGCATGTGACTCACAAACATAGCTACAAAACATGCCCACTATCAGATGGTGATCCGGCAAATACGCTCGAGCGCCTGAATCAAATAATGTGCGGCGCTGATGGTGTGAGGGTTATTGGTACCTGGATGAACGGCCCGGCGCATGAAGGGTACATGGTTCTGGATGTGGATGATTTTGTAGATGCACACCGACTACTGGCGCCTATCGCAGCGCTGGGCGAAGTTATCACCGTTCCGGTAACTGAATTTCAGTCACTCCAGAACCTAATAACCTAGTGGCATAGAATTTCTGAAACTTAATTGTTTTTTGGCGAATCTCGACTAGTTCGCGAATTCACGACAGTTTTGCAGTTTCGACGAATTGAACAAACGTAACCTCATGGAGGTTAGCTCCGATCTCATCCCAGAACCTTTGAACACCAGGACCGACTCCAAAGATCTGTAGAATCCGCCTTTGGACGTTTTGGTGGTCGTTGCCATTTTCCCAGTGGTCCTTAAATTGTGCAAAATATTGCAACATAAATATGTTGAATCGATGCTGATCTATCTTGTCGAGTTCGCCTGTATCTTCACAACCCAGCAGAAAAACGTTAGCAAAATCTCGGTTTGTATACATGCTGCGATTCATGTCATCGACTTGTGTCCCTATAGCTAACCGTAAATTCATCATCGAATCCTTATGCTGAAGTCGCAATTGATTCAGAAGAAACACGGCAAGTAATACGGTACTCATGCCTGTAACGATTTGAGTTGTGGTGGTCATCTGTTCGAAGTTCATTGATTAACTTTCCTTTAACATGACTAGACTTTAGACCCTTCATACGAGATAAAACTAATCGGAGATTACCATGCAATCGCGTCATTCAATTCCATAACTGAACGAAGGAGAAGTCTCACTTAAAGACTGGTGCCTAGGCGCCACCATTCTGGACGAGGTAGACTTGTTCTTGCATGAAAGCGAGGGGATATGAGTAGTAAGTGCAATCCTTCAGACGAGAAGCGTAGGAGTGAGACTGACAGGGTCCGTAGGCTTCGTGAACTTAATCCCAACATTGACTCCGAATGGCATGAGGTACATTTCCCGGAAGAATTAGATGATATTGATTCAGTCATAGATTCTTGCGAGGCGTTTGTTGAACTTGTCACGAAGTTCGGTAATCGCGACAATATGAATAGCCGAAATAAACAATAAAAAAACTTGTATAGTAATCTATTTGTTACGAGCTGGGTAACTTCCTAGGCAGCTAACTCCCGAATGATTTAATAGCTAATTATCAAGGTTATTCAGGCTAACTGATACAAGTAAACTCATTAATTTAAGCCGAGTTTCGATTGGTGATGGCTACGTAACAACCACGTGGAGAATTGGGATTAAGTACAGTAAAATCTTTCAGAAGAGTGTTCACTAGTCATTATTAGACGCCCTATTACGGATAGCTCTATCCTCAAAATGGCGCAAATTAATGGAATTTATGAGCGTGAGGTCGGGTTTTATCGAA
>JAPYRK010000019.1:0-5868 GCA_029941115.1 Dehalococcoidia bacterium | reverse complement strand
CTCAAAATGGCGCAAATTAATGGAATTTATGAGCGTGAGGTCGGGTTTTATCGAAATTTTCTTCGCGAAACCAGGGAATGGCAGATTTATTCGACGCCAGATGCAACAACAAACTAATGTGAAGCTATGTACACGATTGGCAACTGTAATTGATGAGCTGGAGATTGAAACCACAAGGTTATCCATTTGGACGTAGAATGCGAAGTTAAGGCCTCTATATTGGCGAATCAAGGAGATTCTTATGCCCATTACTCAGAACCCCGACGGTACAAATATTAACTATGAAGTGATGGGTGAAGGCCCTCCCTTGGTACTGCAGCACGGATTGCTTTCAGACCTCAACACGTGGAAGAGTCGCGGATACGTGGATGCATTGCAGGACTCTTTTCAATTAATCCTTATTGATTCACGAGGTCACGGGCAGAGTGACAAGCCCGATAACCCAACTGCTTATGAATTGCGGACTCGAGTGACCGATATTGCAACAGTCCTCAATGAACTAGAAATTAAGCAAGCACACTACATGGGTTATTCCATGGGCGGCTGGATTGGATACGGAATAACCATCTATATGCCACAACGCTTCAAATCACTGATAATCGGTGGATTCGGTCCATTTCGTCGCGGTAGTTCTGGGCCTTTCTCTGAAGAGCAAAGAAAAGCTCTTTGGGAGACAACGGTTAATACAGAAACTCCACAACTCAACGAGACACACAGAACTCTAGCGTTACGAGAATTCCCATGGGCTATAGAACACTGCATGAATGCCCTAGATACTTGGAATGGCGCGCGACAAGCTCTTAAGATAGGAAATTTGCCGCTCCTGATGTTTGCTGGCACTGAGGAGCCCAACTCGTCACCCATCGATATGCCTGAGGTACTGAAGTTTAGATCTGATGCGGAATTCTTTAGCGTTGAAGGTGCAAGCCACATCGAGACAATTGAGGCAGTCGATGTAGTGGCTCCTCGGGTAAAGGAATTCCTGCTAAGGGTTGAAAATAGATAGTTACTGTGCACTAGCCCAGAAGAGCGTAAACTACTTCAACGTGGCCCCATCGTCTAGGGGTTAGGACGCGAGCCTCTCACGCTCGAAACCCGGGTTCGATTCCCGGTGGGGTCACCACCACTACCCGCAATGCCTTACTGGTGAAGGATCTCACACAAACCGACGCCTTTTTGTCCCATCGCAACAGTTCTGAACAGATACCATTTAACAGAAGCCGACTTAGGTGACATCCGCATTATTCGCCTTCGGCAGTATTGAGCCCTAGAAAATACTCTCCGATTTTAGGATCATGAAGGATATTTTCCGCACTACCGGAATACACGACTTCCCCGCTAGAAAAGATATATCCTCGATCTGATCTTGCAAGTGATAATCTGGCGTTTTGCTCCACTACAAGAACTGAGATTCCATCATTTCGAAGGCTATCAATATTGGCAAGAATTTCCTGTTGGTATCTAGGAGAAAGGGCAGCAGTAGGTTCATCTAGCATTAGGAAACTAGGATTAGAGATAAGCGCTCTGGAGATAGCCAACATTTGACGTTCTCCGCCTGAAAGTGAAGCCGCTAGATCATTCATCCGATATTTTATATCTGGAAACATCTTGCAAGAACGCTCAATTCCTCTTGAAACTTCACTCGATTTGAGACCAAGTCCTCCCATCAAAAGGTTTTCTTTAACTGATAATGACGGGAAGACGTTGTCTACCTGGGGCACATATGCGATACCTCTTTTAACTAATTTATCGGTGCGCCACCCAGATACATCAGTGGCGTTATGCAAAACGGCACCATTATGAAGAGTGGTGAGCCCGAAAAGTACTTTCAAAAAAGTAGATTTGCCACATCCGTTTGGTCCGATAATTGTGACGAATTCTCCTTGATCTACATGCAGGTCAATACCGTACAATATTTGAACATTGCCATATCCACCTTCAAGGCCGGTGACTTCCAAAACCTTATTCATTTTGTATCTCTCCTGAGCTCCCCAGGTACGCTTCGATAACGTCGCGGTTTTGTCTGATCTCGTTAGGTGTTCCTTCCATGAGAACCTTGCCCTCATTCATTACGATAATTCTGTCGACATCACGGCGGAGGATGAAATCCATATTGTGTTCGATTACTAACATGCCGATATTCCTGTCTGAGGTAAGACGGCGCAAGTTCTGAAAAATTCGCTCAGCAAGTGGGCCGGCAACTCCAGCCACAGGTTCATCAAGTAACAAGAAGCGAGGAACACTCATCAAGGCTCTTCCGATATCCACCAGTTTACTCTGACCACCCGACAATTCACTTGTGAGATTATGTGCCATATGCGGTATTTCCAACAGATCTAACACCTCGTATGCGTCTTGGATTCGTTGTGCCTCGGACTTTCGGCTACCTGGCTTCAATAATGCGAATATGGGGTTGGGTTTAAATTGGTCACGCGGAGGTACAAGTAGGTTTTCTATTACCGTCATCTCCCGCCATAACCAAGTATGTTGAAAAGTTCTTGTTAGTCCCAAGCGTTGGATTTGGTCTGGTCTCATTTCCGTGGCATCTTGTCCAAGAACTTCAATTTTCCCCGAAGTTGGTTGAAGCATTCCAGATATGCAATTGAAGGTAGTTGTTTTCCCACAGCCATTAGGTCCTATTAACCCCACAAGCTCACCTTCCGAAACCTGGAAAGAAATACTATCAACGGCTCGCAGGCCACCGAAATCTTTGGTTAAATCTGATATACGCAGTGCCGACTCAGACATGACTATTTACCCTTACCCTCAAAACTTGGGAGCTGATTTTGTGCTTTTCCGCTGGAATTAGATAGAGCACCTTTATCTAGTTCTCCCTCGACTAAAGTAGGACGTTTGGGTCTACTAGCTACTTCTGGTAGCAAACCCTTGGAAGACATAAGTAGAGCACTTATAATTACCAAACCGACGAGCGCTAACTTGAGGTGCGGTAACGATAATAGTACGTTGCCATGGGCAAATATTTCGTTAACAGATCGTTCCGACCAAACTAATCCTCCGACGTTAATCATTAACCAGGCGAAAACAGAGTCAAGAAACGAAGTCAAACCGTGGAATGGAAGGCTTGCGCTTCCTCGTGAAACTACCATTACGTTGAAGACAAACTCAACGATTACAATTATAAATGCACCGATTATCATCCCGCGATTATTCCCACGCCCCCCCACAATATAAGCTGCCCATATCAAAAACGTGGTGCGTACGGGGTTCATAAAATCAGGCCAAATATTAGTGTTTAACCAAGCCCACAGTGCTCCGGCAAGAGCAGCAATAGCGGCACCTAACGCTAAACTGGCTGCTTTATGAATCAGCACATTATGGCCATGATGTTGGCTCACGGCCTCATCTTCTCTAATGGAGCGTAATATTCTGCCCCAGGGGGATGAAAGAACAGTATTGAGTAAATACCAGACTCCAGCAGTGAAACCGATAGCCATGAATGCAAGTAGTACAACGTATGGCGCGTTAGTAGGTAAACCAATCAAATTCCCTACAGCTTCTGATGGGCTTCCCTTCCACCAACCCTCAAAGGGTCGAGCGAATTGAGAAATACCAATGCCAGAAGTGACAGTCCCGGCTCGAAGTAATGGCTCAGCCTGAAGTGAAATACGGAGTATCTCCGCTAGCGAAATTGTCAGAATCGCAAAATAGTCCATTCTTAAGCGAGCAGTTGGGTATGCAAGTAGCCACCCAGCTATTGCTGCGATTATTACGGCGGCAATTGTGGCAGCGATAGGATTCCAACCATACCCATTAGTTTCAACAGGTGCAGATAGCAAACCAACAACTACCGCCCCGATCCCTACAAAAAAGATCACTCCAAAATTTGTCATTCCTGTAATTCCAGTATGCAAGTTCAGTGAAAACGCAGCTAATCCAAAGATACCGACTAGGGTAAAAATACGCGCAACTTGCAATGTTTTTGTGAGTACGCTTACGCTGGGGAGGAGTATGACTATGGTAAGAAGAGCTAAAAACAGGATCGCAAAAAGGGCCCATGAACCTCTTTCAGTGTCCCGTCTAATATTAAAAAGCCTACCGAGTTGAAATTTAAGAGTCAAAAAAAGTGACTCACTAAATGCGAATATCGGCTTAGGGATTTTTGCTATGCGAATCAGATGATGATTAAGGGAATTCCAAGATTGAGTTGTAAGACTTTTGGATAATTCAAGTGCAGCATTTATCCTCTCAGTGGTGAGTTCAAAATAATGTATTGGATTCTTATTTCTCGCAGAGGTTCTTGAAGTAGATTCCGTATCTACGGCATCAAATGGAACCGCAGTTATTTCTTCTTTCATTCTCCTTTTTCGTATTCGATCTATATTCCAATTTTCTATAGCAGAGCCAATTCCTCGTGGTGCTAACAGCAATAGGCCTACAAGGAAAATAAAGGGCATTACCTCAGCAAAGCCACTGGCGGTTGGGCGATCAAGAGCGTTCCCAGCACCTATCAGAACAGGTTCCGAGAAGGCTCTAAGCCCACCAACTATTAGTGCACCAATCAGAACTCCAGGAATCGAACCTATCGAACCTAGAACTACCACAGCAAAAGCTGGTAGTAATAGCATTAACCCTAGTTCAGGATTGATAGGTAAGATGCCTGCTAATAGTGACCCACCCAATCCCGCGATTCCCGCTGAAAGAAATGAGGTACTTCTATGTACATGTTCGAGGTGAATACCACTAGAAGCCGCAAGGTCCGGATTGTCCGCTACTGCTCTCATTTGCCTGCCCAGTCGCGTTTTTTGTAATAGCAGCATGAGAAATATTATTGATACGAATATGCCCAATATCAGAGCTATTTTTGAATAAGCAAAACCGTAGGGACCTACGTTTGCTGAAAATTCCATAAGCGGTGTAGCTACACGATCTCCAAGATTTAACTTAAGCAATCCTGTAGGGATATCGACTATTGATGTGGTCAATCTCCAATCTCGATCAGGGACGAAGCGGAAAGTACTCGCGCTGAATCGCATAAATAATATGGCGCGGAGTACCATTGAAATTCCTAGGGAAGCTATCATCATGACTTGAGGGGTTGCCGCTTTGTTCCTTAGTCGTCTAAAAACTAATCGATCTATCAATAAGCCCGTGAATCCAGTCACAACAAAAGCACAAATTGAAGCCCAAATCAGTAAAGTCCAATCGATATTTCCGTCCCCAGGAGCATCAGAGATAGAAAAAAAAGTGTCGGACCACATGAGTGTCAGCGCTACGTAAGCGCCAACAAGCATCATTTCTGCTTGAGCGAAATTAGCAAATCGCTGAACCTTATAAGTCAGTGTTAAGCCAATTGCTATGCTTAAATAAACCGCGGACCAGTACAGGCCACTAAACAGAATTGAGGAGAGATTGAAATTCATTGTGGCAGAACGATTCAGACCCGATAGCACAACTTCGAGGACTAAAAACGCAATTAAACCCACAAGTATGGGAGTAAGTATGATGATGGGGCTTTTCCATTTAGGTTTCGACTGATTAACAAGAATGCGGACCAGAATCAAACCAGAAACCATCATCTCAATGGATAAAGCTATCCATTTGAACTCACCGGAAAATAGACCAGATCCTGCGACAAAACCTAAGTTATAAATTGCGCCAAAATAAGCATCGAATAAAAGAAATAAGGCAAATAATAGCTGGCGTAGCCAGGGAGCTTTAAATATCCGCTGGTGTCGTATTGCATTCAAAGCAATCATACCCCTCAGTGGGATTTTCAATATTTGGGTACACGGGAGTGTGAGTAGATCGGTCTGCGTTCATCATGAAAGCAGACCGAGTCTCTACATAATTGTCGGCGTGAAGGTAGTTACCAGCTAACCCAGCCTCGGCTGTCCAAACCCGAGGGCA
>JAPYRK010000018.1 GCA_029941115.1 Dehalococcoidia bacterium | reverse complement strand
TGTGATAGGGCTCGTCCGGGGATGTCTACACCCTCCCACCGCGCGGCCGCACCAAAGATTACAGTGGGTTCACCAGATTGCAGCTCTCTGACTAATCTGGTGGCTGAACCATCAACTCCTTGTGAT
Organism: Dehalococcoidia bacterium; assembly: GCA_029941115.1. Classification (GTDB taxonomy): domain Bacteria; phylum Chloroflexota; class Dehalococcoidia; order UBA2979; family UBA2979; genus UBA2979. The sequence continues at coordinate 33,529 of JAPYRK010000018.1, read as the reverse complement.
AGCAAACGCACATCAATCTCAGCCAAGCGATCCCGTAAAGCTGCCGAGGCTTTCCGTAACGCATCGTGAGATGTAAACAATACAATCGTTCTTCCTCGTAGCGCATTCACTGCATGGAATATCGCTTCATGCAGTTGTCTTGGGTAGTCAGCATCACCGGGATTTACGATGTCATTCACTATAACCACTTTCGCTTGATTTCTGTAATTAAAAGGTGCTGGCCAGCTGGAAGTAGACGCATCAGGCAAGCCGAGCTGCTCTAATATAAATCTAAAGGAATTGAGCCCGCTCGTATCAATATCTTGTAGAGTTGCACTTGTTACTAAAACAGATTTTCTATCCTCAAAAAGATATTCCCTTAACCGATCCCCTGGAACAAGTGGTGCACAACCCAGACGAATATCTCTATCACGACGGCTGATCCATGTGATATCACGCGGACTTTCATCAATCACGACTCTTTGCATGGCGTCACTAACCCCAGACAGTTCGCCTAAGAATCTGTTAATCGCGGTAGTTAGTTCTTGCAAATCAACTTGCGATGTGGCCTTATGTTGGGCTCTTACCAGTCTCAAAAGTTGCTCTACCTCTCGACGCAAAAATTTCAATGTGGATAATAATAAGTCAAAATTATGAGTCAGTTCTTCCCAGGCTGGTTGAGATCGAGCGCCAGCAGTCAGGCTGAATTCCTGCTGACGCTTTTCATGATCAGATGTTATTCGTCCGGGGTCTCTCGCGTCTGCATGGTTCTCAAAAAAATCTCTGAGACCTTCTCGTAATTCTCTCAGTCGCCCGATTGCGATATCACGAGTCCGAACAATTTTTTCGATTTCAGACTGGTTCCCTTGAGCATATAACTCCAAAGCTCTAAGGTGTCCTAGGAAACTTAGTGATTTATTTTTACGTTCACTCTTGTCCTGGGCTAAACCCGACTTTAACAAATCTTCGACGGATTTAATTGAAATCATGCTTCCAAAATGATCCGTTGCAACATCTTCAAGTCGATGGCCCTCGTCAATGATTAAATGATCAAAGTTCGGGAGTATCTGTTCATTCTGAGTTGCGTTTGCTAGTAAAAGCGCATGGTTAACAATAACTATATTGGCCATCGACGCTTTTTCTCGTGCCCGCAACACGAAACAACTTCCATCTTGAGCAAATTCGCATCTACGGGACAAGCAATCTGTATCGGTCGCTGATATATTCCGCCATGTTTCCTCATCCCGAGAGGTCATATATAACTCTGCAGAATCTCCGCTTGACGTTTGTTCCAACCAAGTCGCGACGCGAGCGTAGAAGCGAGATTCGCCTGCTTTAAGCTTCGCTTGTGAGGATCGCACGCTAAACCATCGCTCCAAACACAAATAATTCGACTTCCCTTTCAACACTTGAACATTAATTTGCGGTTCTCTCGTTGAGTTAGAATTGTTCAAATTGCTGAACCTATCCACAAGATCTATCGCAATTGGCAAATCCGATTCTTTCAGTTGATCCTGTAAATTTTTAGTCTGAGTCGACACAACTACTCGCTCACCAGCAGTCACAGAACGAATCAATGCAGGTAACAAATAAGCCAAAGTTTTACCGGTGCCTGTACCAGCCTCCAGCACAAGTTCTCCGCCAGTAATTAAATTTTCTTCAATCACTTCTGACATAAGTTGCTGATTAACTCGAGGGATGTAATCCTTGAGTAAAGTTTGAGTCTGTTCAGCAAAATTCCAGATTTCGCTGACTGAATAGCCCATACTAGAGGTACCGACTTCGGAATTCGTATTCACACTTGGGGTCAGAGTCTTAGCTTGAAAATCCAAATAGCTTTCGTTGTTAGTTCTCGGCGTACTCGTCTCGGGCAGGAGCGTGATGATAGACGAATCCGAACGTGACAAAAACATCCTCATATCAGCGAGAGTTTTTTCAGGTAATTGCTGAAGTCGTTGATACAGCACTATAAAAATATCTCTTGCACAAATAGCGTCGTCGAGTGCACGATGACTTCGCTCTACCTGAACTCCAAGTAACTCAGCCAAAGACGCAAGGTTCAATTTCTCAGCTGTCGGTAATAAAAGAGCTCCAAGTTCCCATGTATCGAAATTACTATTTGATGTCTTCACGCCCTGAGTCTTCAGAAAACTAATATCAAATTGGATATTATGACCGATTATTGGCAGGTCGCCAATAAAATCTTCGATTTCATTTCTCACCACATCAAATATAGGTGCATCTCGTAAATCCTTATCGATAAGTCCTGTTAGATTGGATATGAAGCTTGTTAGTCGTGATTCTGGTCTTACTAAAGTCTGAAATTCTTGGTGATTTCCAAGTAGATCAAATTTAACTATGCCCACCTCTATAATCTCGTCAACTCCAGCTTTAAGTCCTGTAGTTTCGAGATCGATGGATACAAATTGCTCGACGTTGTGAATTGGCATAGAAATTAACTGATCACTACCTAGCGTGAAGTTATTCTAGCGGATCATTGGTCATGCGGCGGGTTGAAATACGAAAATATCCCAGCCGACTCGAACTGCAATGCCTCAAATCTCCCTGCATGAAGTTCCTCGAGTAATGTTTCTTGTGAATCTATCACAACCTCAAATCCAGTTGCAAAATAACCCAGTCCACTAGACGAGTGAGCGTCAGAGCCTCCAGTTCCGCGTACTCCCAACAGTCGAGCTACGTCAGCCGCATAGGCATTCTCTTTCGGAGTATTAGCACCATTCGCAATCTCCAAGGTGTGTACAACCTTAAATACTGGCATTGTTTCGGCAGCCTGCTCAGGGGTCAAATCAAATGTTTCGCCTGTTCGCATCGCTGTAACCGGATCAAATAGTCGTCTAAAAGGGTGGGCCACGATCAAAAATCCACCAACCTTATCAAGCTCTTCTCGCAATTTCTCGGCACGTCGGATTCCAGGTAAATATTCTTTGAGTCCTATAGCGAGCATATGGCCCAAGTCAGTGGATACCTCCATTCCGAAATTAAAGAAAAAGTCGGGATGAGCGCTTCGTAAACTCTCCTGTTGATGTCGTTCAAGTACCTTATCGTGCTCGGCTAAATTCGCACCGCTTAATCCGGCTTCAATACCAACGGTAACTAACTCTTCCTTCGATAACATTGAATCAGAAGAATCCGGATTTGTATGAACATGCATCTCGATAATTGAATCAAGCTTGGCAATTTCGCCATGAATAGGACGAGATGACTCAGTCAAAATAGAAGCCAAAAAAAACTATCACGATATTTGCCATCCGGTCAGCATAGGGTCGATTGAACAAACGGGCTAGAGGCTTAGTTAGTTAGCCAAAGATAGTTCAGAGCAGGAATTAGCAATCCTAGGCTCAGCGCAGCCGTAACTATAGTGAATAACGTTCCTCGAGTACTGATCGAGTCAGGAAGTAGCCCCACAAGCTTAGTAAGTATTAAAAACAATACAGCGAAAGCCTCCGCGGTAAAAAGACCTAAACTTCCGCCGAAGTAATAAATAAAACTAAACCCAATACCTACCAGAGTACATATCAAGACGAAAACATTTCCCATGAAAATAAGTAGTGCCGTTCGCCCAGCAACTGATTCAGCTAGGGACGTTGAAATATATCTCTGTGTGCCAGTGATTAACAGGATCAAAAAAAGGGTTATAGCCAAAGCGAATCCGGCAACCCATCCAGAAAGCACGACCCCTAGTAATTCGACAGTTTCAGAATTGTTTAACATCTAAAAATTCAGACGTTCGTCTCAACTTCGTGAGATATCTTTCGCGGAAGAGCTTGAACTGGGTAACAGCGTCCTCCAATATTTTCAAAGCTGCGAGTCAAAGAAGCTACATTTGCCTCAGGATGAAGAAACATAAATACCGATGGACCAGAACCAGATAAGTGTAATTTCAACGCGCCGACGTCACTGTAAGATCGGTACCGTTCAACCAGCGTCGAATTAGTTCGTTCAATTACTGACTCAAAGGCATTCACCAAGTCGGTAGTCGGAGGTGGAAGGCCTCGGGACAATCTTTGAGCAACTCGCCATGAATGTTTGCCTTCAGAAAATTCTTCCTCAGAGAGTGCTTTGAACATTGATGCAGTCTTGTTGTCCAATATCCCTACATCGGGTGACAGGATCAGCAGACGAAAGTTTCTTAGATCTGGAAGTTCCTCAATCAGTTCACCACGACCGGTACAGTGACAGAATCCTCCATGGAGAAAAAATGGTACATCTGATCCGATCTCACTTGCAAGCTCACTGAGTTGGTCATCTGGCCAGTTCAAATCCCAAAGAATATTAAGTGCTCGAAGCATTGCCGCTGCATCAGAAGAGCCGCCGCCCAGTCCCCCAGAAATAGGAATTCTTTTTTCCAAGTGGATATTGATATCTAGAGCGGTTTTTGAGACGTCCGCCAACAATTTTGCAGCTGCACAGGAAATATCGTCTGACACGGAAAGTGATTCGGATCCCCGTCCCGTAACATGGTAACTTAACCCTGAACCAGGCTCCGACCTTGTAACTGTAAGCGTGTCAGCAAGTGAAACCGTGGACATTACCGTATCAATCTCATGAAAACCGTCTGATCGCTTCCCCAGAATCTCGAGAGTAAGATTAATCTTTGCGGGGGCTGTTGATCGTACCGATAGCAAGCTAGTCATGAGGTTCCATTTGGGATATCCAGCAGGGTATCGTCAAATTTATCAATAGTGTGGTAAATATCAACCCAATCAGAAAGATCAAGATGCTGAGGCCTAAGACTAGTAGAAATGCCAATCTTTGCTAGTAGTTCCGTGACCTCTGTGTGTGGAATTCCAAGTGACCCAGAAATTCCATTATGTAGCTGTTTTCTAGGCTGGCCAAATCCTGCTTGAAGCATTCGAATAAACCGAGGAATCTCTGCTTCAGATATATCAATCTCTAATTTATCTCTCTTATTTATCGACAATACAGCAGAATGGACCTTTGGTTGTGGCCAAAACATTGAGGGGTCAACCTCAAACAAAAATTCTGGCTCCCCATAAATTTTTACGGACAACGATAACAATGATTCCTTCCCTACACCGCCAGTAATTCTGCGGGCCACTTCACGTTGGACCAATGTAACAATTCTGCGCGGTGCCGGTTTAGCCGTTAAGAGGATGCGAATTACTGGTTGTGTAATGTAGTACGGTAAGTTTCCACATGCTAGATACTCGCCAGAATATCCAGCACTGTACATAAGATCAGATGGTTCTTCACCTAGAATGCTAGTCGGAATAATCGACACTCCTGTGTAATTCCTTAATCTATATCGTGCAACTTCACAAAGCGCTTCATCAATCTCAACACCAACTACATTCGGCGACCGTTGCGCCAGACTTTCAGTCAATCCTCCATGCCCAGACCCGATCTCCAAGATACCGATTTCTGACCCTTCATATCCCGAGATAACCGCGTCGGCTATTCGATCAAGCACCGACTCATTTGTAAGAAAATTTTGACCGAGCGCTTTGCGCGGAGTGAGTCCTAGCCTCCGCAACGATTCTGGCGGGCGACCTGGGCTTGGGCGATTGCCAGATTTACCTCTAGACCCTCGTTGAGATGAAGAGCGTTGTCGTGGAATAATATTGCTCCAAAGTTACTTCTATACGCTAGCGCATCTTATTATCCCAGTATAGGAATTCCTTTTATCAAAAAATTTCCAATATAAGGAGAATTTATGCCCGAGTCGACTGTACAGCCCAAAATTCGTGGATTTATTTCATTAACGTCGCATCCGGCTGGATGTGCTGAAAATGTCGGTAGCCAAATTGATCAGATTGAGTCGCGACTGCTTTCAGAGCGAGCGGATACAACTATAAAAAATACCCTCGTCATCGGCAGTAGTACCGGCTACGGACTGGGTGCAGCGCTGACGGCTTGCTTCGGTTATAAGGCGAATACCTTAGGGGTCTGTTTTGAGAAAAGCCCAGACAACCTAAAAACAGGAACGGCCGGTTGGTACAACTCTGCGGCCGCAAGTCACAGAGCGAAAAATAATGGATTGTTATATAAGACCATTAATGGCGATGCTTTCAGTGACGAAATAAAACAACAAGTCGTTGAACAACTCAGACATGGATATGGTCCCATTGATACCCTTATCTACTCTTTGGCCGCTTCTAGACGAAATAATCCTTTAGGCGAGCACTGGAATTCAGTCTTAAAGCCAATAGATCAGGTTTATTCAGGAAAAAGCTTTGACCTCCGGCGAGAGGAAATCAGTCACATCGAGATTGAGCCCGCAACCGACGAGGAAGTTAATAGCACCATAAAAGTGATGGGTGGTGAAGATTGGGAAGATTGGGTGACACTGCTGGCTGGAGAGAATTTACTCGCCCCAAACATCAAAACAGTTGCTTTCTCTTATATCGGACCCGAACTCACAAAAGATCTCTACAGGGAGGGAACAATTGGACGTGCTAAAGCTCACCTAGAATCCTCTGCGAACACAATCCACGCAGTAATAAATCAGCACCCAGGGCTACAAGGTGATGGCTCTGGAGGAGCATGGATAAGCGTCAATAAAGCGGTGGTCACCCAAGCCTCAAGCGCAATACCGGTCGTCGGGCTATATATGAGTATATTATTTCGGATTCTTAATAATAGAGGTGAAAACGAATCAACGTGTGAGCAAGGTATCCGGCTATTTCAAGAATACTTAATGCACCCCGCACCCATCAAAACCGATGCCGACCGAAGAATCAGACTAGACAACTTTGAAATGCTCGCAGAGGTTCAAGAACAAGTTGCAAGAATCTGGGGTGACATCACAAATGATAATCTCGCAGAACTTGCAGATTGGCCCTATTTCAAGAACGAGTTCGCTCGCCTCTTCGGATTCAATATAAATGAAATTGACTATGATAAACCAGTAGAAATTGATATTCCATTAAATAACTGATATCAAGAAATCTGATTTAATACATAAATCAAATCTATTCACCCTGCTCAGGTGCCGACGAGATTACGTCTTGAAGGTCAATCAATCCATTTGTGGTAGTTAACCGTGTCTGGATTTCTTGTAAAGCTGAGTCATCTATCTTTCCATCGAGAGTCGCCATGCATGCAGCAAAAAGATCTCGAGAACTCATAACACCATAGCCTGTTGCCTCAGCGGCGACACGAAGGGATTCACTTAATTCTCTCTGGCGTTGATTTATATCCGTCAATCGTTGCCCATTTATAATGACCAAACCCCTGACTGCCTTTGCTGACTTATCTATCTTCGCGTCCAGGCGTTGCCGGAGAGCATAATGAGCTGTCATCTCAACCATTTCTTCCGACGCATCACATTCGACAAATAATTCATTCTCGCTATATCGAAATTCAATAGGATCCGAACGAACTGAAACTTCGTCAAAGCCCAGTATCGTCAGTCCTTCCCTAACCGCAATTAAATATTGCTGGCCGGCACCCCACAACATGGTGCTTAATGATTTTCGGCCATTAAGTTCAACTACAGCCTGCTCCAGTGCATCGTCAGCTGTTTGTTTCTCGGCAAGTGCGTTTTCATAATTTCTAGTAAGTCGATCAGTCTCAGGAATTGATAATGCCCCTACCCAGTGAGGAATCTCCATCTCAACCCTGCCCAAGGCATCCGAAGCCGCTATAAGCATTGCCTGAGCTTCCTTGTTGGACAGCCAGGTAGCTCCGATGTTTTTTGGTGACGGAAGAAAAACTACAGTACCGTTCAACACCTTGAATTCGGCTCCGACGGCCGCTCCACCTGACGATCGCAAAAATACTGATGCATTCTTCTGAACAGCAGGACTCGTCTCATCGAATCTCATCTGGTATTCGACATCGGTCTCATAGGTTTCAAATACTTTCAGGAACGGGTTTGAATAGTCAGATATGATTACTGCATCACCACCACTCCCCAAGAGGGTGTGGCGGTTCCAATCCATCCCACTTGGAGCTGGAAGCAACCAGTACGAGTCAAGACCATTGGTTCCGCCAGAGACCTTGAATGTTTGTTTTGGTGCAGATCCAAATACTATTACGATTGCCCCGTTGCCAAGTGCTGCTACTAGTTCGTCTCGGCGCCTTTCCAGCAAGCCCGAAAGTCCTAATTGATTATCAATGTCGCTACCATTAGATATCTGTTGGCCATCAAAAGTTTCCCAGTAGCCGTCACCTTGAGCCACCTGTGTAATTACATCAAACGTCCCCGCTATATCTATAACAATTGCATCGTAATCCATCATATTTGGGGCAGTCACGATTGAGTAATTATCAAAGCGTGGATGCTGGAGTCTGTGACTAAGTGATAAAACTCTCATCGTTAACACCCATCTAGGTTTCACGTAATTTAATTTTGTGGTCGTGCCCTGTCATCGCATTTCAAAAATTACTCATCACTGCTGGCTAACTCAGAATCGGCACTCCTGTGGCACCCAATATTACCAGGTTACCGTTGCTGTCTTCCGACCCTGGCGGGGTTAGCCGGATATCGTCGCACAGGACCAACTCATCAACATTGCCCGACAGTAATTAAATAATCCTCTCTTCACTCAAAACAGGTCTTCAGCCCCGCTATAGCGGATTGCAGGCTACAGGATACCGCTAATTCCCCGCCTAGCACGACCGTGTTGATTCTAACACGCAGCTCCGGCTTGTAGCTAGAGATCATTGAACTTAGGCCGACTACACTGATTATGTGAAGCAAAACCTGATACGCAACTTTTCGATAATTGCCCACATCGACCACGGGAAGTCTACGCTTGCCGACCGACTAATTGAACTAACCAATTCGATTGACTCAAAGGATATGCGCGAACAAGTTCTCGATTCAATGGATTTAGAACGAGAAAAGGGTATCACTATCAAGGCTCAGGCCGTCCGAATGAATTACATTGCCCCAGACTCGACTACGTATGAACTCAATCTAATCGATACACCAGGCCACGTTGACTTTTCTTATGAGGTATCGCGAGCACTTGCCGCCTGTGAGGGAGCACTTTTAGTGGTAGATGCTACACAAGGTATCGAGGCACAAACACTCGCAAATGTTTATCTCGCACTAGAACTCGACCTAGACCTAATTCCAGTTATCAACAAAATAGACATGCCCGGTGCTGAACCTAAACAAGTCGCGCAAGAACTAGCCAACGTAATCGGTTTTGGATTAGAGGAGATGGTTTTTGTTTCGGCTAAAACAGGGGAAGGAATTGACCGTTTACTTGAGGTTATAGTAGATCGAATCCCGGCGCCCCAAGGGGACATTAACGGACCCTGTCGAGCGCTTATCTTTGATGCCACGTACGATGCATACAAGGGCGTATTAGCCTACGTGCGAGTCATGGAAGGTACTGTCCTTCCAAGACAAAAACTACACTTTATGGTACAAAACAGTAGTTTCGATAGCGTTGAGGTTGGCTATTTCGAACCAATGCTAAAGAAAGCAGATTCTCTCATCGCCGGTCAAGTAGGTTATATAGCAACTGGTCTAAAGGGGGTCGCTGAGGCGCGTGTGGGTGACACGCTTACAGTTGAGGCAAATCCAGCGAGCGAACCATTGTCTGGTTATGAGCCCGCTAAACCTATGGTGTACGCGGGAATTTATCCGTCTGACTCAGAAGATTATCCAGCGCTGCGAGAAGCATTAGAACGACTAACTCTCAATGACGCTGCCCTCCAATGGCAACCTGAAACCAGTGATGCACTCGGCTTTGGGTTCCGATGTGGTTTCCTTGGCCTTCTCCATCGAGAAATAGTCCAAGAGCGTTTAGAGCGTGAATTCGATCTAGACTTAATAGCGACAGCTCCTTCAGTCGAGTATGAAGTTACACTACGAACCAATGAAGAAATCTTGGTTGGCTCACCCGCAAAGCTACCAACGCCAGACCGCATCGCCGAGATACGTGAGCCATGGGCTAAGGTTTCGATCACAATGCCTGCGAGGTATATCGGAACGGTCGCTAGTCTGGTCTCAGAACACAGAGGAGAATTCGGTGAAATTGAATATATTGACCGCCAAGACGGATCTGTAGACTTGGATTCCTCCAGAGTGCTCGCGAATTATTCGTTGCCGTTGGCAGAAATGCTCGTGGATTTCTTCGACACATTAAAGTCACGTACACAAGGTTATGCCTCGATGGATTATGACATTACCGGATATGAACCAGCTTCCGTAAGTCGACTCGACGTCCTAGTAAATGGTGAGTTGGTTGACGCACTCTCCATGATCGTCCCAGCTGATTCAGTGGCGGAACAGGGTCGTAAATTAGCGAAAGCTCTTAAAGAAGAAATCCCTCGACATATGTTCGAGGTTCCGGTTCAAGCTGTGGTCGGAGGCAAAATCGTCGCCCGTGAAACGGTAAAGGCGATGCGAAAGAATGTTCTTGCAAAATGCTACGGTGGTGACGTAAGCAGAAAACGCAAACTCCTTGAAGCTCAGAAAGCTGGAAAGAAAAGAATGAAAGTTCTCGGTAACGTTGAAGTACCACAAGACGCGTTCCTTGCCATGATGAAAAACAGAGGTTAATAAACCGCTATCATCCGCACCAACAAGGCTAAGTTATGCGACACACTGAAATCTTTCTATCTCTTTCGGTTATGTAATCCGGGATTAATTCGTAAGGGCATGCCTACAGGGATTGATACCTATCGATAACAATCAATAATTACTTAGTCATACAGCACTGGCAGTTAGCTACCCAATGACCTGGTTCTATCTCTTCAAGAACAGGAACAGTATCCGAGCACTTACACTGATCTTTCTTCGTGCAGCGCGTTCTGAAGACACAACCCTTTGGCGGATTCAATGGGCTTGGAACATCGCCCTCAAGAATAATTCGGTCCCGCGTTTGCTCGACTATGGGATCCGGAATCGGAATGGCTGAAAGTAACGCACGTGTGTACGCGTGCACTGGATTCAAATAAAGCTCCTCGGCTTCCGCAAGTTCAACAATATGTCCAAGATACATAACTGCAATTCTGTCACTGATATGCTTCACCACAGACAAGTCATGTGCAATAAACAAATAAGTTAGATCGAATTGCTCCTGCAAATCTTCCAAAAGATTTATCACCTGAGCCTGAATTGAGACATCAAGCGCAGATACTGGCTCGTCACAAACTATAAAATCTGGCTCAACAGCGAGCGCCCGGCCGATCCCAATACGTTGACGCTGGCCACCAGAGAACTCGTGCGGATATCGTCTTGCATAAGTTGGGTTAAGACCAACTGCATTCAAAATATAATCTAGTCGCTCACGGCGCTCGGCTCCCTTGTACAGACCGTGAATCGCAAGGGGTTCCGAAATGATTTGTGCCACGCTCATTCTCGGATTGAGAGAGGAGAATGGATCCTGAAAGATCATTTGCATGCGTCGTCGAAATCGTCGCAAGCCGGCACCTTTCAATTCTGTAAGTTCGGTCCCATCAAAATTCACCGTACCTTCTGTTGGTCTATGTAACTGTAGAATTGCGCGTCCAGTTGTTGATTTTCCACAACCAGATTCACCAACAAGACCAAGTGTTTCGCCTTTTTTTACATCAAACGAAATTCCATCGACCGCACGCACGTCCGCTACTTTTCTCTGCACGAACAAGCCTGAAGTGACCGGGAAATACATCCTCAGTCCCTTTACAGATAGCAATGTCTCTCCGAATTTAGCCTCTGAACTGCCTTGAGTAGTTGCACTTTCAGTAGTCACATCAAGCCTCCAATTAATCTCAGATTATTTATTCATTATCTCTTACTGTGACGTACAGATAGTCCATACACTCAGCTTTTATTAAATTATTAATCCGCCGTCATACAGCATGGGCAATCCGCAACCCAATGCCCTGGCTCGACTTCAACTAGCTTAGGATTATTTTCTTTTGTAGTTGAGCAATGGCAGCCGCTCACTTTGGTACACCGTGGCCTGAACGCGCAACCGTTTATTTCCTGAATAAGCAACGGTGGCTGTCCTTCGATGGTGGCAAGTCGGGTATGCTCCGTATCATCAAGTCGTGGCACGGATGCCATCAGACCACGAGTATAGGCATGTTGAGGGTTCTTAAAAATATCAACAGCTGTACCCATCTCAACAATCTGACCCGCGTACATCACGTTCACTCTGTCTGCATATCGGGCTACCACTCCAAGGTTATGTGTAATAACCAAAACAGCCGTCCCTAGCTCACTACATAGATTAGCCATAATCTCAAGAATCTGAGCCTGAATCGTGACATCAAGCGCAGTAGTAGGCTCGTCAGCAATCAAGAGTTTTGGATCGCACGAAAGAGCCATGGCAATCATCACTCTTTGTCGCATTCCACCCGAAAACTGGTGCGGATAATCCTGTATCCGTTGTTCCGCCTCCGGAATTCCAACCAATTCTAGGAGTTCTATTGCCTTCTGGGTTGCCTCGTCTTCGTTCATTCCAAGGTGAAGCTCGATAGCTTCACGGATTTGCTGACCGATCGTCAACACTGGATTCAAGGACGTCATTGGCTCTTGGAAAATCATAGCTATTCGATTTCCCCGAATAGCTCGCATCTCTGCGTCAGATACATTGAGTAAATCAAGTCCATCAAACGTAATAGATCCACCCACAATTCGTCCTGGAGGATTTGGAATTAAACGCAGGATAGACATCGCGGTTACAGACTTACCACAACCTGACTCGCCCACAAGGGCTAGAGTCTCTCCTGCCTCGATGCCCCACGACACACCATCAACTGCACGCACCGTTCCTTCATCAGTAAAAAAGTAGGTCTGTAGATCTTCAACCTCTAACAGTCTAGCCATGCAACCTCCTGCTTTAAGCGACTAACAATAGACTTACTAGTCCCGCAAATTTGTTTCTATCCGCAGAATAGTACCTCAAAATCTCTCAGCTGAGTAGTCTTTTCAAAAAACTACTGGTACCGAAGGTGGGACTCGAACCCACACGCCTCTCGGCACGTGATCCTAAATCACGCGCGTCTGCCAATTCCGCCACTTCGGCACATAGTTATCTTAGCCTCAAACATTCGAGAACGGATAGTCAAGACTGTCCAGTAAGTAGGTTGACGTAGTAGGAGTCGAGCTAACGAAAAAGAAAATAAACTATGGGGAACACTATTATGACCAGTAGAAAACCACTCACGAGTCCTGTTATCCCGTGTGATTCTTGGGACTCTCCCATATAGTCGGAGTCAATATCACTCCAGTCCTCAGTCAGATCAGGATCCAATTCTCCTTCGCGCGATTCAAGCCAACCAGAATCATTCATATGAGAAGCCTTCATAACCTGTTATATACGTTTGTTATGCTGTTATGGTAATCACTGTTAGGAATTCAAACTTGTCTGACTCAGCTATCACTTTACTTATCATGAGCATCTTCGCAATCGGATACACCCTGTGGATAGCGAAAAATGTCTATATTCATGGCGTCCGGAAATTTAGAATTTGGATAGCAGTTGTCACTCTTTGGTGGGTTGTGGTGATTATTCAGTTACGGCTTTTCCTTACTTAGTAATAATATCGGTAGGCTGTGAGATTCCTTACATCCTGTCTCTATTAGCTATTTCTACCGTGTTTACTCCAACTGGAGAAAATCCCAACACCTGACCGTAGAACGACAGTTCAGATTCGAGCGTTTTTATTATATTCTCCGCCTGCCGAAAACCATGTTGCTCGCCCGGAAACGTCATATAAACGTGAGGCAACTTATTCTGAGCTAATCCACTCACCATTAGTTCCGCCTGCCTAGGCGGAACTATTTGATCCTCCATCCCCTGAAAAATAATAACCGCCGCGCGAATCTGATCTGCGTAATGAATCGGAGACCGCGTTACGTAGACATCCTTTGCCTCGGGGTATGGTCCCATTAGTCGATCAAGATAACGTGACTCGAACTTGTGAGTGTCCGTTGCAAGTATCTCTGCATCAGCAACTCCATAATAGCTTGCACCAGCTTGAAAGACGCCATGAAAGGTCAGTGCGCACAACGTAGTGTATCCCCCTGCGCTCCCGCCTCTAATTGCCATCCGTTTTCCGTCAACATCTCCACGGTGCTCCAGAAATTTAGCGGCTGCAATGCAATCAGCAGTATCAAATACTCCCCACTGATTTCTCAAAGCGTTTCGATATACCCTGCCAAACCCACTGCTCCCTCGGTAGTTAACGTCAACGACGGCGATTCCTCGAGTAGTCCAGTATTGAATCGTGAGATTGTACGACCTGGAAGCAGCTGAAGTAGGTCCGCCATGACTCATTACCAATAAAGGAGGTCGTTCGTCGACCAAACCCTGGTTCAGTGGATGCTTCGGTCGGTAGAATAAACCGAACGACTTAGCTCCGTCAGTTGAGTCAAACTCAATAAATTCCGCTTGGGATATAAATGATCTCTCCATGATGCTTTCACGACTTCGGCGTATAACATGAATAGTCTTAGCCGATGTGGATATGGCTACGACCGCTGCAGGAATCATTGGCGCCGAACCAATGAAATAAATGATGTCATTTAGAATAGATAAATACGAAATCGAGCTGAAGTCAGTCGCGATCTCTTCTGGTTCTGAGTCGTCTCGCCTAATTCGTACAAGGACGTCACGGTTTCGGCCCTGATAGGTACAAATAATAGAAGAATCAGCCATGAAATCATATGAAGAAAATCCAAATAGCCAGTCGGGACCAGCGAAATCAGCGTCTAGTTCAAAAAGCGGGGTTGCCGCGTCGTTTTCATAAGAATAAAGATTCCACCAACCTGACCGATCGCTGATGAAGTGTAAAACTCCATCTGGGCTCCAGCTTGGTTGGGTTATTGATTCATCACTTCCGCCAGCGATCAGCTTCGCAGTCTTAATGTTTCCATCACTATCTATTTGTGCGCTATGGAGTTCCGTGCCGTCCCACGGCATGTTTGGATGATTCCAGCTCAACCAAGCCAAAGTCAGTCCATCTGGACTAATTTTTGGTGATGAAACAAAATCAGTCCCTGAAAAAATCACACGAGGGCTACTACTTCCATCGGATGGAAAAGACACAATTCGATTAAGGATTTGCTCCGAGTCAAGATGATTTTCTTCAACGCAATAAACGGTTATGCCATCGGGGCTAATAGTTCCATTGGCATAACGTAGAGAGCCCGGTAATTCAGGCTCAGCTGTAATAGCTACCGGATCTGATTCGCCATCCTCAATTCTATATACTCGTTGATCTGTGAAGGAGACAGCAAATACTGTCCCTTCATGCACCCAATATTCTCCACCTCCATACTCGTGCACACGAGTACGGGTATTAAAGGTACGAGGAGTGCACTCTGTCGCCACGCCAGTCGGCGTGATTTTAAGTAATGCCTGCCTACCCATTTCAGATGGGCGAGACTCTATTAGATAAATGGAATCTCCCACCGCCGAAAGAGCCTGGAGGTTTATGCCTCCAGCAGCAATTTCATTCGCGGATATGGGGGATTCCCAAGAACCAAAGGGTACAGAACTACCCATGGTTACCACGCGTTATCTAGCGTCTTGGCTCACGGGGGCGGGCTTCGTTGACACGAAGTTCTCGACCATCATTATCCAGTCCGTCAAGAGCCTTAATGGCTGCGTTAGCTTCACCATCGTTTGCCATTTCGACAAATCCGAAGCCTTTTGAACGGCCTGTATCACGATCGATAATTACATTCGCATCACCGACGCTGCCGTATTCACCGAACAACTCTCTAAGGTCGTCTTCGGTCATTCTATAAGAGATATTTCCACAATATATATTCACTAATTTCTTTCCTGTATCCAAACTCAAGCTCGTGAGACGCTCTCACTTCTCAGTTTTTATTCGCCGATATGGGGGGTACCAAGAACCAGTAGGGTATAGAAATACCCCTGGTTACCAAGTGCTATCTAGCGTCTTGGCTCACGAGGACGAGCTTCGTTGACACGAAGTTGACGACCACCATTTTCCAGTCCGTCAAGAGCCTTAATGGCTGTGTTAGCTTCACCATCGTTTGCCATTTCGATAAACCCAAAGCCTTTGGAACGACCTGTATCACGATCGATAATTACATTCGCATCACCGACGCTGCCGTATTCACCGAACAACTCTCTAAGGTCGTCTTCGGTCATTCTATAAGAGATATTTCCACAATATATATTCACTAATTTCTTTCCTGTATCCAAACTCAAGCTCGTGAGACGTTCTCACTTCTGCGTTAAAAACAGTATCATAAAATGTGCTAAAGAAATTGTATTAGGAGTTATTTCGAGATAATCGTCGATATCACAAAATTAGGAGCAGCTCTTGAACCTAACCGAATTAGTAAACATAGCCGAGCAAATTGGCATTGTTACGTTCGCTTTCTCCGGTGTGGCCGTGGGTATAAAAGCGAAAATGGATATCTTCGGAATTATGGTTTTGGGCTTTGTCACTGCACTGGGAGGCGGACTCATCCGTGACGTTTTGCTAAATGATGTGCCGATCGCGCTCACAAGTAATCTCTATTTTATCTTGACATTGATCTCGACTGGGTTCGCAATAACGCTGTTACCACTCAAAGTATCTATAGGGAATTCAGCCATACACGCAGCCGATGCAATTGGCCAGGTGCCTTTGCTGTCACCGGTGTGGTGATTGGATCAAACGAGATGTTTAGCTGGGCTCCGTGCATCGCTCTCGGCATGGTTACCGCGACAGGTGGCGGGATACTCCGAGATATCCTTGCGTCAAGAATCCCTAACGTCCTCAGCACTCAGTTAAATGCAACGGGCTCGCTCATAGGCGGATCAGTTACGTGGCTACTTATTCCCCACGATCTGGGACTTGTAGTATTAGCTGGGGCTGTCTGCACGGCAGTGATCGTATGGGTCGGTCACAAGGGATGGCTTTCAATGCCTTCTTTACGTTAATTCCAATCAGGGAATCATTATCAATAATCTGGCCAAGAGTCTCCAAATTCTGGAAGATTATTCTCAAAAGTACAGAGCGTGCTGAGTCCATTGGCGGAAACTGGGCAGGGAATCTCCTCCAAATACTTTTCCCCTTCAGGCGTCAGTATTTTAATTTCGTGCCAAAAAGTACCGTTCCACTTTTCCATAGCCACATCGACATACGTTTTATATCTGGCGCAGTCATCACCTTCATAGGCTTTGGCCGTATTCCCATCATATTCAACCTCACACTTCATAAGAACATTTATTACAACGTCCGTAGTTTGTGAAGAAGAGTAATCACTCACCAGCCAAACAGTGCCGAGCACCAATCCTGCAGGTAGAATGAGAATCATTAAAAGTTCGCGAATAAATTTGTTCATGGGTGCTAATGGTACAAGAGTTCGTTCAAAAACTCTTTCCAATACAAATATTCGCCTGATAGTCTCACCCAATGGTAAGCAAATCACATTTTATAGGGACTCGGGCGCTGACTACGAAATATTTGTCATGAATACTGATGATACAAGTGTGATCTCAGCGGAAGTACCAGTATACCCCTTAGCCTGTATGAAATAGTTGTCCCGCCAATCACAAAATTGTTAGTGCCTGTAATACCTCGCCATTTAATGTGACGCCAATCCCAGTAGCACTAGACTTAATTACCACTCCACCCTCAGAAACTGTTGGTAGTTCCCCACTAACTAGCTCGTCAAAATAAATGGTCTCATCAAATTGATGCTCAAGTAAATCAATCTTGGTCGCGGCTGCGCAGACTTGAATCGATGCGGCATGACAGATCGGACCAGTGGGATTATGCGGAGAAAAATCAACGCCGAAACTCTCGAGCACCTCAGCTATTCTCAATAATTCATCCGGGCCACCGGCATACTTAATATCCGGCATCATTACGTCGTATGCGCCTCCATCAAGATAGGGCTGAAATCCGGAGGTACGAATATTCATTTCTAGTCCCGCCAAACGCACGCCGGACTTATTAGCCTGATGTCTCAGGGAGACGAGATCTGGTATCGAGGTTAATTCCTCAACAATGGGACATTCAATCCAATATAAATTAAACGGCACTAAGGCGTTTATCAGGTCCTCCGCTCCTTTAAAATTAAAACGCCAGTGGCAATCTACCATCACCCTCGAACCAGAATCAACGGCATCCACAACGGCTTGAATTCGATCAAACCCAATTGTCATTGCTTCTCGAATCTCGCGTTGGGATTGATTTGGAAGAACCTCATCAAATGGAGCTAATTTAAATGCTGTAAACCCATTTCTTTGGGCAAGCAAAGCGCTCTCAGCAAATCCTGCTGGCAATCTGTCAATGGTCCGTCGATTTATATTTGCATACATCCCGACAAATGACCTTTTAATACCCCCTAAAGACTCAGCAAGTGAAATGCCTTGACTCCTAGCCACAATATCAGAGAAACACTGCATAATCGCGGATGAATATGCTGCTCGAGGAAGAGAATCAAACTGCAGTTTCCTCTCTAAACTCTCTAGGTCAACAGGTCTTCCAATGATATTCTCCTTTTCAACGGCAAAGATATCGATTACTTCGCCTTCCCTGCCCGAGAGACTCGCTTCACCTAGGCCTTCAACACCATCAAAAGATGTCATCCGTAAAAACAGCCAATTCGTCTTATGCGTGACAGCTACGCTAATAATTTCAATATTCTTAATGACTATTGCATCAGACATATGAGCTTCCATTCCTTCTACAAGATTTTATTCAGCATAAGTTATACACTCGGTCGAACAAGAGCTATTTTCAAATAAGTTACCGCGGTGTCGAAATTCTAAAATTTAAAAGAATATTTAATGAAGAGATTGGAACCAATTTAATCGACCCGACGTTTCGCTATCGTACGTCCGCGTTCCTGATTCAAGGCTTACTCGCGGCAGTAACTATATGCATCGTCCTCTTCTTCATTGATTTATTTTACAACGCCATAGTCGGCGCGGCTCTTGGGGCAACCTGCATAGGTCTATTTCTTAGCCCGTCTGGACGCATCTCACGTATCCGCTCATTGGTGGGTGGGCACAGTCTGGCAATTCTTTTTGGATCTCTAATCTCTATTTTCTTTTATTCTTCGGTTGGTGAGTCCGTTCGGGATAATGTTCCACATATTCATGTAGCAATGCTCGGTATTACCTGCGGGTTACTTTTTCTAGTTATGGCTGTTACTGACACCGAGCATCCTCCTGCTGCTGGTATGTTGCTCGGACTTTGCGAGCGAGAGATTGATTTAACAATCATTATTTCACTGTTGATAGCCTTGGTAGCACTGGCCGGAGTTAAATTAATACTACGACCAAAATTAGTAGACCTTATCTAGCCGCAATCAACCCCAGTCTCCAGTCCTCTAGTTCTAAAGTGTCTTCTCTGAATCTCGCCTAGGGCCCTTATACACACCGTCGTAGACGCCATCCGAATCAGTCCAATACAGCACTTCATCAGGCTCACACCCTATTACATCAGCCATGCCGCGTTTGTAACCTTGAGCAAGTGTGTCGTCATGGACAACCTTAATCAAGGAAAAAATTTCTTCCTTTATTTCCTGGTTTTTTGTAATTGCCAGCAAATGTTCCGCGACGTCATCAATACTCTTATCACCAGAAATGAATTCCTTAAAATCGAATCGTATTCCCATAAACCAATTCCCCCTTTCGTAGTTAGCAATTAGGTTAAATCAGCAAAGTCAAGAATGTTAACTAAGCAGAATGGATATGGTTAGAATACTGAGGAACTGGTCTAGTTTCGATGACACTAGTTGTAAGGAAAACAAACAAAATGACCGATATCGAAATTAATTATGACGGGCCACGCCTAGATATTGAGTTGGATCTTCGAGAATCAGCATCTGATGTACTGACCACGATCACGGCGATGCCCGCTAAATCGTATGCACTCCCCAAGGATTCTTTGTTAAAAGGATTAGATCTTCGTTTTCAAAATCTTCAGTTATTAGTCCAGTCACATCCCATTGAACTGAATTAGCCCCAGAGCGTTAAGTTCTAGTATCAACCATGTAATGATTGATACTAGAACTGCGATCGTGAGTTTTTTCACTGCGTATCCTTGCTATTCTCAAGCTCTGAAATAAAACCACGTGGAGGAGAACTCATGACCATGCGCACTTTAGTCGTAGGTGGAACCGGTCCAACCGGCGTACATATTGTAGACTTCCTTATTCAGGCGGGGCATGAAGTTACTGTCTTCAACAGTGGCAAGCACGACGCTGGCGTTAAGTTTATGGGCCAAGTTGAGCGCGTTTATGGAAACCCTCGCGATGAGGAGAGCGTGCGCAACTCGATCGCTACACGTGACTGGGATGTCGCGATTTGTACCTATGGCAAGCTCACGATGCTCGCTGCCGAACTTGCTGGTAAAACTAAACGACTAGTTGGTGTCACTGGACAGCCAGTTTACAAGGGCGCGGCTCGCCCGACACCTGACGGAGGACTACCACTTCCTGTTCGTGAATTCGCACCCAGACAATATGATGCAGCTAACTATACCGGCCGCGTGGCAATAGGCGAAGATCAGTTATTCGCTCAGCATGGCAATGGAGATTTTGAGGCAGTGATATTAAGATATCCAGGAATTTATGGGCCACGTGCTCCGATAAATCATGAATGGGCGGTCATTAGACGCGTGATCGACCAGCGGCCCTTCATGCTCATGCCACACGATGGCATGAGCTACTTCCAACGCGGGTATTCCAAAAATGTTGCTTGGCTTGTCTTCTTAGCTGCCACCCGACCGGAAGCTGCAGGAAATGCGTTCAACACGGGTGACGAACAGGTATTGAGTGCTCGTCAAGTCGCGGAAATTATTCTCGAAGAGCTTGATTCTTCAATGAAGCTCATTGGTATTCCTGCTGAATTCTGTCACGGCATCTATCCACTGGCTGAGAAAGCTCCCCTTATTTTGGATATGTCCAAAGCACGTACTCTTCTCGGATATCGAGACCTTGTAAATGTTGAAGATGCGACTCGAATTACAGCTCGTTGGTACTTTGAGAATCCTGTCACTTCTGACTTTGATATGAACACAGTCATTCCGGCTGCTGGCTCGTTTAATTATGATGAGGAAGAGCAACTCTTATCTCTTTGGGAAAAGCTTACTGATGAGGTCCGTGGTGAACCTGAGTCTGTTTAAGTCATGGAATTGCTTTGCACACCAAACGTGTTTGACTCTCGGTCGAATTAATTCTCTCCATACAGAAAATCGTTCACATCGTATCGATGTGAACGACGATATTTAAGGAATCCTAAGGGTTTGATTAATTTCGTTCTATTAGGTCTCACGCGCAAAAAATACTCGTATAATCAAGTGGATACCTGTTCATAAGTATGGGCAAACACGAACATTAGCCGGAGGTATGACCCAGAATGACGCAATCATTACTCAACACGCAGATAACAAAAATGCTGGGTTCACGGTACCCCATCTTCGGGTTTGCCCACGAGATTAATGTAGTAGTAGAGGTCACGCTTGCGGGCGGAATTGGCGTCTTTGGCGGTACTCGAAACACTCCCGAAGAAATTACCGAAGCCTTGGCAGAAATCAGTTCACGGGTTGGAGACCTACCATTCGGTATAGATTTGGTACTGCCCAAAAATATGCCAGAGAAAAATAATCGGGAAGATATTGAGGCACAGTTACCTGATGCTCATAGAGACTTCGTCGACCACCTATATGAGAAATATGGTGTGCCTCGTGACAATGTGCCGGGTGGGCGATCTAGATTTGTCCGTTCCGAGGAAACTGCCCGGAATCAACTAGATGCCGTCTTGCGCTCAGATGCAAAAATATTTGCGATGGGCGTCGGGTCACCACCTGAAATGGTCGGAGCCGCCAAGGAACATGGGAAATTTGTAGTGTCACTGGTCGGTGCTCCTCGTCATGCTCAACACGCACTAGATGCAGGTGCAGATATGATCGTTGCACAAGGCTACGATGCAGGTGCTCACACTGGCGAAATCGGCACATTCTCTTTAGTTCCACAGGTGGTTGATTTAGCTGGAGACATTCCGGTGCTAGCCGCCGGCGGCGTGGCTACAGGACGTCATATCGCAGCAGCACTCGCTCTAGGAGCCAAAGGCGTATGGATGGGCACTCCGTGGCTGACCACGAAGGAACACAATATGTCGCCAAAACTTTTGGAGCAATTACTGAACGCCGGCTCAAACGATACAGTCAGATCGCGATCCGATAGCGGGAAAACCTTGAGAATGATTAAGTCAGCGTGGAGTGAAGAATGGGAGACTGAAGGAAATCCCAAACCTTTACAAATGCCGTATCACGACATACTAATTGGTGATTTACTTGGCTCAATTAACAGACACGAAGTCGAACCGTTGCTCCATCAACCTGCTGGGCAAGGCATTGCTTTTTTTAATGAAGTCAAAAGCGTTCGAGAAACCATGGAGAGGTTTGTCATGGAGGCTACTGCCGTACTACAAGGTTCAAATCAAAATGAAACTAGATATTGAGTTGCTGTTCTTCAGCGCTTAAACGATTCAAAGTGGAGAAAGGTTCAAAGTTTTAACCTTTCTCCACTTAATTCGGCTGCTAGCTACGACCAAATTGTCTATCCATCGCGGATTCAACTTGATCAGGAGTTGTCCCGATTGAATTTGCCGGAGTCCACGTAAATTCGAGAACAGTGTTGTAATGCGCGCCGATTGCTGACAAAGTGGCCACATCATCGGTCTCAACAATCATAATGTTCGGATTTTCCCAAGCTGTGGTAATTGCAGAGTACGAAGCTACTATATTGCCCGCAAAGCTTCCTTGTCTGGAGGCCACTACCCGTGCTTGAAAAGTTGCCTGTGCCTCTTCAGTGGTTCCAGTATCTTCTGCATCAGCAAATCGCTGAACCTGTGCAGCTGCCACAGTGTAATACCCAATGTATAACGTCATATTCCTACCTCGTTTCTAATTCGCTCAACTAAGCGATAGGAGCGAAGGTATCACATGGGGCACCAAGTCGATCTAACAAATGTACATTCAGATGTAATTATGAGAGGATACCCCGATAGGAAAGAAGAATACCGACCGCCATCAGCACAAAGCCCATTGTCAAAATCAAAGTGTCTAAATTCACACGCCCAGTCAATTTAGCTCCATACCAACTACCTATCATTGCTGCTACTCCCATACAAACCAATACTGGATAGTCCACTTCGCCCTGACTCGCGTGCCCGATCCAGCCGACAGCTCCCATAAAAAAACCAATAAACAGATTTGATCCTGCTGCAATCCGAGGGTCGATTTTCAGTACTCGCACAAGGGCTGGTAAGCGAATACTTCCGAGGATGAGTCCAACAGATCCTCCGAGTAGTCCAACCCCTAAACCAATTCCAGCCTCAGCCGCTATTCGCCCGCGTGTGAACAATCCTGGTGATCCCTCTAAACCAGCACCAAATAACGGACCCGATGACTCGTCTTTTTTTACACGATTACGATAAATAATCAAAAATTCCATTCCCTGCCACAAAACAAGTAATCCTGCAAGAAAGAGTAAAATCCCCTCGTCAATCACACCACTTAAAAATCCGCCAATGAAAGCTCCTGCAAACGCCGGCACTCCCATCACAACGATGATTCGTAAATGAACCCGACCTTCACGCCAATGCTTTATGGCGCCTGACAGAGAGCTCAAACTACTGACCATAATATTGGTCCCGCCGGCAATTGCTGGTGGCATCCCCAGAATCAACATCGTCGGAAGTCGGATCGTTCCCAATGCTAAGCCGACAAATCCGCCAAGTATTCCTACGAGTAGTGAAACTGCCGTCAGCAACAGAACCTGCCAAAGTGACATAGCTGAAGAAAGGCCAAAATTCTGCAACTTGAGCTCTAGAAAATCAGAAAAAAATTGTTCCATATATTGGTCTAGTCGTTGCGACAGCTATCCTGCGATGTCATTGTGGTTTCGTTACTCAAGAGACTATCTTATTGGGGTTGATATAACTTAGTACGGTGTTAAAAATAGGTTTCCTCGCAAAGAGCTTCCTTGCCTGCACCCTGTATCTGCGCGGATCCTTGCCCGACAAACGGTGCACATGTGAGTTACAGTTGTCTGACGAAGCGAGGTGATATATGAAAATGACTGGCGGACAAGCTCTAGCGCATTCCCTACGCATAGAGGGGATCGATACCTTATTTGCTCTCCCGGGAATACAACTTGACTACCTATTTGACGCACTATGGGAGTTACGCGATGAATTTACGATTTACCATACTCGCCATGAGCAGGCCACGGGCTATATGGCTGATGGATTCGCACGCTCCACTGGAAAACCTGCCGGATTCATTGTTGTCCCAGGGCCCGGCGTCTTAAACACGACTGCATCACTTTCAACTTCTTACGCGTGCTCCTCACCAGTAATGTGTATTACTGGTCAAATTGATACTCCTATGATCGATCAAGGAATCGGAGCGCTTCACGAAATAAATGATCAAGTTGGGCTGTTATCACACTTGACCAAGTCATCCGAGCGCGGTGGTTCACCATCAGAAATCCCATCGATGGTGAGGCGGGCGAATCGCGCATTGAAGGAGGGTCGGCCTCGGCCAGTCTCTATTGAGGTCTCGCCGGACGTGTTAGCCAGTATCGGAGATGTAACCCTACTTGAACCAGAACACCTAAGTAATCACGATATACAAACTGTTGATGACACATTAATTGATCGAGCGGCCGAATTGCTTGGCAAAGCTGAAAATCCAGTAATTTGTGCCGGTGGTGGTGCCTTAACTTCTGAAGCTTGGGAAGAGATTCGTGAATTATCGAGAATACTAAATGCGCCGGTACTCATGACTTCAAACGGAAGAGGCGTACTCGATGAACGGACGGCGTACGGCATTTCTGGAAGATTTGTAACAAATAAACTCATACCCGAGGCTGACGTAATTCTCGCTATCGGAACCCGTTTTAGTATGGCCGCAAACATGGGTTTGGGTGGCGGCGTTAATGTTCAGGGAAAATTGATTCAATGCGATATCGATCCTGCCGAAATTGGCAGAAATTATCCCGCTACGGTCGGGCTTCAAACAGATGCCAAACTCGCGTCTGCCGCTCTTTGTGAAGCTCTTCCCAAATACAATATAAGCCGCGATTCGCGTGAAACAGAACTAAATAATCTTAAGACCGCACAAACTGAAGCTATGAACGTAATGGATTGGCAGGCAGCAATGTCACAAGCCATCAGGAAAGCCATTCCTGACGACGGAATAGTCGTATCTGAAAGTACTCAGGTTGGATATTTCATTCAGGGAGGTGGGTTCCCTGTTTATAACCCTCGAACCATGATAACGAGTGGTTATCAAGGAACGTTGGGATATGGATACCCAACCGCGCTCGGTGTGCAGGTAGGTAATCCCGACAAAGTAGTTGTTTCAGTGAATGGGGACGGCGGATTTATGTATAACGTCCAAGAACTATCAACTCAAGCTGAATTTGAAATCCCACTTATCACGTTGGTGTTTTCTGATGGCCTTTTCGGAAAT
The DNA here is from genome assembly GCA_029941115.1 of Dehalococcoidia bacterium. GTDB lineage: Bacteria > Chloroflexota > Dehalococcoidia > UBA2979 > UBA2979 > UBA2979. The sequence goes on along the minus strand of JAPYRK010000018.1, from coordinate 8,152 downwards.
GTCAAGAGAATTCAACAAGAAAAATACAACGGCCATGGCATGTCGACAAAGCTAAACAACCCTGACTTTACGGCTCTTGCTGAATTGTTTGGCGTAGCTGGATATCGAGCGAATACATCAGACGAGCTATTCAGCACACTCACAACTGCGATCGAAAATAGAAAACCTGCGCTTATTGAGGTAACTCAGCCACCAACACCAGAGCTCTCCTCGCTGATGGTAATGAAACAGGAGTCGCCTCGACCAATCTTGAATTTACCATAATTTATTGGAACTCTAGAGGATTTGTTGAAGCAGATACGTACCATCGGTCCAAGTAGGTTCGGAATCCAAGTGCTCCATTATTTGTAAAAATGACTCATGTTGCTCAGGTCTGTTCGCATTTGCGACATATGCATCTTTGCTCTCAAAAACCGCAACTCCAAGCATGTACTCTTCTTCATCAGGCTGCATGAGTAACCAGGCCACCATACCCACTGGGGGTGTATCACGGGTATCTTCGAAAAGCTTAACTAAGTCATCCCGATGACCCTCTTTAACATTCATCTGAGCTATTGAGCCGTAATACATGATGTCACTCCTCCAGTTGCTAATCCATAAATGGATAACCTCAGTGTAAATCAGATCTATCGAAGACAACCCGATTCGCCACGGCTATTCATACACAGAAATCCTCGACAATACTGACGAAACAATAGCAAAGCCTCTAACAGTTACACTCTCCCTCGCAAGCGCACTGATTGTCAGAAGGCGGTACGTCGAGTGCCGGATTACGATCAAAAAAGCCAGATGGTTTTATTGAAAACCCCATATACACCACGGGCATTACCGGCCAGTCCTCCAGCCTTGGAATATGGTTGTGGCCGAACGTGTACCAGATCACTACGTCCTTGTCTTCAAGATTTCTATTTCCACTCATCCACTTCGGGAGTCCGTCACCGCCTGGATGTTGGTTTGGATAATTCCCCGCGGCAAACATCTCATCGCGGTCATACTCAGTGGCCCACATATGTCCAGTCATAAAGGTCGCTCGTTTCATAATGACTGCGTCGTCATGATGGAACGGGAGGACATTCTCACCGGGGGCAATTTTATAACTCACAGATTCACCCATGTAGTTCTGGCTGGAGTGATTCGCCACTGTCCAGTAGCGCGCAGCAAAAGGATCTATCTTTCGTGGGAAGTCGTTTTCTTGAGTCAAAAGGGTCTTCTTAACCGAGAAGGCGTTTCCGTGGGGATTTTCGTCACTAATTGGGTCGCGCACAGTATCAACTTCATAGACTGAATTTTGCAGTCCGTCGACCATCATGTCGAGCCGAACGTTAAAGTAGTGTTGATGGTTATGTGCCACCACCTGCGGTGCTACCAACGTACCATTCTTTGGTTTGACTCCCGGTGGAACTGCTGAAGAATTTACGATGCCTGTGAGTTTTACTTCGTACTCGATGCTTCCGTCTTGGTAAAAGTACCAAAAGAATCCATATTCATAATTGCCAACAGTTGTGAAAAAAGATATGACGAGTCGCCTCGAACGACGAACCTCAGTTTCACCTATTCGTGCGTCAGTATGCTTCCACAGTACTCCAAAGTCCTCCTCATGCATACAAACCACATTTTTCTGCGTATGAGCTTTTCCGGTGATGTCATATAGGGAGACGTCGAAGTAGTAGATTTCTCCCAAGCAATCGCAACCGAGTTCAAGTGAATTTGCGCACTTACCAATGCCCACCTCACCCGAGTCAAACACCTGTTTTTTATAGTGATCGCTTGTGGGATCACCGTAGGGGACGACCATTTCAGATAATGCTCCGCGGTAGAGGATGGGACGGATTTTACCCTGATCCTCATACGTCACGTTATGAATTACCAGTCCCTCTCGTGGCGTATATCCAACACGAAGCTGCCATTTCTGCCACTTCACTTCGTTCCCAGTGACCGTAAAACTTGGTCCTTCAGGTTGAGTAATTTCAATTGGTTTCAGATCGGTTCGGAATGACTCCTGATATCGTGCCGCATAATTACCATCCTCGGGAGGTATCGGAACAACGCCGAAATCTTGAATCTCGAAGACTTCACTTTTGTTCAGATCAATAATAATTGACAAGCCTTCAATCGGCTTTGCATATCCATTATCCGTCGCCTCGGTTCTTAGCCAGCATCTACCGATGGCGAGACGCTTTCCCAATTCCTCTTCATTTCCAAAATTTGAAATTGGCCACGGGTCGATCATCACTAGTTCGGAGTTGGTTATCCCTCGCTTGTTGAGAGCTTCAATAACTCTCGGGTCGGACTTAATTTTCTGATCGAATTGGAGGAAGTTTGTTTCGTGATCGCCGAATATGAATGACGGCTGAACGCCAGGAATGTGTTCAGATTCAATCAGCTGATTATTATCGAGTGAAACCAGAAGTTCGTGGACTTCACCATTTTCCGGATTCAGCACAACAATGAACGCTTCTCGAGGGACAAAGTCGTCAGACTGATAGTTGAGCACAAGATCCTTTTCAGGTTCGCTCAGAGTGATAGTTTCGAACAGAAGGCGATCTCCGAGGTCCGCCTCTTCGTTTACGATGGCGACCGCACGATCAATCTCTTCGACTGATAGAGGATCTAACGGATGCCTTGCGATTTCCTCTGACACGGTCTGCTTAACTTTGTCACTTACTACCATTAGAAACTCCTAATCAAATTTTGCTTCAGATCGTTAGTATAGATGGAAACTTCTCAGATTTAGAGAACCACCCCTACGTAAATCAAATCCCTATTTTGCGAGTTTCTGATTTTTATTAGTGCTTATTACGACTCAGAGCACGAGTCACACCGATTCCGAAAATTAGTCCACTAGTAATTTTTGTATCTTATCTTCGGTAGTATCGAATCCGGTATTGCCACCCGTCACCGTTCCGTTGATGGGGTAGGCCGAAACCCTTAGCATTTAAGGGCAAATTGAAAACCAAGCAAGTTAACTATCATGTGTTTGCTCGTCTGTTCTTCGAGAAAATAGAACAAGTGACAGCAGTTTTGATCTAAAGTCTCTCAAGGTTTTTATAACTTGGCAGGGCATTTAGCCATTCATATATTTAGCCGCCGCCGCGCTGGGCTTTCTTCATGAACAATTCCATAATTTGCTGCGGTGACTCGTGAGTTCCTTCGATAACAATGTCAAACTGAGTTAGGCCCATTCCGGAACTTCCTTTAATCTTGACCTTCTGCTGGCTCCAAGTAACTGACCAACGATCACTTACTATCTGATTTAGAGGCTGGGTCTTGTCCGGCACTGCACCTCCTAGCTCTACAAAGTACTCTCTGATCAACCACTCCGGAAGACCCCTAATGGAAACACTTGTAGCCATCGATTCAGATTGCGAACCTCCAGCAACTGGAGGAAAAATATCCAAGGTATCGCCCCCCTGCAAAGCAGTGTCGATACCCTCTAAATGTCTTATATCCCGTCCATTCACCATGACAGCAACGAAAGATCGGATATTTCCATCCTCGTCGAATATGCCGCCTTGAAGGTTGGGGTATCTCTCGATAAGGTTCTCCAAGAGACCCGAAACCGTCACCGCTCCCTCTACGGAAACGCTTTTGTTCCCGTCAATTAGTTCACGGAGTGTTGCATAAAACTTCACCTCAACCATACTTGGATAGCCACCCCAAATACTGACTAACTGATAATCTCCAATGCGCGCAGCTTAGAATTAGGTACAACTCCATCCTCCCAGCCTCGCGCTGCATAATATTCAGCCTTCATTTCATCAAGTTCAACGACTGATTCACTTGCAGGGCCAGAACCAGTCTCTGTTAAATATCGTTCAGGCAACGAATCATCTGATCCATCAAACCCGCATAGGTTGTTATAGTGGCGCTCAAGGTTATAGACTCGTTCTCCAACAGTCATCACCTCGTCTGCCGTGATTGGTTGACCCACTAGCGCCTCATATTGAGCCGCATACTCTTCGGCGCCCTCGGAAAATGCCGAAAATTTACACAGGTCAAGTGAGTCACTGAACGCATGTAAGTCCTGGAAGATCTTTAGTAGTTCGCCTTTTCCCTCCCACGCCAGAGGATCGGTCTTCACTGGGATACCGAGTACTTCTGATGCAGGAGTATAGCCCCTCAAATGACAGGCTCCCCGGTTGCTAGTTGCGTACCCAAGCGCCTCACCTTTCAGAGCCCTGGGGTCATAGGCGGGAACTGCCTGGCCTTTGACCGCCATCGCTATTTCCGGATGCCCAAATTTATCGGCTCCGCGCGTAGTTCCCTCCGCCAGCTGGTCTCCTATACCAGACCGAAGGGCAATTTGTTCTGCTGTTTCAACCATACCCTCAGTATCACCCCAACCAAGTCCAGCTCCAGTTACGTATTCGCGTTGAGTTGCCTCCATATACATGGAAATAACGTTACCAAGCTCAATAGCGTCCATACCATAGTCGTTACATTGATCGATCAATTTTGCTATAACACGAGGGTCGTCGTTATCGCAATTTGCGCCAAGAGCCCAAGCAGGCTCGTACTCAAGAGATTCCATCTTTAGTCCAGCGTAAGGACCGTCCTTAATTTCTACCTCGATCTTGCACGCAACTGGACAGGCATGACAAGTGGGATCACTTGAAAGTAATGTCTCTCGAACAGTCTCTCCGCTGATTTTCTCAGCCGCATCATATTGAGTTTCTTGCGAATTTCGCACTCCCACACCACCTAGGGCGTTCACCGGGTTCATAAGGACATTAGTCCCATAAATAGAAAGGCCTCCCGTACGTGGAGCGAGAACTTCACTATCAAGAATAGTCTTCAAGGCTCGTTGATGAGCGGTCCGCCACTTTTCTCTATCCTGAGGACGAGGCATGGCTTCTTCAGCCTTGATTACAACCGCCTTTAAATTCTTAAAACCAGCAACCGCGCCGGTCCCGCCCCTGCCAGCCGCTCGGTCGTCCTCATTAATGATGGACGCGAATCTCACGCCATTCTCTCCGGCCTGACCAATGGTCATCACGGATAGCGGCGAGCCATATCTGTCTCGTAATTTTTCAACAGTCGAATGAACTCCTTCACCCCAGAGGTCATCTGCAGGGCGCAATTCCACCGTACCATCTTCTACATAAGCGTATACCGGCTTGTCGGACTTACCGACAAAGAGCAGTCCATCGAATCCGGACCAACGTAATCTTGCAGCGCTCCATCCCCCTATATGACTGTCCGTTATGGTTTGCGTCAATGGTGACTTGGTCACAACTGCCAAACGTCCACTCATAGTCGCCTGAGAGCCGGTCAATGGGCCGTTCATAAACGCAAGCATATTGTCGGGACTATCCGACTCAACCGTGGGTCCGTTATCGAAAAGGTACTTTACCCCCAGCCCACGTGCTCCTATATAAAGTCGTGCATCTTCCTCGTTAATTTCTTCGTAAGCAATCTCACCAGAACTTAGATCAACTCTGGCAACTCGATTTGCGTAACCACCCAATTTCATACTTCTCTCCTTCGGCACACACACATCAATTGATTGATGTCCACACAGTATACAAAGAACTCAAGGATTTTGGCGAAATCGAACCTGTTAAGTTTGATCTCTTCTTTATCCTATACACAACAAGGGAATACATTTATATTGGCGGCTTTCTGGGAGTCGAACGAACGACCCTCATACATCCAGTGTACATAAAAGCCCGGGTGCGAAGACCCGGGCTTTTTTCGATCGATTAAGACCAAACAACTATTATGCTCTGCGAAGAGTTGTCACTCCAAGTACTAACATAATAAGCATAAAGAGTGGCCAAATCATCTCTCCGCTAGCGTCGTCAGCCACGCCACCAATACCAATGGCCAAGAATCCGATACAACCTAAGAGTGCGAGCAATCCCGAAAGTATTCTGTTAAAAAATTCTTGAAGATAATAACCGAAGCCAGTAAAAGCTAGGCCAAGAAACATAGATGCCCAAGTGAGTCGTCCGACGGCTTCCCGTCCGCCCATATTTCCTACGGATGCGAATGAGTCAGCAACCATTCCTCCGGCCGTGGAAATCACTAATATAAGCAGGCCGATCTGCGCCATTTCCTTACCTATACCAGTCGGCATAGTGTCCTTGGTTCGCATAAAAGCAATTGGGACGGACAATAAGATCCAACTCGCAATCAGCTCCGTTTGTAACGTAGACAGGACGTCTAACACACCACCTAACAGGATGTAGACAACCAGCGGTCCCAGACCTGCCAGGAGGAAAAAGCTTCCCGTGATCGTGTTCGATTTCATACTTCTCCAGCTTTCTAGCCCCGGGCCGCACGTCCGTGGCCCTTAGGCCACACATGAAATTACCAGCTTACAGTACCACAAACATAAGTATCAGAGTCAAGTACCACGTTCACGAAATCTTAGAAATATTGCCCAGAAGACTCCACCAAAAAGACGCATAGCCGGAGCACCGCCACCCGACACTCGACGCCAAAAATCCACTTAGGATGGTTTAATAATCATCAGCCCGAGTAGCAAAATAAAGACTACGAACATCATTACGTACTCTCTGGATACGTTCAGGTTTGGAGGAGTTTGTGAAAGTGCGGTCCTGTATTTGCGGCGTACTGCAATCTCGTTAATAAGAATAAGAACTACCCAAAGGATGTAGGAAAGCATGATCCAAAGCTGAGAATGACTGTAGCCAACAAGATTTACCAACCAAGTTGCACTAGCTACCGAAAGCAGACCTAATGGTGCAAGTAGGTTTAAGTTTATTTTGAATTGTGAGCTTATTTTCCCTGGTTCGATCACGAACGCCCCGTAGGCCACAACATATCCAATACCAAGTCCGGAAATGATGTGAAGAATTAATGCGATCTGATACATAACGCAACCACTCTACCATGCGTTGCCCGCGATTCAGAGTTTAGTTATAGGTGATGTCATTTTCTCATCGACATGCTAGGATTTCGCTTTCAACGACTGGACAGAATCCCATGTATATAAATCTCTAAGTTCTATCGCACCCGTGGGCTTAATTATAGCCATCACGAAGTGAGATTTTCAAAACAGGTTAGTTAGGAGATTTCAGGAAATTGGCACCTATTTAGTATCTAGTTCTGCTAACTTTGGCGCTAATAACGAGTCGCCAATAGAAAATAAAACCTAAGTTGAAAGGGAAACATATGCTCGAAGAAATCACCGAAGTAGGTCTATTTGAGACCATGTACAACTGCCGAGCAATGCGCAAGTTAGACACGAAAGAAGTACCCGAAGAACATTTGATCAAGCTTGTGAGTGCAGCAAACCAAGCACCATCAGGATCTAATACCCAAGGAGCTCGCTGGATTGTCGTGCGAGACCCAGAAACAAAGGTACAACTGGCGGCGTTAAATAAAACGATTGTAGAAAAATACATGGCACGCTTCGTTGACAATCCTGGCAGTCTTTCCCACCATCCTGCAGATAAACGACAACGCATGTACGAAGCAGTACTTTGGCAAAACGAACACATGCACGAAATACCTGCCCTGATTATTGCTTGTATGGATTTTGGCGATAAACCAACGCCCGCAATGATCGCAGGTGGTAATGGATCTATTTGGCCCGGCATACAAAATTTATTGCTTGCGGCGAGAGCACTGGAGTTGGGTGCTGCGCCAACAACCCTAGCTTTGACCAACCCTGAGGCTGTCGCGAAAGTGCTCAACCTGCCAGACTCCATGCATGCATATTGCCTTATTCCAGTGGGCTACCCACTGGGTAAATTTGGGCCAGTAACGAGAAAGCCTATAGAAGAGATTTTACGCTTTGATCGATGGTCTGATTAGCAATGGAGCAATTCTTGATGGCTTAAACGGAGAAGTTTTTTAGAAATTACCACGTAATTGCCACCTTTAGCCATAAAGAGAAAAGCCCCTGCTAGTCAGGGGTTTCTTCTTTGCCTTGGTACATAAAGGCATTGAGGCACTAATGGTGGGCCCCGTGGGGGTCGAACCCACGACCTGCGGATTAAGAGTCCGTTGCTCTACCACTGAGCTAGAGGCCCAGAGTAAGTCTATTCCTTCAATGTCTTAAAAAGCAATTACAGATTACCCACTTCGCAATTTCAGAGAAGTTAAGCTAGCATAGGAACCCGTGGGTGATTAGCTCAGTTGGTTAGAGCGCTTGCTCGACACGCAAGAGGTCGGAGGTTCG
>JAPYRK010000017.1:24171-35209 GCA_029941115.1 Dehalococcoidia bacterium | reverse complement strand
CGTTCAGGTTATAAAGTTCCCATTCATCATCTGTATATGGCGCATTTTTGCGATGTCGTGAGACAGCTTTCCAGTTGTCCGCCCAAATGGCCCGATGGCCAAACATTTCAAAATACTGGGGGCCGCGCTCTGTCTCAATATTCCCATCTTCAAACGTGTAAGCAAAACTCTCACCAGTAACTGGTATCTGAGGAATTCCTCTATGGATTTCTGGAGCATCCAATGACAGTAAATTTAAAATTGTCGGCACAATATCCGTGACATGTGTGAATTGCTCCCGGATTTCACCAGCAGTCTTGATTCCGGCCGGCCAGTGAACAATTAGTGGGTCCCTTACTCCACCAGCGTGTGTCGTACTCTTGTACCACTTCAATGGTGTATTTCCTGCCTGTGCCCAACCCCAAGGATAATTAGGGGAACTCACGGGACTCCCTATTCCTTCCAATATCGAGTCTATTGTTTCCAAGTCATCGAGAAGTGGATGGTTAAATCTTCCCTCATCTGACACACCCTGAGCACCGCCTTCCTGACTTGCTCCGTTATCAGATAGAACAAGAAAAATTGTATTATCCAGTTCATCTGAATCACTAAGGTATTCAACTAAGCGGCCGATTTCATCATCGGTATGATCTAGAAAACCAGCAAATGATTCCTGTAGTTTCAAAGCAAGTTTTTGGGCATTCGCTGATAAATCACTCCAACTATCAACTCCTGGATTTCGGGGAGCGAGCTCTGTTTCGGCTGGTACGATGCCTAGTTCTAATTGCTTAGCAAACCACTCATCGCGCACATGATCCCAGCCTGAATCGAATCGACCTTTATATTTATCTATATATGATTTTGGAGCTTGATGCGGTGAATGGGTTGCCGATAAGCCCATATACAGAAAAAACGGTCGTTTCGGATAAATTGACTTTTGGTCGTTTATGAACTTAATCGAATGATCGATAAGATCCTCAGTGAGGTGATAGCCATTCTCAGGCGTCGTTGGTGGATCAATATGATGATTATCATAAGTAAGTTCGGGATAAAATTGGTCTGTGGCACCTCCAAGAAAACCGTAATATCTGTCGAAGCCGCGTTGCAGTGGCCAATTATCGAATGGACCAGCAGCTGACGCCTCCTCAACGGGGTTAAGATGCCATTTTCCAACGGCAAAAGTTGCATAGCCCGATTCTTTCAGAATTTCTCCCAGCGTTGCGGCGTTTTTGCTGACCGCACCTCGCATGTTTGGGAAACCAGGATCATAATTTGCGAGTCCACGCATCCCGACGGCATGATGATTCCTTCCTGTAAGAAGCGAAGCTCGTGTCGGGGAACATAAAGCGGTTGTATGAAAATTTGTATAGCGCAACCCGTTCGAAGCAAGTGCATCGATATTTTTGGTGTCAATATTTGAGCCATAACAACCAAGATGTGAAAAACCAGTATCGTCAAAGAGAATTACCACAACATTAGGTGTCTTCCCATCATGAGAGCTGGGTAACTCTGGCCACCAGGGTTTGGAATCCTTAAATGTTCTACCAATTTCTCCGTCAAATTGCTCTCGATAACTAGTCAAAATGCTTACTCCGAAATCTTCTCATCATGGCACATATCGACTAGTACTCTACTATTCTTATGACAACCAAAATAGACTAGGTAACGAGCCTTCAAAATGCCGACCCAATCTGACCTAGAAAATATAAATCTTATTGCCCCTCTATACGACCTAGACTTCGCAGCATTTCCGCGCGAAGATCTTGAATTTTACCAATGGTTATCTGAAACTCATGGAAAAAATATCCTCGAGCTTGGCATCGGTACTGGCCGTATTGGTGTTGGACTGGCTCAGGCTGGAGCGACTGTTACCGGTATCGATGTCTCTGAACAAATGATTGCCGAGGCCACTAAACTTGCGGAGAAACAGAACGTTGAAATTAATTTAATCCTTTCTGATATGACAAATTTTAAACTTCCCCAGCGGTTTAATTTAATTTGTGCTCCAATGGGAACTCTTCAACATTGCCAAGATATCAATGAGGTCGTTAAAACGTTCGCGATGATTGAAGAACATCTTGATGATGAGGGGATAGCGGTAGTAGACGTTGACGCGCCACTTCCAGACGATTTCACTCCTCCCCCCATGCCCCCGATTCAGCATTGGAGCCAACTTATCAACATTGGTTCCCCGCCAGAACTTCACCGAGTTACAAAAACTGTAATAATAGAACCCGAGCCCGCTGTTTCTCTTAAACACGTGGTTTGGCACTATGACATCACAAATGAAGCAAATCGAAATACTCATAGCGCTGGGGCAGCTCCCCTCCACCGCGTCACCGCTGAATTTTCGCTACTCACGATCACGCCCAGCGAAATACAATTAGCTGCAAATTTGACGGGTATGGAATTGATTGACCTTTACGGAGATTATGACCTACGCCCCTACGGCGACGGCGTTCGTCAAATTGCTTTACTAAAGCGACAAAATCTCTCTTGAACATCTAATATATTTCAATGCAGAAGACGTAGCTATACGGGAGGCAAGAATGGCGATAGCGATAGATGCTATGGGTGGCGATGATGCTCCTACTAGCACAGTTGCGGGAGCATTAATAGCTCGACGTGCCGGTATCGATGTCACTCTTGTGGGGGATAGCGCAATGCTCGAGCGGGAGCTTATTAAGCAAGGATCCGAAGGCGCCTTAGATATCATCCATGCGCCAGAGACCGTACCAATGGATGAACATGCCGCCTTGTCAGTGCGTGGAAATCGCCGAACCTCCCTGTGGGTCGGAATCAACTCTCTGAAAAATGGAGAAATTGACGCCTTCTTATCAGTCGGAAATACCGGAGCCGCCATGGCAACAGCCTTAATGGGGCTGGGCCGTCTTCCTGGTATCGAACGACCCGCTCTAGGCGGACTCCTTCCCACATCAGACGGCAAACAAGTCATGTTCTTAGACATTGGAGCTAATGCGGATGCTCGTCCATCACAACTAGTCCAGTTCGCCCATTTGGGAAGCGCATATATGAGATCCGTTTTTAACATCCAGTCACCACGTATTGCCTTGCTTTCAATCGGATCTGAAGAAACAAAGGGTTCAAACTTAGTGATTGAAACTCATAAATTGCTGACTGTGGAAAAGCACTTAAACTTTGTCGGAAATGTCGAAGCTCACGATATTTTGAGTCGCGGCTCAGCAGTGGGCGGCGTAGATGTTATTGTTACTGACGGTTTCACGGGGAATATGTGTATAAAGCTTGGTGAAGGCATTCTGGAAACTCTTATCTCCTCGTTACGGACTGCGGCCGAGGACAGCACGAGAGCTAAGATTGGAGGGCTACTCCTGTCACCCGCTTTGCAATATACGAGAGATAATCTCGATTTCAGAAAACATGGTGCCGTCATGCTTCTCGGTGTACAAGGCCCCATCTTCATCGGCCATGGTCGTAGTGACAGTACCGCCATCGCGTCCGCGCTCACCACAGCAGATTATGCGATAAAAAACAATGTCGCGTTAGCTTTAGATGAGGAAGCGCGTATCATCAACTCATCAAAAAACCAATAGCGGTCACATGCTATGCTATAAAATACGAAAGTTTTGTAAATAGTTTCTACAATTTCCAGAGAAAAGGAATATCTATGTCTAAGCCTGCCGACACAACTGACAACACATTTGAAAGCGACGTACTCCAGAGTGACTTACCAGTACTTGTTGACTTCTGGGCACCTTGGTGTGGACCTTGTAGAATGGTCGCACCGGTAGTGGAAGAGTTAGCGGATGACTACGATGGTCAAGTTAAATTCGTCAAACTTAATACTGATGAGAATCCGTTAGTAGCTGGAAAATATGGCATTCGTAGCATTCCCACCCTGTTAATCTTTAAGGGTGGTGAACAAGTCGGCCAAATAGTGGGTTTTAGGCCAAAATCAGACCTAGAATCACACTTGAAAGAGGCAATCGCCTAGCACGAAAAGGCTCTTTTATAAGGATTGAAGAGCAGATTTATTCTGCTTTTTTTCCTTTTTCGAGCTTAGTTCCCCGTGCTTCCTCCAAACGACCTAATGCACGTCCCTTGTCAGGTGAAGGATCCTCTCGCAGGCCATAGGCTTGCCTGCCTTCGTGGTCCTCAGGTAAATACTCGGTGATGGGAAGACCTTCCTCATCGCAAAAAAGCAGTCAGTGGCAATACTTCCATCGCTGCATTTCTTCGCATGGACAGATCCAAGACTTTTTTCGAATCTCCTCTTCCTTATCCTCAAAAAACATGCAGGGACACAATTGTTTTCCAGTCTCATCAATGTTTTTTGCCAAACCGATCACTAAAAAGTCAGTTATCTCCTGATTAGGATGCAACATTGTTCCAGATTTGTTCGCAAAATTTTGGACAAATTTATCCATCTTCTGAATATTAGATTCACTTGCCTGAGCGCGGTCTTCTGCACTTGGCTCGTCCAACCTATACTCACCTGAACCTTCATCGGTCATTTCTTACTCCAACTATATCCTCGACCAGTATAACTATAGATCTCTCGAACTCTAGACCTGAATGTCTTTTGTCACTTCTCGAGCTACTATCAATGCGGGAGTGGATAGTGTCCGGTGGCGCTCGCGGTCTTCAAAACCGTTGTGAGGCAACGTCGTTGTCTTAGGTGGGTTCGACCCCCACGCATTCCCGCCACTTTGCTTTTTATTCTGACTCCGAACCGGAGCCAACATTACGAAGTCAACAACCTACCTGGCCATCATTACCGCAGCAGGCAGACAATGTCCTTACTCTTTTCGCATAATTTCTCGTAACGTGCCACACTTTTAGAGCAAATGGATCGTCCGACTCCTGCCAATTACTAATCCAGGCCCTTGCATAGTCCATACCGCTTGGCTTCTCTACACACATCAGCTTCAACTCCTATTAACATCCTTACCGAGTTTAGCTCAATAATCCATGACGAGGCTCCCATCATGAAAATACAATCAAAGCCCGGACAAGCAAATCTTGATCTAGCTCACTATATTTCTATTTAGTGACAAAAGTGTTTCTAGTATGTTACGATACTGATATAAATATCTGGTTCAATAGGGAGAATATTATGAAATTAATAATCGCATACATCAATCCATTCAAGCTCGACGAAGTGGTCGAGGCACTCAAGGAATCGGGCGTCAGTGGATTGACGGCAGTTGAGGCACAGGGCTTCGGCCGTCAGGGCGGTCACACCGAGACATACAGAGGTGCCGAGTACGAAGTCAATCTTGTTCACAAAGTACGAATCGAAACTTTAGTTGACGATGACGAATCTAATTCTGTAATCGACGCGATAGAAACGGCCGCACGCAGTGGTTCTATTGGAGACGGTAAAATCGTAGTTTTGAATATTGAAGATGCTATACGAATAAGGACTGGTGAACGCGGTCGAGATGCTATTTAGCCGCACTCTTTAGCCAAATAAATCTTTTCACATCTCAACTTAGATTGTTAGACAAATCTACTGCCTAGTCAGATCGTTAGGAATTCCAAGGCTAGTCTCATTAACACACAAATAGTGAGAGGCCTAACGTGCAAGTAATTAGTTTTGATATCGACGGAACTTTGGAAGTAGGCGACCCGCCAGGGCAGATTCCTCTTGCCTACGTATTTTCGGCAATTGAAAAAGGTTACATTGTTGGCAGTTGCTCTGACCGCCCATTGAGTTACCAAAAGGAGCTTTGGAAGCAACATAACATTGATATAAAATTTACTGTACTAAAACAGAATTTACACGAAGTTCGTCTGAAATTTCCAAAAAATGAATACGTACATATTGGTGACACTGAAGTAGACCAGATGATGGCAAAGGGTGCAGACTTTGCGTTTGTCCATTCAATTGATGATGACGTCTTATCTTATCTGGGCACTCTGGGACTGACTGCTTCTTCAACCGACTGAACGCCGGCCGAGATCACCTAAAACACGTATGATCAGTTTAGATACGAAAAAGTCGACGAGTGGGAACAAGACCAATGGATAAACATGATCTTTCAATTGAAACTCGACTAGCACACGCGGGATTGAACCCGTGGGAAAACGAAGGCATTCCAAATATTCCGGTCTACCACGCCAGTACCATCTTGAAAAAAAATAATCAGGACGCAAAGAACTCTGATAATAAGGCTGGCTCTTCAGGTAAATATGGCTACGGCCGAACTGGAACTCCTACTAGCAATGCACTTGAAGAGGCGTTAGCAGAGATCTACGGTATGGACGGTGCCGTCATTACGTCCTCCGGATTAAGTGCATTAACTACGGTCATACTCACATTTGCAAAACAAAATGGACATATGCTCGTCTCCGACTCAGTTTACTCAAGCGGGCGACGATATCTCACCGAAACTGTCCCGCGATTTGGAGTTGAAGTAGAGTTTTTTAATCCGCGAATTAGTGGAACTGATTTGGCCAAACTAATTAAGTCCAATACCACCCTTATACATCTTGAGACTCCGGGATCGCTAACATTTGAACTCCACGATCTTCCAAGTCTCACCTCGGTGGCGCGTGATTTTGGAGTACCCACGTTGCTAGACAATACGTGGGCAACAGCACTGGGACTCGACTGTTCCGAGATGGGGGTCGATATAGTTGCCGAAGCAATCACTAAATATGTTGGTGGTCACAGTGATTTAATGATGGGTGCAATAGTCGCCAACGAACCGTTATTCGGTCAAGTACAGAATGAAGCAAGACAATTAGGGCAATGTGCTGGCCCTGACGACATATACCTTGCCATGCGTGGACTCCACACGCTTCACTTACGACTTGACCGCAGCATGAACTCTTCAATTATCGTCGCTAACTGGTTGAAACAGCAACCTGAAGTGCTCCAGGTTTTTCATCCCGCGCTCCCCGACCATCCAGATCACGAAATATTCAAGCGAGATTTTAAAACAGGAGCTGGTTTATTTGCTTTTCAATTATCGGCTGGTGAAAGTATTGGCCCTGATATTTTGATAGATCATCTTAAGCTCTTCGGAAAAGGCGCATCATGGGGCGGTTTTGAAAGCCTAGTTCAAGAGGCACAAGTTGAAAACCATCGCAGCCTCGAATATCCAAGTGAGGGCACACTTATTCGCCTGGCCATCGGTGCAGAAGATCCTAATGACCTAGTTCAGGACCTCGCGGACGGATTTAATGAGATGAGACGAGAAACAAGTCTTGAAGCGCGTTAGTGCACACCTTCTCTGGTGAGTAGTGCCGGTAGCCCCTGCATCCCACGCAAGTAATTCATTTCACCTCGGTGACCATTGAAGTGACCCAATAGATGCAAAGAGATTGATTCAGATACCGTTTCCGTGTGGTCTCCAAATGGGTTTTCTTGAGCCAGATCTTCATCTGAGAGAGTCTCCAGATATGCCAACGTCGTCTCCCAAACCATCAGCTGGTACTGCTTGAACGCCTCTATATCGCTGATGACGATCTTTTTTGCTTCTTCGTCCGTCTGGGGATTACCTATACCTTCGACCGGTAAACCTGTTTTTTCAGCCCACTCTTCATCCCAAATTGGGCTTTCGTGACGAATGACTCGATTTATAATCAAATCTTCGACGCGGACTGTATGCCACAGACACCAAGCCATGGAATGGCTACCAAAATCAGGCACAAAATGCATTTGTTCGTGCTCCCCATTCGCAGCATCGGCCATAGCGCGATGTGCAAAGTCAAGCATTCGTTTCATTGTTTCAACGGCAGTACTCATTTTTATAACCTTTCAACTTGGCATGTGCTTAGCTGAAATTCACAATACCGCACAAGCTATTTTTTTTCTAGTACTTACGAACTACTAGTCCTGTACACTCTAGGCACTAATTACATATATTTGTGAAAAGATTGTTTGAAGCAATAAATTAGGATTGGTCCAAATGTCAGATATAGCTAGTGGTATTCCTGCCGAAACTCTTTTTAATGCGATTCGTGAGAATAACTTCACTGATGTGGTTGCCGTCCCAGACACGCATGTTCGTACACTAATTACGTTATTAACGGAAACCAAGGATATCCGTTTTATTCAAACGGCAACTGAAGATGAGGCCGTTACACTTGCCGCAGGATTGATAATTGGTGGTCGCAAACCGTTAATCCAGATTCAACATGCAGGCTTATATGCTTGCGTAAATCACCTGCGGGGAATCGGTATAGATGGACAATTTCCTCTAGTATTTATGATCGGCTTGCTTGGTCGAGATCCCAGCAAAGCTCCACGAGATAACTTCGGGTCGATGGTGAAATATGCCGAGCCATTACTCAAGGCATTAGAGATTCCTTGGTATCTGCTTGATACCCCAACTGATATGCCTCTATTTGATGAGGCGTGTCAAAAAGCAGAGGCACAAAATAGTCCGGTGGCAATTCTCATCGGCGAAGCTACGGTATAGGTGACATATGACACACTCAAAAACCAAGATGACTGCTGAAGCTGCTGTAAAAGTCTTGGCCCGAAGGCGCACGAATCAAGTCGTGGTCTCAACCATGACAATCATGGCCCCATGGGGGGAAGAAGCTGCCACTGAAAGAGACTTGCGATGCGTCGGTTTCATGGGTGGGGCATCAACCATCGGCCTTGGTGTCGCTTTGGCCAAGCCAGAAGTGCCTGTATGGATTTTGGATGGAGATGGATCACTAGCAATGCAGCTTGGGTCCCTACTTACAATCGCCAATGCCCAGCCGGCTAACTTTATACACATTGTTTTTAACAATGGAGTATATGACACCAGCGGTGCACAACCCACGCTGGCAAGAGATGCCATGTCATTTGCTGACATGGCCAAAAGCGCCGGATATTCGGACACATATACGTTCAACGATATAGAAACCCTCGACTCTGCATTTGATGAACTCATGGAGGCTGAGGGTCCAATACTCATAGAGCTCATGACGTCTCCCATTGGAAAGGGGTACGTCGCACCATCTCATCCAGAAACTGAACCCACTCCGGCACTTGCCCTAAACTGGCCAAAAGTCAGGCAAGCTTTGCTCTGAAATCATTCAAATACTTAGTCACGTATCCGAATAAGAGGTTGACATGGATATATCTGAGGTCATGCGAACGAGTTTTGCTGCACGAGAATTTACTGACGACGAAATTTCTGATGAAACAATCTATCGAATACTTGAGCATGCGAGATTTGCTCCAAGCGGTGGAAATCGACAAGGATGCCATGTCATTGTTATCCGTGAGCAAAATACGAAAAATATATTGGCCGAACTTGCAAAAACTGGTATGCGCAAATATGTTGCACAGGTCAAAAATGGAGAAAATCCATGGAACACTGTCATTCCAACAACTGTTTCTGAACAGGAAATAGCTGCTACTAAAATTTCCCCTGATAGATTGGCACCACTTACAGAATGTCCCGTCCTGCTAGCCGTAATTGTTGATTTAGCCGTAGTTGCGTCTATGGACAAAGATCTTGAGCGAGTCGGAGTTATCAGTGGCGCATCAATTTATCCGCTCGCGTGGAACATTATTCTAATGGCCCGGAATGAGGGTTATGGTGGAGCAATAACGACATTTATAGCTCCTGAAGAAGACAAGGCAAGAAAGATTCTCAACGTTCCGGATAATTACGCGATATGTGCCCTCATACCGATTGGAAAGCCTCTCAAACAGCTTACAAAGTTATCTCGGAAACCCGTTGAAGAAATTACATCACGAGAAACCTTTACTGGAGATAGATTTCATTTGTAAAATCTGTCGCCCTATAGGTCAGTCGATAATATTTTTCAGTTGGGCTCTCGAAATATTTGAGCCCGAGCACACAAGTACCACTCGTTTAGATTTTATGTTCTCCTTCGCTTTAATCGCAGCCGCAAGTGCGGCTGCCCCCGCGGGTTCAAGTAAGACATGCTGAGTCTCAAGCATTATCGCAACTGCATCATTAATTTCAGAGTCGTCAGCCAAAATAAAGTCATCCAAACCATTACGCATAATTTCTTGAGTAAGTGAGTACCCGTCACCAGTAGAAAGTCCCTCTGATGTAGTTAAGTTCGGACTCGTAACCAACTTCCCAGATATCCATGATTCATAAGCTGCACTCGCCTGCGCAGATTGAGTAGCCCAAATCTTCGTTGGGCTAGATAATTCATCCCTCGCTAGAATCCATCCACATACGCCGGAACCGCCCCCCACTGGAACAATTACTACATCTGCATCTTTAAGTTGCCCGCCCGCCTCTAGAACTTCGAGTGCGGCCGTACCAACGCCACTTAGGATTTCTCGCTCATTAGCTGGATGAATGTAACGTGCATTCAATTCGCGAGAGTACTCAATTGCCGCTGACCTACACGAATCAAAATTATCACCAACATATTTTATCTCTGCCCCAAACCGTTTAATTGAATCAGCCTTATCTGGGTTCGCATTCTCTGGCACAAAGATTGTCGCTGCTATCTGAAAAAGTCGTGCAGCGTATGCTATGGATTGTCCATGATTTCCCGTCGATGCTGTAACCACATGAGAGCAATTCTTATCGGCCAACGCAGAAATCAAATTTAAACCACCCCGTAACTTAAAAGCACCGATGGGGTTGCTAAATTCACATTTCAGCCATACCTCAGCGCCTAACTTTTCGCTCAGAGATGGAGAAAAAAGTAAGGGCGTTGGTATTTCAAAATATTTGCTAATTATCAAAGCCGCAGAACGCATTTCTTGTAATTCTGTAAACTTCGTATCAGTCATAACTTTTCTCTTTAAATAAGGTGTTGCTTCGCTAATTCAACTCGACGTCAGCGCTTGCACCGACCGCATAAAGTCCAAGACCTGACTTCCCATCACTAGAAAAGTTAACTAGTTCACCAGCCGTAGTACAGGAATCTTCAATTCGCATAAACCATTGACCGGCGGCATCTGCATTAACAGAGCCACACAATAATCCATTAGCAGATGCTGTAACCAAAGCGCCTGATCCGGCATTACTTCCATACGGTACGAAAGGTGGGGCACCTGAGCCCGTACCAGCAGCAGGCAATGATGAATACGGATTACTTCCCGTACTAGCAACCGTTGCTGCGGCAGTCGCAGCTG
>JAPYRK010000017.1:0-24071 GCA_029941115.1 Dehalococcoidia bacterium | reverse complement strand
GTGTTGCTGCGGCAGTCGCAGCTGGTGTTGCTGCGGCAGTCGCAGCTGGTGTTGCTGCGGCAGTCGCAGCTGGTGTTGCAGCTGTAGCCGCAGGCGGTTCGCCAGACACCTTCAAAACCTGACCAACCCAAAGAATATCTCCATCAATCTCGGGATTCAACGCTCGAAGTTGAGCAAGAGTTAAGCCATATCTAGCGGCAATATCAGTTAAATTATCTCCAGCCACCACAATGTATTCCGAAAGGTCCCCATCTACTGCCTCCGTAGGTGTGGCAGTGGGAGCTACGGTAGCGGCTGTTGTAGCAACTTGTGTGGCAGTGACTGTGGCTGTGGCTGTGGCTGCTACTGTAGCGACTTTGGTAGTCGCGGTAGCGGCCTCGCTCCCCACTTCTGAATCTCCACCACAGGCGACAAGTAGGACTGATAAGCTGGATAAGAGGACTATGAGATTCCGATTCATTTTATTCCATTCACTAGCCCCCGCTTCACAAACTATAAAGCAAATTTCTACTGCGCTACAAGTAACTTAGAAACTCACTTGCCGTTCTAGTCCGAATAGATTAAGTTTGTGGTCAGATTTGGAGAAAATTATGTCAGATCAGCTAGATAAATCCTACGATATTGAGGTCATCAAAGCCCAATGGATTGGAAAAAAGACGGAGAAAACAACGGGAAGATACCCTGTTGAATATGACCCGATCAGGAGGCACTGTCACATGGTGGAAGATACAAATCCGCTGTTCCTTGATCCAGATGCGGGCAAAAATAGTCAATATGGTTCGGTTATTGCGCCGCCTGTAATGGCGGGTTACTTCGCTGGAAGCGGGCCTTGGCCCCAAAAAGCTAAAACAGATGCACTCGCAAATGTGCCAACCCGAGGCGAGCGTAAAATCAACATGAATATAGATTGGGAATATTTAATCCCTGTAAGAATTGGCGATCAACTCAGCTCACAGCGCGAACTCGTAGATATTTTCGAGAAGCCGATTAAATTAGATCCAAAGGCGGTCTGGCTCGTCACGGAAACTCGAATCACTAACCAAAACGACGATGTTGTCGCAGTTGGACGAAACACATTACTAACCCACCGGACGCCTGAACAGGTCTCCGCTGATTTACAAAAATAAATAGGGAGAATACACATGACGACAGTACAAACTCAACTTCACTGGGAAGATGTAAAAGAGGGTGACAAAATTCCAGGATATACCCTTGATCTCACCTGGACAAAAATGGTTGAACAAGTCAGCGGCTCACAAGATTTCTATGAAGTTCATCATGATCCAGATTTTGCTAGAGAAGCTGGACACGAAGAAATCTTCTACAACACCGGATTTACTCAGGCTGCGCTGTGCCGTCTACTGACCGATTGGATGGGAAAAGAGGGCTGGATCCAAAATTTCAGCTTCCAAATGCGTCGTATGAACATCCCCGAAGATCACGTGCAAGTAAAAGGCGTGGTTACGGGTACTCAAGTCAGAGAAGATGGCAAAGGGGCTGTTACCGTCGACCTTTGGTTGGAAAACGATCGAATCGGCATCACAACTCCAGCTGAAGCTACCATTCTTCTTCCATTGCGTGAATCCTAATCAAGTTTAGTTTTGGGAAGGCGCACGAACTGGACACTTCACCCCTATCACACACGATATTAATGAAATAACAGCACACACCCAAAATACGCTCAAAACGCCAGAGAAATCAGCCACAAAACCGGCAACGACTGGTCCGGCGAACATACCAATGGCGTAGAGGGCTTGATAAATCCCCATGGATGTAGTTCGCGTAGCTCCTGGCACCACCAACACTGCCAAAGTCATCAAAATAAGCTGAGACATGCCACGACCCAATCCCCCTGCTGCTTGACTCACCATTATCAAAACCGGTGAATCCAGCAAAGGAATCACAGCCACAGAAAGTGCAATTATGAACAGTCCAAACACTAGGGTATTCCTATAGCCGAATTTTTCAACAAATTTAGGAGTTGCAAGATTTCCAGCGGCCGAAAAGATAAACATTGCTCCTGCAATTAAGCCATTTTGAAATTCAGTTGCACCGATCGATACTGCATACACCGGTACGAAGGAGAAACTCACTGCAAATGTGACGAAATGAATCAGTATCCCAATAAGTGAAATTCGTAACAGTAGTGGATTACGACCCACCCGCAAGAAATCAGTCCACGACACTACTACACTGCTCAGTTGCCGAGGTTCTTTAATCAGTAATATTAGGACTGTGCCAATTAAACCAGATACGAAGCCCGCAAAAAAAGTTGAAACACCTCCATAGAATTCACCGATAATCCCTCCGACAAAGGTCGCCACTACAATCCCAAAGGCATTAACGAACATCACCCATGACATCGCCCGATCAGTTTTAGAGCTATCAAAGTACGAAATATAAAGAATCGTTATCGCTACCCAGCCGGCTCCTGCCACGCCAGTGAGAGAGCGAGCCAAAAATAATACAAACGGTGAGGGGGCAAATAGGAGACCAAGGGCCCCAATAGAGGAAGCAATGAACGCTGCTAGTACAAACGGTCTTCGGCGCCCAATTAGGTCGGAAACTATGCCTACAGGAATACGTAATAGCATTTGCCCGATAGCATATGACGCAATAACGATCCCCAACACAGTATTTGATGCACCGAGCTCAAGTGTGTGAATGGGTAAGAACGGAACATAGAAATAGAGAGACATCCAAAAAAAGAAGATTGCTATCGTAGAGAATACGATATTTCGGTTTGGAGATATCAACGTTTTGCTTACAGGCATACATACCAAAATTTTTGAGCTAAAACTATACGAAAATCGGTCACTTTGTATTCCACCATCTTCATACACTTAAGGCGTAGATGCCAGCCAAACGTTGATTAGCTCGGCTCGAGACGCTACCATCCAGAAATTAGAAATACAAAACTTAAAACACCTCCAAGAAGGGAACTATTAAGTATGAAATTAGCCGTTGAATTTCCTAATGTGATTTATCGAGAGGGACCAGAAGCAGTTGCAGAACTTGCTCGGGCAATTGAAGAAATAGGATTTGACCAGCTCGATATGTTTGACCACGTGGTCATGGGGCACCCTACTGATGACCGACCTGCCATGGCCTACCCCTCGAATATGCCCGTGCTTGAAGCGTTGATGACGCTTTCCTATGCGGCCGCAGCTACCTCAACAATCGGTCTTGGAACTGAAATCCTAATTTTACCTCAAAGACAGCCCACACTAGTCGCCCGACAGGTAAATACCCTCGACATCCTATCTGGTGGTCGAGTACGTTTGGGTGTAGGAGTTGGTTGGCAACAATCTGAGTATGAGGCTTTAGGTGTTAATTTTACTGAACGCGGAAAAATGATGGATGAAGCGATTGACTTCATGAAAACTTGGTGGCAAGAAGAAAACGTGTCATATCAGGGACAATTTTACTCAGCAAATAATATGGCTATGGAGCCTAATTCCCCACAGGGTGCAAATATTCCAATTTGGATCGGTGGTAATTCAGAGGCTGCCTTAAAACGAGCCGGACGCATTGGAGATGGATGGATGGCATCTGGGTCAGCAGATGATTATGAAAAAATGTCAACCGCAATTGGCCGCGTGAAGTCATATGCTGAAGAATTTTCACGCGATCCTAATACGCTTGGATTTCAAGCACAGTTAAGCCCGCCCCCTAGAAATAATGATCCTGCCTCTAGAAATTTTTATGCAAATCCTGAAGATGTTGCAGCCACGGCACTACTGGCAAAGTCCATCGGATTTGATTGGGCAACAATTAATGTAACTGGTGTATTCGTAGCAGGAGCCAGAAGTTTGGACGCCATCATAGAATCACTGACAATTCTTCATGACAAAATTCGACAGGAAGTAGGCAATGCATAGCATAGACATCTAGTAATTCTGCGATAGGTTAAATTTACAATCACCAGTATTTAAGGACATGAACAATGACACAGTCACCGATTAATAGTTCAAGTAGCTACAAAGCCGTAGAGGGTTGGGCGAAAATTCCGCATGGCATATGGCTTCGCGAGGCCACCTCGGTAGCCGTAGATTCTGATGATAAAGTTTATGTCTTCAATCGGGGCAACGTACCGATGCTCGTTTTTGATGCCGAGGGAAACCTTATTAATCAATGGGGGAATATATCTCCGTACAGCGGCATGACTTCTATCACTGATCCCTATGGAATTACTAGAAAGGTGTGGCAAGGTGTCGACTATATTTGGCCACATTCAGTTCGGGCAGATCATGAAAACAACCTATGGCTCGTGGATGTACACAGTCACACGATTACCAAAACCGACAAACAAGGTAACGTTCTCCTCAAGATCGGAACTGGGGAGGCATCTATTGAGCAAGGCGGTGAGCCATTCAATAAACCTACCGACGTAGCGATTTCATCGGCTAACGGAGATGTGTTCGTCTCTGACGGATATGGCAATTCAAGGATCCATCGCTTTGATAAAGATGGAAATCACATTCTTTCCTGGGGTGAATCAGGGGCGGATGACGCACAATTCAGTCTTCCTCACAACCTCGCGCTCTTGGATGACGACAAAGTAGTGGTCTGTGACAGAGAGAATCATAGAGTACAGATGTTTACTACTGACGGTGAGTTCATCAGATCCTGGCACGCCCACAAAGCAGTGGCAGTCACAATTGGTTCAAATAATGAAATCTTAGTTGCAGAACAAGGACCCCCTCCTGTGCAATTTGGAGTTCCGAATCTGGGTCATCGAGTGTCAATTTTCTCAGAAACTGGGGAACTCATTAATCGAATTGGAAGAGATCTCCCAGGTGAGTCCCCAGACCAATTTCTATGGCCGCACAGTATCGCAGTTGACTCATCTGGAAGCATCTATGTAGCCGAAGTATCTTACGTCGAAGTTGGCAGTAAGCAAGACCCAGCAAGGGAGATGGTGAGCCTTCGAAAATGGCGAAGAACCAGCTGATTACTGGACATATTTTCAAACATAAGAAGGCACTTGTGAGCGTAATGTGACTGGCAATCAGAAACAACCTGTCGATCCACCATTAGCCGGGGTTCGTGTACTGGATCTCGCCGATGAACGTGGAATTTACGGCTCGAAATTGTTGGCTGACCTTGGCGCAAGCACTATTCGACTTGAGTCGAGCCATGACGATGGGCTCAGGAAACGAGGGCCGCTTAATAAAAATGGAGAATCACTCTGGTACTCGTATTATGCGTCGAATCGCGTAGTTATAGAAATCGATACTGAATCAGATCACGGGATAACCCAGCTAAAGAAACTTGTATCGAAGGCGGACATCATCATTGATACCGGTATAGTGAATTCTATAACCTCAACCGAGTTTAATTTGAATGACCTCAACAGTAAGGTTGTCCATGTGGACGTGTCGTCGTTCGGACAAAATGGTCCGTGGAAGGATTTTCTGGCGCCCGACCTGATCGCAGGGGCCCTCGGTGGCAGTGTCGCCGCAACGGGAGATATTAATACGACCCCAATCAAATTATTCGGCGATCAATCCTTTTTAGTATCCGGAACATACGCGGCAATAGCAGCTCTTACTGGTCTCTATGATTCATACGAGACGGGTTTAGGTGGTCGAATAGATATTCCTGTTCACGAGACGATTGCGAGTACGTTGGAACACGTCCTAATGTTCGCGCTATATCCAGGATTTTTCCCTTGGGCAGATGGGAAAGTACTCCCCAGACGCGGTTCACTGCATTGGGGCAACGCCTATGAGGTCGTGCCTGCCATAGGAGGCTCGATTATGGTGACTCCTACTCCAAATGTGGAAAAACAAATTGCTTGGCTCGTAGAGGAACAAGTAGAGGAAGATTTGCTCGATGAAAGATACACGGCTTTGGAGCACCGACAAGAGTTTGTTAAACGCATAATGACAGTGTTGCGCAAGTGGGTCGCTACCAAAGATGCTGAATCTTTCTTCCATGAAGCTCAAAGTCGGCACTATCCATTTGGCCTCGTCATGAAACCCAACGAAGTAGCAAATAATCCTCACCTAAAAGAACGTAATTGGTGGAAAGAATATCCAACTGAAAACTCCGTTGCTAAAGGTCCAGGTGATCCCTATAAGTTCAGCAGATCAGTTCTAAACAAACCCGCAAAACAAATTACGTTTACTTCACTTTCTGAAAATATTCTTAACACAATTGGATGGGTGTAATGGCTGAACTACCGTTCAACGGACTACGAGTACTAGATTTTACGCACGTTCTCGCAGGGCCATACTCTACTCGTATCTTGGGTGACCTGGGTGCAGACGTAGTAAAAATAATGAGTGAAGCTCGACATGGACCAGATGGGGGAACCAGCAGTCCATACCACGCAATGTGGAACAGAAGCAAGCGAGTGCTACAGCTCGACATGACCCAACCAGATGCCCGACTAATCTGCGCAGATTTATGCAACGAGGCAGATATCGTAATAGATAATTTTTCCCCCGGGGTATTGGATCGATGGGGTATCGGTTATCAAGTAACTGCAATCGAAAATCCTAGTGTCATCTATATTCAAATGTCAGGAATGGGCGACTCAGGTCCATGGTCCTCATACGTATCATTTGCGCCGACCGTCCATGCACTCGCTGGGCTTACATATCTCACTGGTGTCCCTGGTCGAGAAGATATTGGGATCGGTTTTTCCTACAACGATCATCAATCAGGTTTGCATGGCACAGTAGCATTGCTAGCCGCACTGATAGAACGGCGAAAATCAGGGCTAGGTCAAAGGATTGAATTATCACAATTTGAAGTAGGAACGACATTTAATGCTCCGGCTTTACTAGATTTTTTCGCAAATGAATCAATTACTGGACCCTCTGGAAACGAATTACCTTTCGATCAGGCAGCGCCTCACAACTGTTATCCATGCCTGGGAACAGATCGGTGGATAGCTATAGCAATCATGAGCGACGACCAATGGACCAGGCTGATTGAGAAAATGGGAACACCAGACTGGGCGACAGGTCCTTCGCTCGCCCATGTGACTGGACGCCTAAAAAATCAAACTTTTATAGATCAACGCATTTCGGAGTGGACCCAGTCGCGAATTGCTGAAGATTTAATGACTCTGTTACAAAGTAATGGCGTTCCCGCTGGAGTTGTACAAACAGGAGAAGATTTAGTTGACAACGATCCACAACTTGCCAGCTCCAATTTCATATTCGAATATGCTAATGAACATCCAACTCTTGGAAAAATATCAGGGGATAGGCTGCCTCTGCACTTCGAAGGTACGTTAATAGACAAGTACAGTAGACCGGAGATCTTTGGAGAATCAAACAGACAAATTCTCAAGGATTGGCTGGATATGACTGATGATGACATTAATTCAAATATCCAGTCCGGACTTATTAGGTGAAGAAAAAATTATCAGACTAGGGAGTGAAAATGTTACAAGATCTTACAGGACAAGTCGCTTGGATCACTGGAGGAGGAACTGGTATCGGAGAATCCGGCGCAATCAAGCTTGCTGAGGCCGGCTGTCAAGTTGTGCTCTCAGGTAGGCGAGCCGAACCTCTGGAGGTTGTCGCTGCTCAGATACCTGGTGACGTATCTATTGAACCCTTAGATGTATCCGATAATGAGTCTGTAATAGCTGTAACTGAACGAATACTTGAACGATATGGACGAATCGACATAGGAGTATTCAGTGCTGGTATTAATGTGAGAGATAGAAACTGGCCAGTTATATCGATTGACAGTTGGAATGATGTCATCAATATAGATCTCAATGGAGCATTTTATTGCTGCCAAGCCGTACTCCCTTCGATGAGAAAAAACGGCGGAGGCGTGATTATAAACGTTTCCTCAATGGCGGCAAAAGGTATCGGGCTTATAACTGGACCAGCTTACACAGCTGCCAAACACGCAATGAATGCTATGACCGCGAGTCTCATCCTTGAAGAGCGAAATAATGGAATACGAGCAACTGCGCTATGTCCGGGAGAAGTAGCAACTCCAATACTGGAACAACGCCCTGTACCCGTAAGTCCGGAAGATCAAGCCAGAATTTTGCAGTCGGATGATTTGGGTGAAGTAATTCGTTTTATCGCCCAGCAACCACCCCACGTAACGCTAAATGAAATTCTGATAAATCCTACGTGGAATAGATTCGAGGCCTAATCGTGGTAAAGAACTGCCTGCAAAGCAATCTACAAAGATAAATCATTAAAAACCAACCAAAAGTGAAATGAGTAGAACATGACCAGCGACATAGAAGTAAACGACGCCGTTAAGAGACTCGGAACTGAAACGGCCTTCGAAGTATTAGCAAGAGCTGAGGCATTAGCTGCTGAAGGAAAAAACATCATAAACCTTGGCATCGGACAACCTGACTTCAAAACTCCAGAACACGTCGTTGAGGCTGCTCAAAAGGCACTCCGTGACGGCGCACACGGGTACACACCAGCCGCAGGAATACCGGCACTCCGTCAATCTGTCGCAAATGACTTGCAGGTGAGGCATCAAGTAGCAGTTGATCCGAGCAATGTACTAATCACACCCGGTGCCAAGCCAATTATGTATTTCGCCATCTCTATCTTAGGTGAACCTGGTACCGAAATTATGTATCCAAATCCGGGATTTCCTATTTATGAGTCAATGATCAGATACACCGGCGCAACACCAGTCCCCATAGAATTAAAAGAGGACGCAGGGTTTACGTTTGATGCTGACACGGTATTGTCACAAGTCAACGAAAATACAAGACTAATTATCATTAACAGCCCGGCAAACCCGACGGGCGGAGTGGTTCCTCAAGACACATTTGATAAGTTAGTTGCCGGCTTGGAGCAATATCCAAAAGCAGTAATTCTCTCGGATGAAATCTATAGTCGCATCTTGTATGACGGTGAAAAGCATGTCAGCTTGCTGCAGTATGAAAGCATACGCGACAGACTCATAGTTATAGATGGTTGGAGCAAAACATACGCAATGACCGGCTGGCGTCTCGGCTATGGAATCTGGCCCAGCACTCTATTTGAATATGCCGAAAAACTTGCTGTCAATTCGTACTCATGCCCCAATGCAGCCTCACAGCACGCCGGCATCGCAGCCCTAGAAGGACCACAGGATCAAGTTGGTCAAATGCTGGATGCATTTGACGAGCGACGAAAAGCCGTAGTCGAGGGTTTAAACGCAATCTCAGGTATCACCTGCGTGGAACCAAAAGGCGCCTTTTATGCATTTCCCAACGTCCAAGAAACTGGATTCGACACACGTGATCTGCAGCAAAGACTGCTGGAAGAGACTGGAGTCGCTCTAGTCTCAGGTACCTCATTCGGGGCACTTGGGGAAGGATATTTGAGAGTCTCCTACGCAAATAGTTTGGAAAATGTCAACGAAGCCGTATCTCGAATTAAGGAATTCTTGTCATAAGGCTTAATCTAACTCAATATATTAGGCGTTAAAAATTCTATCACTCTCTTCTTATATCGCTCACTCACCTTAATAGTTTTGCTTGACAAATCATGTCGGAGTGGGACAATTAACTGAGGAAACCGGTATATAGTCCGTAATTTGGACTTAGAAAAGGAGGCTCCGGTTATGGAATGGGAAGCAGTGTTGGTAGTCCTGGCGTTAGCTTTAGCAACCACCCGCGTGGGTGACGTTGCGAATGCAATTCTAGGAAGCGTGTTGCCAAGTGGTAATATTGGCCCCACGTCACTAAAAATGGATAGAGTTATCCTCTGGATATCAGCAGGTATTTTGGCCGTGATTGGTCAAAATGTCATCGGGTTTGATATGTTGACGGAGCTCGGTGTCGGCGATGGAAACGCCGGTTCGCAACTAATCTGGAACATCCTTGGCTTTATGGCCCTGACCGATGCAATGGACGGGTTCGCACGCAAAAAACTCTTGTAGTAATTACCCGCAAGATAGAAAAAGGACGGCTTAGGCCGTCCTTTTTTTGCTAGATTATCTTTTCATCGCGAAATCGATTAATTTCGGATTCTGTGAAACCAGCTTCGCGCAGTATAGATTCCGAATGACTCCCGAGCTTGGGGGCCGGCAATCTTGCCTCAGTGGGCGTGACTGACATTTGCACGATGGGCCCCACGACTTGCTGCGGGCCCGTTACTTCATGCTCCAAATTCGACATCATACCCATAGCAATTACTTGAGGGTCACTAGACATTTCCTCAGCGAAGTGAACTACTGAAACCGGAACACCTACGGCATTTAACAATTCTTCCCATGCTGAGGCTTCTCTCCCCATAAATATAGTCTGCAATTCTTTCTTCCAGTCTGTGACTCTGATTTCATTTTCCGCGTTCGACGCATCAAAATCTGGTGAATCTGTCTCGTCATAAAAATTAAGTAATTTCCGGACCGAATCTCTATTCTGTTGAGTCAGGGCTCCTAAAATCAAGGAGCCTCGCTTAGTGTGATATCCACTGTAGAACAAACGATGCGACGTAAATCGCATTGTCTGCTTTGGCCTGAGTGCCATTAACTCTCTATATGTCGCACCACTGGATCTCCTAGCATCGATTTCGCTCATGAGTGGGTCACGCACGGTTACATCATGTACAGGTTCACGCATTACCCGTGTGGCCAACAAATCTAATCCACTCTGCAACAGTGACAAAGAAAGTTCTTGCCCTCGCCCTGTTCGTTCTCGTTCATAAAGAGCCGCGCAAATTGACATGGCGGCGGCAAGTCCGGATGTCTTGTCGATGATAGGCGTTACTTGGACAGGTAACGGGGCACCATCCTCATCCATTTTGCCCTCCGCTGCCATCACACCTGAATACGCCTGTGCAACTATGTCCGAACCACCTTTTGTCGTATGTGGCCCCGAATTACCAAATCCTGTGATGGACGCGTAGATGATGTCTGGTCGAATCTTGCACAAACTTAAGTAATCTATACCAAGTCGCTCCGCTACACCATTCCTGTAGTTAATAAGTACTACGTCTATAGATGGAAGAAGTCGAAGAATAATATCGAGTCCGGACTCTGACTTCAGGTCCAGAGCGAGGCTCCGCTTACCTCTGTTAAGAGACTGAAAATATTTCCCTTCGTTTGGCACGACGGCTGCGCTATTTCTGCGCGATTCACCCTCCAAGGGCTCCACTTTTATCACGTCGGCACCAAAGTCAGAGAGATAAATACCTGCCACTGGGCCGGCAATAATTTGTGAAAACTCTAGAATCCTGACGCCACGTAGTGGCCCGGTTATCGTTTCTTCCACAGATTCAAATACCTCACTATCCCCTTGGCAGGCCTAAGCCGCGCGTCGCTATGATATTCCTCTGCACCTCCGAGGTACCTCCGCGTATTGTGGCAGGAACTGATCGGAGATATGCAGCCGTATACCGCCCAGCGACATTCGTCTCAGAGATTTTGTTGGCGTGCAAGCCAAACACCCGAGTGGAGGTAAGTGCTAGGCGCTGAGACAACTCAGAATTGAACAATTTGGCAGTTGAAGCTTCATAGTTAGGAAGCAAACCACTATTTTGCATGGAAATAATTCGAAAAGAAAATTGAAACATTACTTCAGACTCAATATATCTGTCAACAATTGCATTTCGAACACTGGATACGTCCTTTATATCTTCACGAATAAGCCTCATCAAATCTGTTAAGGATCGTCGTGCCGCAACCGCACCGCCTATGTTCGATCGTTCGAAGTCTAATAGAGTCATCCCAACATACCAACCTCGATTTTCCTCTCCAACTAAATTATTAACTGGAACTCTCACATCATCAAAAAAAGTTTCATTGAAATAGTGATTCCCTGCCATATCCATAAGCGGTCTAACCACTATTCCAGGCGTCGC
The DNA here is from genome assembly GCA_029941115.1 of Dehalococcoidia bacterium. GTDB lineage: Bacteria > Chloroflexota > Dehalococcoidia > UBA2979 > UBA2979 > UBA2979. The sequence continues at coordinate 12,273 of JAPYRK010000017.1, read as the reverse complement.
CATATCTTCAACCAGAAGGAATGAAATACCGCGATGCTTTGAGGCTTCATTATCGGTGCGAACAAGCATAAAAATTGCGTCTGCCGTGTGAGCTCCAGACGTCCATATCTTCTGACCGTTAATCGTATAAGTATCCCCATCACGAGTCGCCTGAGTTTGCAGCGAAGCCAAATCTGAACCAGACCCCGGCTCGGAATAACCTTGAGCCCAAACAGTTTCTCCACTCAGTATCTTGGGAAGATATTCGAGTTTTTGAGCCTCGGTACCGTGCACAATCAATGTCGGACCGAGCATGCTTACTCCGGAACCACCAACACTGGGTGCCCCTGCCCCAGCTAATTCCTGATTCAATATGAACTGTTCCATAGCTGATAATCCAGCTCCACCATATTCAACTGGCCATTGCGGTGCAATCCAGCCATGACGACTCAGTGACAGATGCCAGTCGCTCGCTGCCGTTTGAGCATCTAGGTTAGGATCTTTACGATCGAACTCCCAGGTTCTCTCTGGTGGACCCTTACCCTCCTTGTATCTGGTCGGAAGCTCAGCATCTATTACGCTTCGAATCTGCTTTCGAAATACTGACTGCTGTACTGTGTCATTCCAGTCCATAGGTAACCCCATCTACTAATTAGGAGATAAGCTAACACACAGGTTAATATTCTTCTCTTAAATACTCGTTCGAATACCAGGTCGCACTAGCTCATCTTTCGAGACTGCTCGATTCCATTTTGGTGCAGGCGTCTGAATTATTGGCAATAAATCCATTGCCCCATACGACTTTCTCACTTGGAGTTCGGCTGGTTCACCGTATGCAGTTGATCTTTGTTTGGGGATCCGCTTGATATATGAAATCACAGATTCCATCTCTTCCGGTGGAAGTTCCTCACCAAAAGACGCACCCGCTGCACGAGTGATACTCTCGTTCATCAATGTTCCGCCAAGATCGTTCGCCCCGGCATTCAAGCACTCTGCAACACCTCTAGGTCCCATCTTCACCCACGACGCCTGAATATTAGAGATCACTGGATTCAAGGCTAAGCGCGCAACCGCATGCATTAATAATGCTTCTCTGAATGTTGGTCCTTTTCTTGCTCTACCCTTCAAATAAATTGGTGCCTCCATGTGAACGAACGGCAAAGGAACAAACTCCGTAAAGCCTCCAGTCTTTTCCTGAAGATGTCGGATTCGGGCGAGATGCCTACCCCAATTTATTGGTCCGTCGATATGACCATACATTATCGTCGCGGTCGTGTTAAAACCTACCTTGTGCGCGGTCTCCATTACCTCAAACCACTGATCTGTTGATAGCTTATCGGGACACAAGTCTTTACGTATTTCATCATCCAAAATTTCTGCGGCTGTGCCAGGCAATGTGCCTAGTCCCGCTTCTTTCAATCGAATCAAGAATTCCTCAAGTGTGATATTTAATGTTTCTGCACCCTGCCATACCTCAAGAGGAGAAAATGCGTGAACATGCATATCAGGAACTGCAGCTTTCACAGTGCGACAGATTTCCAGATATGTTTCTCCTGTATAATCTGGATGAATACCACCCTGCATACAAACTTCGGTGGCACCACGCTCCCACGCTTCTACACTTCTCCGAGAAACTTCTTCTAAATCAAGGTCATATGGTGCGCCTCGTAGATTTTCACTCAGCTTGCCTTTCGAAAACGCACAAAATTGACACTTGAAATAACACACATTTGTGTAGTTAATATTGCGGTTAACTACGTATGTAACCTGATCTCCATTAACTTCTCTTCTCAGTTCATCAGCAGCGTTGGCGATCGCCGCTACATCGTCACCTTGTGCTCTAAATAATTCGGCGATTTCGTATTCAGAAAGAGCCAGACCATGACCAGCCTTTACACATAACTCCTCGATTCGTGGGGAGGCACGCAATTGATCTCGAGGTATATCTAACAGCTTTAACAACTTATCAGGCAACATCGCGTCACTATCGCCTGGTGACCACGCATCCTCTCGCGCAAATCCTTCTGCATCCGAGCCCTGCATTAGAGCCGTACGTAACTTCTTTCCTACCCACTGATCCATGTCTTTCACATATTTTGGATATGCCGTGAGGCGTTCAATCAGAAATTTACCCTCGTCAGAAGTCATTTTCTCGAGTAACTCCAAATGTGGCCAAGGAGCCTCCGGATTCACGTGATCAGGAGTTACAGGTGATACCCCACCCCAGTCATTGATCCCCGCCCTAATCAAAGTCCCAAATGTACCGGGGCTCAAGTTTGGAGGAGCCTGAATTGCCATCTCAGGACCAAATATGATCCTTGCGCTCGCAATAGTCCAGAGTAAATCCTCCAAGTCAGGCTCAGGCGCGTCAACCATCTTGGTGCCTTCTTTAGCACGAAAGTTCTGAATAATAATTTCTTGAATATGACCATATTTATCATTCAAATCACGTAATGCCAGCAGCGACTCAATGCGCTCCTCACGAGTCTCACCAATACCAATCAAAATTCCTGATGTATAGGGAATTCTAAGTTCGCCGGCGAGACGCATGGTTTCGATGCGGGCCGCAGGATCCTTATCAGGTGAGCCAAAGTGCACTTGACCTTTCTCGAGAAGGCGAGTCGATAAACTCTCTAGCATCATTCCTTGGGACGGGCATATTTCACGAAGCGCTATAAGCTCTTCACGTGTGACAACACCTGGATTCGCATGGGGGAGAAGTCCTGTAGCCTCGAATACTGCCTTGCACGCTGCAAGCAGATACTCGATCGTAGTCGAGTATCCAAGTTCAGCAAGTTCGGCGCGTGCCTGAGGATATCGCAACTCAGGTTTGTCTCCAAGCGTAAATAATGCTTCTCTACATCCTTCGTCAGCACCGGCTTGAGCAATTGCTACCATTTCTTCGATAGTCATGTAAGCTCGTTCGTTCTTCTTTGGCGGCTGCGCAAATGTACAGTAGTGACATACATCCCGACAAAGCTGAGTTAATGGGATAAATACCTTACGCGAATAACTCACTGCCTTACCAAATCCAATATCTCGCAACGCCGATGCCTGATCCAATAAATCATCGAGATTAGACTCGCCAACCAGCCGCAACGCTTCCTCGCGCGATGGCACGATATACCTCTGATGGCTCGAATTTATTTGAGACATATTTATTTCCTTTTATAGAGCACCGAATAACGAGTCAACACACCCACTTGGTCTCACAGGACTCCAACTATATCAAAATTTATAGGACTATGCCCTCAGCGAATTGCTCGTCTCAGCTGCTGCCATCAGCATATCGCTATATAGGCTGCCAGCCACTAAGTGGCCAACGCCGTCAACTTTATGATAACTACTGTTGGGTAGTAATTTGGATAGTAACTCACCATGTTGAGGCTTAACTAAGGTATCAGCCGTCCCGTGCCAAATAGTAACCTCTTGGCTAACCTCTGATAACTCAAATCCCCATGGAGCCATCAAAATAGAAAAATCTTGAGCCAAAGCTTCGGCGGACCGCTTACCGAACTCGTTTCGCTCAATAGACCGAGTAGCTCGAAATTCCTTATCATCCATCAATTGTCTGTTTGCCGTATTTATGAACAACCTGGCGATCGGCCAAGGAACTACCGACGCAAGTTGACGTAACGCTATCCAGGAATTAGCAGTCCACTTAATTTTACGCGCTGAAACATTCTCAATCGTTTTAAGTTCTTGTGCTGATGCCGTTGCTTCCATGTGTGTTCTGGGCGCAACTGATGCAGCCAACGCAACTCGACTTACTCGATCGGGTAAAAGAGCCGCTGTTGCCAAGGCATGGGGGCCACCGGCTGATATCCCCCATACACCAAATCTCTCAATTCCCAAGAAATCAGCGATCGCTTCTACGTCTGCTGGCCAATCACATAACTCGCGAGCGGAGTAGTAGTCACTTGACCCGTATCCAGGACGATCTGCCACAATCAGTCGAATACCAAGTTCCTCAGCTGCAAAATGTGTTCCAAGCAGCTGAAATCGATTACCAGGTGCTCCATGAAAGGTAAATACTGGTTTTCCACTAAGCTGTCCGTATTCCGCGAAGCTCAGCTTTCTGCCGTCGGCGTTGTTGATGAATTGATTGCAACTAGGCCGCATAGAAACCTCTTTAAACAAAGATCCCATCGTCCAATTCCCCTTTTACAACAAACCAAAACTTAAATGATTACCACACTATTTAAGCTTATTACCAAAACTGATTTCTCACAATATTTTAATTCAATACAATCATCGTTGTTTTGAGTTAATCTCCAGCATGTATTGAAAGGAATCCGATATGAGACTTGGACTATTAGCCGGACCAGAAAATGACTGGCGCGAATCTCTCGAGAAAGTACAAATAGCTGAAGAACTCGGAGTCGAATTTGTAGCGCTTGGCGAAGCCTGGGGCAAATCGATAATACCTTGGCTCGCAACTATCGCTACTAACACCTCAGAAATTAAAATTGGCTCCTCCATACTTAATACTTACTCCAGGACTCCAGCAGCAATCTCGCAGGAATATGCAATGCTTGAAGAATTGTCCGAGGGGAGAATGATATTAGGTCTTGGATCCTCGGGAGCGAACGTAGTCGAACATTTTCACGGCGTGCCCTTTGAAAAACCACTCAGTCGGATTAGAGAATATGTGGAGATCTTTAACACGTTAATCTCCGGAGAAAAACTCAATTATGAGGGTTCGTTCTTTCAAATGAGTCGGGGATTTCAGCTTCATTACAATCGAACGCGCAATAAAATTCCTGTTTACATTGCAGCAATTACGCCTAAATCAATACGACAGACAGGTGAAATCGCTGATGGTATCTATCCAATTCACTGGCCACGTGGCTTATTCGAGGATTTACGATTGGCGTTGAAAGAAGGAGCGGCTAGTTCTGATAACCCTAACAAAGAGTTCACGATTGCACCCTTCACCAAGCTGACTATTCTCGACGGCTCTGACACTGATGACGAAAAATGGCTGGAAGCCAGAGAACTAATTCATCATTACGTAAATCGAATGGGTGTCTTCTACTGGCAGATGCTTGAAAGAAATGGATTCGAAGCAGAAGTTGGAGCTTCAAAAGCAGCATGGGCTGAAAGAGATCGTGAAAAATCTATTCTTGCTATTTCTGATGACATGGTTAAAGAATGTCAGGTCATCGGTTCAGCCGAAGAGGTACGTGTACAGCTTCAAGAAAGGTCTGACCTCGGTGCCGATGTACAGATGCTGTACATGCCACAGGGCACTCCTGAAGAATTTCGAACCTGGTTAAGTAACTTAACCGCCTAATCCAAAAAAGACACTCAACGGCAAAGTGAGAATAATATGACTTTTTCAAAAATTTTAATCGCCAATCGAGGAGAAATTGCTATAAGAATCGCCCGAGCGGCAGCTGATTTAGAAATAGACACACTTTCGGTCTACTCGGAGGATGATTCAAATTCACTACATTCGCTAAAAACTGATGAATCAATTCCCCTCGATGGCAGAGGTGTACGTCCTTACCTAGACATGGCACAAATAATAACTATTGCGAAAGAAAATCAGTGCGACGCGATACATCCAGGGTACGGGTTTCTAAGTGAAAATGCAGAATTCGCAAGACAATGCGTTGAAAACGATATCGTATTTATAGGGCCATCGCCAGAAACCATTGCTCTTTTCGGCGACAAGGTGCAAGCTCGATTATTGGCGCAATCGCATAATATTCCGGTAGTTAAGGGCATCTCAGATCCTGTGACATTAGAGACTGCCATAGGTTTTTTTGAATCATTAGAAGGAAAACCCATGCTACTCAAAGCCGTAGCTGGCGGTGGTGGTAGAGGCATGAGGATTGTCAATAATAGTGCTGAACTAGCTGAATCTTTCGCACGCGCGACCTCTGAATCTGAACAAGCATTTGGAGTTGGCGACATCTACGTCGAAGAGTTAATCGAGAAAGCGCGCCATATCGAGGTTCAAATCGCTGGTGACCAATCAGGTGAAATTCTACATTTTGGCGACCGTGACTGCAGCCTGCAGCGACGACACCAAAAACTGATAGAGATCGCTCCAGCACCTGCCCTAGATGAATCAATGCGAGCCAATCTTATCGAGGCCTCGCGCTCGCTCGCGCTCGCTGGAAATTATGAGGGACTAGGTACCTTCGAATTTCTAGTGAATACCTCTGATCAACAACCATTTTTTGCGTTCATTGAGGCAAACGCCAGGCTCCAAGTAGAACATACTGTCTCCGAGGAGGTTCTAGGAGTGGATCTCGTTCAACTACAGATTTCTCTGGCACAGGGAGATTTATTTACGTCAATGGGTATCGATCAAAACACTATCGGGAATCCCCAAGGCTACGCGATTCAAGCTCGAATAAACATGGAGACTATGCTCGCGGATGGTACCACCAGACCTTCGGGTGGTACTCTCTCAGCGTTTGATGTCCCGTCAGGGCCCGATGTGCGAACCGATACTTTCGGCTATGTCGGATACAGCACCAACCCAAGCTTTGATTCACTACTGGCAAAGGTGATCGCACACTCCAAATCTCAAGAATTTGAAAAGGCAGCAAAGAAAACATATAGAGCACTAAGTGATTTTCGAATCGAAGGATTAGCAACAAACATTTCGCTCTTGCAATCACTTCTGATGGATGATAATTTCGTCGGGAGCCGTATACATACTCGCTACCTTGATGAACATATCGCGGAGATACTTGATCGCGTCGACTCTCCTGTCTCGAAGTTCTTCGCAACAGCAATATCTGAGCCGCACGGATCTCAAGCAGGGGCAACAATTGACTCTCGAGATCCACTCGCCGTTCTTGCATTCGGTAAAGATTCTGAGTCTTCTTCTGGCGCAGCTATTGTCGAACCTGTTCAAGACAGTATCGACGTACCTGATGGATTATCAGCAATTAGAGCCCCTATTCAGGGAACGATAGTAAGTATTGGTGTGGAAGTGGGAGAAAGCGTAAGTATTGGACAACAAATTCTTGTGATGGAAGCAATGAAAATGCAACATGAAATCACAGCCTCTGTGAGCGGTATTATCGAAAACATTACAGTTCAAAGCGGGGATACAGTCTGGGAAGATCATCCGCTTGCCTTTGTAAACGTCTCCGACATCCAGATAAGTATTGAAGCAGATGACCAAGAAGTGGACCTTGATTATGTCCGACCCGATCTGGCACAAATTCATGAGCGACATGCAGTAACGCTTGATGCAGCGCGTCCAGATGCCGTGGCCAAACGCCGTGCTACAGGTCAACGGACCTCACGAGAAAATATCGACCAACTCTGTGACGTAGACTCTTTCATGGAACATGGATCACTCGTCCTTACCCCGGGCACTGGCCTCCCAATTGAAGAAGTAATTAGGAAGTTTCCGACAGATGGAATGGTTACTGGTGTAGGAAGCGTAAATGGTGACCTGTTCCCAGAAGAAAAAAGTCGAACCGTCGTACTCGCATATGACTACACAGTACTCGCCGGCACACAGGGTGCTATCAATCATCCAAAAACAGATCGTATGCTCGAGCTTGCAGAAAAATGGAAACGCCCTGTTGTTTTTTTCGCCGAGGGCGGCGGCGGACGAGCTGGTACTGGTGGTAAACGTGCCGGAGGAGAATCAACCACAACTCAAGGCCAAGGTCGGAGTGAAGGTGCGTATAGACCTTTAGATACACCCACGTTTGCCCAAATGGGACGACTCAGCGCGTTGGTTCCAACTATCGGGATCACCTCCCGCTACTGCTTCGCTGGAAATGCTTCGCTACTTGGTTGTTGTGATGTGATCATTGCAACAGAGAACTCAAATATCGGTATGGGTGGGCCTGCATTGATTGAAGGTGGAAATCTTGGCATCTTCCGACCTGAGGAAATTGGTCCGACAGAAGTCCAATCACCTAACGGCGTAATTGATATTCTAGTGAAAGATGAGATAGAAGCGGTGGAGGCGGCAAAGAAATATCTCTCGTATTTTCAGGGGTCTGTCGGAGACTGGGAATGTGTGGATCAGAGGCTGCTAAGACCAATAATTCCTGAAAATCGTCTTCGCATCTACGACGTACGTGAGGTCATAGAAACACTCGCTGATTCAGATTCTGTCTTAGAGCTTCGAAAAGAATTTGGACTTGGTATGGTAACTGCATTCATTCGAATCGAAGGTAGACCGATTGGCGTCCTCGCTAATAACCCAAATTATTTGGCAGGTGCGATAGACAGTGACGGTTCTGACAAAGCAGCACGATTTTTACAGATTTGTGACGCATTCGATATCCCGCTACTTGTTCTTTGTGACACTCCGGGAATGATGGTTGGGCCAGAAATTGAAAAAACTGCATTAGTGCGTCACTGTAGCCGGCTGTTTGTTACAGCGGCAAACATTACTATTCCACACGCAACAATAGTTCTAAGAAAGGCGTATGGACTTGGGGCCCAAGCGATGGCTGGTGGGAGCTTCAAAGAATCGTTTTTTGCGGCCTCCTGGCCAACCGGTGAATTTGGAGGCATGGGGCTCGAGGGACAAGTCAAGCTGGGATTCAGAAATGAGCTTGAAGCGATAGAGGATTCAGGCGAACGAGTTACTCGATACGACGAGCTTGTCGAGGCGGCCTACGCACGGGGTCGAGCAATCAATTATGGAACTTCATTTGGCGTAGATGATGTCATAGACCCAGCTGACTCCAGGCGCTGGATTAGTAATGCCTTCGCGTCTGTTCCAGCGGCCGCGCCTCGAGACGGTAAAAAGAGACCCAATATTGATGCGTGGTAGTAAAAGTCAAATCGACTTGTTTAACTGGCCTAAGCTTCTGAGAATAAATAGCGAATTTAGATAATTTTTCGTTGTAAATCTCACAAAACTTCAAGATTTTAGCACTCTCAGGAGGAGAGTGCTAAAATATCACCTATCGACTAAATAGAGGTGGAAAATATGGACACATATTCAAAGGGTTTTCTAAATCTAGACACTGATTTAAGTGAAATAAAGGCTTCAGTCTTAATAGTAGGTGTAGGACCTCAAACTGATGGTGTGGCCGCTCACAACACTATTCTACATTTAGTAGAAGAATACGATGCTACTCAAATTGGTACCATAAATTCTGAAGATTTATTCGATTTAAGCGATGAGCGCCCGCAAGTTTCTCTTGATGATCTGGGCAATAGAACAATAGAGTGGCCAGATGCAAGCTTTTGGCACCTTGCGAAAGAGAATTTATCACCCTCAGTCACCACACCCCACGGCGGTGCCGGAGATGGTGATATTTTGTTTTTTACTTCACCCGAGCCGCATTTTAAATGGATGAAAATTGCTGAAGCAATTACACATGTGGCAACAAAAGCCCAAATCCAAAAAATAATCTTGCTTTCGTCATTTGACGGACCGGTCCCATACGATAAACAAGCCCCGATCCTTGTTACATCGGGTGCATCAGCCAACGACGCAGAAAATCCTGCTCATGATTTTGCGAGAAATATTGCTGATCTAACTGCGGCGAGCTTTTCCACTCCTAAATATCAAGGAGGTGCCACCTTCACAATGGCCTTAGGCACCATGCTGAGGAATGAAGGATTTATGGTAGCGACGATCAATGCAATAGCTCCTTTCTATGTGCAAAATAGTGGATCCCCGCATGCCATTGATGCGCTCCTGAGCGCTTTCGATAGCATATATGGCACAACCACTCCGCGTTATGATTTGGATGAAGAGATGCTTAATTTGAGAACTCGACTCGAAAATGCGCGCAATGAGGATTCAACTTTTGACACGTTTATAAGTGCACTGGACTCACAGTTCCTCACATGGCAGGAAAATTTTGTGCAAACTGTAAAAGAGTCTGAGCTTAAAACTGAGGATATCCTTGCGGATGTTGAGGCATTATTTAATGACGATCAAGCAAACTAGAAAGTAAATGTAGATGGATAATGGTAAATCCTCAAATGAACTAACCACACATAGGATAGCCGTTTCGTACATTGATAAATCCAGAGATTTTTACTCGGCGCAAGGCTATGGAAAACCATATCGCTGGGCGTCGAATTTAGAAACTTCTTTTACTCGTCTGAAAAAACCGCTAAATCAGTGTCGAGTAGGACTCGTCACGACAGCCACTATTCCAAAACCAGGCGTGAGTCTTGAGCATGATCCCGGACTACTCAAAACGACGGCACTCTTCAGCGCACCTAGTGACCCCACCCCAGAAGCCCTATATACAATGGATAGATCGTGGGATAAAGAAGCCACCCATACTATGGACCTAGGATCGTTTTTTCCATTAGATCATTTGAAATCTTTTGTCGAGCAAAAGATAATCGGATCAGTTTCACCAAGGTTTTATGGCGTGCCTACGGATTACTCACAGAGTCGAACATCGAAAAAGTATGCTCCTGAGATATATGAACAAATGCAAGAAGACAAGGTTGATATCGCCTTGCTGGTACCGCTCTGACCCGTTTGCCATCAGACCGTGGGTCTGCTCGCTCGGTATCTGGAATCAAATGACATTCCAACGGTCATAGCTGGTTCCGCAAGGGACATCATTGAACAGTGTGGTGTGCCACGGTTTCTCTTCACTGATTTTCCACTTGGCAACCCGATTGGTGTCCCATATGACACAGAAATGCAAGAAACCATCACTCACATGGCGCTAGACCTCGTGGTCAATGCCTCATTCCCTCGAACTACAGTTCAAACACCATTTGAATGGCGCGATAATGAGTGGAGAAACGGCTTCATGTATGTTGGAGATGAAAATCGAGAATTACTTGAACGAGCTGGACGACTGCGTAAGTTACAGCAAGAAAAAAATCGACAGGAAATCTTGTAAGGCGCTCGACATAGGAAACTTGTCCGATTCCCCATATGCCGTCATGTGATGATACTCTCGCGTCATCAGAACACATGGCAGGACTCCATATGACGACACAAGATAATGAAAATTTTGATGCCCGAGCATTCAGAAATGCAATGGGTTCTTTTGCCACGGGCGTTACTGTTGTAACGATGGCAAAATCTGATGGAAGTCTAAAGGCCATGACAGCGAATGCTTTCTCGTCCGTGTCACTTGAACCACCTATGTTACTGGTATGCATTGACAAAGGAGCTTCGATGCACGAATGGTTGGATGATATTGATGCGTTTGGCGTAAATATCTTGTCAGATGAACAGCAACATGTGTCAAATATTTTTGCGAGTAGCGGTACACATCCAGAACCATTGAGTGGAATTCCACATTCAATCGGTCCCCTTGGAATTCCCATAATTAACGGCGTCATGCTCTGGACAAGTTGCAAAATAATACATAAATATCCGGCTGGAGATCACACGATACTCGTGGGACAAGTTGAAGCGCTGGAAAACAACCAAACTATTAATAGTCCACTGTTGTTTCATAGTGGTAAATATCACCAACTAGGTGAGGAAATGTAGATTCAAATGTCATTCATCAGGGCTAACGGAATAAATCAACACTACGAACTAACTGGTAATGGAGATCAAACGGTAGTCTGGATTCATGGCATCGGTGGCTCACTAAACTACTGGGCTGAGGATTTATCCAAATTCTCTGGCTTTCAGCACTTGGCATATGATGTCAGAGGAATGGGAGAAACTGAAGGAACTAGTGATGCAGTTTCACTTGAAATTTGGGCAAAGGACTTAGGCGAATTATTAAAAGCCTTAGATATTAAGAACGCAATTATCGCCGGTTCATCTATGGGTGGAGCAATCGCTCAGCGATTTGCAATAGATTATCCAGATCAAACTACAGCGCTTTTACTTCTGTCCACGTCAAGCCGAGTTGGTGCGGCTGCAACGGACCATTGGCGTGCGCAAGCCGACGAGACAGAAAAAAATGGGGATAAATTCCTAGCTGAAGCTCAGCGAGCGGTGGCCTTCTACAATATGGATGAGGAGCTTAAAGACATCGCAGTTACAACTCTGATTTTAGTTGGTGATGCTGACCCTACGACTCCACCTGGTGGCTCGGTGATTATATCCAGATGCATTGTCGACTCAGAACTTGAAATTTATGCTGGTTTGGGTCATGCACCACTGCACGAGTCAGATGAACCTGTCGAAAGAGTGCAGGCATGGCTAGCTACGGTCCAAACTACATAGAGTAACTACCGAAAACTCAGAGCCTACGAAAAAACACAAACTCTACAATTTAGATCCAAAAGCAGTTCCCTGCTAATATAAATTTGAGATTATGGTGGGTGTGGCCTAATGGTTAAGGCTCCAGGTTGTGGTCCCGGCGATTGTGGGTTCGAATCCCATCACCCACCCCACTCTCAAAT
>JAPYRK010000016.1:31175-39030 GCA_029941115.1 Dehalococcoidia bacterium | reverse complement strand
AGCCTGAGGTGTACCCTACCAACGCCGCATCGAAGCCACTCTCTTCATGAACTCTCGAGAATCGCTCAAGATAATCAAGATCGATTCCTCCGCCAATAATGGAGACTGCGGGATCTCCCTCATTAGGTTTAACTCCGATCATTCCTACTATGTCGAGTGCCATCCCGATTCCTAACGTGCCTGCTAATACACAAGTAAAACAATCAACTTAATCTAATTCAAGTGATGTGACTAAGATTATCGCGACAGCTACAATGCTGCAACCCCTACAGGAAGCCGAAGGCCTTCTTAGGTGAGCTGGAATCTGCGCGTAAATTTAATAGATGGAGTTACTTAGATGCCCACGAAGTTCGAATTGAGCCCTGCTCAGCGGGAATTATTGAGCAACCAACCGATCGCCCGACTCGCAACCTCTACTGCTAGCGGAGAGCCTTCGTTAATCCCAATAACGTTCATTTTAAGTGGAGATCGAATTGTGATTGTCATAGATGACAAGCCAAAGTCAGGCAGCACTTTGCGACGGGTGCGAAATATCCGCGAGAATAGTTTCGTAGCCATATTGATTGATCACTATGAGGACGAATGGACCGCCCTGTGGTGGCTGCTGATTCGCGGAACTGGAGAAATTAATGAATTCGAAGATTTTTCTAAGCAACAACAGTCGAAGATTCCTGGCGCCTTCAGAAAAAAATACCAACAGTACAAAGAGTTTAGTTTCACTGACAGGACATTTATTTCTATTAATATTGAAACGATTTCTTCCTGGCGCTTCGATAACTCATAGTCAATTATTGATTTCCAGAACGAAGACTCTACAGTGCTTCCACCGCGGCTAGTATGTCTGTTCCAGCCTCAGCTGGTGTGACTTTTTTCCAAACCTTAAGTATGTCGCCATCACTGGCAATCAAGAATGTTGATCGAAAAATACCCATGAATGTTTTGCCGTACATGTTTCTTTCACCCCAAGCACCGTACGCATCGGCAACCACATGTTCTGTGTCAGCTAGCAGATCAAACGGCAGATTATTTTCTTCACGAAACGCTTTATGCTTCTCAGAGGTGTCAGGCGAAACGCCAACTATTGTTGCGCCTGCGGCTTGAATTTTCGCGTACTCATCACGGAGTGCGCATGCTTCAGTAGTTCACCCAGGGGTGAAATCCTTGGGGTAGAAATAAAGGACTAAAGTCTGTCCCGCATAGTCACCCAGTGAACGGACCGTACCGTCCTGGTCAGGTAACTCGAATTTCGGTGCCGCATCTCCTGCTTCTAGTGTGATTACCATGCAGTGGCTCCTAAACATTTATTAATTGTTAATCGTACCAAAAAAGCATAACGTATCGAACCTCGACTGAGTACCCGAGCTCGATGCCTATACCTGACCGACGGTAGTTTCAGTTACAACTGGCAATAATTTTACAGAGATTGGTGGTGTAACAATGTAGGTAGATGTCAACTAGTAATACTTTCCACCAATCAGAAAGCGCCGAGCTTCAGTGCTTAACTTAGACAACTAACGAAAATTCGCGTCACGCATACTCGCAAATCGAGCTTACAGTTCGACCCGCGCAAAATCACGCACTACTAGCACTACTCCAAGCTATAGTTGCGAGGTACATTTAAGGAAAAAACTATCACTGATATTTCATCTGAGGACAACACCGCCACTTCTTCGATGGCGTTGTCTTATCCAGCTTACCGACTGTATTATGCCGGCCTGATTGGCCGCGTGTTTGCGTTAACGCTAAGATTCTCAGTTATCGGCTGGTTCGCTGCCAGCTTTCTGGAACTTTCACCCGCTTGGGTCGCAGCTCTTCCCATGGCGTCATCAATCCCGACGATACTGCTGAGTCTCCCTTCAGGCGTCATAGCTGATAGATATGATACCCAAAAAATCTTACTCTGGACTGCTGGCTTAACAGCTATTATTTCGTGGGTTCTCTGGCTCGCGGTTATTACTAATCAGGCGGGAGTAACTGAACTATTAATCTGGGCAGTGTTAGCGGGCGTCTTCGCGGCAATCGCAAGCCCGGCACAAAATGCCATTCTTCCGAGACTGATTGATATGAGAGCGATGACGAGTGCAGTTGCGCTCACATCAATGGTTTGGAATTCAATGCGAGTTGCCGGTCCTGCGATTGGAGCAACGGTCATCACCGTGTTTGGGTTTGGCGCTGGGTTCATCTTGATGCCAATCGGGTTCACTATTTCAGCAATTCTTTTGATCGTCCTGAAACCTAAGCCAGAAGGTCAGCGAGCCGATTCAAGCTTGAGTGCCTTAGGGCAAATGAGGGAAGGACTCAAGTTCATTGTACGAAATCGCTTGTTTTTTAACGTTATCGGTTTGACGTTTAGTTTTTCGCTGTTTGGGATGTCATACGTAATTTTACTCCCTTCATTTGCCAACGATATTTTGCAAGCGTCAACACTAGAATTTGGGCTACTAGAGGCGGCCGCGGGCGCTGGAGCTGTTCTCGGCACATTAGCAATCATGAGACTCGACGCACAGAGTAAGGGTTCCTGGCTAATGTTGATTACAGCAGTAATCTTCGGAATCTCCATCGGACTCTTCGCATTCTGCCGACTAATTCCGCTGAGTATGTTGATTCTTTTTGTGGCTGGATTTTCTTCATCGATATTTCTTAATATCGGGATGGTCACGATGCAATTGAACGTTCCAGATCAAATGCGCGGCCGTGTTATGGGAATTTGGTCTTTAACTTGGTTCTTACCTCCGGTTGGAGGTTTTCTCACGGCGGGTGTGGCAGAATTCGTAGGTTTAGGAACTGCTCTGACCATCGCGGCCAGCACCGTTTCAGTATTTGCAGTCCTAATTTGGTTAACATCTCCAGAATTACGTCAGCAGAAAGCTAAAGAAATAAGTTAGGTAGAGGCCACCAACGATGTAGTTGAATGAATTCCTTCCAACGTCCGAATCTGAGTTGCTAGAAAATCTGGTATCGCCGAAAGTTCCTCAGCTTCAATTTCGGCGACGATGTCGTAGGGACCCATAACCTCATGTGCAGCGACAACCAACTCCATCGCCAAGAGCGTGTCGACAATTTCACGAGTCATGCCAGGGTTAGTGACGATTAAGACATATGTTTTTACCATTTTGAGAATACCTCTGCCTGAATCTTACTTTAAAGCCTAAAATTAACTACGTAAATGTGTAAAGAGATTAGCGCCTAACTTGAATGCCAAATAAGATTTTCTCGAAGGGCTTTCAATTCGCTACGAAGCGGAGGATAAAAAAGCGTGGTAGGACGGAATGCTTTACTATTCTAGCCGTAGGTGTCAGAGCCAACGAGGACAATTATTAATTAAATTCGGTAAACAAGTTTGTATATTCCCGTCAACTTCCTGACAGGAGTTACGGCATAAAACGGGATAAAAATGAGTAAAAATCTAGTCGTGCGTTTTGCTGGTGAAGGTGGACAAGGCGTGGTTGGAGGCTCGGAGCTCATGGCTTCAGCTGCAGCTGAAAGCGGATATCACGTTTTAACTTTTGCTACGTATCCATCACAAATTAAAGGTGGGCCAGCGTGGGGTCAGGCTCGAATTTCTTCAGAACCAATTTTAACACCCGGTGATTCTCTTGATGTGCTCGTTTGTCAGAATGAATATGCATATGACGCCAATCTTCCAGAACTCTCTGATCAAGGAATAATTGTCTACAACAGCCAAGAATTCGAAATCGAACATCCTCGTGCTCTTGCACTGCCAACTGATGACATGGCACGTGAAGCAGGAAATGCACGCGCTGGAACTATCGTAATGATTGGCGCCGTCGCAAAAGCCGTAGGATTCTCTCTTGAGGCACTAGAAAGCTTCATTACTGCCCGGTGGGACCGAGGAAGACCTGGGGATGCGGCGATTATCGAGGGTAATATCAAGGCCTTGCATCTTGGCGCCACGGCCGCAGACGAATCTGGTTTTGAAATTGCGCAAGTTGATCCGCCAGTTGAAGAGCCCGATGCCCGTGAACGCATCTTAATCAGGGGATATGAGGCAGCCTGCCTTGGAGCGATGGCTGCCGGAGTTGATGTGTTCATTGGCTATCCAATTTCACCCGCGACAACAATGCTGACCTATATGGAGAGCAACTTGAATGGTGACGGCAAATTTGTCGGACAAGCCTCCTCCGAGATTGAATCAATTGCAGCCTTAATCGGTGCTGGATTTACTGGCAAGAAGACTATGACTTCCACTGCAGGGCCGGGATTAAGTCTCATGGGTGAAGGTTTGGGATTAGCCTGGATGTCGGAAATTCCTTTGGTTGTAGCAGATGTACAAAGAGGTGGGCCGGCAACAGGTCTACCTACCAAGACCGAACAATCTGATTTTATTATGGCTATGAATCCTGGACATGGTGATATGTCGCTCCCGGTCATAGCCCCTGGTAACGTTGAAGAGGCTTTCTGGGCTACTGCTAAGGCCGTGAATTGGTCAGAGAGATATCAAGGACCAGTGATTCTTTTAACTGAAATGTCGGTTGCTGAGCGAGCTCAGGATATCGAGCGACCGGACACATCATTAATCTCACAGGAGTCACGATCTATATCGGATGGCTCAGTAGAGAACCGTCGATATGAGGGAGAAGGTGTATCACCATTCCCTGTGCCAGGCGGACCAGGCGCATATGTTGCCAATGGTTCAGAGCATGACGAACAAGGAGACACCACACATCTCGCAGATGTTCACATACAAATGACGGAAAGACGATTTGCAAAACTAAAAACTCTGAACGACGGGACATTTGAAGCAGAGAACCCAACGGCATCAATTGCGATTATGCCTTGGGGTGGGTCAAAAGGCTCGGGCCGAGGTGCGTGGCAAGAGCTTACATCGGAGGGGATCGATATTGGTTGGTATTACACAATGTATTTGAACCCATTACCAGAAGAGCTGTTAGCTGAACTCCGGACTAAGGATAAAGTACTCGTTCCAGAACTAAATTATATGGGTCAGTTTGCTGGACACTTAAGACAGTTGGGGGTCGCAGCTGAAACGATAAATCAGTACACAGGTCTTCCTTGGAGAATTTCAGATCTCAAAGAAGAAATCAAAGGACATTTAAGTTAGAGATATGCGATAGTAATAAAAGGGATTAATTCTTGTAGCAGAAGGAGCTGACTGATGGCTAAGAGAAATCCGTCATATGACTTTACGTGGTGTCCAGGTTGTGGCGACTTTGGTGTAAAGCGTGCCATTGAAAGAGCTCTAACAGCCAGAGCTTCAGAGAAACAAGAACCCATTGAAAATAGTGTAATCGTGGCTGGAATAGGTTGCTCTGGTAATCTGGTGCATCTCCAAGAGGGACCACAACCGTTTGGTATTCATGGCATTCATGGTCGTACTCTACCGATCGCCTACGGCACAAAGTCAGCAAACCCAGACCTCAATGTCTTAGTTGTTTCTGGTGACGGCGATTTTCTGTCAATTGGCAGCGAACATATCGCTCCACAAGCCAGACGAAACCTTGATATCACAGTCGTCGTCATGGACAACGGCATATACGGGTTAACTAAAGGCCAAGCCTCCCCTACCACTGACCTAGAGGAAATTACCCCCACAACAAAGTATGGGAAACTCGATGATCGTATGAATCCGTTGATGGTTTACCTCGGAGGTGGGGCTCGCTTCATCATATCGGAGTTGTCCACCAGAATTCGACCACTACAACAGGCTATAGAAGATGCAATGAATTACCCAGGATTCTCGATCGTGCATGTCCAATCACCTTGTACAACCTATAACGACACTTATGCTGCCCTAAAGGGAGATGAAGCGAACGGTATTAAAGCCTTGGCACAGCCAATCGCAGACAGTCATGACGCAAGCGACTACTTCCAAGCGCTTGCTCTCGCCGCTCAACCAGGCGTCCCCGTGGGTGTCTTATACAAGGCTGACAATAGCGTCCCAGCACATGATCGCTTGACACAAGCAAAGCAGAAAGCTGGAATCGCAAGCACTGATATTGAAAAACTTTTCGACGGCATGGTGATATAGCAGACTCAGCATACTGTACGGTATTACGAACTGATTTTTTAGGACATTGAACCAAAGATTATTAGATGACTTTTCCTGATGTTACTCAGCCAATAAGGGAGGTATCCGTTTCTGGTATTCGGTTACGCTTTGCTGCATCACATATGGCGACTTTAGGTTCTATTCTGGAGCCACTACATGGGCATAACTATGTAGTGGCCTGTCGTGTGGAAGGAGATTTAACTGCGGATAATTGGGTGATGGATTTTTCGGTACTGAAGGAACTTCTAAGATCTCAATGCGATTTACTCGACCATAAGTTTCTGTTGCAGATCAATTCTGACCAACTTTCAATCAAACTTAACGAAGAGATGAGTTCGTATTCGATCAAACATGGTGACCGAACCTACCAAATTCCAGCCACTGACGTAGTCGCTCTAGCGATCGAGAACTCGACAGCCGAGCTCATAGCAGAGCATATTGCTGAAGCGGTCATAACCAAAATGTCCACTATTAATGCTAGAAACTTAAGGAAAATTACTTTGGAAGTCGAAGAAATGCCTGGACAGTCTGGAATTTATACTCGAGTACTTCCTAGTGACCCAAACCGTCGTTAAACTGAAATCGGTTTACTCAAAAGGTACGGCGAAAGTGAATACGAATGTTTAGCTTACTGAAAAATATTCTCGCTTGGGGTGCGGTCTGCGGTATTTTCTTCGGAGTAAGTGCAGTTGGCGGGTACGTATACGGGTACTCCCCTTCGGTAGAACAGATAAATTTTTCAATTGACGAATCTGTTCGAGAAAATACACCCTTGACGTTTGGAGGACCAATTCTGGCCATAGAACAATTAAGTGGCGAAGATGTGATTATTAAAATAGCTAAGAGTTCAACTGCAATCGAACCTCCCGGTTCCAATCAAGACTTAACCCCCATCGAATTCACCGTTGGCTCACACGTAGTTATTGAAAAACTCACTCTCGTAGAATCAAATGTTGAATTTGCCATGCTAACTAATGGCGAAAGCGTGAATCTGGGAATCGCTCGCGCTGAAATGGGGCTTTATATATCTGGAATCGTGGTCTTTAGAGAGGAAGAAGAGTAATGACTAAGATTATGAACCGGTCATTCAATCTACTCTTCGGATTAGTTTTGATAATTGCCGCGATCGGCGCAGGCGGATATTTTGGGTATACCTTAGCTCAAGGCGATGGCGAACCAACCACTCGCCTAATCGAAATTCGTGACCCCAGGACAGCGCCATCTAAGATCGAGCCGCTTGTTTCAAAAGGTGGTTATACGGGTTTTGAGGGACTACCGGCATTAACGGGCAAAATTTTTCGAAGTGGCGTCATCGCTGACTCAACCACTAACTCATTTTCTGTATTGTCCGGTGAAAGCACATTCGAGGTATCGTTCAGAAAAGTGCCTCGAATTTTTCAGATCAGACCCGCGGCGCAACAACTCCATACCGGTGATTTGATTATGCTGAAATTGTCGGTGAACAATGAGTTGACTTCAATTCTAATTTTGCCCAATGATTTACAATCAATTGGGCGAAAATCATTAACGCTCAATGAACGAGCAGCTAATGCTGACTGATTAAGGGATTCGGGAACTTTATGACAACTACTCTTGAATGGTTTGGGTGCTCAACATATCGACTTACAATTGATGATCTGACCTTATTTCTTGACGCATACCTGGATAGGCCCGATTCGGCGCCCGCAGTCGGTTTACGAGCCGCAGAGATTAGAGAATGTGACTTCATTTTAATTGGACACTCTCACTGGGACCATCTTTGGGGCGCGGAGACAATCGCACGAAATACGAACACAACCATAATAGGTTCCTACGAAACTGCGC
>JAPYRK010000016.1:0-31075 GCA_029941115.1 Dehalococcoidia bacterium | reverse complement strand
GAGACAATCGCACGAAATACGAACACAACCATAATAGGTTCCTACGAAACTGCGCGAGTGATGATAGAAGAAGAAGGAATCCCGCAAGATCAAGTACTCCCAGTTTCTGGAGGAGAAGAGATCAGACTGAGTGACGATGTCTCGGTGCAAGTCTTTCCATCATTACACTCCTGTATCTGGGCGCCAACGACGGGCGGCTTGGGCAAGATGTCTGATATTTGTGTAGGAGATATTAACGTCTTCCATCAGGATCGATTAGACCTGTTATCTGAACGAGTCGGTAAACGTGAACTCGGAGACTTGGCCAGTTCTTCAATGCCTTGGAATCACCAGACACCGCGTGGGGACGGCGGCGCGCTCTGTTATTTAATCAAAACACCGTACGGCGATATTTTTTACAAGGATACGATGGGCCACTATAGCTCAATACTCGAATCGATTTCACCCGATATTGCTCTACTAGCCGCTGCTGGGCGTGGAAATATTGACGGCGAGCCAATACAAGGCTCAGGAATTGATTTTCTCATGAAAGAAATTAACGCGTTGAATCCGAGCGAGCTTGTTTTGGGACACTATGACGATTTTTCCGGAAGTGGAACACCTGCAATGCAAGATTTGTTAGAGGTGTATGGGGCGCTAAATCAAGCTAAGTCTACTGCTAATTTGCATGAAATCGAATTCAACACGAAGTTAAGTCTCTTTCCTGTCGAGGGCTAACTCAAAACCAATTACCACTGAACATACATAGGCATGACCACATGTATAAGTCGGTCATCCCCAAGCGCCTTAATGACGCCCGGATTTCCAGAAGAGGTCACCTCAATATTAATAGTGTCAACGTCGATTACGCCTAGGATATCTCTTATATAGGCAATATTAAAGGCTATATTGGAGTCACCCCCCACCACTGTGGCATCAATCTCATCATCATATGTACCCGATTCATCCGCCTGAGCTCGAATAGCAAGCTTCCCCCCTTCACCGGCGTTCCCTGCGGTCGCGGTGAATCGAACAATGTTGGATGAGTCGCGAGCAAATCCATCCGCTCGTCGTATAGTCTCCATTAGTGCTGGAACAGAAACTTGGATACTGACCTCGTGATCACTGGGGATTAGTTGCTCGTATGACGGAAAAGTTCCTTGAACTAAGCTCGCAGTGATCTGTGCGGGTCCAACGGTAAATCCAACCCGTGTTCCTCCGTCAGGTGCATCTTCAAGTTGCATTTCCACTGTCGTATCCGAGGACACGTCTAATTCATCTATAAGACGGATTACTTCTCTGACTATATTTCGGGGGACGATGACGGTCTGCGTCATGTCGATTCCTGGTGTTTCCAAGCTATGGACTGAAAGTCGAAATCCATCTGCCGCACCAAGTCGAAGTTGATTTGGCGAAAATTCAAACTGAACCCCAGTAAGAACAGGTCTTGAGTCATCCTGAGCCGCTGCAACTACGGTTCTGTTCAGAGCAAGTCTGAATTGTTGTGCCGGCAGCTTAACACTTATGTCTCCCAAGAATTCTGTTACTAGAAATTCATCAGGGTTAAACCCCGCAATTTCAGCCTTTGTCCGGTTGCATTTAATTACGGCCATATTACCGGATTCGGAAGACTCCAGAGTGACCTCGTCATTAGGCAAGTTGCTTATCAGATTACTTATTCGTGCCTTTTCCATTGTTATTTGACCAGCGGTGGCTATTGCAGCCGGTAATTTGTAGGTAATCGCTACGGTCTCGCCGTCCGTGCCCACAAGAACAAGTGAATCGCCGTCTGTACGTGCTAAAAGTTGGCTCGCCAAAGGATTCTGGCTTCTAGGAATCGCTCGCACTACAGCCGCCACTCCGGAGTTCAAGTCTCTCTGCATGCAGCTTAGGTTCATTTTTTAGCTCCTCGATGACTAATAAAAAGCTAAAGCGCATATCCATTTGCGCTTTATATACAGACCAATGTACCAGTTATCAACTCAAATAGTCTAGTTGAAGTCACAAAATTGGTTTATCGACGCATAATCAACCGGATCGCTGATCTGTGGTAGGTATATCGGAGAGAATATTAGTAATATTTGTATTTGCAGAGACTTTGGTATTCTTTTTCGAACTACGGGCTTTCGTCTTTCCCTTGGGTTTCCGAGTAACTCCACCGTTCGCGACGATTTTTGCCTCTCGAATTACGAGTAAATCAACGGCGTCATCGAGAGTAATGTTACCTGGATCTCGATCTTTTGGGACAGAGGCATTAAATTCACCGTCGGTCACATACGGTCCGAATCGACCTGTCAGGTGCAAAACAACCTGCTTGTCTTGAGTATCGGGCCTACTGCCTAACTCTTTCTTTGAAGAAGGATTCTGCTGATTTCGGCCGCGGGTTTTTGGCTTAGCGAGGAGTTTCAGGGCGGCGTCTAAAGTAAGTTCTCTGACCGCTTGGAATTTGTCTTCCGCTTCGATACTTCTGGATTCAGTATCACATTTGACGTATGGTCCGTACGGGCCCTGTGCTATCGCCAACACCGAAGATCCATTATCCGGGTGAAAGCCCAGTTCTTTCGGAAATGATAGTGCGAGTTGTGCGTCTTGCTCTGAGACCGTGTTGATGTCCATGTGTGGCCAGAGCCCGGCTCGGCGGGGTTTAAATGTAGAATCCTCCAACTCTAAGTCGGACGCAACGATTTCGAAATACGGTCCGAATCGACCTGCTTTAACAACTATTGCTTTTCCACTTATGGCATCTAAGCCGACCTGCCTGTCCCCAGCCAATTTTTCGTTGATGCGCTTCGTCGCCCACTCGATAGTTACCTCATCGGGAATCGTGTCGTCCGGAATACTTACGGTAATTTCATCTTCTCCGTTCGACTGAAACAGATACGGTCCGTAATTTTTACTAACCCTAACCCCGATATCATTACCATCGTCACTCGTTCCGATTGCGATGGTAGCAAGCTCCCGGCCAGCTACTTCTTCGATCGCCGTTTCAAAGGTAGACCGAAAACCTTCTTGAATTTTCGTACTCTCGTCGCCTTCAACATTTCCAAAATATAACGCGCGTAACCACTCAGATTTAGTCGCTGTACCAGTGGCAATGGCATCCAATTCTTTCTCAATGCTTGCAGAAAAAGCTAGATCAACTAACGTAGGAAAATGCTTCTCGAGCATATTAACAACTGCAAATCCAGTAAATGTCGGAATTAACGTATTATTGCGGCGTATACAAGCTCCGCGTTTCGTAATAGCTTCGAGGATGCTTGTGTAGGTTGACGGGCGACCAATCCCTTCGCTTTCCAATTTCTCAATAATACTGGCCTCGGTCCAACGTCTTGGTGGCGTAGTCTGATGAAGTTGCACCGTGAGTGCAGTCACCTTAAGTAGCTCGCCTTCTTTAAGCGCAGGCAGAATACTTGTTTCTGATTCCAATTCTTGGTCTTCGGTCGACTTAGTGGTAGTTTCGGTGTAAACGGACGTGAATCCGGGCTCAGTAATCACCCGCCCTGAAGCGGTTAACTTTAGTTCGGTTGCACTATGAGTCGCGTTCAAGGAAACTCTTGTATCAATATATTCCTGATTAATCATCTGTGACGCGAGTGTTCTCTGCCAAATCAAGTTATAGACCTCGAAGTCATCACGACTAAGTGAGCTCTGTAAACTTTGTGGTGAACGAAATCCACCAGCCGGACGAATAGCCTCATGCGCCTCTTGTGCACCTGACGTGCTAGTGCTATACCGGCGGACGTCGTTTGATAAGAGTGCTTTTCCGTATTCCGCTTGAATTATTGAACGAGTTTGAGTCAGCGCCTCCGCCGAGAGTGTCACGCTGTCCGTTCGCATATAGGTGATATGGCCGTTCTGAAATAACCGCTGAGCCGCATCCATTGTTCGGCGAGACGAGAGTCTTAACTTTCGACCAGCCGCTTGTTGCAGCGTTGAGGTGATAAAAGGAGGCTTGGGTCGAGCGATTCCTTTTTTCTCTACTATGTTCGCGACGAGCAGTTGCTGGGATTTAATTACCTGCTCCAATTCTTTCGCCTCTGCCTCTTTGAGCCAACGCACACCCTGGCTTTTAATTAAAGATCCGACGGCATTGAAGTCCCTTGCGACTGCCACCTGTTCATCACCAATGGCAACTAATCGAATCTTAAAATCCAGCTCATTATTCTCTTTTTTTGCGCGTCCATCGATACCTAGATATTCGGCCGAGACATAGTTCATCCGTTCGATTTCTCTGTCTACAATTAGTTTTGTGGTGGGTGACTGGACTCGCCCTACTGCTACGCGTTGGCGTATTCGTGTATGAGCGAGCATGCTTGTAGGAAAGCCATAAATACGGTCCATTATTCGTCGAGCTCTCTGAGCTTCTACTAAATTTCTGTCGATTTCGCCAGGATTTTCAAGCGCATGCTTGATTGCATCCTTTGTGATTTCATGAAAAACCAGCCGATGAACTGCAACACTCTTGCCAGGCTTCAGTTCATCAAGTAGATCCGCGGCAATCGCTTCGCCCTCACGATCCTCGTCAGTTGCGAGATACAATTCACTGACGTTCTTTAGTTTCCTTTTTAGCTCACGTAGAGTGCTCTTCTTATTGTCATAGACAACTAACGCTGGTTCAAAATCGTTCTCTACATCGACTCCCAGAAAGCCAATCGCTCCGTCGGAGTATCGATTATCTCTGTCGGAGCTGTTCGTTTTGATTTCCGATTTTTTGTTTGCAAGATCTCGAATATGCCCTACAGAGGCCTCGACCTCAAAACTGTCATCGAGAAGTTTCCGGATGGTAGCAGCCTTAGTTGGCGACTCTACTATAACTAGTTTTGATGGCGCGTCTGGCATGAAATTCCAATTACACAATGCTAATTTTCTTTATTACTAGTTTGAATTATTATGTGAATAAGCCCGTATCATCAAGCCCATTCGCTTTACGGAATCGTAAACGCTCACAATTGGATATCGTTAATCATGGGAAAAAACCTTATATTTCAACCCTCGGCAGCTAATTCCTCGGATGAACTTATCATAGTTGTATTCACAAGTTCAATTTTCTTCACCTGTACCCGTCTGACTCTTTGCCCTTCAATTTCACTCACAGTCATCAAGAGAAGCCCATTGGTGGAATCTTGATCCTGTTGATCTCCCCATCCAATCTCGATTGAATCGCCCACTTCACCGAGGCGTCCCTGAGTCGTAACTACTAAACCACCAACAGTATCAACATCGTCGACACGAACCTCTGTTCCCAGATGATCATTTAGTTCGTCGATAGTCATAGTTGCATCAATCGAGAAAGAATTTTCGTCGGTCTGCTCAAATTGTGGCAAAGCCGGTGCTGAGTCGAATTCGTCGACAATTTCTCCTGTTATTTCCTCGATAACATCCTCGATCGTGATCACGCCGGCAGTACCGCCGTATTCATCAACCGCTATTGCTAAGTGCGCGCTCTCACCAGTCCTAAGTGTTGTCAGGAGCTTGTCCGCCTCCATAGTCTCCGGAATGAATACGGGCTTTCTCGAGATGTCCGCGAGGTCTGGTTTATGAAATCGGCCGATGTACTGAATTAAGTCTTTAATGTAGAGTACCCCAACTATCTCATCGAGCGAGTTCTCATAAAGCGGTATTCGGCTGAATCCAGACTCGACCGCTGTTTGAAGCGCAAAATCAAAATTGCTATCGGTGCTAATCGCAGTTACGTCAGTTCGAGGAGTCATAAGTTCACGGGCTGTCTGACCTTGTAACTCCAAGACCGAATGTATCATTCGTCTCTGTTCGTTGAGATCTTCGTCATCTGCGAATTCTAAAATTTGAACGAGTTCCTCTGCCGGATTTAAGTGCTCCGCGCTACCCAATAATCCGGCAGCGCGCAAAGGTATGCTCACTGGAGCCGAGAGAGTCCAAGCAATTGGTCGGAAAATCGACTGAAATCCCGCAGTTATCACTAAGGCATAGCTGTCCCAGAAGCCCGGTATTGATTGAGAGAATATTCGTGAAGCCGTGCGACTCATATTTATTACTAAGGCGCTTAGACCAATTACAAGGATGGTAAACCACATAAGTGTCCAACCAGATGTAATATCAGTCAGATTGATCAGTTCTACGAGTGCCACGGTGATCATTATGCTCGCAATAGTTACAGCGGCTCGTAAGGCTCGAAGCGTCCTCTGCCTTTCGCGAACGTAAAATCTAAGCACTCCTTTAAGTCCTACTTCATCAGCAGATGGCAGGTTCCGCCGAGCCAACGCAATAGCGCCAGCTTCAGCCGCTGTGCTCAAAACGAGCATGGCCATCCCAAATATGAGCAATAAAGCTAGTATTACCGATCGGGTGGTATCCAAAATTTCTCAGACCTGTCAAATTCAATTAACTCAGTCAGATATCTCCTTACCAGGATGCGAATGACTCTTCCTAGCGGGTACTCCCATGACCAAAGTCCCCTGTTCAACGTCTTTAGTAACGATAGCACCTGCAGCCGTTGCTGCGTCAGCCCCAATCTCGATTGGGGCGACAAGGACAGAATTGCTTCCAATGAAAGCTCTGTCTCCAATCGAGGATTCATGCTTAATAGAGCCATCGTAATTTGCGACCACAGCTCCAGCGCCGATGTTGACATCCACCCCAATCGTAACGTTACCTAGATACGCAAAGTGCCCGATCTTTGAATTCTCACCAATTCGAGATTCTTTAATCTCGACATTCGTACCAACTGACACTCCCTTGGCTAGATAGCAGTTAGGCCGTAGATGACTGAAAGGGCCGATGGAACAGTTCGCCTCGACTCTGGCTTGGGTTAGCACCGAGCTAATGATGGTTACTGAATCACCTATTTGAGAGTCATCGATAACCGTATTACTTTCAACGTTGCAAAACGCGCCAATCCTCGATCCTGAACGAATCGTGACGTTTGGATGAATAACAGTATCCGGTCCTATAACAACATCATCGTCTATGTGAATAGAATTAGGATCTCGGAGAGTAACGCCGTTTGCCATATGCCATCGTCGAATTCGATCCCGAAGGCGTTGTTCCAAGGTCGCTAGCGTCTCTCGATCATCAATCGTGTCTGTTTCACCGGCTTCCGTAATCTGATATGCATCAATACTGCTTTCCGCACGGGTGCAGGAGCTAGCTAAGTGATGAATAAGTTCAATCATATCTAGGTTCTTGTTTGGTTCTGAGCTCAGATCTGTGAGCATGTCAGATCTCACTGCAAAAACTCCGCTCACAACTTCTTTCAAGCCTCTTGAACCGACAGAATTATTCGGGTGAACTATAGAATTAATCACACCATTTCTCCGGGATACCTCAATTTGAGACCCGCGCGATTGCCCAAACACCGTTAGAAGCGTTACCGCACTTTGCATAAGCTGATGTTGGCCAGCCAATTTTAATATCGTGTCTTTCGTTATTAGCGGCATATCTCCCCGGACCACCATGACTTGGTATTTAGCTATAGTTTCTGGAATGAGGTCACTAATAAATTCACTCGAACGTTCGATCGCGTGGCCCGACAGTAGTTCCTCATACTCACGCTGGAAGCCTACTGGGATTAGACATGCAACACTGGCACAGCCCATTTCTCTTACGGTTTTCACAATTTTACCCACGGAGGGCACGCCTCCAACTAGATGGAAGGAGTTGGGGGTTTTTGAATTAATTTCGTCGGTGTAAGCAGACGCATCAACAATGACAGTCCAGCCAGTCAAGTTTTTTGCCGGGCTCAACGGAGTAATCAGGCTATCGGCACTCATCGAAAAATAATTCCTTATATCGGGGGCAGCGTTGACCCCGTGCTAGATCGAATTCTACTATAGAGAATGTAGGTAAGCCACTGTGCGATTACTCATTCGTTATTGTGGTGATGTATCCGGAAGGAGTCTTAATGAAAGTCAACGATTTACGAGATGCCTTCTCAGAGTTTTTTCGAGAACGAGATCACCAACGGATTCCATCCGCGTCCCTCGTGCCACATGGAGATCCTACCCTACTCTTTACTACAGCCGGGATGGTTCAATTTAAGCCGTACTTCTTAGGACTAGAGGTCCCCCCATCCTCCCGACTGACTTCGATACAGAGATGCTTTCGGACTACGGATGTTGAAGAAGTTGGCGATGACGATCATCTTACACTTTTTGAAATGCTCGGAAATTTCTCAGTCGGTGATTATTTTAAACCCGAGGCGATTGCATGGTCGTGGGAATTCTTGACCAAGATTTTGAAAATTCCTGAAACTTCACTATGGGCAACGGTGTACACAACCGACGACGATGCGTACAAATTATGGCTTGATGTGGGTGTGCCCGAAAACCGGTTATTACGATACTCGGCAGAGCAAGGTAACTGGTGGGGACCACCAGGCGAAACCGGACCCATGGGACCCTGCTCTGAGCTTCACTACGACTGGGGAATCAACGACACTTGCACTTATTGTCAAGCTAGCACCTGTCACCCTGATATAGGTTGTGGGCGTTTTCTTGAAATCTGGAACTTAGTATTTATGCAGTATGAGCTTTTAGAGGATGGGTCGCAGATTGATCTTCCAGCCGCAAATATTGATACTGGCGCGGGACTTGAGCGACTCGCATCTGTTCTTCAGGGTCATAAATCTGTCTATGACACCGACGAATTACGAATGATCGTAGCGTCAGCCGAATTCATCACTGGAACGCCATATGAACCTGAGCAGAATCCAGAGACAGCCTTTGCGCTTCGTGCGATATGTGAGCACGCAAGAGCATTTTCTTTTCTTGTCACGGATGGAGTATTACCGTCAAATGATGGTCGCGGATATGTCCTTCGACGACTGATTCGAAGAGCAGTTTATTTTGGAAACCAGTTAGGCATTCGAAAACTTTTCTTCGGGGACGTGGTTCGCTCAGCAGTCGAACATTCATTGATTTCTAATCCAGAGTTAGGAGAACGACTCGACTTTATGTTAGAGCTCGCGGAAAAGGAAGAAACGCGATTCCGCCTTACTCTTAACCGTGGACTGAGCTTACTCGATTCAATTATTCAAAACCACTCCAGAGAACATACTATTGACGGGCACGAAGTTTTTACACTTTACGATACCCACGGCTTGCCGCCCGAATTGACACGAGAAGTAGCAAAGAGACGTGGCTTCGCTGTGGACATGGGCGGATTTGAGCGAGAAATGGCTGATCAGCGGCAAAGATCAAAAATCATAAATACATCGGATCACGGCCAGGACAACGCGAAATTTTACTCTGATTTAGGCCTTCACTCAGAATTCCTAGGTTATCGAGAGGAAAACTGCTCTGCCAAAGTACTCTACGTAACTCCTTCGGAACTTCTAACTGATTCATCAGAAGTCGAAATTATTATGAACCAAACCACTTTTTATCCTGAGGGTGGTGGCCAGATCGGCGACACTGGAACTATTAAGAACCTGGATGCCGAAATTAGTATCTCGGATACACAACGATTTGGTGATGTAATCGTTCATACTGGTAAACAAATTAAAGGCAGTTTTACGGTGGGCGATACTGTCACCGTATCAATAGACACAAACCGACGACTCGATATCTCAAGGAATCACACGGCCACTCATCTACTACACTCCGCACTGCGAGAAGTGTTGGGAATACATGTTCGACAGGCAGGATCGTATGTCGGGCCGGAATACTTTCGCTTCGATTACACTCATACTGAGCCATTGTCAGAAGAGCAGATCGACAAACTCACCAGAATAGTGAACTCACGAATTCGATCGAATATCACGTCTGTTATTGAAGAGCTGTCTTATGAGGACGCAATAGGAAGAGGCGCCATAGCTTTTTTTGAGGACCGCTATACCGAAAATGTTCGGATGGTAGAGTACTGTGATTCGCGTGGCCATGCGCCCGCACACGAACACTCTGATTCCTGCTATTCCCGGGAGCTCTGCGGAGGAACTCACGTGCCTGCCACCGGACTTGTCGGTCAATTCATTATTACAACTGATTCAAGTATCGGTGCTGGGATGCGAAGAATTGAGGCAAGCACTGGCCGAGCAGCAGAGTCCGAACTCCGTGAACGCGTGGGAATTCTTAAAGATCTGAGCGGAAGATTACAGACACATTTTCGAGATCTACCCGATCGAGTCAATCAACTCGAAGAATCAATCGTGGAACTCAGGAAGCAGCTAAAAACTTCCGAAAGCAAAATCCGACTTGGTGATGTTGAGGGATTAATTAGTCAGGCCAGTGAGTTACACGGACATCATTTTTTAGTCACTCATACTGAGTTTTCTTCGAAAGAATTGCGCGAAATCTCAGACATCCTGCGAAGCCGCTACAAAAGTTGCGTCTTGATCCTTGCTGCAACTGAGAATCAAAAGTCAGGAGTACTCGTCGCGGTAACATCTGACTTGGTTGAACTAGGTCTGAGTGCAAATATATTAACATCCAAGTTAACCGCACTAGCAGATGGAAATGGTGGTGGTCGACCCGAACTTGCTCAGGCCGGTGGGTGTGATCCGATAAAACTGACGGACGCACTAGAAAGTCTCAAACATAACATACGTGCCCAGTTTGAGAGTCTGGCGAAGTAACTATTGAAGATGAAACCAGTTCGCCGCGACAAACTAAGAAGAATTTTCTCCCCTAGTGTTACTAGAGGATTAGCCATCGCTTTGATAAGGCGTCTTGGACCACCTCTAAACCGATTTAGCCGATTTCTAAAGAAGAAATATCAGTCGAGGTCCAAGAAATCGGCCCGACCAGAGCTTACTGGTGATGGCATGTACGTCGAAGCATTCGGGTCAGATACGCTACCCACTCTGATTGGAAAGATTAGAAGGGTCGAGTCCCTCGAAATTGTTTTGAAAATTCCAGAGGATACCCCTATTTTCCTCACACTTACAACGTGGCTAAAGCTCGCGAGTTACACGCGTCAATCAGGACAAATAATAGCTATTGCTAGCACAGATCAATTAGTTCAACAGTTGGCAAGAACCGTCGGTATCCCTATAGCATCCTCGGAATGGTACTTCGGTCCGAGTATCCGGCTACGTCGTATCAGTCGGATCTACTCCAGAAGTTTTCTAAAGGTCGGATCTTTTTTGCTGATTTTAGTCAGCATGTGGGTTGGTGTAACAACGGTGTTTGATCAAATATCACATGCAGAAATACAGTTAAATTTAGTCGGACAAGAGAGATCTGTTGATGTAATTTTCTCGGTGAGCGACTTGACTCAAGACAGCGACTTACTCAAACGTTTGATAAAAGGGCGCTCCGTGCGTCAAGAAACGGAAGCCACAGTTATTGTGGCAACTACCGGTATAGATAGCCGAGGTTCAGAGAAGGCAATCGTAAATCTTGAGTTCGTTAACTCAAGCTCAAAGAAATACTCGATTGCCAGCGGATTTCTTGTGGGAACTAAGGAGGGCATTAACTTTAGAACCACAGTTTCAATAACTCTTGAACCGGGTGAGGCCAAACAAGTAGCTGCAATCTGCGATCTCCCGGGTACGCTTGGGAATGTCCAAGCTAGCACGATAACCAAGTCAACTCTCCCGATTGAGATAACAGCCATTAATCCAAATCCTGCTAGTGGTGGAACTGATACGATCTGGGCAATTGTTGATCCTGCCGACATCTTAACTGCGCATAAGTATTCTCAGGCCGTGTTGGCCACGCGCGGAGTTAAGGTATTACAATCCGTGGAAACCGGCGAGCTCGTAACCGCGACGGTCTCCACCCCAATTTTGTCGCAAGAGGCACGCCAAGGTATCGGAGATCGGAGTGAAGTATTCGTTATTGATTATATAATTGTCGCATCCGGTCTGGTGGTTGATTTGAGTGAAGCAGAGCGTCTAATGGAAATAATCTTAACCAGTACCCTTGAATCTCACGAAGAACTGATAGGTCTCACCAAACTGGACATAGTAGATGCCCCCGAGCTCGGTAACGATAAGGTGCGGATCCGAGCTACCGGTCGTGTGATCGATGTGGAGGGCTGGGCTCGAGATCTTTCAGATTCGTTGAGGTCCGTTAGCCTACAGGATGCAGATATTATTTTGAAAGAGTACTTTTCGTTAGACGAGTCGCCCATAATTATTTTAAAACCATCGTTCCTCCCGACGCGCTCATTGCCCCGATTAGCGCGTAAAATTCAGATTCATCCTCTGGTCCCAGAACAGAACAACTCAAGATATGCACGCGATGGAAAGAACAATGAATAGAGTCTTGGGAATTGACTTCGGCGAGAAATTCGTAGGGCTAGCGATTAGTGATCCTTCCAAGAAATACTCCTTGCCACTAGAGGTGATTCATACCTCAGTCATCTTTCCACACGTCCGAAATCTGATTTCCTGCGAGGCCATATCTACTATAGTCATTGGTCTCACCATCACATCTAGTGGCCACGAAAGTGCGGTAACGAAACGAGCTCGCCAATTAGGAAATCGACTAACAAAACTCGGCGTAACAATCGTGTTTGAGAATGAAGAACTAACAACGTTTGCAGCGAAAAAGTCACAACAAGGAATTCCTAGCGCTAAGTTTGATGATCACCTAGCGGCAAGCCTTATCTTGCAGCAATACTTAAATCGAAATATAGAATAGGATCTGCCCGAAAAAGTGGCTCTATATAATGCCAAAAATACTGAAATCTAGCCTTCTTTTTACTATACTTCTTGCCGGTATTTTATTTTGTCTTGTCGCCTACATAAACGGAACCGATGAGCGCCTAGCCGCTAATCTCCCCCACTCGAATATCTTTTCCGCTAATTCGATCGATGAGTTTACCGTAGAAACGGGCCTCTCGGTTGGCGAAATTATCGATGATTTGGTTATTGCTGGAATACATGTTGACAAGCCGGGTCTCATAACCCTGCTAGAATTTACTGGTACAGCCAAAAATATTCGTTCAGGTACCTATAAACCTAATCCCAATTTGAGCACCGGAGCAGTATTTTATCATCTCAGTAAAGGCCCTATCAGCCGATACAGTCTTGAGTTTGTCCCAGGCTATCGAAATGAGGAAATTCTTGCGATTTTAGAAAATTTCTCAAAATTTTCGTTAGAGGACTGGTCGCACGCGGTTGACTCTGTGCTCACCATGGAATCTGAAAATGTTCTAGTTCGCGACGCCATAAAACAACACAACTCTAGCACCGAATTTGTCCAAAGTGACCCATCTAGAGCTCTACAGGGGTACTTGTCTCCAGGTGTCTATCTAATCGAAGACGAAACCACATTACTCGATATACTTACCGCAATGCTCCGAACCTTTCTAAACTCGATCACTGATGATCTTGTGGTTGAGGCCGCGCAACAGGGCTTGACTATCCATCAGGCCATTGTGCTGGCATCGATAGTCGAACGGGAAGCATTCATACCGAAAGAAATGCCCGTGATTGCGTCTGTCTTCCTGAACCGCTTAGAGCGCGGCATGCCACTCCAATCAGATGCGACTGCTCAATATGCGGTTGCATCTGATTTGGCCTCAGTTAAAATGCACGGCTGGTGGAAAACTCGATTACAGCAGGACGAACTCATGACTCTGTCTCCTTATAATACATTCAACATAGCCGGCCTTCCCCCAGGTCCTATCGCTAACCCAAGTCTTGAAGCCCTGCTTGCAGTGATATACCCAGCACGTTCCAATTATCTATTTTTCCTTACCTCACCTGCTTGTGACGGAACACACAGTTTTGCTAATACTTACACTGAACACCTACAAAATGCGGATCTTTTTAATAATTCTGCGTGCGCAGATAATATCGAATAAGCCTGAGATCAAGGAAACTATCTAATAATGAAAAAGGTATTACTAATAGGTAACCCCACTGAACACTCGCTATCACCTGTATTCCAGCAAGTTGCCTTCGATCACTTGAACTTACCTTGGGAATATCACAACATAACAACTCGATCCTCCGAGCTTGAGTCCGTCGTAGGATCCATGCGGAGCGGCGGCATCATCGGCGCGAACGTCACTGTTCCATATAAAATAAGCATAATTTCTTTTCTGGATGAGCTAGCACCTTCGGCCAAGAAAATAGGCGCAGTGAACACCGTTCAAATTATCAGAGATAAAGCATATTCCCGGCTAATCGGCCACAACACCGATATCGAAGGCTTCAGAGCCTCAGTAGTTTCGCAACGTGTGACTGTCGAAACGTCCATTGCCTCCGTGATAGGGACTGGCGGTGCGAGCTTAGCCGTTATTGCCGGGCTCCAGAGTCTCGGTGTGAAGCAAATTCACCTTATCGGGCGGAATATCATAAAAGTCAGGCAAGTTGCTGATAAACCCTGGTCTCTAGAAATTACCCCACATGACTTAGCATCAATTCCTTCCCCAGAGCTTACAGGCCTCTTAGCAGAATCTTCTATAATCGTACAGGCCACTTCAGTCGGAATGGCAGGCGGGCCAGCCCCTAACCAAACCCCAATCCCCCATGCAATATTAGAGTCAGCTTTAGAAAACTCGACTCGTCACCAGTTATTGGTTGATCTCGTTTACTCTCCCACAAACACCCTTTTTCTCAGTACGGCATCGAAGCTCGGTGTAACGGGTATCAATGGGTTAGAAATGTTGCTAAGACAAGGTGCTGCTGCTTTTGAAATTTGGACAGGACAAGCGGCGCCTATCGACGTTATGCGTGCTTCGTTAAAAGAAGCTGGGATATCATAAAAGCATTGTCAATCCTTCAGTAAAGGAGATTACGGTGAGCTTAGGTTTGGTCTTGTGTCTTGTGACATTCATCGTCGTTGGTGTTGTGATATTTCAGGCAGAATTTGCGGCGCGTAAGTGGCGACAGGTGATCAAGGACGGGGACCTCGGCGCGCTCAACCAATTAATTGATGACACATTCAGCGAGTGGCGCCGGAGACGACCTACACCCGATAGATTACTGGCCGAGTGGAATGCGCTGCAGTCCGTCGGATTAGTTGCTGCCAATCATTCGGCTATTCGAGTGTCTTTGCTCGCTGAACCGGCTATGACCATGACCGACGGGAAACCAATTCAATCACTCGAGGCGGAAGTAATAGGACTTCGAGCGCTCGTAGGAACTGTTGAGCGACTTATGTACGAGATGCCTCATGTTTCGTTCGCGCGCGTCCAAGTGGATGTTTATACTGAATATAGGTCAATCCAGTCAGGCAACGATTTAATCTGTTTAATGAGCTGTAAAGTCAATCGCGAAGAAGTGGCTCATTCGGATTGGGATTCGGAGTCCGTGGAACAAATCGCAAAAGACTGGCCGATCGAAATTGTCAAAAACGGACAACTACTCAATCCGGAGTTGGGAGCAATACTTTGCAATTAGAATTATTTCCACTTACTGGTATTGATAAATGATGAATCAATTTCGCTGGTTAACAGCTGGGGAATCTCACGGAAAAGGGTTAGTCACGATTGTTGATGGAATGCCAGCCGGAGTAGCTATAACTGAAGAGTTAATAACAAAAGATCTACTCCGTCGCCAAGGTGGCTATGGGCGAGGTAAGCGACAGCAGATCGAAACGGACAATGCGTCGATATTATCGGGAATAAGGCATGGGTTCTCCATAGGTTCTCCAGTTGCAATACAGTTAGAAAATAGGGATCACGACAACGCGGCGTGGGAGACCCGAATGGCTACGGAGCCTATTACTGAACCGATAGACCGTGTAGTCACTTTACGGCCTGGACATGCGGACTTAGCTGGGACTCAAAAATATGGATTTGATGATGTCAGGCCCGTACTAGAGCGATCGTCTGCGCGTGAAACGGCTGCTCGAGTAGCTGCTGGGGCACTCGCGCGGGCTTTATTAGCAGCGGTCGGAATTAACGTATATTCTCAGACCATATCCATCGGAACTATTCAATTAAGTACTGAACTCGCTAATAATGCTGATTGGAAATTAATCGAGCAATCGCCAGTCCGAGTGACTGATCGAGCTGTCGAACAAGAAATGATTAAGGAAATTGATAAGGCTAAGGCCGATCTAGATACCCTTGGTGGTGTATTCGAGGTACGGGCACAAGGTGTCCCCTTCGGGTTAGGTTCCCACGTCCAATGGGACCGAAAACTTGATGGCCGCATAGGGCAGGCGTTCTTGTCAATCAACGCCGTGAAAGCAGTTGAAATAGGAGACGGCCTTGCCAACGCAAGCAGACCTGGCTCGTTAGCGCAAGATTTGATTCAACCATGGAGCCAAGAAAATCCGAAGCTTTGGGATCGGGCCTCAAATAAGGCCGGCGGCCTCGAAGCGGGAATGACCAACGGCCAAGACATCGTGGTCCGTGGATTTATCAAGCCTATATCTACTGTTCCTCGAACACTACCAAGTGCGAATCTTGATACGGGCGACTCAGAAAATTCTTTCTATGAGCGCTCGGATGTCGCGGTAGTTCCCGCGGCTGGAATTATTGGAGAAGCCATGCTTGCTCTGGTTCTTGCGGACGCGTTGCTAGAGAAATTCGGTGGCGATAATCTATCTGAAATCAGCTCGAACATGTCGGCATTTTTAGAGACAGTCAAACCAAGAGCTATTAAGTAAATACTACCTGACATGAAATCTAATCTCACGCAAATATCATTGATTGGCTTGTCTTACTCTGGCAAAAGCACGCTTGGACAAGTTGTCGCCGATCGACTGGGTTGGAAATTTAACGACACTGATGTCATGTATGCCAAAAAATTTGGCAAGTCTCCTGCCCGGGCAATTAAGGAGGATGGTGAACTGGTGTTCCGCGATAACGAATCAATAGTACTAGCTGAGGCATTAGCAGAAGATTGGTCGGTGATCGCGACGGGTGGTGGAACATTCGAACGTAGTACGAATCGGCGAGCACTAGGGAATACTTCATTAATTGTTTATCTGGATATCCCTGTCGATATCTTGTATAAGAGATATTTAAATGACCAAGAGTCAGAGATTCGGCCACTACTTGAGACTCAGGAGGGAGTACTACACACGCTACGAGAACTCAACCGTGAGCGTCGACCACACTATCAGCTAGCTGACCTCTGGTTATCGTCAATCGCTCTTGAAGATATTGAACAGACTGAGGCGATGAACCAAACTGCAACTCGCTTACTGGATTACTGGGTCCAAGAAGGTTTCAGAACTGAGGCTTCGGAGCAGCGCTTGACTCGGTTAGAGACCGAAGTAGCGCCATCTCACCCTGCTGCGCTTGTCAGAACCGCGGATAGTGTCTACCCAGTGTGGGTAGGTGTGAATCAGATCGAACGTCTTCCAGATCGATTAATTCAACTTAATCTTACGAATCGAAAGCTATTCATCATCGCCGACGAATCAGTGATGGAACCGCACGGTACGCTCTTGGCGGGAAAGTTACAGGCCGCACAAGTATCAGGTGCTACATACCTTATTCCGTCGGGCGAAAGCTCGAAATCATCAGCGATGATAGAAGAAATTTACTCTTGGCTGGCAACTCATAAAGCCGAACGAACAAGCGTCATAGTCGCACTCGGTGGTGGTGTTGTTTGCGATATTGCGGGATATATTGCTGCCACTTACTTGCGCGGTTTAGCTATAATCATGGTTCCCACATCAGTACTGGGGATGAATGATGCCTCGATAGGCGGTAAAACCGGAATAGATCTTCCCATCGGGAAAAATCTTGTTGGAGCATTTAAGCAACCCCGTGCGGTTATTGCTGATATCAATACTTTAAGAACCCTCCCCAAAAGGTCATACATCGAGGGTTTTGCTGAAATTATTAAACACGGCCTGATTCTTGATTCGGAATTACTGGAGTGGCTTGAAACATACCGTGTCGAACTGACAAGTGAACTCCCCGCGTCAGCCTTACTGCAACAAATCACGACTCGCTCAATCTACTTGAAATCACTAGTTGTCTCCACTGATCCACTTGAACAGGGTATCCGTATGATTCTCAATTATGGTCACACAATTGGCCATGCAATAGAAACAGTGACCGAATATCAGCAGTGGATGCATGGAGAGGCGATTTCTGTAGGTATGACTGCCGCCGGACGAATAGCTCGAGAGCTCGGGATTATGGAACTTAACCTTTTCGAGCGACAGACAGATCTCCTGCGTGATTTTGGCCTGCCAATTAGTGCTCCCGGACTTAATCCTGATGCAATAATCGAAGCAATGTCGCGAGATAAAAAGGTAGTTGATAGCAAGGCTCGATTTGTCTTTGTCACTGAGGTTGGCCAGGCAGTAGTTCACGCCGATGTACCTGATTCACTGATCAGAGATGCGGTTCAACGAGTAACGAGATGACATGCTAAAGAAATGCTTGGTTGCGGTAATATCAGGGCGTGTGCAGGGTGTAGGCTATCGCGCCTTTGCAGCTGACGTCGCTATGCGAGCATCACTCGAAGGTACGGCACGAAACATGGTTGACGGACGCGTAGAGGTGATTGCTGAGGGACCTGAGAATCAGCTCCGAACCTTTCTTGAAGAACTACGGATTGGTCCCACTCTCTCCAGAGTAGACAACATCGAGTCTCGTTGGGAAAAACCTATCGAGAATTTTACTCGGTCAGGTTTTGAAATACTACACTGATTCAACTTCCGAGCACTTGCCGTATTAATTCATCTAACGTCAGGTCAGTTGATGCCTCGGTAATCGCTACATCAACCTTCGCGGTAGCTTCCCTCATGGTAAATTGCAGAGATAGAAGTGCCTCAATTGCGTCAGATCGAAGTCCATCGTTCGGTGAATATCCTCGGGAACCAGTCTCCTCAATTTCGGATGACAACAAAAAATCCAATTTTCCCTGAAGCTGGGCGATAATCGTCTGGCTTAGTCGAGTACCTATTCCAGGAAGAGTTGCCAAAGCCTTCTCATCTCCGGTTTCGATATACTTTGCAATCTCGACGGCAGGTTTTTCAAGCGCCTGAGCCGCACGACTCGGGCCAACCTTGGGGACATCCACAAATTTCCGAAAGAAGTCCCGTTCGTGCGTAGATGGAAACCCCACAAGTTGGCTGGTGATGTCACGTTGAGTGGCGTATTCATACACGTGTACAAGCACAGGCTCACCAAGAGATTCCATCTCCTCCGCCCAAGTTGAGGCAAACGCAGGAATTCGAACTTCATGATGCACTCCACCAACAACCACAGAGGCCATCAGTCTGTCTCGCTCAAAATCCTGGATAACACCTTCGAGTGCACGAATCATCGGTCAATCCCCTGATTAAAAATCTTTTCGTAACGACGCAACGTATAGGCCGTTAATCCTATAGCAACAGCGTCAGAGGCATCTAGAGAACTTGGAATTTCAGTAGAATTCAGTTGCGCTGCAAGCATGAGTTGCACCTGTTCCTTTGGTGCGTTTCCCCAGCCAGTGATCGCTTCCTTAACCTCGCGGGGACTTATCTCCCACACCGGGATTTCATTTTCATTGGCTGCAATTAAGGATACCGCTCGCACCTCCGACACTGACATAGCAGCCTTGATATTCTTGGCTATAAATTGTGTTTCGACCGCTAGTTCATCCGGTTTGTAGTGTTTAATAAGAGACATTAGTTCGGTAAAGATTGCTCCAAGTCGGGAGGATTTCACCGATTTCGCGTTTGTACGAATCGTGCCACTAGCAAGCAGTGTTGCCATATTCTCACTGGCACGTTTGTCCAGCAGGGCATAACCAGTGATAGCCAATCCGGGATCAATTCCCATCATTCGTAACGGCTGATCAATCACAAGACGTCACCCTCGACCAGCAGGTATCGTACGCCAAGTTAACTGATCTCATCTAACAACGAATCAGCAAAGTCTGCATTTGAATGAATTCGAGCGACATCGTCGAGATCGTCCAACATATCAAAAAGTCGTAAAACAGTTCGTCCGTCAGAGTCGCTAAGCTCCACACGTTGCTTCGGAATTTGTAAAGAGTCGGCATTCGTTACAATGAATCCTTTATCCTCGAGTTCGTCTTTAATGTCGATTAGGTCGGTTGGCTCCGTAATAACATCGATCATCAGGCCCGCATCTTCTATATCAAGCGCTCCCGCATCAATTGCCGTTAGCGATAAATCTTCTTCATCGATTACAGTCTTGTCCAGGCTGATTACGCCACGTCGTTCAAATTGCCACGCGACCGAACCTGATTCAGCCATACTTCCCCCACTCCTAGAGAAGGCGTGCCTTACTTCCGCTACAGTTCGATTCCGATTAGTGGTGACTGCATCAACGAGGACAGCGCAGCCGCCTGGTCCATAGCCCTCATACGTCACCTCTTCGAGTATCTCGCCATCACCAGGGCCAAAGGCTCTCTTAATTGCTCGATCAACATTGTCATTAGGCATATTTGCTGATTTTGCTTTCTGCATGGCGAGTCGCAGTGAAGGGTTGGTCTCAGGATTCGGATCCTGTCCATTTCGAGCCGCCATGGTGATATCACGCGCAATCTTGGTAAATAGTTGCCCTCGCTTCGCATCCGTTGCAGCTTTCTTATGTTTAATTGATGACCATTTAGAATGACCAGACATTGTTATACCTCGCACTCAATAATTAGCTCTAGGCGACCAAGAGCACGTTATCAATCCGTCGCGTCGACTCGTCATCGCCCGATTGACAACCGTGCAGCATTCTTATAGCGTCGGCTATCTCAGCAACCGTGTTCGAATCAGTGAGCGATACATGATCTAATGAAATTATATCCTGATCTGGGATTGTTGAACCGCCCGTAGTATTGCACTGTCGCTCAGTCCAATGTCATACGTTGCGGTAAATGGCGTAACAAAAGTCAGTTATTGATTCAACCATTCACTCGAACTAGGTATATCTAGCAAGCCGTTGGTAACTAATACAGCGTCGCGAATAGCAGATGCTACTACCAATGGAGCTTGAGCCATCAGCCCTAATGAGGCTTGCAGATCTAAGTCTACGAGCCCGGTGGCCGCGGAAAAGACGAGGTCGCCATCTCCTCGGGTGTGTACTGGCCAAATTGATTGCGCAAATCCATTATGGGATATGCTCGCCAATTGATTCACCTCTAAGGAATTCAATTTTGCATCTGTGGCGATAAAAACCAGAGTCGTGTTCTCATTTGATTCAATCGATTTAACTGGAAGTTGATGATTCAGCAACGCCTCGGCGGTATTGAGAAATTGTGATCTCACAGAGCGTGGGCCCGCAATTCGAACAGCAGTCTGGTAGTCATAGATATCTCCGAGTGCATTGACGATTGCAAGGGCGGCTACCGTGAAAGTACTTCCATCTTCATTTTTGAGGGCCACAGAACTTGATCCGATCCCACTCTTCAGTGCATGTTCCATTCCAAAAAGTTTTGCAACAGTGGCCCCTGTTCCCGCACCGACATTACCTCTCTCGAATCGGAGATCTGTGGCTATTTTTGCTGCCTGGTAACCTGCCTCTGCCGTGGGTGGAATAGCATCGCCAATCCCTAAATCAACAAGGAGTGCTGCAGGCACGATCGGAATTTGCCCTACTGTTGTTTGATATCCCACATTGATTTCACGGAGATATTGAGAAACGCCGTCAGCTACACCGAGTCCCATCGCACTTCCACCAGAGAACACAAAGGCATTCGCACCAACTATGTGGCCATTAGGGCGAAGTAAATCGGTCTCACGCGTGCCTGTAGCTCCGCCTCGTACCTCGACGCCCGATGCTGAGTTCTCGGGCAACATAATTACCGTGCAACCGGTACCTGAATCTGAATCTGTCCAATTGCCGACTCGAATCCCAGATACATCAAAAATAGAGTTCTCTTGTCCTAAATTCATTCACTTAGACCTTATCTAACATATTGATTATCGACGCTGGCATTTCGGGCAATAATGCGTTCCCCGTCCGACAATCTTAATTTTTTTAATAGTGTTATCACATTTATAACAATTCATACCAACCCGACCATACACATAGCAGTGATCTAGTGCACCTCCTGGGACGCCATGAGCATTCACGTAATCCTTGAATGAAGCACCCCCTCGCTCCAACGCCCTGCTGAGCGTATCTTGAATCGCTATAAACAGTTCCTTAGTTTTTTTCTTGCTGATA
Organism: Dehalococcoidia bacterium; assembly: GCA_029941115.1. GTDB lineage: Bacteria > Chloroflexota > Dehalococcoidia > UBA2979 > UBA2979 > UBA2979. The sequence continues at coordinate 9,139 of JAPYRK010000016.1, read as the reverse complement.
GTGTTCGATCGTTTCCTTGGGTCAAGGCCCGCCATGAAGCAGATCTCATCGACGTAGATATTCCCTAGGCCAGCTACAGTTGATTGATCAAGTAGTGCTGATTTAATCGTACCTGATTTTCGTCGGAGAGTTGACACTAAATGGTCTGGTGAAAAGTTAGGTGAAAGTGCGTCCGGCCCGATATTCACCGCCAAGCCATCTTCAAAATCACCCACGACATTCCACGTACCGAATCGTCTCACATCTTGAAAGCTAATTGTTTCAAACATGCAGTTCATCGTAGATTCGAGGCTCAGCCGAGCCCTCTCGTATTTACCTGTGAGCGTGCCAGGCTCACGTAGTACTAGAGCTCCCGTCATTCTTAAATGGACTACGAACGAATCGCCACTTGATAAAGAAAATATCAGGTATTTGCCATACCTATGAGTATCTATAATTCTTTGCCCAATTAGTCGATGGGTAAGTTCTTTAACATTAGTATTAAGGCAGAGGCGCTCAAAACCCTGATGGATTTGTGCATCAACTATGACCCTCCCAACTAGATGTGGGTGTAATCCCCTTCGAGTGGTTTCTACCTCAGGCAATTCAGGCACACTAGGTAACTTCCGTTAAATTACCCAAATTGGTTCCTATGGCCTCGTCTAATACCAGTGGAACGACCAGTTCCATAGAAGGCATTAGTCTAGCGGCAATAGCTCGAACGGTATCAAGTTCTTCCTTGGGTAATTCGAAAATAAGTTCATCATGAATTTGCATCACAATTCTCGCCAGTTTACCATTTACCCGAGATTGCTCTAACTCCCGATCGATATTATTCATAGCAATCTTTATGACATCAGATGCTGTACCTTGAACGGGCATATTCATAGCTATTCTTTCACCGGCTCTGCGAATATTATGATTGCTCGCAGACAGCTCAGGTATGGGCCGCCTACGCCCAGTGAGTGTTTCCGCATATCCGTTTTCTCTAGCCTCGTCAATCGTCTTTATACGCCACGCATCGATCGCCGGATAGGCTTCGAAGTATGAGTCAATGAATTCCTGTGCCTCGTTTCGAGAAATACCTTCTCGAGTTGATAATCCAAATGCACTGAGTCCATATAACACGCCAAAATTAAAGACTTTTGCTCTGCGGCGCTCGAAAGATGTGATCGTTCCAATTGGTTTCGAAAATATCTTTGCTGCAGTGGCCGCGTGAATATCTTGATTGTTTAAAAAAGAGGTAATCAATGCTTCATCTTGGCTTAGATGAGCTAAAATTCGCAGTTCAATTTGAGAATAGTCTATGGACAGAAAAATAGACTCGTCACCACATCTTTCGGCGACAAATGCGTCTCGAATGGCACCTCCTCTATCGCCCCGAATTGGCAAGTTTTGAAGATTGGGATGGGTAGACGACAATCGTCCCGTCGCCGCCGTAGTTTGAGAATAGCTGGAGTGAATTCTCCTAGTGCGCCGATTCACATGCTGGGGCAAGGCATCGACGTATGTCGATTTAAGTTTCGAGAGCTCTCGCCACAGAAGAATATCTTCCACAACCGGGTGCGCTCCGACCAATGCCTGAAGAGAATCGGCATCTGTACTGAATCCTGTTTTTATCTTCTTCGTTGGAGGTAGCTGTAACTCGTTAAATAACAATTCAGAAAGTGCCTGAGGTGAGCTAATTTTAAAATCATGTCCTACGTTCCTGAAGGCCAAGGTTTCCACTTCTTTAATTTGCCTACCGAGGTTGATTCCCAGTTCAATCAGTGGCTGAGGGTTAAGTCCTATACCGATATCTTCCATTCGACTAAGCGCTAACGCATGCGGCAAATCGATTTCATAAAATACAGAATCAAGTCCTTGAGCAGTAAGTCTCGAGGTTAGCGCTTCTCTTGCGTCCAAGACGAGGCTGCTTGCCCGTCCGGCATATTCAGCGATCAGTTCGTAATTTATCTCAGTTAGCGATTTGGCTGACCTACCCTTCCCACGTAATGTCGCTTCTTCGATAGGTTCCTGAAGTTCATATTCCTTCGCAAGTTGTTTCAAAGTTACGTTGTAGGAACCCAGCACATACGCCGCAATCTGAGTGTCAAATATCTTCTCAAAACTCAGATCGAGCTCTAAGGACTCTGCTATTTTACGCAGGCTCCCTAAAGTGAGTTTTGCATCATGATTGACAAATGTGAGCTCATGCAAAAGACCAAGCTCTTGCAGCCATCGAAATAATACTGATGCCTCCAAACCAGATGAATCGCTTGATTCACCTGATAAATCCATCATAGGTGAAGGAGTGCTTTGAGCGAACAAATCATTCAATGGGAAATAAAAGCTAGAGTTTGAATCCACAGACATAGCAAGTCCCACTGCCTGCTCCGCAGATTCAATCGGATACGATGAGCCAGAAACAAGAAATAATGAGAGATAGCCACTGGCGACAGCAGAGGCTCGTAGCATTCCCAATTGCTCGCCTGTTTCAAGTAAAACAGATTTATGCGGTTGAATATCAGTAGCTTTGGGCTCGATTGACTCTGCGTCCTCAGGAAGCCTTGAAAGCAAGGAATTAAATTTCATTCGCTGGAAAAAACTTAAAACATTTGCCTTCTTATAATTCCGGCAATCCGCGAGATCGAGCTCAAGGTCCAAGTCGGGTACTTCCCTCACAATCGTAGCCAACATTTTAGAGTGCACAGCAGAGTCCTGGCCATTTCGTAATGCGGTCTGAGTACGCTTGGGTTCTATCAGTTCAATATTCGCGAGCATATTTTCCAATGATGACCATTCACTTATCAATGATTTGGCACCTTTATCACCTATGCCTTTCACACCAGGTATATTGTCACTCGTGTCACCAACCAATCCCTTGTAATCCACCATTTGTAATGGATCGAACCCAAAGCGCTCGCGTACCTTTTCATTGTCGTACATCACATAATCTCGCTGGTACGGTCGGTACATATATACCCGCACGCCGGGTTCTACTAATTGAATAATGTCATTATCCAACGTCAAAATAATTGTGTCTTCGATTCCCTGAGTTCTAGCTTGCGCAGCCAGAGTGCCCAAGACGTCATCCGCCTCATATCCTCCTTTTTCAACAACAGGTATCGAAAATGCCGCCAGCAATTCTCGCACTCGGTCAAATTGTGGCCGGAGATCATCTGGGGTGGGGTCACGATTAGCTTTGTAGGTCGGATCAAGCTCCTTTCGAAAGGTCGTCTCGGATGCGTCCCACGCCGCAATCAGATGAGTTGGTCGAAGATCTGCTAGTACTGCCAACAGGCTGTTAGCGTAACCATATACTGCTGAAACCGGCTCTCCATTCGGACCGGCTGGGAGTACATCCTTTAATGCGAAGTAAGATCTAAACATCAATCCGTGAGAGTCAATAATCACCAGACGTTTGCGATCGAGGTTCATCGCATCAGAGGTTTCGATAGGCGTTAATTTTTGCATTGTCAGTGAAGTATAAAGCTCATGGGCTTCCTAGATGTACACAGCTGGTTAGCAGGATATCATTAGCGGAATGCGCAGATACCGTACCCTCCCTCTCCTCGCCATACGAAGAATGGCTGGTAACTGGCGATTACTCACAAGCGTCGTCATAGGAACGATTTTGGCTTCAGCGATCCTTTCCGCAACAGCTATCTATTCCGATGCAATCCGAGATTTAGGGCTTGATTTTGCTATCGAGAAAGAGAACATCCGTGACCTGGATCTCGTCGTGCTCCAAAGCAACATTCCCGTGGAAGCAGCACGGTACGAACGTGCCCAAGCAAGACAATCCACCAAAATATTTATTACATCGGATCAAACTTACACGACCGTGAATCGTGGAGCCCGCAGTGCGACGTATTTTGCCACAAAAAATGATGAAGTATTCGTCGTTGGTGATTCGAGTTTTCCGCGCGCCAATTTCATGTGGCGTTCTGACCTAGAGGATCAGATACGGATAGTTGAGGGAGTTTGGCCCACTGCCCAACCCAGCGGCTCTGCCCAACAAGTCGAAGTCGTCATCGGCAAGAAAACGGCATCTGATCAAGGATTTTCAGTCGGCCAAAAACTTGAAGTTTACCCTTTCTGGGAAAAGGAGCCCCTCCCCGTTCCCGTATTAATCGTGGGTATCGCTGAACCTCTAGACACCACAGACAGGTATTGGGGTCAAGCCAACTTCGTTCGTCTCGATGGCAAGGAACGGGCGTGGGATACTTATTTACTTTGGATACCGGAAGTGAGCGCCTATGGGACGCTGCGTGACCTTTCGGCGACGATCACCGCCGACTATAGAAATACTTATCAACTGGAACCTGAGCGCCTGAATTCAAGGAATTCTCTCCTAGTCTCGACCGGACTTGATCGACTTCAACCTGATTTAGCCTCGACGGAAACTCGCCTTACTATACGCACTGACTTGCCTAATCTTCTACGAACCTACGATCAAAAACTCTTCTTCACGCGCATTCCACTTTTGGTACTTCTCCTTCAAGTCGGTGGTATAGTTGCCTACTATTTAATTACGGTATCCACAATGCTCGTCGACCGACAAGCAGCTGAAATAGCGACCTTGCGCTCCCGGGGAGCCACCACCAGACAATTACTTGCTCAATACGCGGCCGAAGGCTCAATTCTTGCTGCTATAGCGATAGGACTTGGTCCGTTAGTTGCCGCTACAGTGATCTCTGCTCTAGGTCCTACCCCAGCGTTTAGCGCGATCTCGGATGGAGGGCGTCTGGAAGTTCACATCAGTGCAGCTGCCTATGTTCTTGCCTGCATCGGCGCACTGATCGCGTTTTTGGCGCTCATGGTGCCGGCTTGGAGAGCCACACGTAATACTGTTGTGGAGTACAAGAAAAGCCAAGCCCGCCCAGACAAACCACCCCTCTTTATTCGTTTGTATCTAGACGTGGCATTTATGGTCGTGTTGGCATTGGTATATTGGCGAGTTTCAAGAGAAGGAGATTTGTTAGCAGAGAGATTCTTCGGCGGTCAACAAGAACTAGATCCTCTACTTTTAGCTACTCCTGCGGTATTTATGGTTACAGTCGGAGTGGTATTTCTTCGACTATTTCCGCCAACACTCCGTTTGATAAGCTGGCTTGTTAGCTGGACTCGCTCCGTTGCCTTACTCATTGGAATGAGGTCATTAGTCCGAAATCCTGGCAACTACTCCAGACTCGTACTTCTGCTGATGTTTGCGACCGGTGTGGGGATGTTTGGCGCAACATTCTCGGCCACACTGGATCGGTCATACACGGAACGCGCACAGTACGTGGCAGGCAGTTCACTACGCGCCGTCTTAAGCATAGCAAATCAGGCTCCAGGAGAAGCAGCCGTCCATGAAATCTTGAGCCAAAAACCTGACGGTGACGCCACCTTGGCTCTGAGAACAAGAGCAACTCTGTGGCGAACAAGTGATAACCCACGCGAAGTCGAACTCTTGGGAATCAGTCCGAGCTCATTTAGCGCTACCGCATTTTTTCGAGATGACTTCGCAATTAGTTCAATTCAGGAAATAGTTCGGGATCTTAATAGCGACTCTGTAAGCCTTACGGGCCCGAAGGTCGCTGAGGACGCACGTCAGATTGGATTGTGGTTAAAGTTTGATAACTTAGCAGGAAGAATTAATGTGAACACCGTCCTCGCGGATAATGACGGACGTCTGAATCATTTTGCGATGGGTGCGGTAAGGCCAGGTGATCCTGCTACTAAGGATTGGATGCTTTTCACCGCTGACGTAACCAAGCCAGCCGATAAATTTGGTAACGCAAAAATTGCGCCATTGCCTTACAACCTCCGAGGAGTAACGTTCACTGCCTCAAGCCGACTCACCGCTCAACAGGCAAATATTAAAATAGGCCCCCTTATATACACTACGTCGGATACTCCCCCGCCAGCTCCGGTAGGAGCTGACGATCAATCCGCCACGTCGGGTGGATTTAGTTGGTACTTTGGCCTAGACGGTGGCCCGCGAGGTATAGCTACTTGGCCTGATACAACAGTAGTTCACGACTTCACTACTGGAGGCTTTTCTCCTCTCTCTGGTGCGCGATCTGCTCCCTCTGGCGATTCTCTAAACATCGATGTCGATGCACCTCAAGGAATTGAACGAACTGCCACACTCAGTTGGGTCTCTGGGGATCGAACCCGTGGATACAATCGAGTACATGGTTTGATGCTTGACACCGTAACCACTGATCTCAAAGTTTACTTAGACAAAGAGACCGTCGCCGATATGGGTATAGAAATTGGTGATGTATTTGCAGTCAACTCTTCTTCAAGATGGACCCAAGGTAAACTCGCCGGAGTATTTGATTATTTCCCCACCTATATACCGAACTCCAACGCAGGTTTTGCAGTGGTGAACTCCGACAGACTTCAATCCGCGATCAACGTCGCCCTGCCGGATAATTCTGTCGGAGCGAACGAGTTGTGGTACCGCTCGACGAACGCCACAGATCCTGTTGAGTGGGCGGCTGAGTTCGATTATGATAAGCTTTTTCTCGCTGAAACGATCAGAACTGAACAGCAGGAAGATCCTCTAATAGCAGCTGGTTGGTCAGGTATCTTGGCAATCAGTTTTGGTGCAGTATTGTTACTTTCCGCGATTGGATTCATGGTGTACTCATACCTAAACGCGCAACAACGGGGCCTCGAATTCGCAATTATGAGGACTCTTGGCTTTTCACGACCACAGGTATTCAGTCTCGTTCTTTTTGAGCATCTCTTTGTGGTTCTGGCGGGGCTTGGGCTCGGTACAGCCGTAGGGCTCTTCATTGGAAGATTCATGATGAGCTTTCTAGCGACGGACGAGATCGGAAATCCTGTTGTGCCGCCGTTTATTTTGGAATTTTCCTGGACGGAAGTATTCTTTGTCTGGGGTATATTGGGTCTAGTATTCATTTTAACGGTAGCCGCAGTAGTAACACTTTATTTCCGTCTGGCTATTCACCGAGCACTACGAATTGGAGACGCCTAATGGCTAGTGAGTACATATTTGCTGAAGAGTTGTTCAAGATATACAAAACTGAGTCCCTGGAAGTTGTCGCCCTCCGGGGACTCGATCTCCGCGTTGCTCCTGGAGAGATGATGGCGATAGTGGGTGCATCAGGATCAGGAAAATCTACGTTTCTCAATATCCTTGCGGGCCTAGATACCCCATCAGCTGGTAGAATTTCCGTGGGAAGTCGTGACCTACTGAGAATGAGTGATGATGACCTCGTGGACTACAGGCGACGTGAAGTCGGATTCGTCTGGCAACAGACAGGACGTAACTTAATCCCATACTTAACAGCTCAGCAAAATATAGAAGCACCTATGATTCTTGAAGGTGTTAAGCGCAAGATTGCTAAGGCTCGAGCAAGAGAACTCTTAGAGGCTGTCGGGCTTGGTGACAAGCATAAACGAAAGCCAAATGAGTTATCTGGAGGCGAACAGCAGCGAGTTGCCATTGGAGTGGCTCTGGCGAATCAGCCTCCACTTCTATTAGCCGATGAACCAACCGGAGAACTTGATAGCGCAACTGCCGATGAAGTATTTGAAGTACTACGCAGCATTAACCAAAACACCGGTGTGACTGTCGTAATCGTGACACACGATCGAGAAATCACCAGCCGAGTCGATCGTGTCGTGGCCATGAGAGATGGGCGAGCAAGTACAGAGCTGATCCGAAACTCATCTATTCCCGGTACAGAATTCTCCGTCGAGGAGTTGGCCGTTGTCGATCGAAGTGGTCGCCTCCAAATCCCTCGGGAATATTTACAAGATATCGGAATCGATCGTCGAGCCCGTATCGAAATTGATGGTGAGTCAGTCAAAATTACCGGTGAATATACTCAGTCCTAAGGATCAACATAATGACAACTATCGAGCACCAACTGAAGCAGAATAATTTGATTACCGTATCCGGACTGACGCGTAGATTTGAAAGCGGCGGGACAGTTGTAACCGCTGTCAATTCAGTGAATCTGGAAGTTCCAGCCGGTCAATTCATAGCCATAGTCGGCAGATCAGGATCAGGTAAGACTACACTCTTGAATATTATTGCAGGACTTGATTCGCCTGACGAGGGTTCTGTTTTCATCGGCGGCGAAGAAGTATCAAGCTTCTCGGACAAGCAGAGTACCAAATTCAGAAGAGAGCAAATTGGGTTTGTATTCCAATCTTTTGGTCTATTACCGTTGCTGTCTGCTGCCGAAAACATAGATCTTGCTCTTCGTATAGCAGGTAGTGGAATACGAGAGCGAAACAATCGGACCCGAGAATTGCTTGAGCAGGTAAGCCTTACCCACCGGGCAGATCATCGACCCTATGAATTATCCGGCGGCGAACAACAGCGGGTCGCCGTCGCCCGAGCTCTCGCAAATAATGCCCCACTGATCATCGCAGATGAACCAACCGGTGAACTCGACTCGACGACTGGCGCCCAAATTTTCAGCTTGCTTCGAGAAATAGCTGACTCGGGGGTAACAATAGTCACAGCGACTCATGATCCCTTTGTAATGGAGCACGTCGATCTGATTCGAGAAATGGCGGATGGTGCCTTACTCCCACTCGGTGAGGGCATTGTATCTTCAAGAATTCTTACACAGCCTCGGCCTCCAGAGTCGATTGAAGAGCCAAACAGCATAGACCCGTTCCTTCCTCCGATCGTGCCTCGGCGAAATCCTTAACAACAAGAGGATTACCGAGACTATGACTGATTTATCTCTCAAACCCAAGAGGTCTGCGATTCATATCATCGTTGCTGAGCTTCGGCATGATCTGCTTCCTGCAGACTTACAAGCCTTGCAAGCAAGTGCACAAGCCTTGCGAGGCGCTCCCACCGTGCATGATGTAAGCATTGGCGCGTCGGCAACTCATTTCATCGTCAGCGCAGAGCTCCGCCTTTCAGAATCACTTGAGGAGTTCTCGGACTCGCCGAACCACATGGAGTTTGTGGTTCACTCGCTGGGCAGGCACATCACCGGTATGTGGAGTGTGGATTTTCAATTTCACGGAGATTTTCCAAGCTCTAACAAAGATTTCTCCGAAGCTAGATCACTCACTGTTCTAGCAGTTAAAGGTCAAACCCGGGTATTCGAATGGCAAATCGCTCAATGGTTTGACGAACTCCGTATCGCGATCCCTGACGCTATTATTGCGAGTGGACACACTATTGAAG